>DASSXG010000106.1:0-15054 GCA_035704085.1 Candidatus Acidiferrum sp. | reverse complement strand
TCTGAAACGATTCCCGATCTTGAGCGGCAGATCCAGCAACAAGAAAATCTGCTCAGCATTTTGCTCGGCGAAAATCCCGGTCCCATTACCCGCGGTCAGGCGCTTACGGAGCAGCCCGTGCCCGAGGCCGTTCCCGCAGGTCTGCCCTCAGAATTGCTCGAACGTCGCCCGGATGTTCGACAGGCGGAAGAGATCATCGTCGCAGCCAACGCCCAAATTGGTGTCGCCAAAGCCTCCTTCTTTCCCAGCATCTCCCTCACCGGGATTGGTGGCCTGGAGAGCAACGCATTGAATCGGTTCATCAACGCACCCTCCCAGACTTGGTTCGGCGCCCTCAGTGTCGCGCAGCCTGTCTTTCAAGGAGGAGCTCTCCGATCGGGATTGCGGTTGAGCCGAGCGCAATATCAGGAGGCAGTGCTCGCTTATCAGCAGACCGTGCAGAACGCGCTGGAACAAGTTTCGAATGCGCTTATCGCATATCAAAAAGATCGCGACTTCCGCGGGCAGCAAGAACTGCTCACCCAGGCGGCCCAGCGGTCCGATCAGCTTTCGTTGGTGCTCTATCAGCACGGCGGCGCGAGTTACCTCCAGGTTCTGACCAACGAGACGAACTATTTCTCGGCGGAACTGAATCTCGTTCAGGCACAACTCAACGAGCGGCTCGCGCTAGTGCAGCTCTACCAATCGCTAGGTGGGGGCTGGCAAGAGTGAATGTCTGGTGGCGGCGTTGGATAGTCTTTCGGCTTTTTAACTCAAAAGAAAGTGGAATGGGTTTCCAATGAATAGTGCAAGCAAAGGAGAATCTATGAAAATCGGCGTGATTGGACCTGGAGAAATTGGTGCAGTGATTCTCAGAAAGTTAAGAGATGCGGGTTATCCGGTGAAAATGGCAAATTCGAAAGGGCCAGACTCACTCAGGAAGCTTGCAGCGGAAACGGGAGCAAAACCTGTTTCAGTAGAAGAGGCCGTTCAAGACGTCGACGTTCTCTTCATTGCCATCCCACAAAAGGCGATTCCAGAGCTGCCTAAAGGACTTCTAAATAAGGCAAAAAAAGAAGTCATCGTTATCGATGTTGGCAATTACTACCCCTTTCGTGACGACCGTATCGATGAAATAGAAAATGGCCTCACGGATAGTGCGTGGGTTGAGAAGCGGATTGGGCGGCCTGTCATCAAGGCCCTCAACTCGATTGTATCGAATGCTTTGGCGGAAGCGGGGCGCCCTGCCGGAAGTAGAGATCGTGTTGCTCTTCCGATTTCCGGTGACAATCCCAAGGCGAAGGAAATCGTTGCGCAGATCATTGATCGACTCGGATTCGATACTGTTGACGCCGGAACAATCGCGGAGTCGTGGCGGCAGCAACCTGGATCTCCTATTTACTGCACCAATCCAACGAAAGAAGAACTTCAGAAGTGGATAAAAAACGTGGACCGTTCTTCGCTGCCCAACGGGCGAGAGGCGGGAATGAAAGCACATTTTGCGGTAGAGCAAAGAGATCCCAGAACCGGCACTCTGATCAAGAAGACAGACTACCAGACGTTAGTTAACGCCCACCGCTCGGTGCATCGCGAAATAATGAGAGCAAGTAACGCAGAGAAGTAGCAATGACACACAAATAGGAGTTAAACACTCATGACAAGTAACTCAATCGACGTGATAGTTCGCTTTCGCGTAAAGCCGGGCAAACTTGAACTCTACAACCAAGCGATGGACTTCATCCTGTCGACCGCCGAGGCAAAGGAGCCGTATGTTCTCGAGTACAACATTTATAAAAATGCCGAAGGCGTATGCACACAGTATGAGCGCTACGCGGACGAAGCCGCGCTTCATCGCCATCTGGAAGGCACCATGGAGAGTCAAATGAAATGGGCCGAAGCCATCGAGATGGATCAAGTGATTATTCTCGGCGACATGAGCGAGCGCTTCTGGAACCTCTATGGGAGCGAGAATACACATGGATACTCATTATTTAGAAAGATTAAGCGCTAGATTCTGCTCACAACCAACGCCTTTTGCTCGCTGTTTAATGAAAAAATCAAACAGTAAGGAACGAAGGGAAGTATTTTCAAGTGAAAGGAGCTTCAAATGAATAGTGCAAGCAATCTGCTCGTGTTGGGTGCAACGGGACAAGTTGGAAAACTCGTCGCGAAATATCTGAAAAGGAGTAAGGCGAACTTTTCGGTAGGATCGCGAAGGAAAGAGAATCTGAAAGAGCTTGCAGATCAGTTTGGGGCGTCGCGCTTTATCGATCTCGATGATCCACGAACTTTCGATGAAGCGTTGAAAGACGTCACCGGGATTTTTCTAATAACTGGGTATACGGTGGACATGCTTGTGCACAGCAAATCCCTGATCGACGCGGCCAGGCGTAACGGTGTAAAGCATATCGTGCACCTAGGCGCATTCACGACAGATCGTGACGCCTACGCTACGGTTTTCGCTTGGCATCAGATGATCGAAATCTATCTTCAAGCCAGCGGCGTCGCATGGACGAATCTGCACCCCAACATGTTCATGCAGAATTTGCTAGGATATGCCGCGATCAAAGGTGGCCGGTACAGTTATTACACTTCCAAAGCTCTCGGATATACCGCTCTGGAAGATGTGGCAGAATCCGCAGCCCGAATTCTGATGGAAGGGCCCAAGAAGCACAGTGGAAGGGACTATTGGTTTTCAGCGGACGTGCTCACTGCCAAGCAGGTGGCCGAAACTCTAGCTGAGGCTACAGGTCGTAAGTTCACAGCGGCAGTTCGCACAGCCGAAACTTTTCAGAGCGATGCGGAACAACCTAGTTCCATATTCGAACCGGCGTATGCAAAGGGAGGGCTCGAATTCTTCCGCTACGTCGAGGACGGAAGAATGGCGTACGTTGGAAGCGTCAAAGACGATACAGAGAAAATTCTGGGACGCGAGCCATTGTCGCTGAGGGAATGGGCAAAATTGCACGCGAATGAGTTATTGGAGATTGCGAGTAGCTAGCACTTGCGCTGGCCCGAACGCAGTGGCAGGAAACGTTGCTATCCTGCCAGCAGGTCAGAACGCATTCCGACATGTATCGAGTGCAGGCATCGCGTATCGGAAAGGTCTTCAGTTTTCGCGAGCGGCGCGAACTGCTCACGCAAGCAGCCAACCGGACCCGCTCTCCTTGGTGCCCTATAAGCAGGGCGGTGCCAGTTACCTTCAAATGTTGAGCAACGAAACGAATTATTTCGCAGCAGAACTCAGTCTCGACCAGGCCCTCGCGGGCGGCTGGCACCATTAGCGTAAGCAAGATTCAGGCGTCTTTGTCTCCAGGCGCGACTTTGATCATCGCCAAGCAGGAATGGCTCAAACAGATGGAGGGCATCTTCGAAATACTCAACGAGGGTGTTGGGATCGCGGACGACGCCGGGCACATTCTCTTTGTCAATGAGTGCATGGAGCGACTGCTTGGCTCTCAGCGTTCGGCGCTCATTGGAAAGACCGCGGACGCCTTCTACTCCGGAGAAGATTACCAGTTCACGTTGGAGAGAATGGCCCGAATAAAGGGTGTTGGCTATGACCGATACGAATTCTTTGTTCCCGACAGTGACGGAACACGCGTACCAGTGATCATCACCGGCCGTGAATTAAGGGCTTCTGATGGAAGCCCCTTCTTGGTCTTCACATGCACGGACATTTCCAAGCAAAAGAAGGCGGAGCAGACTCTCCGGGAGGCCAACGCACAACTCGAGTGCCGCGCTGAGGAAATTGACCGAGAACTGGCCATCGCTTCCCGGGTGCAGCAGAGCCTAGCACCTCAGCCTCTTCGGTGGGGACGTGTAGCTATCGAAACGTACTACAAGCCCGTGCGCACGATCGGCGGGGATTTCGGCTTGGTCTTTCCGTTCGATAGCAGGCATCTGGATTTGCTCGTTTGCGACATTTCTGGTCACGGCATCAGCTCCGCTTTGCTGGCTAACCGTATTTATACCGAAACCGTTTCGTTATTGCGGCACGGGTTGGAACCCGACGAAATGCTGCGGATGCTGAATCGCTTTGTGATCGAAGACATCAAGATCGATGGCTTTATTTTCACGATGGGTGCAGCACGGCTGGACTTTAGTGGACGGCAGCTCGTCTATGCCGCTGGGGGTCATCCTCCGACGTTCCTAATTTCTCCTTGCGGCGACGTTTGCCGAGTCGAGTCCCTCAGCACTGTCCTGGGCCGACTAGAAGAGGCTGTGCCGGAGAAGGCTAGCGAAGAATTCAGGCTGTCCGCTGGAGATCGACTGATGCTTTATTCCGATGGACTGACTGAGGTCTGGAATGAGAACGACGAAATACTAGGCGTCGAAGGCTTGGAGAAAATCGTCCGCAAGTCGGCTACCGCGTCACTTCACGATATGCGCGAAGCCATCATTGAGGGCGTTAACTCGTACAGGGTCGGGCCTCTTCATGATGATGTCACGCTGATCCTGGCGGATATCCGGTAGGCCAGTATGCTCGGTTCGTGCGCAGAGCACGGTGAATCATCTTTAATCCTGGCCGAGGTATCGAAGAATGCGATGGATTGGTGGCTCTTGGAATCCGGCAACGGTGTCCGCGCTCGCAGCCATCTTTGGCTCGCTCGCGGGCACTTTTGCATCAACGGTAAGCGCATGGATCGCGCAGAGGTATCACGAACGAAAGGATCTTCTGGCCAGGACCATTTCTCACCGCGAGCAGCTGTATTCCGACTTCATCAGCGAGAGCGCGCGAGCCATGGCCGACGCTCTGCAACACACATTGGAAGATCCTAGCAGGGTCACGACGGTTTACGCGCTCATCAGCCGCATGCGTTTGAGCTCCCCAAGGAATGTGGTCGATAGCGCGGAAACCGTTGCTAGAACGATTCTTAAGACTTATTCGAAGCCGAACCTTACAGCCGAGGAAATTCAGTCCGGCGCAGACACGCGGGATGACCCCTTGCGGGAATTCAGCAAGATCTGCCGGAGCGAACTCGAATCGCTGCAGAATGATTTGTAACTGCCCGCGTGTGGAGACATGTATGAACACCAGGATAGTCATTGCCGGCGGCGGGTTCGCCGGCCTTTACGCCGCGATGCATCTCGACAGGACCCTTGCGCGGGACACCGAAGTGGAGTCGGAAGAGAGATTGAGCAGATGATCACGCTACGCGACGTTGAGGTGCTCACGGATCAGATAATGCGGATTCGCGGCGTGAACGGGCGAGCTTCTGACGCTCGGTAGACACGCAGGCACTTGTTCGTCGCCAAGCGCGTTCGCGAACGTCGGGGCTAGTTCACAAACATATGAGAGCTATATTGGCTGCTCCGGATTCGAGCGCCGATGTGTTGATCCAGAGCTTTACCTCCCCTTTCCAAATAGCAATTCGAGTCGCATCGGCACCTTCGACAGTTTCAACAGTTTCAACATGGCTCCGCTTCGACACTTTCGACTGCCGCTCAATCTTGTCTTGAGAATTCAGCGACTTACGGTTTTGTGCGTTTGGCGCGGTCCTTGCCTTATCCCACGTGTAGCGGAAAGGCAGTGTTCAAGACTCTGGGTTCGCCTTTCGCTGGCACATAGCTGATCAGGAGGTTCGCTATGAACCACAAAGCAGAGCCAAGTATGGTTTGCCTGAGTGATGCTGCGCCGGAACAAATACTCGTCGTGGCCGCCAAGAACGGAAACGGACAGGCGTTTGAAACGCTCTTCAAACGTCACCAGCAAAAGATCCTCCGAATTGTGCTGCGATACGCACATGTCCGGGAAGACGCGGAAGATATTGTTCAGCAGAGCTTCCAGAAGGCTTTCGTATATTTGCACAAGTTCGAAGGGAAATCTTCCTTCTCCACCTGGCTAACACGAATCGCTATCAACGAATCCCTGATGTTGCTCCGCCATAGCCGCACGCAGCGCGAGGTGCCGGTCGACAATCACAGTGAGGCCGAAGGAAATGCAGCAAGTTTGGAAATGCCCGATTCAAGTCCCGACCCCGAAGCCAGCTACCTACGGCGGGAGAGAGCGCAAATTCTGGCCCAGACGCTTGGGAATTTACGGCCGGGAATGCGGAAAGCCATCGAGTTACGGGAACTTGCAGAGTTATCGACTGAGGAAACTGCCCGGCGCATGGGAATCTCGGTCGGCGCCGTCAAAGCACGGCTCTTCCATGGCAGAAAGAAGTTACAAGAAAAATTGAGCCGTTACCGGAAGGCCAATTCTACGCATGAGAAAGGGACTAAAGGCATAAGCAATACCAGCGGGCACACTCCGCAAAATCACCTTTGCGATGCCTCCGGCTTTTGAGGAAAAGAGCATGTTGAAGATTAGCCTTAGCGAAACACCTTCAGAAGAGAAATTGACGACCAAAGACAAGAGCTTGGTTTTTAAGCGGCTTACCGAATTTTTCTTTGCGGCTATGGTGGCTGTATTCGCCGTCTACATTGGACCGCAATGCGTTGCCGGTGGCGTCTACCTCGCAAAGATGTTTGAGCAAATGACCACCAAATGCAAGACTTCGGCCCTCAACCGGCTTACCGGATTTTTCTTTGCCGCTGTAGTGGCAGTACTCGCAGTCCTCATTGGCGGCACAAGCGCCAAGGCGCAGAACGTCGGACTTGCCAATGAGAGCCTAGCTCGGCCGAAGGACCGCTTCACGTTTGGAGTGACCGACAGTGTCGAGGTGGTCCAGGCCGAGCAGGCTCTCGCCAGCCCCAACGATCAATACATAACCAGCCCCTATGAATGATTGCAATTTCTCTAAGCTCTCACTCGCTCGCGCTCTGGGAGTCGCGCGCACGAGCTACGAACACTATTTAGGAGCAAAGTAATGCCGAACAGCAACGGCACTCAAACCATGGAATCTGATGAAAAGCTGACAATTAATCTTACGGATGGCAAAGCGACCGTTTCGTCGCCCAACGAAAGCATCGGCAAACCTTCAAGCAGCCGGCGCGAGAAAGTCCTTGTGATCTCGGCAGCGATATTGGTTGCCATCACAGCCGCGTATTTCGCGTGGAATGCTTTTCGCTATGAAGACACCGATGATGCACAGGTGGATGGCCACATCATGCCCTTGAGCGCGCGCATCAGCGGCCAAGTGCTGAGTGTGAATTTCGTCGAGGGCCAACTGGTTCATGAGGGCGACGTGCTCGCGATCATTCACCCTTCGGATTACAAGATCGCAGTGATTCAGGCGGAAGCGGCGCTGGAGGACGCGAGAGCCAGTGCCAGTAGCGCTCACTGGGATGCGCCCATCACCTCTGTGACCACCCGAAGCAATTTGGATTCGGCGCAGACGGCCGTGGCTAACGCAGAGGCGGGACTCCGGGCCGCCCAACAAAATTATGAGTCGGCTAAGGCAGCAGTGACGCAGGCCGAGGCAAATGCTGTAAAGAATGATGCAGACCTCGAACGCTACAAGCAGCTCGTTGCGAAAGAGGATATCTCTCGTCAGCTGTACGACCAATCTGTTGCGACGGCAACCGCAAATCAGGCCGCGGTTGTTTCAGCACGCGCCTTTGTTCAGGCAGCCGAGCAGGCCGTGCGACAGGCGGAAGGGAAACTGTTGCAGTCCAAGGCCGATCTGCGAAGCGCCCAAACCGCACCGCAACAGGTGTCCCTGAGGCGCGCCCAGGCGGAGGCCGCGGATGCGCAAGTCGACCAACGCCGCGCGCAATTGGCCCAAGCACAACTCAATTTCAGCTACACCATTATTCGCTCCCCGGTAACGGGGATCATTGGAAAGAAAAGCGTTGAAGTCGGTCAGAACGTGAGTATCGGCCAGGAGATGCTGGAAGTTGTGCCCCTCGATGACATCTGGGTTACTGCCAATTTCAAGGAAACGCAGCTCGAGCATATGCGGCCTGGGCAGTCCGTGAAAATCAAGGTGGATGCCTACAGGCGCGCGTGGGAAGGACACGTGACCAACATGGGTGGCGGCACGGGTTCGGTTTTCAGTCTGCTGCCTCCGGAGAACGCGACGGGCAATTACGTGAAGGTCGTGCAGAGGGTACCGGTGCGCATCGATTTCGATCGTTCCATAGGAGAAAACTTCAATTCAGAGGGGTTGCTGAAGCCGGGCTTGTCGGTCGAGCCAGATGTGAGAGTGCGATGAGTACGGCAGGCTCTCTCACGGGTGAGCAAGCCATCCTGCAGCCGAAGGTTAATCCGTGGCTTATTGGCGTGGTAGTTTCGATGGCCGCCTTCATGGAGGTGCTTGATACCTCGGGCGCTATCGTTGCCAGCGCCAAGTGATGTTGGCCTTAAATTCCACGAAGGGATCCGGCGAAACGAAAGGCACGGTCAATCGAAGGCAAAGGAGCCTTTTGCAAGGGACGACAAGACTATGAAATCACGTAATCTGGCCACGAAACCTCAGAACATACCAAGAGACATCCAAGAAGAAATAGGCAAGAACGGACCATCCTTCGTAGAAATCCATGAGCGAGCGCGTGAGATCCACATCGAACGTGGCGATCACGTTTGCGACTTGGACAACTACTTGGACGAGTGGCTGCAGGCGGAACACGGGCTCAAAGAAAAGTACAGCAAGAGTTCTTCGGAGTAAGAGGAAAGACGAAGCTAAAAGAGGCAAAAATGCGAATACAACAAAATGTAAGACTGCTTTCATCGGCACTGGTCGTAGCGCTGACGTTGGTAACAGCGGGGACCTTAGCCGCGCAAGACGTGCGCTACAACTTTATGCCGGGAGCAGATTTCTCGAAATACCACACATATATGTGGGTGAACACCGGTGGTGCTCACCCCGACCAGATCATGGACGCGGAAATCAAGCAGGCTGTCGACTCACAACTGGCGGCGAAAGGGATGACCAAAACTGATAGTGACAAGGCGGATCTCTATATTGGCTACCAGACCGCTGTCCATCAGGAAACGCAATGGGATGTCTGGGGCTCGCGAGCCTTCGGTTTGGGCTCTGGATCGTGGACTAGTTCGACGATCAGTGTCGGGACTCTGGTTCTTGACATGTACGACCCGGGAAGGAAGCAACTCATTTGGACTGGAAGCGCGACCAAAACCATTGACACCGGCTCAGACCACGAAAAGCACATGAAAAAGCTGGACAAAGCCATGGCGAAATTGCTGAAAAACTATCCACCGAAGCAGAACTAAAACCGTTTCATTATGCTTCGAATGCCAAAGACTCTCGTGCACCGCGACGCGCCGCAACTTGAGGGGCGGACAACAAAAAATGAAATCTCCGGAGGGGACTCGATCGAGCATCTATCGAGTAGGAGTCGAATGGACATGTCTCTTCAGAGAAAAGTCAGCAGTGTGAACTGTAAAGGACTTGCAGCGAGATTCTCGAAGCTGCACATCGCGCAGCGGGCCCTGGCGTGTTTGATGGCATTGCTTTTGTTGTTCGCGGCATACCCGCAAAGTCTCGGCGCTCAGGAACAGCCAGGTCCTCTACAGGCCCCCTCTGGACCGCCGTACCAGGAACAAACTCCCGAACAATTACAGGAATTGGTGGCGCCCATTGCCCTCTATCCCGATTCACTTGTGGCGCAGATACTGGCGGCGTCGACGTTTCCCGAACAGGTCGTCGATGCCGACAGGTGGGTGCAGTCGCATCCTGATTTGAAAAGCGACGCTTTGGGCCAAGCTGTGGATCAACTGCCTTGGGACCCGAGCGTCAAAGCACTCGTTGCGTTTCCGTCCGTCCTCGGCAACATGGACAAAAACCTCTCGTGGACCTCGTCCCTCGGCGACGCTTACTACAACCAAGAACAGGGCGTGATGGACGCCATTCAAGTAATGCGGCGCCGTGCCCAGGAAGCGGGCCATCTAAACTCGACGCCACAGCAAACCGTAGTGACGGACGACTCCGACATCGAGATTGAACCAGTCAGCCCCGAAATCATCTACGTTCCTGCCTACAATCCCTGGGTCGTTTACGGACGCCCGATTGTCGCTTGGCCGGGCTGGTATCCCTATCCGGGCATTTGGTATGACGGTTCCTCACTCTTCTTTGGAGTTGGGTTCGGCATCGGGTTCTTTGGAGGATATGGGTGGGGCTGGCACCACTGGGGCTGCGATTGGCACCACCATTACGCGGTCCACGACCACGAGCGATATTACTCGCAAAGCAGGACGTTTTATAACCGCGACAGATTCTACCGAGGCGGAGCCACGCGCGGGGTATACAACCGTCCTGAAAGGGCGCCAGAGCCTTTCGCCGGCAACCACGGAGCTGCTCGCGGCTATGCCGAGCCTCGTGGTCAGAGCGATGTTCGCTCCGGTGCCATTAACAGCGAACGGGGAGGTGGTCGTGCCTCTGCCGAGCCTCGCAGCGAGAGCGGCGTTCGCTCCGGCGCCTTCAGCGGGTATGGTCATGGCGGGGAGGAACGGAGTTTTTCGTCGCGCGGAAGCGCCAGCTTCGGCGGATTTCACGGGGGCGGCGGTTTTCACGGCGGCGGACGCCACTGAGCGAAGTCAGCTCTGAATTAGGTAGCCATTCATTTCTGATATTCAGAACGGGAGAACCATACGATGCAACAAACGAAGTTGAAGTGTAAAACAAGCGAGTTATTTGATCTTTTGAAGATCGTTGCCCTTGCGACGCTGCTGTTCGCGTGGTTTGCTGTTGATTCCGCAGCTCAACAAAAAGGTCAGAAAACGTTTTCGTCGCCGGAAGAAGCGAGCACGGCTGTCGTGGCCGCACTACAGAACAACGATGAAAAAGCGATTCTCATGATTCTTGGACCGGACGCAAGGCAAATCGCGTCTTCGGGGGACCCGATCGAGGACGCCGAGAGCCACGCGACGTTTGTTCGCAAATACGAGGAGATGCATCGCTTCCTCAAAGAACCCGACGGCTCCGTCACTTTGTACATTGGCGCGGAAAACTGGCCCACACCCATACCGCTCGCAATGAAAGGGGATTTGTGGTTTTTCGACACCGAAGCAGGGAAGAGAGAGATCTTGTTTCGCCGAATTGGCCGCAACGAGTACTCAGCCATCCGCGTTTGCCAGGAGCTTGCGGCTGCGCAAGAGGAGTATTACGCGATTCAGCACAGCGAGTACGCCAGGCAAATCTTCAGTGATGAAGGCCAGCACAACGGGCTCTATTGGAAGGTATCGGACGGCGAGCCGCAGAGTCCGATCGGACCACTGGTTGCTTCCGCCGTCGCCGAGGGCTACGTAAAAGACAAAGATGCTCCGCCAACTCCCTATCGCGGGTACTTCTTTCACATCCTTGCGCGCCAGGGGAAGGTTGCCCCCGGCGGCGCGAAAACTTACGTCGTGAACGGCAAGATGACCGAGGGCTTCGCGTTCGTGGCTTACCCCGCCGAATACCGCTCTTCCGGTGTGATGACGTTTGTCGTGAACCAGGATGGCGTTGTCTATCAGAAGGACCTAGGCAAAAAGACCGAAGCGCTCGGCAAGTCCATGCAGGAGTTCAACCCCGATTCCAGTTGGAGCAAGGCGGAAGAGGAGCCCGCGCAAGCTGCCAGTGGATATCGAACCCGGATTTTGCCGAGTTACCGAATTTGTCGGACCCCATCTCAGAATAACTTCCGGTTTGCCGACGGCTCGGGAGTTATGGCGTGGTGGCTCGAACCGAAACGCCGAATACCACCACTTCCTCTTCTACGTTCAAGTGAGCGCCGACCTGCCGCGCACGTTCGCCGAAATTAGTTCTTTGGTGCTCCGGGAAAGTGATACTGGCGAGCAAACCGCGCGCGCCAGGCAGCCAGGTTCTCGCGGGGCGTGAGAGGCGTTGTTGTTGCTGAGCTGTTGGTGATCCGCGCTGAACTCGACGGCGGGACATTGGTTGTGCCTGCAGCATTCTCCCCGCAACCCGCATCGCCGGAATCGCACGGGACCAGCAGAACCAACTGTCCCAGGTCTGTGTTGGGCGTGACGCCGAGCAGATTGGATATCGCAAGGATCTCTCCGCGATCATTGATGTTGATTGCGACGGTCAATTGCAGACCTGAGCCCGGAGGAATCAGAGTGTTCAGGTCGAGCGCGGGCCCGCCTTCTTCCCACAAAAACGCATGCAAGAAGTTGCCGCAATCCGACGACCCGCCAACGACCTGTCCTTGGGCGTTCAAGCCACGCCCGCGGCTGCAGGGATCGCCCGCGACAGTGCCTGAGGGGTGGACCATTTCTCCGGACGGAAAATTCCTCGCCTACACTTATACGCAATACGGCCATGTTCCCTCGAAGGGCTGGAGTCTGGCAGTGATTCCCATCGATGGAGGCCCGCCCGTGAAGAATCTCAAAGTCTCGCAGAACAATAAGATCTGGCGTTGGTCTCCCGACGGGAAGAGCTTGCAGTACGTCTTCATAAAAGACGGAGTGGAAAATATTTGGGAGCAATCGCTGGCGGGAGGGCCGCCGAAGCAATTGACGAAATTCACCTCTGGCAAAATCTTTGATTTCAACTGGTCGTCTGACCATACCAAACTTTTGCTGGCGCGTGGCGAGATCACCAGCGATGTCGTACTGCTTAGAAATCACCCCTGACTAGCTGCAAGAACCACATTCTGCACAGTGAGAGGTCCAGAGAAGATTCGGACAACTAGTTCGCCTTGTCAGTTTGTCGGATTGTGGCCGTATGACGGGCTACCCGGAAGTAATGCATCAAAGCATTCAAGGTAGCCGGTCATTCTCTGTGTCCCCAACGATTCGCTGTCACTGCTTTGCCGCGGCAGTAGCCACCCTTTCGATGCCCTCCCAGCGTATCCTGTCCGCCCCAGTTCTCAATCGCCGGCTCGAGACCTCAGCACAGCCTATACAGGCGAGAAAGGACGGCATCATGCAAAACGGCAGCCTTAGCAGAGAGCAACGGAAGCGGAGTTCGGATGTTTGGTGCTACCGATGGTGGGAGTCGGGTCCAACCGGCAGGAGGATACACCGTCGAATCATTCTCGGTACGGTAGAGCAACTTCATGACAAACGGGCGGCGAACCAGGCGACGGTGGGGCTACGAAGGGAAATCAACTCGCACGACATCCGCACGAAGACGACGTTGATGACCGTGGCAGAGTTAGCGGACCATTTTCGTCAACGGGAGTTGCTCGACAGCAACATGCGGATTACCTACTCCACCAAAAAAGCGTATGCCGGCTACTTGACGAAATGGATTGTGCCGCGCTGGGGACAGAATGCACTGCAGCATATCAAGGCCAGAGAAGTGGAGTTGTGGCTGGCGAATGTCCAACGCGCACGAACCACGCGCGCGAAAATCCGCAATGTGATGAGTGTGCTATTCAACCATGCACGCCGGTACGATCTCTTCGATGGCAACCCTATCCAATGGGTGCGCCAAAGCGCCAAACGCCGTAGTGCTCCCAATGTACTTACGATTGAAGAGGTACGGCATTTATTGGCAGCCCTACCGCCGCGAGAAAGAATCCTGGTGTCTTTGGACGTAAGCACCGGACTGCGACAGAGCGAACTGTTCGGTCTGCAATGGCAGGATATTGATTTCGAAATCGGAGAGCTCAGAGTCACGCGATCGGTGGTAGGTCAGGTGGTCGGCACCTGCAAGACCGAGGCCTCTCAAAAGGCCATTCTACTTCACGAGGACCTCATCGAGGCCCTGAAGGGCTGGCGCCAGCAGAACCCCTACAAGGAGGCGCAGAATTGGGTGTTTGCCAGTCCGAGTAGCGGTGGAAAAAATCCGTACTGGGGACAACAGCTGATGCGCCGGGGCATCCGGCCGGTGGCCGAGAAGCTGGGGATCACCAAGCGCATCGGATGGCATACCTTCCGCCACACGTACTCCACATTGCTTCGGGCCGTGGGAGCGGATCTGAAAGTAATGCAGGAACTGCTGCGACACTCCACGATCCGTGTGACCTTGGATACTTACACCCAGGCGGTGACCGTCGCCAAGCGTACAGCCCACACCGCGGTAGTCTCACTGATTGTTGGAAATGGCGAATAGAAGCGGTCTAGGGCACGAAGGGGAGCGATCAGCCCCGCAGGCCGGGGTTGATCGCAAACATTGTTATAGGGGAGCTGTGCGCGGAATTTGACGCCTCACGCGGAATTTTTGTGCCCACGCGAAAATTCTTACACAGGCGTAAGTGCTTGAAAGGAATGGCGGGGACGACGAGACTCGAACTCGCGACCTCTGCCGTGACAGTACAGCGTTTTGATGTAATCGCTTGATATCAAACGGTGTCGGCGGACATCGATTGATACCGCAAGGTACCATAGGGCAGCTCTTATCGTCCCCTTATTGTACCCAGATTTCGCCGAGTTACTGAATTTCTCAGACCCATTTCCATGCCGGGGCGAGACCGGCCTCCCCTCGTCTATGTTCTCCCTGTAATAGTCGCCGAAGTTTTTTGCGAGCCTTGTGCACCTGCGACTTGGAGCAGCCAATCGAGCATCCCAAGAGCCCCGCGATCTCGCTGTGCTCGTATCCAATGACGTCGTGCATCAAGAAGAGCTTTTTGTAACCGGCCGGCAATTTGCGGATCGCGCGCATGAGGTTTAGCCTGTCGATCGCACCTAGCATCGAAGTGTCGCTGGAACCGTCTTCAAATGGACCTTCGCCATTTGAGCTGTGGCGCTCCAGGTCTTTGACTGGAGTTTCAGCCGGTTTATGCCGGCGTATATGCATCAAAACAATGTTCACGGTCACCCGATGCAGCCAAGTTGAAAAACCGGACTCACCGCGGAACGTGCCGATCTTTCGAAAGAGCTGCAAGAATGCTTGTTGAGTCAAGTCTTCGGCTTCCGCAGGATTCTTGATCATACGTAGGCACAGGCTGTAGACGCGCCTGCAATGCGCCTTGTAAAGGAATTCGAAAGCGGCGGCGGCGCCGGCCTGGGCCTGCTTTATGGCTTCTGCCTCGGTCAAGTCACTCGCTGTCTGGTTTGCTGTTAATTTCTCCATATCTCTCCTTCTAAAAAGTAGGTCCAAGCGCCAACCTGCGCAGACCCTCAGAGTCGTTCCGTTCCCCGGCTCTCCCTCAAGAAATCGTCCCAACAGTCTCCGGTTCGAAACCTGCGGTGGAAGAAGTGGTAGCCCTCCTTGCCGGGAATCTTGAAGCACACGTAACCGTAGCCTTGTCCCGAGACAATTGGCTGCTTACATTTGC
>DASSXG010000105.1:0-10079 GCA_035704085.1 Candidatus Acidiferrum sp. | reverse complement strand
CTAATGGGGAAGAGAGTGCAGCGCATTCCATCCTGGCCAGGGGTGATTCACTCCAACAAAGGCCGTATACATTTGCGCAGACCAACCTTGTGACATCCTCACTTTTTCGCTTGCGGCGACGCGGCGGACCATACATTCCGGATTGTCGGCCACCCGGAAGTAACCAAGCTACTACTTGACAAGCGTTTTCGCGAATTGGTCGTAGAACTCCAGGCCCCCGAAAAAATCGCGAACGCGGATGCGCTCGTCGCGGCCGTGCTCACGCACATCATCTACGTCGATGAAGACGCCACTCGCACCGAAGCTCGGGATTCCCGCGCCCCGGAGGAATCGGCAGTCGCTCGCACCGGTTTCCATGTCGGGCATAACAACCACTCCCGGCCAGAGTTGTTGTGCCACCTTGGCCAGCGCTGCCAAAACGTCCGGTCGAAGCTGCGATGCCGGCCAGTCCGTGTCCTCCACGAATTGCCATCTGACTTCGACCTGTTTGTCGTTCACGACGTTTTCCAGTGTCTGCAGAACCTTGGCGGAAGAGTGTCCCGGCAGAATACGGCAGTTGAGAACAGCCTTTGCCCGCTGAGGCAGTGCGTTCGGCGCATGTCCACCTTCGAGCATGGTGGCCACACAGGTTGTGCGCAGAAGCGCGTTGTAGTAGGGGTTTTCGGAAAGGCGACGGATCGCTGCGTCACCGGGACGATTATGTCCTACCGCGTGCATATCTGCGGCAACCTGCCCCGATTCAAGCTTTGACATCGCAGCAAATTGTGACCGGGTGATGTCATTCACCATCACAGGAAATTGAAAGTTCGCGAGCCGCTGCAGCGCAGCCGTAAGCTCAAAAATCGCATTGTCCTTGCGCGGCAGCCCTCCGTGTCCACCACGGTTTGTTGTCTGGAGTTGCACAAAGGTCGCTTTCTTCTCGGCGGCTGCCAAGGGGACGATGTATGGCCTGCCGTTCTTGGACTGGAAGTCGCCCGCATCGGCGTTCAGGGAATATTCGGCGTCAATGAGTTCACGATGATTCTGCAGCAGCCAGCGAATACCGTTGTCGACAGCCGCCCCTTCCTCGTCGGCCGTGAGGGCAAGAATGAGATCACGGCTGGGCACCCAGCCTTCCTGTTTCCATCGAATGAAGTTGGTGACCAGGAACGCTACGCAGTCCTTAATATCCTGCGTGCCCCGGCCGTAGAAATAACCGTCGCGCTCAACCAACCGGAAAGGATCAATATCCGGCGACCAGTCCTCGCGTTTGGCTTCGACAACGTCAAGATGGGCAAGCAGAAGGACCGGTTTGCCATTTCCTTTGCCGTGCAGCCTTGCGACGAGATTTTTCTTCCGTTCGTTCGGCCCAATCACAAGAACGTCGGTTGCAGGGAATCCTGCGGCAAGCAAGCGACGAGCCATCGCTTCCGCGGCGGGTGTCGACCCAACGCCAGATTCAGTCGACTTGATCTCCACCAGCTCCTGGAAAATCTCACGGGCAAGAGGACGATAGTCGCGAGCATCCGGCGTTTGGCCCCCAGCAACGGCGGCAGAAGCTAGTAGACAGAAAACTGGGAGTATCACCGAGTTCCCCGATTTCAATTGGCGTAGGATCTTCCGCATCTCGGGATGCGAAGAGCATCGCGCATGAACAGGCAACCTCGCTGCCGTTAGCTGGCGGGTCACATCAGTGACTGGCGTCGCCATAGCCCTTCTCCTGCTTGAAATCAATGTCGTTTTGGCTCGTGGTCCCACAAGCGCGGCGAGTCTATCACCTGTCTTGTCCTGACTAAACTCCTTCCTTTGCCTTCGATCCAAGGTCATGGAACTTCTCGATCGTCCGCAAGAACGAAGCCGGAAGCTAATTCGGTTACTTCCGTATCGCTCGTTAATCGAGCACTGGGGAATGCCTAGCCGAAATTTCTCTTGACTCAAGTCTCGCCATATCCTATTCTACTCTAGGCCTAGAGCAACATACCTTGTGTTGGAACAAAGGTGAGAGGAACTTCCCCGTTGATGAAAACCCGCGAACAGCGAGACTTATTCCCCGGTGCGCTGGAGATGATGATTCTCAAAACACTGAAGCGGCAGCCACTGCATGGCTACGCCCTCGTCCAGCACATCAAGCGAACCTCGAACGACTTGCTACAGATCGAAGAAGGGTCACTCTATCCAGCACTCCAGCGGCTCCTCAAGGAAGAGTTGGTGAAAGCCGAGTGGGGTATTTCGTCCACCAATCGTCGCGTTCGGATTTATAAGTTGACAGCAGCGGGAGCGAAGCATCTGGAGCATGAGGTATCGCGTTTTGAAAAGATGCTCGAAGGGATTACACGCGTCTTAGCGCCGGGTGAATCATGATGTGGCTAAATCAACTGTTTTCGCGTCGCCGCCTCTACAACGACCTTTCGGAAGAGATTCGGGAGCACCTCGGAGAGAAGATCGAGGACTTGGTTGCGGGAGGTATGTCGAGGAAGGAAGCAACGCACGCGGCGCGGCGCGAGTTTGGGAATGTAAGGTTGACCGAGGAAGACAGCCGGGCCGTGTGGCGTTGGGCGGCGATTGAAGACTTTTTCATGGATGTGCGGTTTGGTGCGCGCATGCTGCGCAAAAACCCGGGTTTCGCGGCTGTAGCCATTGTGACGCTAGCGCTAGGAATCGCGGCCAATGCGACCATCTTCACCATGGTAAGCGGCTGGATGCTGCGGCCTCCGCGCATTAAAGACCACACCGGCGTCGTCGTGATCCTGTCCACGAACCCGGCGAAGGCGAAGGAATACGGATGGGACCAGAACCCCGTTTCGGTACCTGATTTTGTTGTCTGGCGAGAGCAGAGCCATTCTTTCGAGGACATGGTTGCGAGCCAATTGAGCGATTTCGCTCTTACCGGAGAAGGTGAGCCGGAGCGGTTCGAAGGGATGCGCGTTTCCGCAAGCTATTTCGATGTCCTGGGTGTGCCGCCCGCTCTGGGACGGACTTTCCTGCCCGGCGAGGACCAGCCTGGTCACGATCAAGTGGTCATCCTGAGCGACGGATTGTGGCAACGACGGTTCGGCTCCAACCCAAAAGTGGTCGGGGAGGCCGTGCGGCTCAACGGCAACAGCTACAAGGTGGTCGGGATTATGCCGAAGGGACACCGGCTGGGGTACTACGGCCCGCAAATGTGGACGCCGCTTGTCTTCCCCCCTCAGAGCCTTCTTCCGGCAGCACGCGACGACCGCAGCTTGGACGTCATGGCTCGCCTGAAATCCGGCGTAAGCGTCGAAACTGCAAAAGCTGAGATGGCGGCTCTCGCCCAACGCTCCGAGCAAACTTACCCAGGCACGAACAAGGGTTGGGGTGCAACGGCGTGGCCGATCCAGAAATATCTGGCCGATGAGTTTAAGGTTGCCATGCGGCTGCTGATGGGAACGGCCATTTTTGTCCTGCTCATTGCGTGCGCCAACATTGCGAGCCTGCAGCTTACACGTGCCGCTGCGCGCCAAAGAGAGTTCGCCGTCCGCGTTGCTCTGGGCGCCAGTCGATTCCGCTTGGTCCGCCAATTGCTCGTTGAAAGTCTTCTCGTAGCTCTTGCAGGCGGCGGGCTAGGCTTGCTGCTTGCCTCTTGGGGTGTTGCCCTGCTCCGCGGCGCTCTTAATTGGAGTGATTACGTCACATCGTTGTCGGGCGAGGTCACCCTCGATAACACTGTTCTGGCCTTCACGCTCGGCGCATCGGTTTGCGCAGCCATCCTTTTCGGCTTGGCGCCGGCCCTTCACGGCACTGCCCTGGACCTTCACTCGACACTCAAGGAGGGTGGCCGGGCGGGTTCACAGAGCACGGCCCGCAACCGGACGCACAGTGTTCTGGTGACGGCGGAAATCACCCTGGCGCTGGCGCTTCTGATCGGTGCGGGACTTGACATTCAGGATCTTCTCCACACGCTTTACGCCGGCTTCGGAATCGACCCGAACCAGGTTTTGACGGCAAACATCTCTCTTTCCAGCACGCGCTACAAAGAGCCTTCTAAGCAAGCCGATTTTTTCAAGAACGTCGTCCAGCACCTCGATGCTCTTCCCGGCGTCATTTCCGCGGGTGCCACAACTACACTAGTTCCCAGTGCTACGGAGCCAGAGCGGGCCGTTACATTCAGCATCGCCGGCCAGCCTGTGTTATTACGCACGGCGAGAGAACAGACGGCTTACTACGCGATCAGCTCCGATTATCTTCGCACCCAGCGGATACCGCTGCTCCGCGGCCGCAGCTTTCTGCCCACGGACAACGTCCAGGCGCCCCCTGTGGCCCTCGTCAACCAGGCATTTGTTCAGCGCTACTTCCCCAACGAGGAACCGCTGGGGAAGCGCGTGCGGCTCGACACCACTGCGTCGGACCGTGCGGATTGGACTGAAATCGTTGGCGTTGTAGGCGACGTGAAAGACCTGGCCCGCGAGCGAAAGGACATGTCCCAGGTCTACGAGCCTTCCCTTCAGAGGCCCTCCCCGGGGATGACGCTTGTCGTTAGGACGCGCTCCGACCCGACGGCCTTCGCTCCCATGTTGCGCCGCGCCGTCTGGGACGTTGACGAAGATCAACCGATCACGCGTGTCCAAACTATGAACCAAGTAATCGCTGACTACCGCACCGGCGGTGTCACAGTGTGCACCATGATGGGCACATTCGCGGGCTTGGCGCTGGGTTTGGCAGTGATAGGTGTCTTCGGGGTGATGGCCTATACGGTGGCGCAGCGGACCCATGAAATGGGAATCCGTATGGCGCTGGGCGCCAAGAGAAGCGACGTTCTGAGAATTGTTTTGATGAAAGGAATCTTCCTTGGGGCAATCGGAGTCGCTATTGGCCTCGGGCTGGGGGCATCCTTGATGTGGCTGCAGCAAGCCAGTGAGGGGGTAGTTATGCCATTCGATCAGCGCGCCCCTGTTTATCTAGCCGCGGTTTTTCTAATCTCGCTAACTGTGCTGCTGGCAACTTACGTTCCAGCGCGGCGGGCAACCAAAGTGGACCCCATTGTGGCCTTGAGGCACGAATAACAGGCAGCGTTTAGGAGCACGCTAACATGACAGGCGCCCAGCCGAGAATCCGATTCAGCAAAGTGATGGAGATCCGTCGCGCCCTCGACGTTGAGGAACGATTCCTCCCAGGCGCAGTAACTTCTGATTTGTCCGCAAACAAGAAGTAATGCGGTTCCTTCCTGTTTCGCCGTGATCCGGGCACAATTATGGGAGTGCCGTGAGGCTCATTTCTTTGACTCGGCGTCCCAGTCGAGCACCACGGACATGGGTTGGATCTCGGCGCTCTTCACGTGCGTATTAATCAAGAATCGCTGGCCATCGCGGGTCACATCATAGGCCAGCAGCTCGGAAGTCGCCACGAGCGCCCTTTGGTTAGCTTGAAAGAGCGCGATCGGTCCTCCGGGATTGAAGTTTGCTCCCTCTTTCACAGGCACCGCCATGATCTTCCCGTCCGCGGCGACGTAGAAGAGCTCTTTGCCGTCGCCTTTCCAGCGAGGCTGGTCGCCTCCTCCGTTGGACACTTGCCATTTGCCGTGAGCGTCCGGAAACGATGTGACATAAATCTCCCATTTCCCGCTTTCATTGGAGGCGTACGTTACCCATTTGCCGTCCGGCGAGAACTGGCTATCCTTCATAGCTGAAGGTGCCTTCAAGAATAGCTGGCTCCTGAAATTAGGGAAGGTGAGAAACCACAGATCCGTTCCACGCGTATACAGGATGTATTTGCCGTCGCGCGACCAGGCACTCGGAAATTTGTCTTCTGCCGGAGTGGCTTCGATAGCCCTTTCTTCCTGCGCTCCATCCGTGGTCTTCAGATACAAGTCGAACGTCTTTTTTCGGCTGGACGCGAACACCACGCGCGTTCCATCCGGACTCCACACCGGCATAGCGTCAATGGCGGGGTCAAACGTCATCCGCTTCGCGCTTCCGCCTTGCAGGTCGTAGATCCAGACGTCGGCGTTTTGATTTCCCGTGTCTGTCTTGTCGACGGCCACAGATTTTCCGTTGGGCGCAAGCTCGACGTTGCCGTAGACGTCCGGTTCTCCAACCGGGCCTACTTCTTTCCCGCTGCGGTCGAACCACTCGAGGCGGGAGAGCGACACACCAGTCCCATTCTGTGCTAGCAGCACCCTGTCATTAGTGACGGAGAATGTTGCGTGCCCAATTCGAGGCTCATACTGAATGTTTGTCAAAATTGGCGAAGCCTCGCCGGTCAATTCGAATTTGCTCAGATCGATGTGCTGTGCGAACAGCGTCTTGTCGCGGTAGAACAGGAAATACCCTGGAGCGGCGTAAGCTGTGTTGGCGCTGGCGTTCGTCAGGAATTTCCTCTCATTCGAATCCAACGAGCCCACGTAGATCGCTTGATTCTTGCCTAGCCCGGAGACATCGAAGGCCATAAATAGGTAGTGCTTGCCGTCGGGCAGGAACACGGGCCAACGAGTGCTGGTTTCACCGCGACTCGTATCCAGCGTGCTGATCCGCTCCGGTGTTCCGCCGGACGCGGAAATTCGGTTCACGACGTCTCCAATCTGCCCACTGGGAGTAAAGAGAATGACGCCTGCACTGTTCCAGCTTCCTCCGCGCGCCGATGGGGCATCGCACAGCGTCTGCACCCCTCCGCCAGCAATATCAAGCCTCTTCAGTTTTCCCTCCGCAAAGAATCCAAGAGACCGCCCATCTGGCGACCAGAAGGGAAAACTTGCTCCGTCCGTATTGGCAACACTCTGCGGCTTGCGCGAACCGATTTCGTAAAGCCACAAGGCGCTTTTACCTCCGGATTCACGGTCGCCCACGACCGCGACGGTGTGTCCGTTCGGCGCTATTGCCATGTCGCGTACAGGGAAGGAAAACGGCGCGGAGAAATACATCGTGTTTTCTACCGACCGCGAACTGCGCCACCAGATTGCTCCTCCGACCAATCCAGTCACGAGCATGCCGCACAGCGCCCATGGCAGCCACCCGGGCGACTTCTGCGCTTGCGGTCGCATCGCCGGAATCGCGGCTTGGCTTCCGCTCTGGCCGATCCATTTAAGTTCAACAGCCAGGTCACGAGCGGTCTGCCAGCGGTCTTCGAGATCTTTTGCGAGGCAACGACGGATCGCGTGATCGAGATTTGCCGGCGTCAGTGGCTTCGCTGAACTGATTGGCTCAGGCTCTTTTTCGAGGATGGCGGAAGCTACGCTGAGTTGGCTCTTTCCTTCGAACGCTCGTTTTCCCGTCAGCATTTCGTACAGCACCGCGCCGAGCGAAAAGATATCCGAGCGCGCATCAAGTTCCCTGCCTTCCACCTGCTCCGGGGACATGTACTGGAATGTGCCAACGATTGTGCCTTCCTGCGTCAAGGGAGACTGCCGGGGCGCTGTAGCCGTGAGCGTCGCGGGCGAGGCGGAAGCCATCGTTGGCCGCGCCAGACCGAAATCCAGAAGTTTTGCGCCGGTCGAAGTCAGCATGATGTTGCCAGGCTTCAGATCGCGGTGCACAACACCACTGCGATGCGCCTTGTCCAGCGCATCCGCGATTTGCATCCCGTACTTCAACAGTTGCTCGAGCGGCAGCGGTCCTTTCTCCAGTCGCTTAGCCAGTGTTTCTCCCTCCACGCACTCCATCACCAAGTAATCGATGCCGTCTTGACTCCCGATGTCATGCAGCACACAGATATGTGGATGATTCAGGCTCGAAACGGTTTTGGCTTCGCGCTCGAAGCGTTGCTTGCGAACAGGATCAGAAGAGAGCTGCGCTGGCAAGATCTTGATTGCCACAGTGCGCTCGAGCCGCGTGTCTCGCGCCTGATACACTTCGCCCATTCCGCCTGCGCCGAGAGGTGCCGTGATTTCGTAGGGGCCAAGATGTGTGCCTGGAGAGAGAGGCATGAGTTTGCGCGATTATAACCCCGGATAGCTTCGCAGGTACACGCAAGCCTACCTGGGACTATGACGCGCAAACCGTAGAAGGGGCTTTACTCGCCATTTCGATTCGAGCCACCGTGCGACAA
Source organism: Candidatus Acidiferrum sp. (assembly GCA_035704085.1). GTDB lineage: Bacteria > Acidobacteriota > Terriglobia > Acidiferrales > UBA7541 > Acidiferrum. The sequence continues at coordinate 2,099 of DASSXG010000105.1, read as the reverse complement.
CTCCCTGATGGTCGGCAACCCGGAAGTAATGGTGCCCTCGGATGTTGGAATACCTTCCGCATAGCCCGTCATCCGCCCGCGATCGGCGGCAGGCTCCAAATGAATCTTCCAGCCTCAGACAAAGGGACTTCGAGGCGCGATCCCTGGACATTGGAACGTCGCAGGTAAATTCCGCTGTTGAGGACATCCCCGTCTCATTGCTGGGGATTCGTTTAGTTGCGCTTTGCAGTCGCGACCAGTTCCGAAAGCAGACGCCTGCAGCCGCGCTAGCGATTCGCCGCAACCTTTGGTGCATGCGAGTTGCGGTACTCGTCTAGTTCTGTGTCGCTGATACGGTAATGTGTTTGCGGGGGATGGTTTGAAAAGGTGGCGAGCTCATGGTGGAGCTTGAGAGAACAGATCTCGGGAGCGTCTTGATAGCGCACGTGCCGGGAATTAAATGCCTCGTTCAAAATTGTGAGGGTAAATTCGCTGGTCTCGTTCAAGGCCTGCCGCACGAGGAAACTGTACTCACGCACGAGCGCTTTCGCTTCGAAACCAATGTACTGGACGTTTACGTTCTCAGTCATGAGAACCTCCTCGTTCTAGCCAACGAAATTTTCTACGGCTTTGATTTTTGCTTCTCGGCCGAATTGCCTCTGTGACCTGTCCAGCGCTGAATTGCCCTCTTCCTGCCGTTAAGCTGCAGCTGTTTCTCGATGCCGTCAGCCTCCAGGTATTTATGCATTGGGGCGATTGACCCTTCGGGTTGGGACTGGCCCCGTTTGTTTTTTCGCAAGGTCTGGGTCGTGAGCACGCGAAAATGGAGCGGGTCTCTAAGGTTCTGTAATTCCCGATAATAATAAAGCGGCGTCGGGTGTTTTCCCTTGAATCGCAGTTTCTTTAGAAACTCGATCTCCTCCTCGGTCGCGCCACCGTTGACGGACAAGTGGCTCAGGAATTCCGTCAGGGTTGCCTCTTCCTCAGGTTGGGCAAGTTCTCTTTCGGCAAACTCAAATTTCTTTGCGTAACCCGGAATAAGTCTCCGATTCAAAACGATTTCCATTCCGAAGGTTGCGAGATCGATATCCCAGGATTCGATCAGCGGATCCAGGAAGGAAACGCAGTTCTCAACGGACACGTTGAAGACATCCGTCTCCAGGAACTCGAGGATGCTGACTCGCATCGCTTCATAGCTTCGGCCGCTGAGTCGCGCCATCGAGTGGAGCCAGGTTTCACTGTCCAATTCTTCTTTGGCGACTCTCTTGGTCAGGTCCAAAAGCTTTTGTGTCACGAGGCGCTCGAGTTCGCCGAAGGGCTGCTTCTCAAAAATCACCCGTAGTTGTATTTCTTTCTCAGGTGCGCACTTGCGGAGAATCAACTCTCGAACTTCTTTAAACAAGGGCTTGGGTGGGTCCCCCAGGTTTCTCTTCAATTCTTCCTTGCGTTGGTGATCCGCCAGCTTCGAAAGCTTACCGCTCGGGAGTTTCAAGAATTTCCCCATCTTGTCGTAAATGTCTGTTCGGCCAGGCGCGGGGGGCAATTTCTTCCGAGTCAGCAACTGCGAAATGTAGGACTCCGTAACTTCGGCGGCGGCCGCCAGATCTCTTTGTTCAAGCCCCAATTCTGCTAACCGCTGTTTGATCACTAGGCAGACATCCACAGTCGCCTCCGCGCGATTAACTCTATCTGATTAATCCTGGAAAATACTCTCAGATTGTGCTTGACAGGTCAAGTTAATTAACCTAGGTTGGTTAAGGCACTGAGGGAGCTTTCAGATTGTCTATACCAAAGCAAGTTATCTGATCCCCCTTGGCCAGCCAACCAAGGAGGTTGACATGTTTGCACGCAAAGTCACCATGCATCTGAAGGGCAGCGTTCCTGAGTTCACTCAGACACTGGAAAGGGAAGTCCTGCCCCTGCTTCGAAAGCAAAACGGATTCCGGGACGAAATCACGTTTGTCGCACCGGGAGGAAAAGAAGCATTTGGCATCAGTTTGTGGGACCAGGCAGAGAACGCGGAAACTTACAACCGCGGAGCTTACGCCGAAGTGGCGAAGGCCCTGGCGAAGGTGATTGACGGAACTCCTCAGGTAGAGACCTATGAGGTTGCCAATTCC
>DASSXG010000097.1:0-48478 GCA_035704085.1 Candidatus Acidiferrum sp. | reverse complement strand
CTAATGGGGAAGAGAGTGCAGCGCATTCCATCCTGGCCAGGGGTGATTCACTCCAACAAAGGCCGTATACATTTGCGCAGACCAACCTTGTGACATCCTCACTTTTTCGCTTGCGGCGACGCGGCGGACCATACATTCCGGGTCGGCCCGGTTAGCAAGCTTTCTCTTTGCTTTCAGCTCGACGAAGAACGCAGCCAGCTTGTTCTTCACGACTTCGAAGATAAGGTTGAGGTCCTGCCGGACTAACTCATCATTTTGGGTCACTTCGTTCCCTAGGGTTCCGAATGGACAGCCGCGCGTCATGTTATAGCTTTTTTGAAGCTCGACCTGGGCTAAGAACCACTCTTCCAAATCCTGCCAGGATTTGATTTCGTAGTTGACGCGGGCTGCGCCGGTCTTGATCTCGTCCAGATAAGTCTGGAGTACTTCGTGTACGAGGCCCTCCTTGCTCTTGAAGTAGTGATAGAACTGGCCCTTGCCCGTTCTTGAAGCTTCAATGATTTCGTCCGGGCTGGTAGCCCGAGCCCCCTGCTTGTGAAATAAATCGGCCGCCGTGCGGATAATGCGCAGTCTGGTTTCGGCGCCTCTTATGAAACCGGTCTTCATAAGCTCCCTTCCATTGTACTGATAGGTACAAATGAGATACGGCTAGCATGCAGGGTGAACCACAATGCAGGCTCCATTTTGTACTTGTTTTCTGTTTTGCCTTCCATTATCAAGCTTCTTGCTTTGCATCGGTTTTAGCTCAGCCTCTTGTGGAGGTCCGAGGCTGCGCTAATGCCGGGCTACGGCATTGTACCAGGACGTTCTGCCAAATGGCAGTTCGGAATGCGGTTATGAACAATCACTTAGCGTTGGAAAAGGAGCGTCTCATGCCCGTTCTTTTTATCGAAGCCCCTCCAGGGATTCGCCCCGAACCGAAAAGGAAGTTGGTGGAAAAGCTTACCGCTGCCGTCGACGAGGCCTACCACATCGGCGACACCTTGATCTTCCTCCGCGAATATCCGGCCGAAAACGTCGCCATGGACGGGCGCATCCAATCGGAAAATCCCAGAATTCTGGAGGCCTTAAAGAAAGTCGGCACCGGAGCCTAGTTCTTGCGATTGTTCGCGGCGTAGGAAGACCGGCTTCCGTTGGCGAGGTCCGGTTTCCCAAGAGCCCAGGTTGCGCGTCGTAGAGGTTGTCGCACGTCATAGCTCGCAGAAGCATCTAGGGAATGGGGGATCCGGGCGATGTCGAATACAGACAGAACAGTGCTTGTCACTGGAGCGACGGGGCGGCAGGGCGGAGCTGTTATTCGGCACCTGCTTCCCAGGGGCTGGAAGTTGCGGGCATTGACTCGCAACTTGGGGAGTTACGCCGCTAAAGAGTTGGCGCGCCAAGGTGTCGAAGTGGTCCAGGGAGACTTGGAAGACCTGTCTTCGCTCGATCTCGCCTCTCGCGGCGTCTACGGCATTTACAGCGTTCAGGATTTCTGGGCGGTGGGCGCCAAGCGCGAGGTTCAGCAGGGTAAGAGCATGGCCGAGGCTGCCAAGAAAGCCGGAGTACAACACTTTGTTTACAGTTCAGTGGGTGGGGCTGAGCGAAACAGCGGCATCACTCATTTTGAAAGTAAATGGGAGGTTGAAAAGCACATTCGCGAACTCAAGTTGCCGGCCACCATCCTTCGGCCGGCTGCTTTCATGGAAATGTATCACGTTCTTGAAGTGGAAGTCGGAATCTTGAAAGGAAAATTGACGGACCCTATCCGCGGCGACAAGGCGTATCAGACCATCGCGACGGACGATATCGGAGCCTTCGCGGCCTTGGCTTTCGAGCGCCCTAAGGACTTTATCGGGCTAGAACTGGAGATCGCTGGAAGCGAGCTGACCAACGTCGAGGCTGCCAAGGTTTTCAGTCGCGTTTTGGGCAAGCCGGTGAAGTTTCAGAAACTCCCCATGCCCATCGTTCGGCTCGTTCTCGGCAAAGAGTTTTACGAGATGTTCCACTGGTTCAACGAGGCGGGCTTTAAAGCTGATATAGCTGGCCTCCGCCGACAGTATCCTGAGGTTCATCTGCACACGCTAGAGGAATGGTTGCGCGAAGAAGGTTGGAATAGGAGAGCCCTGCGAATGCGCGCACCCAAACAGTGAACCAAACCACTTTTGAAACCGAGATTAGATAACCTTGCAAAGGAGAATTTCTATGGTTAACAACGCAGCGATGTACACGATTAGCTATGACAAGCCACAACGACTCGTCTGCCTCACCTGGCTACCTGGGACCGCGAGCATGACGGATCAAGATTGCAAGGGAGCGCTGGAAGCTTTCGCGGAGAGTATTCTGCAACATATCGCTCAGAAGCTCATTATTGACATGCGCGAGTTCAAGCACCGCCCCCCGGCCGAAATCTTGACTTGGCGTAATGACGTTACGGTTAGCAAGTACAACAGAGCGGGAGTTAGGAAGGTGGCCTGGGTATGGCCAGGTATGACCGGCGGCACATCCACAAGCGAAGGCGATAAATTCGAAAATCATTACTGCTCAACGGAAGCGGAAGCGCTCGCCTGGGTCATGACGTTAGAACGCAAGTAATCGTGCTACGCCCACCTATGAATCCATATTTCATTAAGGCGAATATTCCCGAGCTTCGTCGCAGATATTCCAGAAGTGCATTTGCAAATATTGGAGGAGTGACTTAGGGCTGAAGGCTGGCACAAGCGCGCCAAGCGTGTACGCGCCCCAAAAGTATAGATGCGCCAGAAAATCTGATTAACCCCGTCGGAAATCTCTGAACGAGAGCGGCATTAAACTCAATTCTTGTTGGCAACTGCCGCCGGAGCATCCTCCCGCGGGGTCATCGAGACTACCGTATATTCTCGTTCCTTCCCGTCTCCTTCCGCCACCTTCAAAATCAGCTTATCCTTGTGCAGCCGAAATTGCGCTGTCTCTCCGATCGGCAGCAGCGCAGGATGCTTGTCATCTTTCGGGCGAATCCGGTAAATCACCCGCTCTGACTGCAAAACATATTCCTGGCAAAGCACTTCCTGGGTTTTCTTGTTCTGCGAATCCGTTCCTAGCATTTCTCCGGCCACGGACTTCCCGCCTTTTTCCTGCATCCCACAGGGCGCGGAATCCATCCGCAACAGCGTCCCCTTCTGATAATCGACATGTTCTTTCGCCCCGCAAACCCCTGCCAACAAAAGACCCGCGGCGAGCGCACAAGACTTCATAGGCATTTGGATCTCCTCCTTCCCTCCAAAATGAGCCGTACGCCTTCAGCAGGGAATAGTCCGAAAGTGCTTTGTGCTCAATCCGTAAAACTTGCCGGGACTCAGCATTCAGACTTTATCGCTTTCCACAACAGTCCACAGACTTCCACAATGAAACAATCGCAATCGTCTCCAAATGCGTGCGGGGCGACGCGCACGTGCTTCAAGCTCCCGCACACCTAGTCAAAATACAAGTCTGATATCGCGGTCACGATTACGAGTTTGGCCGAAACCGTTTGCAAAAACCGGGAGACGCGCTGGATCAGTTCCGTCAATTAGCGCCGGCGAATGCCCGGGAAACTCGAAAGAAACTTTTGAAGTGGACGGTACACGCCCTCGCTCTTGGGGAAGCGGGCGAAATCGTAGGCGAATAGCAAGCGAATGTTCAATGGTAGTGGAGCGGCAAGCATGGGCCGGAGGAAATAAAAAGCTTGACATGCCGTGAGATAGTTATATAGTTAGCTATAACAGTATAGAGGCTAGAGTGGAGCTAGATCAAACACAAGTGAATACGCTGACTCTGGCCCGAGAGCCAGGAAACTTCTTGAAGGAGAGTGAAACATGAAATTGCTGACTAGTATGCTGTTAGGTGTTCTGCTGTCGTTCGGCACCACAGTTTTCGCGCAATCCGGCGCGCCAAAGTCCTCGGCACCGCCTGCCGCGCCAAAGCCTGTTGCTCATTCCGACTCGCTTAAGTCCGTGGACACACCTGCACCGTCCGAGGCGCAAAAGTCGTTCGACACCATGAAAACGTTCGCAGGAGAGTGGGAAGGCCCCGTGAAAGTCGATCCTCCCATGCCCAACATGACCGATGGTAACCCGCTCATGCACGTCTCGATGCGCGTTACTTCCCGTGGAAACGTGCTCGTGCACGAGTTTCAGGAAGCAAACACGCCGCTGGATGCGACCAAGTATGACCATCCGGTCACAATGCTTTATGTAGATGGCGACCAGCTCAACCTGATCCACTATTGTGATGCCGGCAACCGCCCGCATATGGTGGCACGCAAGTCGCCCGACGGAAGGACTGTCGAATTTGACTTCGTCGATTTATCCGGTGGTACACAATACGGACACATGCACCACGCCGTGTTCACCTACCTCGACGCCAACCATCACACGGAAGACTGGACCTATATGATGCCCGGAGATAAGCCCGTCCACGCGCATGTTGACTTGCAGCGCGCAAAGTGATGGAGGCATCTCGGGTAAGGCGATCGGGAAAATACGATGGACCGTGAGTGGAATGACAATCAGCCGATTTACCGCCAACTGCGGGACCGCGTCGTCGCGATGATCCTCGACGGCGTGCTCAAGGAAGGCGATCCGTTGCCGTCCGTGCGGACGGTGGCGGCTGAGTATCGGGTCAATCCACTCACAGTTCTGAAGGGCTATCAACAACTGGTCGACGAGAACCTAGTTGAGAGCAGGCGAGGCCTCGGCATGTTCGTCAACGCGGGGGCGCGCGATCTGCTGCTGCAGGGTGAACGCCAGAAGTTTCTCGCCGAGGAATGGCCCCGGGTCCACGCAACCATTCAGAGGCTCGGCTTCACGCCGGAAGAACTGCTCGACGGGGCCGCAAAGCCTGGGTCGAAACCGAAAAACAAAGAAGAGGAGCGCTGAAGCCATGGCATGTATAGAAGCACGAGGCCTGCGCAAGGCATTCAAAACAACTATCGCGCTGGACGGCGTCAATTTGCGTGTCGAAGAGGGCCGCATCATGGGACTTATCGGACCCAACGGTGCGGGCAAAACCACCGCGCTGAACGCCATTCTTGGTCTCACTCAATATCAAGGAGAACTGAGAGTGCTCGGGCGCGACCCATGGGCTGAGCGCGATCAACTGATGCGCGACGTGTGTTTCATTGCCGATGTCGCCGTACTGCCGCGCTGGATAAAGGTTTCGCAGCTACTTGACTACGTCACCGGCGTACATCCGCGTTTCGATCGTGCAAAGGCGGAAGGTTTTCTAGCGAAGACGACCATCGGGCGCGCTAGCCGAGTCAGGGAATTGTCGAAGGGCATGGTGACGCAACTGCACCTCGCACTGGTGATGGCCATTGATGCGAAATTGCTGGTGCTGGACGAGCCGACCTTGGGTCTGGACATCCTTTACCGCAAGCAGTTCTACGATTCTCTTCTGAACGACTATTTCGATCGCAACCGCACCATCGTCGTAGCGACCCACCAAGTGGAAGAGATCCAGCACGTACTCACCGACCTCATGTTCATCGACCGCGGCCGCATCGTCTTCGAATGCAGCATGGAGGAACTGGAGTCGCGCTATCTGGAAGTGATGGTGCGTCCCGAGCAACTCGCCGCAGCACGGGCATTGAAGCCGATGCACGACCGCCAGGGGATCGGCGGCAGCGTGCTGCTGTTCGATGGGGCTGATCGTCAGCGACTGGCGGCGTTCGGCGACGTGCGCACCCCCAGCATCTCGGACTTGTTTGTCGCCGTGATTGGCAATCCGGCCGGCCAGGCGCAAGGAGCGGCTCGATGAATACTCAAGCGAATGCCATGCCCGAGTCTGCCCGCGAATCGCAGGCAGCCGCCCCGGCGGCTATCCCGGCGAACCGACTTTTTTACTGGTCGTTGCGGCGCGAACTGTGGGAGAGCCGCTATATATATATCGCGCCGCTGGCCGCCGCGGGGCTTTTTCTCGTGGGATTCCTGATTGGCACGATTCATCTTCCGGGCAAAATGCGCGCGGCGCTGGCGCTCAGCCCGGAACAGCAATACGAGTTGATACAGCAGCCCTACCAGTTCGCTGAGCTGCTGCTGATGGGGACGTTCTTAATCGTCGCGGGAATCTACTGCCTGGACGCGCTGTACGGCGAACGTCGCGATCGCAGCATCCTGTTCTGGAAGTCGCTGCCGGTTTCCGATCTTACGACTGTGCTTGCGAAGGCCAGCATTCCGGTGGTGATTCTCCCGCTGCTCACGTTCGCAATCACTGTGGCCACGCAATGGATTATGGCGCTTCTGAGCACCGTAGTGCTGCTGGGAAGCGGTATGAGTGCCGTGACGCTATGGAACCATCTGCCGTTGTTCCAGATGTGGTTGGGGCTGTTCGACCATCTTGTGGCTTTTCATGGTTTTTGGTATGCGCCAATTTACTGCTGGCTGTTGCTGGTATCGGCGTGGGCACGGCGCGCGCCATTTCTATGGGCCACGTTACCGCTGCTGGCGATAGGCATCGTTGAGAAGATTGCCTTCAACTCTTCGCATTTTGCCGCCCTGCTGCAGTACCGCTTTGCGGGTGGCCCAGAAACTGCCGAGTTCGAAGCCGGTCACGCGTCGATGGATTCTCTTATACATCTCCATCCGGGCCAAATCTTGATCAGCCCGGGGCTGTGGATAGGCTTTGTAGTTGCCGCGGGATTCCTCGCTGCAGCGGTTCGGTTGCGGCGTTATCGCGATCCGATCTGATTCGCCGGCAGACATGGGTTGTGACGGAAGGAGGGGAAAATGCAAATCTCGCCCATATTAGTTCTTCACGTTAGCGGTGGGATCACAGGGATCCTATCTGGCGCCGTGGCGATGATTTTCCGCAAAGGCGGTCGCCGGCATGTCGTGGCTGGGAAGGTATTTGTCATTGCCATGCTGTGCATGTCCGGAGCGGGGGCGTATATGGCGTATTTCGTAAAACCCAATATGGGCAACGTAATGGGCGGCGTCATGACGTTCTATATGGTGGCAACGGCCTGGATGACGGCCAGGCGCAGGGATGGGGAGACGAGCATTTTCGATTGGGGTGCGCTTCTGGTGGCATTGGCATTCGCAGCTTACGCCGCGATGCTTGGTTTCCAAGCGGCGTATAGCCCCACGGGTCTAAAGGAGGGGTATCCCCCCGTCCTGTACTTTATCTGGGGTTCCGTGGCGCTGTTATCCGTAGCCGGGGATGTTCGTATGCTCTTGCGCGGTGGCGTTTTCTTCGGCTCGCAGCGCATTGTGCGGCATCTTTGGCGCATGTGCTTTGGGCTCTTCATCGCAACAGGGTCGTTCTTTCTCGGACAACAAAAGGTATTTCCGGCTTCCTGGCGCGGATTAACGGTGTGGTTTGTGCCGGCTCTCCTGCCGCTAGTATTGCTGATTTACTGGGTGCTTCGCGTTTGGTTCACGAAGGAATACAAGAAAACTGGCTCACCTAATCGAGCACAGTCGAGTCCCATGGAATTCCGCAAGCAAGGCGTCTCTCTTTAATTCGCGACGGTCAATTCAATCGTGGCGGACGCCGGAATCCGCGCCCCGCCCATTGGGGTCTGATCAATGACCGCCCCATGCGGCCACTGCGGCGCCGACACGTAGTTCACCTTGCGCCGCATCTGTGCCACGTCCAGCCGATGCTGGGCGTCGTTTTCATTCAACCCAATCAAATGCGGCATCACGTAGGCATTCTCGCGGGGGCCTTGCGATACAAGCACGTCCACGCGCGGCGTCGTCGCTCCCGCTCCTGGCTTCGGATTCTGAATCACGACCGTATCCACGGGCGGATTCGCCATAGTTACGCTGGAAATTTCGCCGACCTGCAAACCCGCGCGAAGCAACTCGATTCTCGAAGCGCGCAGCGAATTGCCCTCCAGCAGCGGAATCTGTAATTGGCGCTGCCCCAGACTCAGCACCACATGCGCCTGCTGGGACACTTTCATCAGCAAGCCCGCCGTCGGCGTCTGCCGTACGACTGCGTTCATCGGTTGATCGCTGTAAACGCGGTCTGCCACGCGCAGCAGCAGCCCTCGCGACTCCAGGATCTTGCTCGCCTCGGAGACGTTGATGCCCACCAGGTTCGGCATGGTCGTTTCGCGCCCGTGAATCGCGATGCGCATCGCCGTGATCGCGCTCAGGAATGCCGCCGAAGCCAGGATGAACACCAGCAGCATCAACCGGCCTAGCCATTCCAGTCTTTCTCTCAGCGTCATAGTGGAATCGCCCAGAAATAATATTACCGGCAATCGGGCCGAGGACTCTGCACAAACCACGGGATGTCATTCACCAGTCACCAATCACCACTCAGTTTTTCAGCGGCGGGGCCGGATAATCGGGCAATTTGTCCTTGCTGGTGTCCGCTCGTTTCACTTCCAGCTCATCGAAGAGCAGCGATGGGCTGATGATGGTCATGGGCACGCCGCCGGTCCGGTTGCTCACCAGCGGGTCGTTCCCCACGGCGATCAAATCGCTCCGCAACGCGCGAATATCCAGCTCGCTGAACACCGCCCCGCGCACCAGTTCTTCGTGTCCGTCTTTCGCGTACACGCGATAGAGCAGCCGCGGTGAATTTCCAGGCCCTAGCGTTTCCACGCGATAAGCGTACGGCCTGGTTTGATCGCTCGCCATCTGCATGATTTTTTTCTTTAAGTCGCCGGGCGCCTGCGCTTCGCTGCTTTTCACCAGCAGCACGCCGAGGCTTGGCCCGGGAAAAGATCCCGGGGCCGCGCGCCCGTGCCCGTTCGAAGTTGAAAAATCGCGAATCGGCTGGCGCCCCAGCAAATAATTTGTCAGCGTTCCGTTTTCAACTACGTTGACGGCCTGCGCCTTTACGCCTTCGCTGTCCACCGAGTAACCCCCTACCAGGCTCTTGCCCTGAAAATCCTTCATAGTCGGATCATCCACGAGCGTTAGAAAAGTCGGCAGCACGCGCGTCTTGTAACTCGTCGCAAACGCCCCAGTGGTGCGGTTTGGTTTTCCGAGTTGCGGTTTGCGCCCCAGAATATTCTGCCCGATCAGCGAAGCCATGATGTCGTCGGCCGCGTCCGCTTCGAATAGCACCGGGCCGCGATATTCTTCCTCGACGATCGGCGCCTGGCGCAAGGCCACTACGGTATCCAACATTTTTTTTGCGTCGCTTATCAATGCGTCATGGGACGGCAATTCTTCCTGCCGCGCCACGGCGTACGCCGGGCTGCGACCCAGACGCATTCCGTCGGCCGCCTGTGCCGAACAATTTAACTGCACGGTGTAGGTCGTTTTTCCGTTGCGCTTGACAGTGCCTTCCGAATTTACGAGGTATTCATTCGTCGCGGAAAAACGCGCGGAGGCCGTCACCGACTGCGCATCCGGATATTGTTTGTACAAGCCGGTAACATCTTCCAAAGTTTTTCTCCAGTTCGCGTCGTCCACTTTCAGTGTGACTGTGGGCTCAACGGCAATGACCGGCGGGGCTTTCGCGAAATCATCCACAGGATTCGAATCGGCGCTGAATTGTTTCAGCGCAGCTTGTTTTTCTGCTAGGGCCTGGCCGGCGGCCTTGTAGGCGTCGTCGGTGGCGAGCCAGATTTGGTGGCGCAGCGCGATAGGATCGTCGTCGAGTGGCAGAATGCTGGACTCGCCCTGGCCTCGGCCGTAGTAGCTGTCCTGTTTGTAGTCGCCGATTCGAACCACAACGCGGAGGACGCGAACGTGGATATGCTGGTTTTCGCGCAACGCGCCGAAGGCGGCTTCCGCCCCGTAATCGTTGACTTCGTTCACGCGGTACTCGATGAAATACGGTGACTGGACCTGATCCATTTTGAGCTGGGCTTTCGAACGGTCGAGTTCGGTCAAGAGAGCTTCGAGAAGGCCGTCACCTTTGGCGGCAGCGTGAGCAGCACTCATGGCGACGTCAGGCGCGGCGTTCGAATCTCCGGATGCCGCTAGAGCCGGAGTTAAACTTGGAGCGAAAATAATTGCTACAAGCAAGCCCGCGAATTGGCGAAGAGTTCTCACGGCTTCACCTCGGGCTTGAGTTGCGCGGCGTCCTTTGAAACTGCCGTGGATCCGGCGGCGGTGTTTTCGAATCCGGGCGGAGGCAGGAGCGGCGGGCGTTCATGCTCATGCGCGCGCTTCTGCACTTCCATTTCGGAGAAGAGCATAGCGGGAGCTACAGCGGCAACGGGCACCTGGCCGCTCTCCGCACCGCAGACACCATTGAAGACATGCTGCTGGTCGCCCGTGGCGAGGATGCGGGTCAGCGCCGCGAGAGGAGTGCCGACAATATCCACGCCGCGGACGAGTTCGTCCGGACGTCCGTCGGCGTAAATTTTGTAGACAATCACGGGCAGCACCTGGAACGCTTGCGGCAGGGCACGCGTCGTCAAAGTGAAGCCGCCCTGGATGTCGTCGAAATACAATCCGTAGGGTTTGCCCTGTTTTTTCGCTTCGTCAATCAGCTTCTGCCGCAGTTGCGCTTCCGGAACGGTCTGCGTAGAAGTGACGATCAAGTTGCCCTGTCGGCCGGTGGGCATCAGCCCGGGCTGATTGCGGCCGTGGCCATTCGAATTGCTGAAGTTCTTGATGGGCATGCGCGAAAGCAGGAAATTCTTCAACACACCGTTCTCAATGACGTTGACGCGCTGTGAAGGTTCGCCTTCGTTGTCGAAGTCGTAGGTACCGGCAAGCTTTACCCCGGCAATCTCCTTCGTCGTCGGATCGTCGCTGACGCTTAGGAATCTTGGCAGGACTTCTTGTCCGACTTTTTTCGTGAACGTTTGTCCTTCTTCTTCATCGCGTTGCCGGTGGCCTTCCAGACGATGGCCGAGGACTTCGTGGAAGAAGACCGCGGCGGCTCGCCCGCTCAATAGCGCAGGCCCGTCGTACGGTTCCGCCACCGGAGCCTTCCGGAGGGCGCTCAGGTCAGCGGCCATTTTCTCGATCTTTGCAGTCAGCTCCGTTTCACCGGGCAGACCGCTTGCAGAGGGTGCTTGAAAAGTCTCGACTCGCAAAAGGTCCATGCCGTCTTCGGCGCGCGTCTGCGCTTCCATGACCAGACGCGTGGAGGAACTAGGCGATACGATGGCGCTGCCTTCGCTCGAAACCATGCGCGAGTTCGAATTCTGCACCTGCAAAACCACCGTCGCGAAATAGACTTCCGGATATTTGCGGAAGGCTCCCGAGAGGCGCTTGATTTCGCCTTCCCAGGCGGAACGATCAAATGGAGCGGACGCGGGTGCTTCGCCGGCGTGCGTTTGCGGCTTCTCTTTGGAGAAGTCCGGCGATTTGTCTTCTTCTTCGGCCCGCACGGCGGTGTTGGTTTGCACGTTCAACAAGGCCGGCACAGCGCGTTTGTATTCACGATCTGTAAGCTCCCAGAGGACGCGCGCGAGAGCGTCCTGGTCATTTCCAAGTGGAAGAGATCCAGAGGTGAGTCCGCTGGGACGGCTCTGTCCATGGGTGTTGTCGAGATCAGGCGAGCCCACGCGCATGGTGACATCCGCCTGCCGGCGCTGCGCCGCAGCATCGGTCAACAGGCTGCCGTAGGAGCCGACAAGCACGATGAAATCCTGGTCATACACGGTGTAGCTGAGGTAGTAGGGATGCTGTTCCTCTTTGCCGAGGTCTGTCACCGCACGGGAAAGTTCACTTTGCATGGCCTTCAGGACGGGATCGTTGGCGGTCGCCGCCGCAGCAGGGGAGGTGGACTTGTCGCCGGCCGCGGAAGCGAAAGGAACGACGGCAAGCTGTGCCGCGAGAGCGCATGAAGCGGCGATGCGCAGAAATGCCGTTCCGCGGAAACGAATATTCCTCCGCTTTTGTAAGGATTCAGAGATGGTCATGAAAAACGAGCTCCCAATACGACGGTTCATCTGTGTGATGTCTCAACGCACACAAACAGCGCAGAAATTGAGTATGCCTTAGCGCTCTGCGGCGAGCAAATCAGGTGTGGCCAAAGCGTTCACCTGGTTTCAGTCTGGCACCATTTGCAAACTCCGATGCTGAAACTTGTTTTCGCCCTTCCACTTTGACGGTTTGAACGCGCAAAACGGTTGCGTGCCCGCAGCTAACGAATAATTCGCGGCTTTCGAACCGGATTGATCCGGGCGCGTCATTTAAGGTGACGGTCAGGCTCCCGCTCACCTCTTTGTGCGCCGGCTCGCCCAAGACGTGGCAGGTTTGGCCGCGAAAGGTGGTGTAGGCCCCGGGCCAGGGAGTAAAGGCACGCATTCGATTGTAAGTCTCGTGCGCGGGACGATTCCAATCGATGCGGCCGTCTTCTTTTTTCAGGATGGGAGCGAGAGTGGCTTCGGCGTGATTCTGCGGCCGAGGGACGATTGTTCCGGCGGCGAGGCCGCGGAGAGTTTCGACCATCAGGGGCGCGCCGATTTCGGACAAGCGCAACGTCAGCTCCGGGGCCGTTTCTTTCGGGCCAATTTCGGTTTCGTGCTGGAGGAGTGTGTCACCGGTGTCCATGCCCGCATCAATGCGCATCGTGGTGACGGCGGTTTTTGTTTCACCGTTGGCGATGGCCCAGTTGATGGGGGCAGCGCCGCGGTATTTTGGAAGCAGCGAGGCGTGCAGATTGATCCAGCCGAGTTTCGGGATAGAAAGCAGGCGGGCGGGGATGATCTGGCCGTAGGCAATGATGACGATGACGTCTGGGGAGAGTTGTTGCAGAACTCGCTGGGCTTCGGGAGCCCGGATTTTTTCCGGTTGGTGCACGGGCAGATTGGCAGCGAGCGCGGCTTGCTTCACGGCGGAGATGGACACTTCCTGGCCGCGTCCGCTCGGGCGATCGGGCTGAGTGATGACGGCGATTCCTTCGAAGTCAGGTTGGGCGAGAAGATGTTTAAGCGTGGGGATGGCGAATTGGGGAGTGCCACAGAAAACAATTCGCAACTTGGGCGTTCCACCGATACTCCCGGGCGAATCCATCAGTCGAGATCCTTCACTGCGCTCAGGATGACAGTGCGTTTTAGGTTGTGGCCACCGTGTATTGCGATATTTAGGAGTTCCTCTCCGCGATTACCACTCGCCTTGTTTCCTGAGCTTTTTGATTTTGCGCTTGATGAGGTCGCGCTTCAGCATGCTGAGATGCTGGAGGAAGAGGATGCCATTGAGGTGATCGATTTCGTGGCAGAAGGCGCGCGCGAGGAGATTCTCGCCGCGTATCTCGAAGGACTCGCCCTTGGCATTTTGCGCCTTCACGGTGACAAACTGCGGACGAATGACGTAGCCGCGGAAGCCGGGGATCGAGAGGCAGCCTTCCTCCTCGCGGACTTCGCCTTCGGCGTGAATGATTTCGGGATTTGCGAGGACGATTTTGGCTTCGGGGTTCTTTCCGCCGGTCACGTCCACGACGGCAATGCGAAGGCCCTTTCCGATTTGGGGCGCTGCGAGGCCGACTCCCTGCGCCGCGTACATCGATGCGAACATGTCCTCGGCGAGTTCCGTTAGTTCGGCATCAAATTTTTTGACGGGAGCGGTCGGTTTTTCGAGGATGGCATCACCGAATTTGACAATGGGGTAGATCCTGCGCTGCTGAGCGGTGGTCTCGGCCGACGCAGCAGCCCCAGTCGTTATTTCAGAACTCGTCGATTTGTCGGGCATAGTTGTCGAAATTCCGCCGCGTCTCGGCCAGGGAGTCTCCTCCAAATTTTTGCAGAAAAGCGTCGGCTAACACAAGTGCGACCATGGCTTCGCCGGCAACCGCGCCAGCCGGAACGACGCACCAGTCGGAACGCTCGTACGCAGCTTGCACCGGCTCCTTGGTAACCATGTTGGCCGTATGGAGCGGCTTGCGCAGTGTGGATATAGGCTTCAGGTAACCGCGCACGACGACGTCTTCGCCGTTCGTGATGCCACCTTCCAGACCGCCAGCGCGATTGGTAGACCGCCGGAAGCGGCGCGAGGATTTTTCGTAAAAAATCTCATCCTGGACTTCGCTTCCGTAGGAGCCTGCTCCTGCTACGGCTGCGCCGATTTCCACACCTTTCACTGCTTGCACGCTCATAAGCGCCTGGGCGAGGCGGCCGTCCAGCTTTTCATCCCATTGGGCGTGGCTGCCGAGACCTACGGGAACGTTGTGGGCGACGATTTCGAAAATGCCGCCAACGGTGTCGCCATTTTTTAGCGCGGTGTCAACCTCGGCTTTCATTTCTTCCTGGGTGGCGGCATCCATGCAGCGAAGCGGCGAATTGAGGTCGGCGCTGACGGACTTGATTTTCTTCCAGGTGGCGGGACGCTCCAGCCGCACGTGGCCGACTTGAATCGTGTGACTGGCGATTTCGATGCCGAATTCACGCAAGAGGAGTTTCGCGAAGGCGCCGGCAGCGACGCGCGCTGCGGTTTCGCGCGCGGAGGCGCGCTCAAGGATGTAGCGCGCGTCGTGATAATCGAATTTCTGCGAACCGGCCAGGTCGGCGTGGCCGGGACGCGGAGCAACTAGCTTTCTTGCGCCGGGGTCGTCTTCCACCGCTTCGATGGGAAGAATCTTTTCCCAATTGGCCCAGTCGTGGTTTTCAATCCGCAAGGCTACCGGGGCGCCAATAGTTTTGCCGTGGCGGACGCCGGCAAAAACCTCCGCGCGGTCCTTCTCGATTTTTTGACGGCCGCCGCGACCGTAGCCGAGCTGGCGGCGATGCAGTTCCCGGTCGACGAATTTGAGGTCGACCGGGAGTTGCGCGGGCAGCCCGGAAATGAAAGCGAGAAGGGCTTGGCCGTGCGATTCACCAGCAGTATAGAAGCGGAGCATTCGCGGTCAGATCCCCAGGCACAAAATTACTTGGCTCATTGAGACAAGAAGTGTAGCCGCGGCTGCGCTTGGCGTCCAGCGACAGACAGTTGCATCCCAGAAAATCAGTTGCTTGACGTGTTGTAGCCGCACGGTTAGGCTTTCGATGGGGCAGTTGTGCCGGGAAGTTCGTCGCGAAAACCAGCGCAAACAAGGACTCGTGGCAGACACTCCTCTTCAGGTCGCAGGTCGCAAAGGCAAAGAAGAACAGAAGATCTCCGTCATCGGATTGCTGTCGGATTCCGCCAAGAACGGAGTGGCCGCCGTGCAGGACTACGCAGAGCTCTGCGCGCGCGCGGTCGTCAACATTTTCGTAGGGCCGCACTACGTTCAGGACACCCTCGAACAGATGGACTTCATTGGGGCGGGATCGATGCCGATTATCCTGCTGGCGGGATTTTTTATCGGTGCGGTCATGGTGTTGCAGACTGGCGCGCAATTTGTGCGGTTCGGCCAGACCTCGCTGACCGGGGACGTGGTGGCAATTGCGCTGGTGCGGGAGCTGGGCCCTGCCTTTACCGGATTGCTGGTGACGGGCCGCTGCGCCACGGGAATCGCATCGGAGCTGGGATCCATGCTGGTGACCGAGCAAGTGGACGCCATGCGGGCAATGGGGACGGATCCCAGCCGCAAACTGGTGGTGCCGCGTGTGCTGGCGTCGTTGCTCATGGTCCCGTTGCTGACGGCGATCATGGATTTCATCGGGTTGCTTGGAGGTTGTGTCGCATCTGTTTTTTCTTTGCGGCTGAGCGCGATAGAGTTCTGGCGGCGGGCGATTGATGCGCTGGTTTTCTCAGATTTGATGCAGGGCTTTTCAAAGCCCGTGGTGTTCGGCTTCATCCTGGCCACGATCGGATGCTATAAAGGGCTGACGGTGCGAGGAGGCACGCAGGGCGTAGGACGTGCCACGACCCAGGCCGCAGTGTTGGGTTCGGTGCTGATTATTGTCGCCGACGCATTCCTGACGAAACTCGCGCTGTTTCTCGCGAACAAAGTCTTCTAGCGCACTGCACGGAAAAAGCAAACTGTTTGCGGAGATCGTCCGCAAACTGCGGCACAATTGCCGCTATAATCAGCGGTGTATCCAATGAGTATCGCTGCCACAGTTCCCCTCGGTTCCGGCCCGGCTATCCATTTCGAAGACGTTCGGATGGGCTTCGCAGAAGGGGACATTCTTCGAGGTGTGTCGTTCCATGTGCAGCCGCGCGATACGATGATTTTGCTCGGTGAAACAGGCACCGGTAAGACGCTGACGCTGAAGCTGGCAGCAGGGCTGATGCCCCCAACAGGTGGTGTTGTTCGCGTTCTGGGCAAAGAGGTTTCCAGCATGGGCGAGCGGGAGTTGCTGGAGTTTCGGCGGGGGGTCGGATTTGTTTTTCAAGAGGGCGCGCTGTTCGATTCCATGACAGTGGCGGACAACGTCGCATACCGGCTGCGCGAGGATCACGTTTCCGAGGAAGAAATTGAGCCGCGAGTGCAGGAAGTGCTGCGATTTGTAGAGTTGGAGCACATCCTCGATCTGTTGCCGTCGGAGCTGTCCGGAGGAATGAGGCGTCGCGTCTCGATCGCGCGCGCGCTGGTCAACCGGCCGCCGATTGTGTTGTACGACTCGCCGACGGCGGGGCTTGACCCGATAACTTCGCAAACGATCATCACATTGATTCTGCGCCTGCGCGATGTGTATGGAGTGACCGCCCTGCTGGCGACGCAGCGTTTGCAAGACGGTTTTGCACTTGCAAATTTTCGCTTTGACCCGGAAACAAAACGTGTGCTCGCAATCTCCCAAAATGGCAACGCGGCGACTGCCGCGACGTCCGCGAAGACGCGTTTCCTGGTTTATCGCGACGGTCGAATTTATTTCGAGGGCGAGCCGGAAGAACTTGTGAACTCCGAAGATCCTTATCTCCGGCGTTTTCTCCTTTGATTTTGAGGTAGTCTGATTCACGGAAAGCAGGGAGGGGAGCAGACATGGCGAATCGGAAACAACTCACCTGGACGGAATTACGGGTTGGAATCTTCGTGCTGGTTGGATTGTTCGTGCTCGGTTCGGGAATTTTTTACGTGACAGCCCCTGGAATTCTGGGACCGAAGTATGGATTGAAGACGTTCTTGCCGGAGGTCTCCGGGCTTTCGAATGGGGCACCGGTCCGGCTGGACGGAGTGGAGATAGGCAACGTGGACGGCATCAAGATCGTCCCAAGGACGAAAGAAAAAGCCGTAGACAAAAACAAGAACATTGAAGTGGACATGCGCATCGACAGAAACTACCGCCAGTACATCCTCACCGATTCGACGGCCAGCCTGGTGACGGAAGGTCTCCTGGGCAATCGCTATGTGAATGTGACGCGTGGTGTCACCGGGCTGCCCATTGCTGACAAAGGGGAGATTCCCGGGGCCGAAGAAAAAGCCATGAAAGAAGTGGTGGAACGGAGCGCCGAAGTGCTTGGTAATCTTTCGGCGCTTTCTGAGAACATTCAAGAACTGATCCAGGGAGTAAGAGCGGGTAAGGGTTCGCTGGGAAAACTACTGACAGACGAACAGGCTTACTACCACCTGAACAACATCCTCGCGAAGGGCGATACGATGATTACCAATGTTCAGGCAGGGCAGGGGACACTGGGGAAACTGGTCGCTTCGGATGAAATGTATACGAAAGTGGACAAGGGCCTGGACAACGTGAATGTAATTTTGGCTGACGTGCGTGCCGGGAAGGGAACTATCGGGAAACTGATGTATGACCCGACGCTCTACGACCAGGCTAAGGAGGCAATGACAAGCGGGAATGTCCTCCTTCGAGATGCACGCGCCGGAAAAGGCACGCTCGGCAAACTGACAACCGACGAAACCTTGTACAAGAATCTGCGTGACGCCAGCGCTAACGTGGCCACGGCCGCGGCCAAGCTGAACGACAATACGACCACCGCGGGCAAACTGTTCTCCGATCCGAAGCTGTATGACAACTTGGCTGGTCTGACGGGAGATATGCGTCTATTGATCGGCGACTTCCGGCAAAATCCAAAGAAATTCCTGCACATCAAGGTGACAATTTTCTGAGAGCCTCACTCATTTGCCCAGAGAGGCTTCGTGTGTTGTAATGCGGTTGTAACAATATGCCCTTAGCCTTGGACTGCTAGCAGCTTCTCCCGAGCAAAATGACAGAAACTCAGGATGTAGTACAAAAGCCGCTACGTACCGAGCCGGCCAAATCCACACTTCCGCAGCCCGGCCGGCCGGTTCCCAGCCGCGTGTACCCGGGCGCTCTAATCGTCGTGGAGGGCACGGACGGGTCGGGAAAAAGCACGCAACTCTACCTGCTCAAGCGCTGGCTGGAAATCGGCGGATATCGGCTGCATTTCACGGAATGGAATTCGTCGCCGCTGGTGAAGTCCGCAACGCGCCGGGGGAAACAGCGGCGGCTGCTCACCCCGACAACGTTTTCATTATTACATGCTGCGGACTTCGCGGACCGGTGCGAACGCCAGATCATGCCGCTCCTGCAGGGCGACTATCTGGTGCTCGCCGATCGCTACGTTTACACGGCCTTTGCACGGGATGCGGCGCGGGGCTGCCCTGGGCGATGGCTGCGGAATTTGTACCGCTTTGCGCCGATCCCGGACATTACATTTTATTTTCGTGCCCCCCTCGATGTGGCAGTGGACCGAATTCTGAGCGGGCGTCCGAAGCTGAAATATTACGAAGCGGGCATGGACCTGGGAATGTCGTTCGATCGGGCGGAGAGTTTCCGGCTATTCCAGGCGCGGATTCTGGAGGAGTACGACAAGATGGTGGACTCCGATAATTTTGTCGTGCTCGATGGAACCCTGCCTGTGAATAAATTGCAGAAACAAATGCGCGACATCGTAGCTTCAAAGATCGATCTCAAGCGCTTCGCTCCCAGGGTTGAGGAATCGGTGTAGACATGCTCGAGCAGGACAAAGAGAAGACCGTAGCGACGGCGGCTTCCGCGGAGACGCTGCCGAGCGCTCCGCCAGCGGCTCCGGCCAAGACCGTGGCGCCTGCCGAAGAAGCCACTTCGCAGTATTTCTTCGGTGAACCGCTTGTGGGATTCGATCCCAGCGAAATTACCGGTAGCCTGGTGGTCATCGAAGGAATGGACGGTTCCGGACGCTCCACGCAAATTGCGTTGCTTCAGGAGTGGCTGGAGTCTGAAGGATTCGCGGTGCAGACGAGCGGGCTGCGGCGATCCAACTTGGTGGGACGCGACATTGATGAGCTCCTGGCGAAGAACGCGGTGACGCGACTGACATTGGCGCTGATGTACGCGACGGACTTTTTCGATCAGATTGAACACCGCATCCTGCCCGCTCTACGCTCCGGCACGGTTGTGCTTGCGGACCGATTTATCTTCACGCTGATTGCGCGGGGCGTGGTGCGTGGCATCAACCGCGATTACCTGAGCGGTCTGTATGCCATGGCGCTTCGGCCACATCTGACGTTTTGGTTGAATGTGCGGCCGGAAACCGCGTTTGGCCGCGAGTTCCGGAAGGCCCAGGCGATCAGTTACTGGGAGGCCGGACGAGACATGTCGCTCTCTCACGATCTCTACTGGTCTTTTATCCGCTATCAAACGATGATCAAGCGCGAATTTGAAGTGATGGCCAAACGCCATAACTTCATCGAGCTCGACGGAGAAGCCAGCGTTCCCGCTGTCAACAAACTCCTCCGCCAGCGCATCGCTGAGCAATTGGGGATTCGAGCGACGAAGTACACGCCCTCCTCCGCGCTCGCGCATCTCTGGCGGTAGATTCCAAAATGTCTGAGCCGGTTCACATTGCCGCTATCGACGCCGGCTCCAATGCGCTGCGCCTTTCCGTGGCGCGCGCGTATTCCGCGCTCGATATCGAGCCGCTGCACAACGAACGCTATCCGCTGCGTTTGGGCGAAAATGTGTTCCTGCGGCCGCGCTTCAGCGAAGAGATATTCAAGAAGTCGGCAAAGGCTTTCCGGCATTTCCGCGAAGTCATGGAGGAATACGGCGTAACGCGATACCGCGCAGTGGCCACGAGCGCCACGCGGGAGGCGCAAAACCGGCGCGCGTTCATTCGCGCGGTCAAGCGAAAATCCGGCATCGCACTCGAGGTGATCAGTTCGGCGGAAGAATCACGTCTGGGACGGGAAGCGGTTTTTGCCGCGCTCGGGCCGGAGGCGCCACCGCGATGCATCGTGGATTTGGGAGGCGGAAGCTTGGAGGTCAGCATCCTCCGGGACCACGTGGTGGAGCAAAGCGCGCAATTGCCTCTGGGCACCGTCCGGCTGATGTCCACGCTGAACATTCGTGGCGTGATTCGGCCCTCGCAGGTTGAGCAGGTAGGGCGGTATGTGCACGCACTGCTGGAATCAAAATTAGCGCCCCGGCCGAATTTGGGCGAGAGCCTCGCGGTATTGCTGGGAGGAAACGGGGAGACACTGGCCAATGTTGCCCCCGGTCCCCGTCAGCACGGATTGTTGACGCTGGAAGTTTCCTTATTGCGCGCGCGCCTCGAAGACATTCTCGAACGCGACGTTCGCGAGCGAATGAAGGCCTATGGAGTGCGGCGTGACCGCGCGGACGTGATGGGCATTGCCGCCATCACATTCATGACGCTGGGGCGCTATCTGAATGTCCGCACCTTTGCCGTCCCCGCGGTGAGTGTTCGGGAAGGGCTTTTGCAGGAAATCGCCCGCGAAGCGTTTTCCCGCAAGGAGCCGCATCGATACAACGTCGCCGCGCGGCAGTTGCTGGCGGGTACCCGGAGCTTTGCTCGGCGGCTGGAGTATGATCAACAGCATGCCGAGCACGTTCGTGAGCTGAGCGTACAGTTATTCGACCAGTTGCAGCCTGTGCATCACCTTCCACCACAAGCGCGCGTACTCCTGGAAGCGGGCGCGCTCTTGCACGATATCGGCCATCGGATCAGCCATCGAGGTCATCACAAACATGGGGAATATCTTGCGTTGAATGGCGATATCCCTGGACTGGAAGGCCGCGATCGCGCCATTGTGGCGGCGCTGGTGCGTTATCACAACCGTAAGTCGGAGCCTGCCGGGCATCACACCGCCTATTCTTCGCTGAGCAACACCGACAAAGGCATCGCGCGAAGGCTCGCAGCGATTCTGCGAATCGCCGAAGCCCTTGATCATTCCCATCGTCAACGTGTCATGCAGATACGCGCCTCCTTTCAGCGCGGAACGGCTGGCTTGCAGGTCCATGCCCGCGGCGATGCGGCGGAGGATTTGCGCGATGCCAATCAAAGCGCAGAACTCTTTGAAAAAGAATTCCATGTGAGGCTTTATTTCCGGCAGGCTCCCGGCATAATGAATCGGATTCGGCAGTTGTTTCGTCCGTCGTCGTCGCTACAAGATTCGTGAAGAATTGGCTGGACTAGGAGAACAGAATGCAGCTTTACATCGTTCGGCACGGAATCGCGATCGACCGGGAAGACCCGAAATGTCCGCCGGACCCGGAACGCTACCTGACCGAAGAAGGCGTTGAGAAAACGAAGCAAGTTGCGAAGGGTTTTGCGGCGCTCCAAACGGGAGCGGATCTGCTGCTTTCCAGTCCGTATGTCCGGGCTACCCAAACGGCGGAGATTTTTGCGGATGCACTGGATTATGCCAGGCAGAAAATCAAGCGTAGCGACTTGCTATTGCCGGGCGCGGAGCCGTCTCTTCTTTTCCGGGAGCTTGCCAAGGACAGGCACGCATCAGCAGTTTTTCTCTTTGGACACGCTCCACAGCTTGATGACATCATTGCGACGGCGCTCGTTTCGAAGCGCCACGTCACGGCTCTAAAAAAAGCGGGAGTGGCGTTTATCGAATTGAAGCGGGTCTCTCCGCCGATGGGCCAACTCGTTTGGTTGGCCACCCCGAAACTGCTGCGCCGGGCAGCGAAGTAGACTGGCCAGCGAATGCTCTTATCCGCGATTCGGTTGCGAGCCCGCCTAATCGGAAGCGGCGACGGGAATTTCCTGGACTTGGCGGGGCGGCATGGCAATGACCGTGTCCGGCTTGGCGGCGGGCTTCACGATCAGACTGATGCCTAGATAGGTCTCGAGCAAGTGCTTGCTCGCGGCGAGGCGGGAAGCCGAATCAACGTCGTCCACCAGACCGGGAACACGGAGAACGATCGCATCTGTTGACTTCTCGGCCCGAATGCCAGCGCCGCCTTCGACACCGAATTTGCGCAGTGTGCGCGCCAGGCGCAAGACGCCTGCCACGGCCCGCACATTGTCTTGCAGCTCCGCAGAAATCCTGGAGAAAGTTGCGCTCTTTGCCTTGGGCTCAGCCCCGCGATGGTAGCGAACCGCCAACGCCAAAAGATCCCATTCCTCCTGGGTCCAGCCTGGGGGAATTGGGAGGCTCCGCAAGAATTTTCGTGCCGCTTTTTGGGGCGAACGCTCGGTGTCTGCATCGCCCACCCCAAGCAAGCGGGCCGCCGCAAGCAAGATGGGACGAAGGGACGCCTCGGAGAAGGCAGGGGCGGCATTGGCGCGGCGCAATGCGTCAAATACGGCGACCGCGATTCGAGAAACTTGGGAGGTGCGTCGCGGATGCGGGTCAACCGCGCGCGCGGTTGCGCGCAAGCGTGCAATGCCCGCCGCCACGATGCGGCCATTCGTGGGAAGCCCGGAGCGCCACATACTCCACAGGCTGGTCTTGCCAAGCGTGAGCTGACGATAGGTTTCAATGCGTTCGTGCCGCTCCCGACCGATCGCTTCGTGCCAAAGTTTGAGCGATTCTTCCGTATCAAGGACATCCGATTCGCGCACCCTCTCTGCGAGGACGTCGAGGTCGTGCACTTCACCGAGCAAATCCTGAAGGCGCTTGAGACTGTCGCTCCAGAGGTTGTAGCGCTCGGGAAGTAAACTCTCGACGGTATAACGGAAGCGCTTCAAGCCGATGCGAAGGGCGTGCCAGGGTCTTGGTTTTTCGGTGCGCAGCGCCTTCGCGTGGAGCTCCTTGGCTTGTTCGAACCGCTCGAGGGCCAGGCACTCTGCCGCGAGGCTGCCATGAGGCACAAGACGGGACCGTTGGTGCAGTTTACGGTCAAGCCTCTTCCAGATTTTTGGGTCGAACTTGCTCGCGGTGCGAAGGACGTTTTCCCGAAGCTTTGGTTCGTTGGATTCGAATGCCGCTTGAAGTTGTGTCCGGACGGCGTCGCTCTCCGGGACGAGTTTCTTCACCCATTCGTTCAATACCTGCGCATCTCGAAGCGCGCCGAGGCTTCGGAATAATTTACGCGCGACTTTGCGCATTTCCGGCCATGCGGGATCGGGGTCAATCTCTTCCATCGCCGCGGCCACGGAGCGGCAGCGCCGAATGGCCACGCGCAGGTCGTGTACGGGGTCCGTGTCCGGAGAAGAACGGACGTTTTCCAATTCTTTCAGGACACGGTCCATCCAGAAAGATAAGCCCCGATGCTCTGGGCGAGCTTCGGAAGAAAGCGGAGTGACAGTTGCCATATCCAAAGAAAACGAGACCCTTCGGATGTCCCGGGGAAGGGACCCCTGCCAAAGGGAGACGATAGAGTACCTCGCCGTTCGGATGACGTCCACCCACCGCCTGTGGAAAAGTCCTGGAGCGCGGCGCCGCTTGAGCGGCGGGCAAGCTCGTGCTATTTTGAATTATTAGCCCGGAGTGGCGGAACTGGCAGACGCGCTGGACTCAAAATCCAGTGGTACTTAGTACCGTGTGGGTTCGACCCCCTCCTCCGGGACCACCGAATTGCAATCACCGGTGCTGCCTGTAAGAAAAATCGCAATCACGGACGGCCGAACGAAGGATTCTCGTGCTTTGTCGCGGGCGGATTTGTGGCCGCGCCCGCAACGCCCTCAAATTCGCGCTTGCGCCAATATTGAATCGGTTTAAGATTGGATTCCGGAGCAGCAGCTCATTTGATCCGTGTGAGGAAGAATCGTGCGACTTAACTATACGTTTGCTTTGGGAGCTCTCGCCGCCGCTCTTTTCATGGCCCAAGCGGGCCAGGCTGGTGACTCCGATAACCTGCCGGCTGCCGCGATGGACCTGAATGGCGGATGGCAAATTCAGTCGTCGTGCGAAGCGAAGGCCAGTGGCGAACAGGTTTCTGCTCCGGGCTTTGCGGCCACAGGATGGCACAAGACCACCGTACCGAATACCGTAGTCGGAACACTCGTAGACGATAAGACTTACCCTGACCCGGTGTACGGCACCAATCTGAAGAATCTCCCCGGGATGAACTACTCCGATAAATCGTTTTTCGCGTTGCAGGACATGCCCGAGGACAGCCCCTTCCGGTGCTCCTGGTGGTGGCGGAAGGAAGTCTCTGTACCTGCGTCCTTGACCGGCGATCATTTTTGGCTGCATTTTCCGGGAATCAACTATCGCGCGAACGTTTGGCTGAACGGGAAAAAGATCGCGGATGCGAGAGACGTTGCGGGAACGTACAGGGTTTTTGAATTTGATGTGACAGCCGCGCTGAATTTGCGGGGGCCAAACGCCGTGGCGCTGGAAATCTTCGCGCCCGAGAAAAATGATCTGGGCATCACTTGGGTGGACTGGAATCCGACGCCGCCGGACAAAGACATGGGCATCTGGAAAGAGGTGACGCTAACATCGAATGGTCCCGTAGCGTTGCGAAATCCGTTCGTCAAGTCGAAGCTGGATGCGGATTACAAGACCGCCGAACTTACAGTAGGCGCGGATTTACGCAACCAGACTGCGACTCCCGTGAAGGGCGTGCTGGTCGCAGAACTGGATGGCCAGACGTTCAAGCAGGACGTCGAGCTGGCCGCGGGCGAATCGAAAACGGTGCGGTTCTCGCCAGAACATTACGGCGGTCTCGAGCTGGCACATCCGAAGTTGTGGTGGCCGTACACCATCGGGACGCCGAATTTGTATACCGCGGTCCTGCATTTTGAGATGGGTGCGCCGGCGAGCGTTTCCGACCGGGCCGAGGTGACGTTTGGTGTTCGAGAAGTCGCCTCAGAACTAACCGAAAAGGGGCACCGCCTATTCAAGATCAACGGGCGGAAAATTCTGATTCGCGGCGCGGCCTGGGCCCCCGACATGTTTCTGCGCCCGATGTCCACGAAACTCGATGCCGATCTGGCCTATGTGCGCGACATGGGCATGAACACGATTCGCCTGGAAGGCCGTGTTGATCGCGACGAATTCTTCGAAAAGACGGACAAGCTCGGCATTCTCGTCATGCCCGGCTGGACCTGCTGCGATGCCTGGGAAAAGTGGAAGCGCTGGACTCCTGAGACGCACGCCGTCGCCGCATCATCCATGGCCGACCAATCGCGACGACTTCGCAATCATGCCAGCGTTTTCGTCTGGCTTTATGGCAGCGATGGACCGCCACCGGCGGACGTAGAGCAGATGTACTTAACCATCTTGAAAGAGACCGAATGGCCCAATCCTTCGGTGTCGTCGGCAAGCGCGACCCCAACAAAGGTGACAGGGACCTCTGGTGTAAAGATGACCGGACCGTACGAATACGTGCCACCGGTTTACTGGCTGGCGGACACGAAAGCTGGCGGCGCTTACGGCTACAACACAGAGACAAGTCCGGGGCCAGCGGTCCCGCCGCGAGAATCACTGGAAAAATTCATTCCCAAGGATCATCTGTGGCCGATTGATGATGTTTGGAATTACCACGCCGGGAAAGAACGGTTCACGACCATAAACGTCTTCACCGATGGATTGACCCGGCGCTATGGCCAAGCGGGTTCGCTCGACGACTACGAACGCAAGGCGCAGGCAATGACTTACGACGGCCAGCGCGCCATGTTTGAGGCCTATGGGCGCAACAAATATACAGCGACCGGCGTAATTCAATGGATGCTCAACAATTCCTGGCCATCGCTGATTTGGCATTTATACGACTACTACCTGGTGCCCGCGGGGGGATACTTCGGCACGAAGAAAGCTTGCGAGCCGGTCCACGTGCAGTATTCCTATGACGACCATTCTGTGGCAGTTGTGAACAGCACATACGAAGCGTTGAAGAATCTGAAAGTCAGCGCGAAAATTTACAACATCGATGCCAAGGAAAAGGCTTCGCGCGATGCCACGCTTGACTTGGCCGCAGACGGGGTCAGCAAAGCGTTCGATCTGCCAACCCCAGATGGGTTAACAACCACTTATTTCTTAAAGCTTGAACTGCGAGACCCCGCGGGAAAACTGGTCAGCGACAATTTCTACTGGCTGTCGACGAAAGCTGACACTCTCGACTGGGGCAAGAGAAGGGATACCGTCTACACCCCGCAAAAGGATTTTGCGGACCTGACAGGGCTGGAAAACCTACCCAATGCAAAGGTCTCGATCACAAAAACAGTGACAAGTCTTGGAGCCTTGACTGTGCTTAATCTCGTGGTGGAAAACCGGGGTGACAGCATCGCGTTCATGGTTCATTCGCGCATCACTCGCGGCAAGGGTGGTGACGACCTGACCCCGATTTTCTGGAGCGACAACTACTTCTCGCTTTTGCCGGGTGAAAAAAAGTCTGTGACGGCAAAATTCGATTCTTCCTCCGCGGAAGGCGCCGCGCCTGAATTGGTCGTGGAGGGTTGGAACGTCGATCCGCTCACACCCTAAGCCGCGCTACGGGACTGCTGTAGAAGACCTATACGCTTGAGCATTTCCGCAAAGCGCGGATCCGGCCGGATGGGATCGTAGACCGGATCCATCTTGAGAAACACATTCCAGTAGGAACGTTCGTCGAGGCCTTTTCGCAGCCACTCGAACGCCGCATCTATTTCGCCGAGGCCGAGATGGATACGGGCGATCAGCGGTGAAGCCACATAGCGCCCTGCGCCTTTTTCCCTCAATTGCTTCAGGATCTTGCGTGCATCATCTTCTCTTCCCGCGAGCGCATAAGCGTGCGCAAGGGCGGGCAGTCCCTCGCGGTTCCCGGATAGCCTCACGGCTCTTTCTAACGCCGCGATAGCTTCTTCATACATCTTCTCTTGAACGTAAGCTCGCCCAAGGTTGAATATGGCAGGGAAGAAGCGCTGATCGTGCTCGAGAGTTGCCAGCAAGTGCTTGATGGCGCGTCGATACTCGCGTCCAAAGAAATACGGATCTGCCGCGCTCATGTTTAGCATGAGCGAGAGCGGATCCAACTCCCTCGCTCGCCGCAGTTCGGCCTGAGCTTCTTCGAGCCGGCCCATGGCATTGAGATAAGAGGCGTACCACTGGTGCGCCAAGGCGTAACGGGGTTCAATTCGATGGCTCGGCAAAATTCTTCTTCCGCAGCGTGCCAATCCCACTCGTACCAAAATTTCGCCAGTCCTAGAGATGCGTGTGGCTCGCTCAATGACGGATCGATTTCGATGGCCCGGGCTGCGGCTGTCGCGGCCCGCGGACCGGCTTCCGACGGCGGCAAAGCGCCGAACCAGCAGAGCAGTCCGGAGCAGTCGGCGAGCCCGGAAAGCGATCGCGCGCAGCCCGGTTCAATGGCCAGGGCCGAGTCGAAACAAGCAATGGCTCTCTTCAGTCCCTCCTCGGTTCTCTGACCGAAGAAGAAACGTCCACGCAAATAAAATTCATGAGCGGCAGAATCAAATGTGATGGATTCCGGTAGATCTTAGGAAAGTAATTCGAAAGCCAGGGCTTTTCCAATACGGCGTGCTACGTCAGCTTGGACGTCGAGAACTTCGCGCAGGTCGCGGTCATAGCTCGCGGACCACAGGTGAGTTTGGTCCCGCGCCTCGATCAACTGGGCCGTGATGCGCACGTGCTCGCCGTCTCGCCGGACGCTGCCTTCCAAAACGTAATCCACCTTTAATTCTTGCGCAATCTGGCTGATGCCTTTCTTCGTCGCTTTGTATTGTAAGGACGAAGTGCGGGCGATAACACCCAGACGCTTCGGGTTTAGTTGGCCCAGATGCGAGAGCATCTCCTCGGTAAGCCCGTCGGCAAAATATTCCTGATCTCTATCAGCACTCAAGTCGTCAAAGGGGAGGACCGCGAGCATTTTCTTGGCTGGGGAGGCAGAGGCTGTCCCGGGCCGCGAGACGGGAGCGATAAAGCGATAACCTAGCCGCGGCATGGTTTCGACAAAGCGGGGATTTTGCGCTGAATCTCCGAGCAGATCGCGCAGTTTGTTTACCGCCGTGTTCAAGCCGTGGTCGAAACCGACGTGGGTGTCGGGCCAAAGTTTTCTGAACAGCGTTCCGCGAGTGACGACGTGCCCGGGGCGCTCGAGCAAGATTTCCAGAATTTGGAAAGGTTTTTCTTCCACACGGATGTGCATTCCGTGCTTGCGCAGCTCGCGCGATTCTAAGTTCACTTCATAAGCGCCAAACCGCACGATCGGGGCTGTACCCTGGGTGTCGTTCATGGGTCTATCTCCGCGGCTCACCCGGCCGCGACGCAGAGTTGCCCGCTCCTCAGATTCAATCAGGCTTGATCTCCCCTCGTAAGTCACTTGCTCCTAATGCTCTGTACCCTGATAAAGACTTGTTCCGTCCGTGATTTATTCCCAGGATGCGTTGCGCCATCTAAGCCTAGATGACAATCAGGCATACGCCGTCACGGCTGCCCTAACTCAATGAGGAGCAACCTCTTATCATGCGAAGAATTACTGCCACGGTGATGATCACCGGCACCTCCAACGGCCTCTCCCATTTCAGCTTCAGTCGCACTCACCGTCTAATGACAAGAAAGAGGGGCTGGCGCTCGGCCCGCCGGCTCCTCTCCTTCCGCTGTGAAGCGGCCCGGTGCGCGAGCGATAAACAACCGGGTGGACGGACTTCCAATCGCAACGGCCAGAATGCAAGCACATAGGTGGGTGATCTTCGGTTAGCAATTCGATTCGGAAAAATCAATTCTCAACTTCATGGGGGGAAAGAAAATGAAAAAAGACGGAAATGTTTTTATGAGTGGTACCAGCCGACGTTCGTTCTTGAAGAAGGGAACGGTAGCGGCCAGCGCAGCGACAGTAGGTGTCGGGCTTCTAACAGACAAGACGTTCGCGTTCGAGAGGGATAATGATGACGACGACGCACCAATCACAAGGGGCGACATCGCCATTTTGAGGTTCCTACAAGCCCTGGAACTGGTCGAAGACGACTTATGGCGGCAGTACGCGGAGCTCGGCGGTACTGTGGACACAGAATTCACCGGCCTCACCACACCAAACGGCCCTTATACCAATTCGCTACTAAAGCTTGACGGCGACATGCCGCAGTACATTCACGACAATACCGATGACGAGATTAGCCATCAGCGATTCCTTGGCAACTACCTGGCATCGAAAGGCGTGAAGTCTGCCGATCTTTCACCATTCCGCGTATTGCCCAGCAGCCAGGCGGACGGCGCAGTGAAAACCGCCAAGCGCCTTACCAACCTCACGCAACTCACCATTGATACCAGCTTTTGGACCCGCTATCGCAGCATCACCAACCCCGATTTCGACCCGAAAGCAACGTTTGACCAGGCGGTGAAGGGCCTCAATGTCGGACTCCATACCGCGATTCCCAGAACCAATGCAGACACTACTGGCGACCCCAACCTAATTGACGCGATCGCCTTCACGGCGGGATTCCACTTTGCCTTTATCGAGGTGGGTGGCACCAGCCTTTATCCCACGCTCGCCCAGAAGGTGACCAACCTCGAGGTTCTGCGAATCCTTCTAAGCATCGGACCTAGCGAGGCCATGCACTTCCAGACCTGGCAAGACAAGGCCGGCAATGCCAATGCAGGCAACCCTGACCTTACCGTGACAGACCCGATTAACGGTTTCCCGGTAACCTTCACGGACCTTCACGTTGCCACGGGTGAGAGCGCAGACGAAATCACCAATGCGGGAAAGGTATTGCAAGCCAACCTGATCATGCCCGAGCCGACACACTTCCTTAACCCCGATTTCGGCCCGGTGGCAATCGTTCGTCCGACTTCCACCAAGCTGAATGGCGCAGTCGCTGCTGTGACTGGTCTTGCCAACGACAACCTTTTCCTCGATCCCAAAACGGGTCAGAATACCGGGATCGTGGCTAGGCTGCTGGAACTAGCCGAAGAAGCAGATGAGGCGCGTCGCCAATTCTAGGTGCATGATAACAGCCCACGGCGAAGGTCGTGGCACTTGAAACGGACGGGCTCAGGCTTCTGCCTGGGCCCGTTTTCAGATCGATCGTAGCGCAGCTCCAGTTAGCCCACTCTTTCGCGGCGAAGTGACGCAACCTTCTGCCCCCTCAAAACCATCCAATGCGCTAGAATCAATAAGCGTGGTTGTGTGGGAAAGGGAAGTGCGAGGATCGCCGGGATTTGTAATTCTCGACTGAGAGGGGGAACCATGAAAAGCGCAAGTCGTTTCTTGGCCACCGGTGTATTGGGACTGTTTTTTGTGGGAATGGCCGCCGCCGACACCCTGGAATTGAAAAGTGGCAAAGTTGTGCAGGGAAAGTACCTCGGCGGCACGCAAGCTGTGCTTCGTTTTGAAGTAAACGGAGAAGTTCAGACCTTCAACACCAACGATATAGTGGCTTTAACGTTTACCGGCAATTCCGCAAGTGTCGTTCCTGTAGCTAATCCGGCTATGCCGCCAGCCTCGTCATACGCCGCACCCAGTGCTGGGATCAGCATACCTGCAGGACAATCTCTTCTGGTGCGCATGATTGACGGCGTGGACTCTGAAAAGAATCACGTAGGTGACGCCTTTCACGCTAGCTTGGAGACAGATTTGACCATTGGCGACACCGTTGTCGCCCGCAAAGGAACCGATGTTTACGGCCGGCTTGCCAACGCGCAGAAGAGCGGAACCTTTGCCGGCAAATCGGAGTTGGAGTTGGAACTGACCCGCTTGGTGATTGACGGGCGCGACTATCCCGTGGTCAGCAGCGACTACAGCGTCAAGGGCAAGAGCCAAGGGGCCTCCACCGCCAAGAAGGTGGGCGGCATCGCCGCTGCCGGAGCGATCATTGGAGCGATTGCTGGCGGTGGAAAGGGCGCAGCAATCGGAGCGGCAGCCGGCGGAGCTACTGGTGCCGGAGTCCAGGTCTTAACGCGCGGGCAGCAAGTAAAAGTACCGAGCGAGACTCTGCTGGAATTCCGCCTGCAGCAGCCAGTCACGGTGACTCCTACCCAAAGGTAAATTCTGATTTGGCTCTAACCGGGGGATCAACTAGTTCCGTTTACCAGGGCGAGCTTCGGGCTCGCCCTTTTCCGCGCTCCCCGGCTTTCCGGCCCTTGGCCCACCGTTATCGCTTTGGAACCATCGCCTGCGAATTCCCTCTTGCCACTCCTGCTGTTAGTCACTAAGATACCCCCTCTAGTGGAGAAACCATGCCTAAAGAAAAACCGCGGGTAAACATCGGTGAAGTGATCAAGACTTTTCGGAGCCAGCGCGGCCTGTCGCAGGGCGACATCGAGCGCCGCACCGGCCTCCTCCGTTGCTATCTTTCGCGCGTCGAGAACGGTCACACCGTGCCGTCGCTCGAAACGCTCGCCAAAATCGCTGAAGCCATGGACATTTCGCTGGCCGACTTTTTCCCCGGTACCGAAACGCCACGCGACCGCGAAACGCAGAAAGCTCTTGGAGAACTCTCTCAGGACGAGATTCGATTCCTGGCGGAGATCAAAAAGTACAGCAACACTCTTTCCGACGGCGACAAGCGCCTGGTGCTGGCCATGATTCGAAAGATGGCTACCCTGTTGCCCGCCGCCGCTGCGGCCAAAAAATTTGTCGTCCGCCGTCCCACGGCTTAGCGGCTCAGTTCCGCCTCTGGCCCTGCACCACGCTGGATTTCTCCGCGCGGCAAGCATCAAAAAAATCGATGGCGATAAGCCAAAAAGATGATTTGTAACCGGGGAGGTCAAAGGGTACTCTAACTGTGGGTATGACTTCCATCCGCATGACCGGTGTTTGTTGTTGTCCGCGCCCAACGGTGACGGCCGCCGCGTCTTGTTTGGATTGGAAGGCAGCTTTCTAAAAGCGCTCTAATCCGAGATTGAAGCGAACCCACCGCCAGGAATTCTGGTAGGTGGGTTTTTTGTTTTTGGGAGGGCTATGGCCGACGCATCGCAAGCCTTATTCAGCCAGCCGGAAATGGAATTCACACCACCCGTCGGTGTCGAGACTGAAACCGTTCCGCGGCTCAATCATCTGCGCGCACTGGAGGCCGAAAGCATCTACATTCTCCGCGAGGCGGCTGCCGAATTTGCGCGGCCCGTCATGCTCTATTCGATCGGGAAAGATTCCTCAGTCATGCTGCGGCTGGCGCAGAAGGCTTTCTATCCCGAAAGAATTCCGTTTCCTTTGCTGCATGTGGACACCAGTTACAAATTTCCGGAGATGATCACGTTTCGCGATTCCTACCCTCGGCAAATCGGCGCGGAGCTGATCGTCCACAAAAATCAGGAAGCGCTCGACGCCGGCGCCAACCCTTTTTTGCTCGGCACGCAGAAATGCTGCGGGCTGCTGAAAACGAAATCTCTCCTGGACGCTCTTGCCGAGGGAGGTTTCGACGCGGCATTCGGCGGGGCGCGCCGCGACGAGGAAAAGTCCCGCGCCAAGGAACGTATTTATTCGTTTCGAGATTCCCTGGGGCAGTGGGACCCAAAGAACCAGCGCCCCGAGTTATGGAATATCTTTAATTCTCGTCTCGATAAGGGCGAAAGCATTCGCGTTTTTCCGCTTTCCAATTGGACGGAACTCGATATCTGGTTTTACATTCACATCGAGCAAATTCCGATCGTGTCGCTGTATTTCGCGCGCGAACGCGATGTCGTTCTGCGCAACGGCGCCATCGTGGTTATCGACAACCCCTCGCAGCTCCTGCCCGGAGAAAAAACGCAAAAGTTGAAATGCCGGATGAGGTCCCTCGGTTGCGTGTCTTGCACTGGAGCCATCCGTTCCGATGCCGACACGCTCCCGAAAATTATCCAAGAGATGATTTCGTTCCGGCGTTCCGAACGCGAAAACCGCGCAATCGACCACGACGAAGAAGGCTCGATGGAGCTCAAAAAGCGGGAAGGATACTTCTGATGATCTCTTCCCTGGGACACAAATCCGCGGAAGCTTTCGAACCCTTCCTCGAACAGAACCTGCGGACCGACCTTCTTCGTTTCACTACCGCCGGAAGCGTCGACGACGGCAAGTCCACTTTGATCGGGCGTCTCCTGCACGATTCGAAAGCCGTCTACGAAGACCAGCTCGCCTCGGTGAAAAAGAGCCTCATCAATCGTTCATCGGGGCCGATCGATTTTTCATTGCTCACGGATGGCCTGCGGGCCGAGCGCGAGCAAGGCATCACCATCGACGTCGCTTATCGTTACTTCGCCACGCCTCGCCGCAAATTCATCATTGCTGACACTCCTGGGCACGAGCAGTACACGCGAAACATGGCCACCGGAGCGTCCACCGCGGACCTCGCCGTTATTCTGATTGATGCCATGAAGGGGCTGCTGCCCCAAACACGCCGTCACGCCTTCATTTCATCGCTCTTGGGCATCACCAAGGTGCTAGCCGCTGTGAACAAGATGGATCTGGTCGGCTATCGCGAGGATGCTTTTCTGGAATCGCAGGCCAATTTTCTGGCCCTCGCGGCTCAGCTTGGAATTGAAAGCGTCCAATGCATACCGATCAGCGCACTGGAGGGACACAACGTTGTCGAGCGCAGTGGGCGAATGCCCTGGTACGAGGGTCCCACGCTGCTGGAACACCTTGAAACGGTGCCGCTCCCAGAAAAAGACTCTTTACAAGGCTTCCGCTTCCCGGTGCAGACCGTGATTCGTCCTGACGCAACGTTTCGCGGCTTCGCTGGCCGCATCGCGAGCGGTGTGATCCATCCCGGCAATTCCGTCCTTGCCCTTCCTTCGGGGCAAAAGACATCCGTGCGCTCCATCGTGACCTTCGACGGGCCTTTGCCGCGGGCGTCTTCTTCCATGTCCGTGACCTTACAGTTGGAAGATGAAATCGACCTTAGTCGTGGCGATATGCTGGTTTCGCCGGATTGTCGGCCTAGCATTTCTCGCAAATTCCGCGCCATGGTTGTCTGGCTTCACCCTACGCCCCTCGAAGTAGGCCGCATCTACCTGGTCAAACACACGGTTCGGCAGACCAAACTTCGCGCGCTTCGTGTCCAGCACCGCGTGGACGTCAATACACTGTTGCGCGAGCCTGCCTCGCACTTGGAGATGAACGAAATTGGTTCAGTCGAGTTCGAGGCGCATGTGCCTCTGTTTTTCGATCCTTACTCCAGCAACCGCACAACCGGCAGCTTCATTCTGATCGACCCCATGACGAACGCCACTGTCGGCGGGGGGATGATTCAAGAAGATGCGTCCCCGGCACGAAAGGACGAAGAGAATAGCAGGGAATTCCTTCCTCAAGCCGTAGCTGAAAATCAGGTGACGGCCGAACAACGATTCGCGCGTCATGGTCACGCACCAGCAGTTATTCTGCTTGAAGGCCGCCCTGCGCTTGCCATACGGCTCGAACGTCATCTTTTCGAACTAGGCTGTGAGGTCTTACACCTTCGCAGTCCTGAATTCTCCAGTGAAATGTTTGCTGAAGTGGTCCGAGTGGCGCAGTCCGCTGGAATCATCGCTATCTATTCGGGACAGGCCCTCGCAGCCCAAGCGAAGCAGCGCATCGCGGCGGAATACGGGAATCGTTTCCTTGATTTAGCCGACGCACCCGAGCTCGACGGAAGCGACGAACGCGTAGAGGCGCGCGTCCTCGCATTTTCTCGATCGCTGCGGCTGGTGACACCGCTCGGGGATCAGGAAAGGACGAATTAATGGATGTCAGTCACATTGCCGAAAACGTCGAGAATCTCTCGCCTGATGAAGCCCTCGATGCCGTGCTTGCGGCCAACCCCGACGCCCGCGCCTGCCTGACCAGTAGCTTTCAAGTCGAAGACATGGCCGTCTTGCACCTTCTCCGTAAACGAATTCCCGATGTGCCTGTGCTTTTTCTGGAGACCGGTTACCACTTTCCGCAGACCTACGACTATCGCGATCGCATGGCGAAAGAATGGTCGCTGAATCTCGTGAATGTGCTCCCAAAGCAGACCGTCCCCGAGCAAGAGTCTGCGTTTGGAATTCTCTACCGAAGCGATCCCACGCGCTGCTGTCAGTTGCGAAAGGTTGAGCCGCTCCTAGCTGCACTGGAGCCTTTCGACGTTTGGTTCACGGGCTTGCGGCGCGAACAGTCGCCGACCCGCAAGAATCTCAAGAAAATCGAGCTTCACCGGCTCCCGACCGGCAAGACTCTTTGGAAAGTAAGCCTCCTCGCCGATTGGAATTGGGAACAGGTCTGGAACTACGTGAACGCGAACGGGATTAGCCACCTGCCTCAGTACGACGACGGCTACCTCAGCATTGGATGCCAGCCGTGCACGGCACTACCCGCCGATCCGAACAATCCCAGATCCGGACGCTGGAGCGGAACAAAACTAGAATGCGGCATTCACACTTTTTCGAAACGAGCTGACGGATGACCTTCCTTATCGGGTTTCTGATTGCTCTCGCTGTGGGTCTAACCGGAATCGGTGGGGGTAGCTTCACCGTTCCCGCGCTTATCTTGATTGGTGGGCTCGCTGCCGGTGAAGCGGTGGGCACCGCGTTCGTGTTCGCCGGCGTCCTGCGCCTGATCGCGGCCCCTTTTTATCTTTTGGGAAAACACTTTCATGGACGCTTTCTACGGCTGCTCTTGTTGGGAGCGATTCCCGGCCTCTTACTTGGCACGTTTGTCCTTCGGCTCGTTGGCCGTGAGGGAGGGAATCCGGTCGTTGTCATTCTTCTTGGCATTTTGCTGGCCGTGTCTTCGAGCGTGACGTTTGCGCCACGCGTGCAGAATCCAGCTTTCGCGGGGAAAAACTCACGTTGGCTGCCCTGGCTTGCTCTTCCGATCGGCGTCGAATCGGGATTCTCTTCCGCCGGTGCCGGCGCTCTCGGAACCGTCCTGCTCTTGAACTATTCCGAAATGACGCCTCCCGAGGTCGTTGGCACGGACCTTGTCTTTGGCCTCGTATTAGCCTTGATTGGCGGAGCGATTCATTGGAAGTTTGGCGCCATCAATACTTCCGTGCTCCTCCAGCTTCTGGCGGGCGGACTTCCCGGGGTTTTGTTTGGATGCGCGCTGGCACGAATCTTTTCCGCGCGAAAGCTGAAATTGGTAGTTGCTTTGATTGCGATTTTCGCAGGCGTCCTGTTGGTTTGGAGCGGCACCCGCACCCTGCTCGCAAATCGAGCCGCCAGGACCGCGGTCAAGATAGCGGCGCACAGCCGATAGGGAAAGCCACGCTAAGCTGTAGTCTTGCTGTCCCTCCCGCGGGAAATTCTAACTTCGCTGTCCACGGATGATCCGGATGGCGTCAGGCAGAGCTGCTTCGTTGCCGCCGTTAGAAGAGGTTGCTGCGTCGGCGCCGATGGGCTCGTCGCTTTCAAACGTGCTCTCGCCGGGCGCCAGGAAGAGATTGGTTTCCACCGCGTGCTGCTTGGTATACAGGTCGTAGTAGCGCCCGCCAAGCGCGTACAGCGATTCGTGCGTGCCGCGTTCGATGATGCGCCCTGCTTCCACTACTAAAATCTGATCGGCGCGGCGTATCGTCGACAGCCGATGTGCGATGACAAACGTGGTGCGGCCGCGCATTAAGAAACGCAGCCCCTCCTGGATCAGCGCTTCCGATTCGGAGTCCAGGCTCGACGTCGCTTCGTCCAGGATAAGAATCCGCGGGTCCGCCAGAATCGCGCGGGCAATCGAAACGCGCTGCTTCTGTCCGCCGGATAGCTTCACGCCGCGTTCTCCGACCACGGTCTCGTACTTGCTCTCAAACGATTCCGCGAATTCGTCAACGCGCGCGATTCTGCACGCCGCCAGAATCTCTTCTTCGCTGGCGTCCGGCCGCGCGAATGCCACATTTTCGCGAATCGTTCCATCGAACAGAAAAGTTTCCTGCAGGACGACGCCGAGTTGGGTGCGATACGAACTCAGCTTCACCGTCGCCAGGTCCACGCCGTCCACCAAAACTCTGCCGCTCGACGGGACGTAGAACGCGGCGATCAATCCGATGATCGTTGATTTTCCCGCTCCGGAAGGCCCCACCAGCGCTGTGACCGTTCCCGGCTCCGAATGGAAATTCACGTCGTGGAGCACTTCCTTCCGCGTTTCGTACGCGAAACTCACATTCTCCATTTCCACAAAACCGTTGATGCGCTCCATCGCAACCGTACGGCCCGGTTCTGCGTCCTCCATCTTCTCGTTCAGGATTTCTCGTGTGCGTTCCAATCCCGTGATGGCCTCGGTGATCTGTGTCCCGATGGCCACGATCTGGAACACCGGCGCCACAAGGAATCCCAGGAAAATATTGAATGCAAAAAAAGTTCCGAGCGTCATCGTTCCGGAAATAATTTTGTGCGCGCCAATTTCCATGATGATGGCGCTCACCACCCCCATCAGGCCCGCGGCCGAAAGGCTCATCAAGGAAGTGGCCGTCAGCGTTTTCAGCACGTTGTCCAGCAGGCGCTGCACGCCGGCGGAGAAAACCCCTTCTTCGCGCTCCTCGGCGTGATAGCCCTTCACCACGCGCACTCCGCCCAGCGACTCCGTCAGTCTTCCCGTCACTTCCCCGGTGATTTTTGGTCGCGCGCGGAATATCGGCCGGATCGTCGCAAACGCTTTATTGATTCCGAACGCGAACACCGTCAGGATCCCGAAAGCCACCGCCGTCATCACGACGCTGGTGTGAATCAGGTAGATCAGCGCGATGGCCGCGGTCATCAGCCCGCCAACGAACTCAACCAGCCCCGTCCCGATCAAGTTGCGCACGCCTTCGACGTCGCTCATGATTCGTGACACCAGCACGCCGGTTTTGTTTGCGTCATAGAAAGAGATGGGCAGTTGTCCGATGTGCGCCTGCACTTTGCGGCGCAGCTCGGCAATCATCTTCTGCGCGGATTTCGAGAGCAGTTGCGTCAGCGTGAACGACGTCAGTCCCTGAATGACCGTCGCGCCGAGCACTCCCAGCACGATCGGCGTCAACAGGTCGATCTGCCGCTTTGTGATCACGTTGTCCACCAGATACTTCGTTG
This sequence comes from Candidatus Acidiferrum sp., assembly GCA_035704085.1. Taxonomy (GTDB): domain Bacteria; phylum Acidobacteriota; class Terriglobia; order Acidiferrales; family UBA7541; genus Acidiferrum. Next base: position 10,720 of record DASSXG010000097.1, on the reverse strand, counting down.
ATGCCGGCAACACCAGGCCGGACACCCGGTTGACCACCATGAGCGCAAAGCCCACCGCCAGCAGCCCTCGCCGCGGTTTGATCAGCTCCCAAACGTCCGGAAGATTTTTCCAGGCGTTCTTCCGCCTAGGACTATTGGTTGGTGATTTGACGGTTTGTTCGGTGGCCATGATTTGTGTAACGCGTGGTACCTGGCCATTAGATGCTGGCGCTCGGCGAACATCTACAATTCGCTGCGCAGCTTATGGACGTAAGGTTTTTAGTCGCCCGCGGCTCCCGCCCCAGGCACGCGCGCTGGCCGTTCAAGGCTCAAGACGCTGGAAATAAACTCGCTGATCGTGATGCCGAGTTGGCCCCAGAGCCTCCGCTTCAGGCTGGAATAGTCCTGGGTGCCGCTGAACAGATCAGCCATCAACTGCCGAAAGACTGGGCTGCGCCGCATGAATTGCACCATGCGCGTGGTGACCGCGCTGCCGAGAAACGAGCCGCGATAAAATCGCCGCACGATGCGCGCCGCAAATTCCAACTCGGCGCAAAAAGTGGCTTTCACCCAGGCGGGATATTTCTCCGGGCATCCTGCCGCGAGCGATTTTCCCAGTAGTTCCCCCGAACGAATCGCATAGAAAAGTCCTTCGCCGGTCAACGGGTCCACCCAGGCGGCCGCGTCACCGATCAGCGCCCAATTCTTTCCCAGCACAGTGCGCTCCGATAGCGTCCGCTCTTTCGGTGAAGGGAGGACGTGGCTGAAAAACTTTGCGCCCTCCGTCTCAATGGCATGCTTATCCACGAAAGTTTGCAGGTGGCTTCGCAGTTCTGTGCTGGTATGGGATGACATGCTTCCGCAAATCCCCACCGAGAGATGATCGCAGCGCGGGAACGACCAGATGTAGCCTTCAAAATGCGGCAGGAATTTAATGGTGATGGCTTCGGCGGTTTGCGGAACGAAGTACCCTTGCGTCATTTCCAGTTCGTCCCGTTGCAGCGCCCGCGTTTCAGGCAGCAGTTGATTGCGCGCGCCCGCGGCCAGCACCAAAAAATCCGCCTCGCGCCACTCGCCTTCGACGCAATACCGCGGCTTTGTCGTCGCCGTCTCAACGCCCATCACGCGCGAGCGGTGCACCTCGCAGCCCGCCTCTCGCGCGCGATCCAGCAGCAAGCCATTCAGCACCGTCCGCGAATAAATCACGATGGGGTATGGCATTTCGACCGTCGCGTGCAGCTCTTCGCTGCTGATTAGCTCGACGGAATTCACCAACTTCTTGGGATAAGAATTATCCAACAGGAAAGGGAAGCACTCGATCGCTTTGTGCGTCAACCCGCCGCCGCACGGTTTTTCCCAGGCCAGATGCTCGTCAAAAAGGCTTACCTGATGTCCCGCGAGCGCCAACTGTTCGCCGCACATCGCGCCAGACGGGCCGCCGCCGACGATTGCAATTTCCGCCATAGTTGTGTCTCGATGAGACCCCTTAGTTTCGCTGGGCGCGGAACCGCTCTTACCAAGTGCCTTTGGCGACGGGCCCTCAGGTGATGGGGAAGATCACCAGGCAAAAACCAGCCAGGAGTATAGCACCGAATACCGCTGCCGCCCCTGCCGATCCGGTTTTATAGTGCACGATGTCCATCCCCCTCCTCTGTACTATATGGAACACCGCGAAATAAAACGCCAGCAGACCCATCAGGATTTCTCCGCTGTGGAGGAACAGCACTCCCCACATGAGTCCACCCCAGGCGATCGAGCGGAGCGACAATGCAGCGGCAAGCCTGCGCCACTTTTCCTCCGGCCGTACCGGCCCGAGTAGCGTCTCCTCCGCGAAGTGGTAAGGGAGAAGCCCGGCCGCCAAGAGAGGGAAGCGCGCCCATTTTGCAGGCGTTAGCCACGCTTCGTAAAATGTCAAGTCCAACCAAGCGGTAATCAAAAGAAATAAAGCCATTCCCGCGAACGCTGCCGCGATCCACAGACGAGGTGCGCCGTTGAACGCGAGTCCAGCGGACTTCCAATGAACCGCCAGCAGCAGCGCCCCAAGCAACAACAGGAAGCTGGCTAGATAATCGCCCTGAAACAGGCGGCTTACTCTCAAAGGAATCCATAGTCGCAGAATCGCCACGGCCACCATCGAACCTGCGGCGAATTCCAACAACAAACGCCGTATCGGCATGCCAGTGCCGGCTGCCGGGATCTTTTCCAACTCCCTCTTGCCGGCCACTTCCTGGAGGAAAGGCCCTGCAATCAGAAGGAGTCCCACAAAGCCCATCAGCGAGCCAATCAGCGGGCCGTGCGACGGAAATTCCGAAGTCATTGGAATGTGCAGGACTTGAGCCGCCCAATCGCGGGAAGCAACCAATGTGGCAGCTCTGAAAAGAATACCGACGTGCGACGCTCGTGGAATCACCAAATACTTGGCAGTGTCATCTTTGCGCGATGCAAGGAGGTCGGCTGCGTTGCCCCGCATGGATTCGGGTTCGAGCGACCCACTGATGATCAGAGAATGCGGCGGCAACGGCGGCGGGTTGTTGAAGACGAGCATCTCCGGCGACACTCCGTGCGCCGCCCGCATCGGCGCCGGCGAAATCGCGATCACGCCTGCGGCGGACACCCTGGAAGCAATTCGCAGCGCAACCGCTCCTCCCATCGAATGACCTGCAATAATGGTCCGCTCCGGGCTGATCATGCCCCGTCCAAGCAGCTCTCGCACCAGCGACTCTCCGCAGTGTTCTGCGCGCGCCGGAGAAAACGGTCCCGGCGTGCGCCCATGCCCCGGAAAGTCGGGAACATAGACGCGTAGACCCTGCTGCGCAAATCCCCGCGCCAGGTACGACATGATTTTCCGGTTCGCCGAAATCCCATGGAATAGAACCACTGCTCCGCGCGTGACTCCTTCCTTCTTCTCCACGATCGTCGTCTCGAGCTGGCAGCCACCTGCATCAATCCGGTAGTTCCGCTCGCGATAAGGATTCGGCAGCGCCAGCCACACTCCCAGCCCACAAAGCAAAATACTCGCAGTCGCCCGCACACCTTTTCGTGAGTTCATCGTCGGTCACACATAATGTGTCAGTTTCCGATTAGCCGACGAACCGGGAGCTGACAGGCTTGGGCGCCTGCCCGCACTCATGCGTAGCCCCGCGGATTCAGCTTGGCGCTGCGGCGCGATTACTTCGACTCGACGATTCGAACGGGCTTGTCAAGCTGGAACGTCAGCACCGTCTCCGCTGGCACTTTGATCGAGCCGCCCTTGGTCAGGATCTGAGTCAATGCCCCGCCTCCTGCGCCGGCGCCGGCTCCGATCGCGGCGCCTTTCCCGCCGCCCGCAATCGCGCCGATAATCGCACCGAGTGCCGCTCCACCGCCGGTAAATTCACCGGTTCGCTTGTTCACGCCAAGCCCTTGCTTGCCGCTCTTTCCCACATCAGTGGTGCTGACCGTGTATTCCTGACCCTCGACTGAAATCGATTGCAGGTCCAGCACGAGATCGGACGTGCCATGGAATCGTCCTCCTTTTGCGGCCGATCGGATGACGATCTGAGCGCCCGAACCGTGAGGAATCACCACGTCGCCGCTGGCGTCGAGAACGTCGTCGGTGACCTCAGCCGCATAGGTCTGGCCTTCGGCGGCTTTGGCCGAGTCGATCGTGTCTTCGGTGCGCACGGAAACCTGCGTGCCCACGGGCAGTACGTAGGTCTTGGTGTGAATTTCGGCCTGCGTCGGATGGTAGTGATGCTCGTGCATAGCGTCGGACGCACGCCGGTGTGGCGTCGCTCCAGGTTGTCCGGCCGAGGTTTGTGCGGCGGAAGTTTGCGCCGCAGCTGTGTCGTCATACTCGATGGATTTCACCTGCGTCATCGGGATCGTATGCGTCGTGTTGTCGTCGCCGGCCAGAGTGATGTCCGTCGGCGAGGTCGCACTGACCGTGCCCGTTTGCGACGTGCCATCCCGCATCAGAATGGTTGCGTGTTGCCCCGGCGGAGCCTGTTTATTCGTGCATGACGCCAAGAAGGAGAGAGCGCCAAGCGTTGTGCATACATAAATGGTTCGCCGTATGCGGCTTAACGCGCACGCCCGTCCGCTGGAATCCCTGAATGCTGCGTCGTTCATCGTAACCTCCACCAAGTCTTGGTTCTTCGTTAAGGCTGGATCTCGTCACAGAATTCTATAGCAAAACCAGAGGGGACGCCCGCACCGTTCGCGTTTCCAGGGCGCGAGGTTTGACGTTCTCTCTTTTCCGGCGCTGACCTGAGGCTACCCGTCTTCGATTCCCAGGCCGCGGGTAGCGCGCTATCCCCGCGTGATAGACTAAGTTTTTGGGGCGATCAGGGAGAATTCGTTCCGCGCCGGCATGGAGATTCTTTGAGTGCATCCATCCTCACTTTAGAGGAAGCGATTCTGCGGTTTGGCCGCGAGAAACGCAACGGCCGCCGCGTCGTCTTCACCAATGGCTGCTTTGACCTGCTTCATCCCGGGCATCTTCGCGGATTCGAACTCGCCCGCGAATTGGGTGATGTGCTGATCGTCGGGCTCAATAGTGACGCGAGTGTCCGCCAATTGAAGGGTCCCGGCCGCCCCGTTATCCCGGAACGCGAGCGCGCCGAAATCCTCGCCGCGCTGGAATCCGTCGATGCCGTCGTCATTTTCGATCAACTGACCCCGCGCGAGGTGATTTCGCGCCTGCTCCCCGATGTTCTCGTCAAAGGAGGCGATTGGCCGGGCGACAAAATCGTCGGTCGCGAAGAAGTGGAAGCCGCCGGCGGACGCGTCGTCTCTGTCCCGCTGGTTCCCGGCTATTCGACGTCCGCCATTCTCCAGAAAATTCGCGAAGGCCTCGGCCCTTCCAGCGTAAACAAGAAGCCTCAGCCTGAAGGGGCGCGCGCCACTCGCGCAGAATCTTGATTCACCGCGCATGATACTTCCTGCCGTCCGCGAAAGATTGGAGGCCTTGCTTCGCCATGCCGCGCTGGAAGGCGCGTTGGTTGCGCTGCGTTCGGGCGCGAGCCATGTCAGTCTTTCAGGCCTGCACGATGTCGCTAAAGCGCTCGTCGCTGCCTATCTCACCCACGAATTGCGGCGCCCGGCTTTCTTCGTTACCGATTCCAATCGTCGCGCGGAGTCCCTTGCAGAAACGCTTCGTTTCTTCAGCGGGATTTTTCCGGGAGGGGCTGGCGGTGTAGCAACCCTCCCAGCATTCGACCGCCTTCCCTGGGAATCGCAAAGTCCGCACGCGGACATTCTCGAACGCCGCGCCTCCACCCTCTTTCGCCTTGCGGACGGCCAGATTTCTCTGGTAATCGCTCCCATCGCTGCGGCGCTTTGGCGTTACCAGGATCCCGCCGCGTACCTCTATCTTGCTCGGACGCTGGCAAAGGACACGGAAATCCCCCACGAAGAACTCGTCACCCACCTCGGTTCCGTGGGCTATACGCGAACCGAAATGGTCGAGTTGCCAGGCCAATTCGCCGTCCGCGGCGGCATCATTGACGTTTTCTCTCCCGAAGCTCCGCGCCCGGTCCGCATCGAACTGCTCGGCGATACCGTCGAATCCGTCCGCGAATTCGATCCCCGCACGCAGCGTTCCATCGCTCCGGTCGTTCGTACCATCCTCCTGCCGCTGACCGAGTGGTCCGTACCTGCACCAGGGAATATAGATTCGAACGATCCCGCGGCTTGGGAGACTCATTCGTTTTTTGGGCCGCTTGCCGAACCCGGATCGAGCCCGCTGTTCGAATTGTCGGAAAGCTCCCTTCGCCCCATCGTGTTCCTCGACGAGCCACAAGCGTTGCGCGAAGCCGCCACGAAGCATTTGGCCGCCGCGACAGAGAATTACGAGCGCCACGGGCAAGCCAATTCTCCTGCCGCTTCCCACTATTTCTGGTCCGAAGAACAATTTGCCGCCGCGCTGGAAAAAAGCTCGCAAATTCATCTCGAGCAGTTGGCTCTGGGCATTGGCTCTTCTCACCAATTCGATCTCTCCTCCCGTCCCAGCACGCGATTCCACGGAGACGTGGTCGCCTGCATGGGCGATGTGAAATCGCAACTCGCCTCCGGCGGAACCGTGTTCCTCACCGCCGCCAGCACCGGTGAGATTGAGCGCTTCGCAGACATCTGCCGCGAATATGAAGTGCCCTACGTCCTCGGCGAATCGGAAGACGCTGCCGCTGGGTTCACCGCCGAAGGCGCCCAGGAATCCGCAGCCATGCTCCTGATTCGCGCCCCATTTTCCGAGGGTGCGACTTTCCCTGATGCCAAACTGACGCTTTACGGCCACGCCGACCTTTTCGATGTCACGCCCACGGTCGAGCGGCCCAGCCGCAAAATTCGCACTTCAGGTTTTTTCAGCGATTTTGCCGAACTGAAGCCTGGCGATTACGTCGTGCACGTGGATCACGGCATCGGCCAGTTCGAAGGGCTCCGCCAGATTGAATCCGATGGCCACCGCGGCGAATTCATGCTCTTACGATACGCCGACGACGCGCGCCTCTACGTGCCTCTCGAACGCATGGACCTCGTGCAAAGCTACCGCGTCCTCGAAGGCGTTTATCCGCCCCTGGACAAGCTCGGCGGCACTGCCTGGAACACTCGTAAAACGCGCGCCAAAAAATCGGTCGAAGACATGGCCGACCAGCTTCTCGCTCTCTACGCCCAGCGAAAAACCACGCCCGGATTTTCTTTTTCTCCGGACGGCAATTTTCAGCGCGAATTCGAGGACGCGTTCGAATTCGAGGAAACCACGGACCAGAACACCGCCATCGCCGATATCAAGCGCGACATGCAGCGCAGCGAACCCATGGACCGGCTGCTCTGCGGCGACGTCGGTTACGGCAAAACCGAAGTCGCCATGCGCGCTGCCTTCAAAGCCGTTGCCGACAGCAAACAAGTCGCCGTTCTCGCTCCCACCACCGTCCTAACGTTTCAACATTTCGAAACTTTTAAGCAAAGATTTGCGGCCTTTCCTGTGCGCATTGAAATGCTTAGCCGCTTCCGCAGCGCTGCGGAGCAGAAAAAAATACTCGCCGATCTCGAAGCCGGCAAAGTCGACATCGTCATCGGCACCCATCGCCTGCTATCGAAAGATGTCAAGTTCGCCGACCTCGGCCTGCTCGTCGTCGATGAAGAGCAGCGTTTCGGCGTCGCCCACAAAGAACGCCTCAAAGAAATGCGTAAGAACGTCGACGCCCTCGCGCTTTCCGCAACTCCCATTCCACGCACTCTGCACATGTCGCTCGTCGGGCTTCGCGATATGTCCATCATCGAAACGCCTCCGCGCGACCGGCTCGCCATCCAGACCGTCGTCGCGCCTTTCCAGGAAGAATTGGTGCAACACGCCATCGAGACCGAGCTCGCGCGCGAGGGCCAAGTTTTTTTTATCCACAACCGCGTCGAATCCATCTATTCACTGGGAACGATGGTCCAGAAGCTCGTCCCGAAAGCGCGCGTGGTCGTCGCGCACGGCCAGATGGGCGAAAAAGAGCTGGAAAGCGTGATGTTGAAATTCATTCGCGATGAGGCCGATGTCCTCGTTGCCACCACCATCGTCGAAAATGGCCTCGACATTCCCCGCGCCAACACGATTTTGATTAATCGTTCCGATCGCCTGGGCCTCGCCGAACTCTACCAATTGCGTGGCCGCGTCGGCCGTTCCAGTCAGCGTGCCTATGCCTATCTCCTCGTCCCTCCGGAAACCACGCTCTCGGACGTCGCGCGCAAGCGCCTGGCCGCCATGAAAGAATTCAGCGAACTCGGCGCCGGCTTTCGAATCGCCGCGCTCGATCTCGAGCTTCGCGGCGCTGGCAACATGCTCGGCAGGCAGCAGCACGGCCACATCGAAGCCATCGGCTTCGACATGTACTGCCAAATGCTGGAGCGGGCCGTCTCCAAACTCAAGGGCGAAGAGGTCGCGCCCGAATTGCGCACTACTCTCAGCCTTGGCTTCGACGTTCGAATCCCGCAGGACTACATTCCCAGCGAAAACCTGCGCCTCCGCACCTACAAGCGAATTTCTACCATCGCCACGGAAGAAGAAAAGCAGGACGTTCGCAAAGAGCTGGAAGACCGCTTTGGCGCTCCGCCGGCCTCGGTAGAAAACCTTTTGGAGTACGCCGCCCTCAAATCCTTCTGCGAGCGGCTGCGCATCTCCTCGGTCGAACGCCAGGGAACGAGAATCGCCTTGCGGTTTCATCCCGAAACAACTTTGGACCCGGCTCGCCTCGTTACCGTGGTACGCTCCAGGGCCGGCATCAAGCTGGATCCCAGCGGCGTCCTCTGGATGGAAGTGAAGCGCGGCGAGTCGGTCCCTGCCGCGCTCAGAAACGTATTGCTCAGCCTTCAAGGCCAGGGCTAAACTGTTTAAGTCGTGATGCGCGATATTCGATATTTGATGTAGGGGAGGGGCTTGCCCCTCCCGCTTTCGGTTTACGAGGACAGAGGAACACTGGATGCGAAAACTAGTAGTCATTGCGGCATTCTGCGCCGCTTTGCCCCTTTCGGGCCTGCCGCTCGCGGCCCAGGAAAAACCGGATTCCGCAGCCCGGGCCAAGCCCGCCGCTGCCGCACCGGCGAAGCCCGCCACCCCCGCAATGGAAAAGCCCGGAATGGCGCCTGCTCCCAAAACGGTTGACCCCAACGCAGGCAAAACCGTCGAGGAAATCATCGCCCGGGTCAACAATGAGATCATCACGCGCTCCGAATACGACAAGGCGCGCCAGTCGGCCGAAGAAGACGCCAAGCAGGAATGCGAGAATCGCTGCACCCCGGAGCAGTTGCAGTCCAACGTCGAGGAACGCCAGAAGAACGCCCTTCGCGACCTGATTGACCAATCTCTTTTGGTTCAGCGCGCCAAGGACATGGGCGTCAGCGTCGAGCCCGAGCTGATTAAGCGTCTCGATGCTATTCGAACGCAAAACAAATTGGAGAGCATGGAAGCGCTGGAGAAAGCCGTATCCGGCTCGGGCACGAACTGGGAGGATTTCAAGAACAATATCCGCAACAATCTGCTCACGCAGCGCGTTATCAGCAGTGAGGTCGGTTCGCACATCAACGTTCCCGACGACGAAGTCCAGAAATACTATGACGCGCACAAAAAGGAATTCGTGCGCCCCGAGCAGGTTGCGCTCCGCGAAATTGTGGTCAGCACGGAAGGGAAGAAGCCCGAGGAGATCCCCGACTTGAAGAAAAAGGCGGAAACCGCGCTCAAGCGTGTGAACGACGGCGAAGACTTTGGCGAAATCGCCAAGCGCCTCTCCGACGGCAGCACCAAGAGCCAGGGCGGCTTTCTCGGGGTCTACAAACGCGGTGAACTCTCAAAGGAACTCGAAGACAAGGTCTTCGCCATGAAAAAGAACCAGCTCACGGAAGTGATGGAGACCAAGCAGGGCTTCCTGGTCCTCCAGGTTCTTGAACACTATGACGAAGGCGAGCAGTCCCTCGCCAAGGTAAAAAATGAAATCATGGACAGGCTCTACGGCGAGCGCATGGAGCCCGCCTTGCGCGCCTATCTCAAAACTCTGCGTGAGCAGAGCTACGTTGTCATCAAGCCCGGCTACCAGGACATCGCCGGCGGCGGCAGTTCGGAAATTCAGGAAGTCAGCGCCACTCCCGAAGTGACCAAGAGCAAGAAAGCCCACAAGAAATTCCTGCTCTTTGGCCCAAGGAAGTCCGGCGCGAGTTCCGGCAACTAATGAAGACGTCCTTCATCACCGATCTGAACTCCGAGCAGAACATCACGTCGTTTTTTCTCGTTTGTGAAAAAGAGATTCGCAACACGCGCGAAGGCAAGTCCTATCTCCGCCTCGAGCTCGGCGACCGCAGCGGCACCATCGAAGCCCGCATGTGGGATCAATTCGAATCCGCGGTCAAGGACATCCATCGCGACGATTTCGTCAAAGTCCAAGCCCGCGTCGAAATCTATCGCAACAGGCCGCAGCTTTCCCTCCAGCAGCTTCGCCTCGCCAAACCTGAAGAAGTCGACCTCGCCGACTTTCTTCCCGCCACCAAAGCCGACGTCGCCAAACTCTATGCTCAGTTGCTCGAATTCGCCGCCTCCATCGCTAATGCCTTTCTGAAAAAACTTGTCACCGGAATTCTCAACGACCCGGCCATCGCCACGAAATATAAGCGCGCTCCGGCCGCCAAAGTCATGCACCACGCCTATCTCGGCGGCTTGCTTGAGCACGTGATCAGCCTCTGCGGCTTGGCTAAACAAGCCGCCGCGCATTATCCCGAACTGGACGTCGATTTGCTCCTCACCGCGGCGATTCTCCATGACGTCGGCAAACTCGACGAGCTCTGCTACGAGCGCGCCATCAGCTACACCGTCGAAGGCCAGCTCCTGGGCCACATCATGATGGAATTTGAAACCGTTTCGAAAGCCATGGACGCCATCGAAGGTTTTCCCGCCAACTTGAAGACCGTAGTCCAGCACCTGCTCATCAGCCATCACGGCCAGTACGAATTCGGCTCGCCGAAATTGCCTATGATCCGCGAAGCTCTCGTCTTCCACTATCTCGATGATCTGGATTCCAAGCTCGCCGCCGCCCGAGCCGCCCTCGCGCTCGATTCCGGCGAACCCGAATGGTCCGCCTACTCCGGCGCCCTCGGCCGCAAATTCCTCCGCCTCGACGAATTCTTGAAATCACCGGAAGTGCCAAAGACTCCGGAAAAGCCGCTTACACCTAAATTGTTTCCGTAGCGCTTAAGCAATGCTTTCGATTCGTTCGGCCACCGCAAACGACGTCCC
>DASSXG010000093.1:0-28746 GCA_035704085.1 Candidatus Acidiferrum sp. | reverse complement strand
CAAGAACTTATATTTGAACCTGCTTTTGACTGCCCCGATGTTTGGAGTGATCGCGGTGCGTGATCGCTATGACCAGCAGCAGAGCCTGCGCGCGGGAAGAATCTGGCAGCGGACACATTTATTCGCGACGGCGCGCGGCGTCGCGGGACGTCCGGCGAATGAGGCAGTGGAAATGGTGGACCACGAGCGAAGCACCGGCCAGGAGCCGCGGCACGCCCCGCTACTCGCGGAGTTGATCGGCGACACAGCATGGGAACCAACATTCATGTTTTACATGGGGTATGCGGTCAGACCGGGACTGGCAAGTCCACGCAGACCGGCGGAGATGGTGGTCCGTTAACCGTGGCAGGATTCATTTGCTTGTTGCTCTTCGCGCCCGTGTGTCTGAGAATCATTAGCGAATCCCAATGACCCACGTCTCAACCCACCGCTTATCCGCCGAAGAATTGGCCAACAGCCTGACGCACGGCGCTGGCTTGATGCTGAGCATCGCCGGTTTCATCGTGCTGGTGGTCCTCGCAGCGATGCGTGGCAGCGCGTGGCGAATCGCGAGTTGCGCGGTCTATGGCAGCACGCTCATCTGCCTCTATACCGCCTCGACGCTCTATCACAGCATGCGCTCCCGGAGGCTGAAGCGAGTTCTCAAGGTCTGCGACCATTCCGCCATCTATCTGCTGATCGCTGGAACGTACACGCCCTTCTTGCTCGTCAACCTGCGCGGAAGCTGGGGCTGGTCTCTATTCGGGATAATCTGGGGACTGGCGATGGCAGGGATTCTCTTCAAGGTGTGGTTTGTAGAGGATTTTTCTGTCCTGTCCACGGTGGCGTACGTTCTGATGGGCTGGCTCGCACTTGTTGCGGTCAAGCCGATGTTTCTCTCGGTCCCGCACAGTGGACTCGTTTGGTTGCTGGCTGGCGGAGTGCTGTACACCGTGGGCGTCGTGTTTTACGCGTGGAAAAAGGTCCCATACAACCACGCCATCTGGCATGGCTTCGTTTTGGCGGGAAGCACCTGTCATTATTTTGCGGTGCTCTGCTCGGTAATCCTTCCGGCGAAAGCCCTATAAAAATCCTTATTACCAGATAACGGGGTGCTTCCTCTGATGGTGACTCTCCGGGTGACTCCAGTGGTCTCACGATGTACGCTTTCTCTAGGGAATTGGTAATGATTGGGCGTGCTTGGTGACGGGATTGCGTTCAAGCCTCCGGCGACATCAGTTTCTCGTCCCATTGTTCTACGCCGGATGGCACTGAGCCTTTCAGAAGGTCGACGAAAGCAGCGAGTGTCTTTCGGGCGTCGCCGATCAAGAAGTAAAATGTGTCCCAGTGGTCACTGTCTTCTCCATCGTGGTTGGGAATGACGTATTGAAAGTGCCATGCTTCTTGTAGCTCGCGGAAGGCGCTCGAAGCACGAGTTTCAACGTTTTCCAGATCCTGCAGCGAGAGTTCTCCCTTCTGGCGCCGTACACGTCGCAAAAGCTTGCGGCGCATGACATCGATTACGAATTCCTTTAGCGAGACATGGTGCTCCGACGCTTTTAGGTATGTGATCTCTTCACTCGAAAGAGGTGAGAGAAAAATGCTCAGTCGGTTGACGTCCGCAAGACTCGCGTGTGTCTCGAGGACACGCCCCATAAAAGGATTTCCCTCGAAAAACGCATCGCCACTCTGGAGCACGTTTTGCAACTCGCGGACATCCAGGGCTTGCAGGTCGCCGCGTATTTCTAGTACGACGTATCGGCTGTCTACCTTTAACGAGTCGATTTGGCTCCGCGTTCGAAAATGATAGTCCTTACCATCGAACTCGCCGGGACGCGGAGCGCGGCTGTTCATGAGGACTAGTTTGTGCAACCGGTCGCTCAGCTCGGGATGAAACCTGGCAAGCGCTTTGTGGAGCGGGCTCTTGCCCACACAGGAAGGACCGCTCATGATTACAAGACGTCCGGTTGATGCAGGGCGCATGGTTCCCGACCTCGTGGCTAGCGTTCTTCGTATAAGCCATCTCTCAGCGGGCTCCATCGCGCCGGGCTGCTAAAGAGACCGCCCCCGAACCCGATCTGATAGGCGAGAAAGAGGCCGAACCCCAAGCTGATCAGGCCGGAAGATACGCGTAATCCCCAACCTATGCGTGCGGAAACTTTACCGGCAAACACAACGGGCAAGCCGATGGCCGCCGTGATGAGCATCATACCCGCGATGGTTCCGATGCCAAAGACAAGGAGATAGACCGCCGCCCAATGGGGGTCGCGAATCGTTGCTAAAACAAGGAGCGCAACGGCAGCAGAACCAGCGAGCCCGTGCACGATACCGACGACGAGCGGACGTACGAACTGGTAGAGGCCGATGCGTCCGAAATGGCGGTCGAACCAAGTTAGGGGCGTGTCCTTGGTATCGTGGTCATGCAACTCAGGATCGTGTGTGCACCGGTGCAAATGGATGTAATCGTCGTCAACCGGCGGATGAGAGTGAGGCTCAATTTTGTCGCCGTGCACAGAAGAAAAACGGCCGTTGATCCACTGGAGGAAGCCAGTGAGATTCATGATGCCAAGGAGAATCAGCATGAACGCAACGGAAAACTCCATGGACAGACCGATTCGTGCGGGAATGACCCATCCGAGGAGAACGAAGGCACCACCGACGGCGATGATTGTGAGTGTGTGGCCGACTCCCCACAGCGCGCCAATCAAGGAAGCATCCTTGATCGTGCGGTGGCGTGCGACGATGGCAGTGACGGCGATGACGTGGTCGGGATCGGTGGCCTGGCGCATCCCGAGGAAAAAACCCAGCGCGATGATGGAGAGCAAGCTAATCATTGCGTCTAAAGACCTGTATTTCAGGCCGCATGGCTTGGATGTCGCGGTGGAAGGACAAATCCTCCGAGCCTGCGCGATGCGCGGCGACAACCGCTTGGCCGAGACTGATTCCACCGTCTCCAGCGGGCACCTGAGAATGCGTATAGACTTTGAACCCTTCGCTCTGTAGTTGATGCTCCAAACCGTTTGCGAGACAAGCGTTCTGAAAGGTCCCACCGCTCAAACAGACGGTGTTCAAAGATGTTCGTTCGCGCAGAATCCGCGCAATTGCTGCCAGCGTTGCAACCAGTCCGTCATGGAAGCGCTGGCTGATTTCGCCTGCCGTTGCACCCCGTAGCAAGTCCTCGACGATTGCGCGAAATAGCGGCCGGCAGTCGATCTGCAAGAGGTCACCTGCTTCGTTCAATCCAAAAGGATAAGGCTGACCCGCGGCGGCTTCGTCACGGCACATCTCGAGTTCTATGGCCGCTTGCGCTTCGTAATTCACTTCGCGGCGAAGATTGATGAGTGCTGCCACAGCATCAAATAGGCGTCCACAACTGGAGGTCAGAGGAGAATTCACCTGACGTTCCATCATTTGGAGAGCAGTTAGAACTCTTGCCTGCGGAATCTGCCGGAACAAAGGGATAGGCAGCTTTAGCAGGTCGGGCCCGAAGGATGCCCGCAGATGGCTCACAGCCATGCGCCATGGCTCACGAATCGCTGCCGCACCGCCGGGTAAGGAAACATAGGCGAGGTGCGCTGCGCGCTCGAAGTCCAGGTAGTCCGCCAACAAGACTTCGCCGCCCCAGATGCGGCCGTCCGTGCCATAGCCAGTCCCATCCAGCGCGAATCCGATGACCCGTCCTTCGAGATGATTTTCGGCCATGCAGCTGGCGACATGCGCATGATGGTGCTGCACGCCCACAGTCCGTATTCCTGACAGTTTCCGCGCCCAACGAGTTGCGAAATAATCAGGATGCAGGTCGTAAGCGACAATACCTGGCTGAATCTCGAGGATTCTTTGGAGATGGTCGACGGCTTCCTGAAAGAACTTGTAAGCCTCAATGTTTTCAAGGTCACCGATGTGCTGACTGAGGAAGGCTTCCCGCCCGCGCAAGAGGCAGACTGTATTTTTCAACTCTCCTCCGACGGCCAGCGTCGGCGGGAATTCTCTCTTCAGAAACACGGGTACAGGCACAAAACCGCGGGAGCGCCGTATCTGGCGCGTGCGGCCGCCGGTGCGGTGGAGCACGGAATCATCGCACCGGAGAAGAATTTCGCGGTTATGGAACAGAAACCAGTCGGCGATGTCACCGAGTCTTGCGACCGCCTCGGAGTTCCCGATGGCGATTGGCTCTTCGCTTAAGTTGCCGCTGGTCATTACCAGCGCTTGGAGTTCGCTCTCCTTAAAAAGCAAATGATGAATGGGCGTATAAGGGAGGAAGATTCCCAAATACTGGTTGAACGGAGCGACGTTGTCCGCCAGGGGGCATGGGTCCATCTTGGTAAGCAGCACAATAGGACGCTGCGGCCGGCAGAGTAACTCTCGTTCTTCGGCACCAACTATGCCGACGCGGGAGACCGTCTCAAGATCGGGGACCATCACGGCGAAGGGTTTTTCGATGCGGCGCTTCCGCTCGCGGAGCCGGTCCACCGCCCCGGCGTTTGTAGCGTCTACTGCAAAGTGAAATCCACCAAGCCCTTTTACGGCGACGATGTCGCCGGCACGCAGTCGTGCAACCGTCTCGGCGATGGGGTTTTCGACCGAGAGGCGCTGCCCTCGCGAGTCACAGAACTCCAGCTGCGGGCCGCAGTGCCAGCAAGCGTTGGGCTGGGCGTGGAAGCGCCTGTCGCGCGGGTTCTCGTATTCAGCGAGGCAGCATGGGCACATCGGGAAACCAGACATCGAGGTCTGCGGACGATCGTATGGAATCCCGCTCACAATGGAGAATCTCGGCCCGCAGTTCGTACAATTGATAAAAGGATAGTGAAAGCGGCGGTCGCCAGGATCGAAGAGCTCGCGGAGGCAATCGTCACACGTGGCGATGTCGGGAGAAATAAGCGTTCGAACCGACGCTGACGGATCACTGGGAAGAATGCAGAATTCGCTCTCCCCGGTGCGATGGATTTCCACCACCCGGATATCAGTGACCAGGGCCAGCGGGGGCGCCTGGAGGGGCAGGGACGAAAGGAAGTCGTCCACCACCTCTGGCGCACCCTCTACTTCAATGACCACTCCTGATGAAGTGTTAGCGATTTGTCCAGCCAGATGGCGCTCGGTCGCGAGGCGATACACGTAGGGCCGGAATCCAACACCCTGCACAATTCCTGCAACGTGGATGCGCCGCCGAACCCGCATGCGAGCCCTAAGTTGCCGCCATGGTTTTTACCGAGGAGGCGATCCTGCTCTCGAGCCAGCCTTGCCATTTTGGCAACCCTTCTCCCGTCAAGCAGGAAACCTCGATGATCTCCATGCCTGGATGAACCTTCTGCGCGTTCTCGCGAGCCTTCACGAGACTGAAGGGCACGTAGGGCAGCAGATCAATCTTGTTCAGGATCAGAAGCTCGGAGCGGAAAAACATGGCCGGATACTTCAGCGGCTTGTCTTCCCCTTCGGTTACGCTGAGAACAACAATCTTGGCCGCTTCTCCGAGGTCATAGCTGGACGGACAGACAAGGTTACCGACGTTTTCGATTAGCAACACGTCCAAGTCCGCGAGATTCCAGTCGGCGATCGCTTTTTCGATCATACGAGCATCGAGATGGCAGGTTCCGCCCGTGGTGATCTGCCGGGCCGGAAAACCAAAACGCGCGAGACGAACCGCGTCGTTGTCCGTTTGAATGTCGCCCGTGAGCACAGCGACTCGCTGCGTGGGAGCAAAGGCTTCCAGGGTGCGCTCCAAAAGGCTCGTCTTCCCGGCCCCCGGCGAGCTGACCAGATTCAAACAGAGAATTCCGTGCTCCGCAAAACGCGCACGCAGTTCGGCCGCGATCTTGTCGTTCTCATTCAAGACCTTTCGTTCGAGGGGTATCTGGGTCATACATCCTCCAGTTCAAGATAGGCAAGTTCGAGTTCATCCCCGCTCAGAAACACTGTTAATTCCTCGCCGCATTCGGGGCACGACGTTTCATAATTCAAAACCTCAAATTCATTGGCGCAGCGTGAGCAACGCTGGCGCCGCGGCTTCCGCTCGATCTCCAGAACCACGGCTTCGAGATCCGTCTCTTTGGTCAGTGCCTCGAAACAGAAACTCAAGGCGTCAGGGTCCAAGCCCGCCAAGTCCCCGATGCGCATGCCGATCTTGGAGACTCGCGTGCCGGGACGGAGCTGGGCTTCCGTTCGAACGGCGTCTAGAACAGAACTGGCGATGGCGAATTCGTGCATGGCGTCAACAAATACGAGGAAGCTGGTCGCCCGAGAGCATGTCCACGATCCGCGTCGTGCCAAGAGTCGTGCGCATAAGCACCAGCCCCGGTTCCTCGGCGGTCACGGTCCCGATGATTTGGGCTTCCCGTCCGAGGGGATGATGCCGCATCGCATCTAACAGCGGTTCCGCCACGCCGGGTTCCACGATGGCCACGAGTTTTCCTTCGTTGGCAACGTAGAGCGGGTCCAAACCCAACATCTCGCATGCACCGCGCACTTCTTCGCGGATGGGAATGATGCGCTCGTCGAGCGTCATCCCCACACCGGATCGCATGGCAATCTCGTTAAGCGAACTGGACAACCCGCCGCGAGTTGGGTCCCTCATGCAGCGAATGCCCTCGGAGGTTTTCAGCATTTCGGCTACGAGGGAATGCAAGGGAGCGCTGTCGCTTCGCACCGGATTTTCGAATTCCAGGCCTTCGCGTACCGCGAGGATGGCGATCCCGTGTTCGCCGATGGGACCGCTTAGCAGGATGCGGTCGCCCGGCCGGGCGCGATCGGCAGACAGGTGCAAACCTGGCTTCACCGAGCCAATCCCGGAGGTGTTGATGAACATTCCGTCGCAGCTTCCCTTCTCCACGACTTTGGTGTCGCCCGTGACCACTTCGACTTGCGCCGCCGCCGCCGCGTTCCGGAACGACTCCACAACACGGCGAAGCGTCTCAAATGGAAGTCCCTCCTCCAGGATAAACGCCGCGCTGAGAAAAAGTGGGTGGGCTCCTCCCATCGCCAGATCGTTGACGGTTCCATGAACAGCCAGTGACCCGATGTCGCCGCCCGAGAAAAAGAGAGGTTTTACAACGAAGGAATCGGTCGTAAAGGCCAGGCATTCTCCGTTCACATTGACAATCGCCTGGTCATCGAGGCGAGAAAGCACGGGGTTTTCGAACGCAGGCAAGAAAAAACGCTGGAACAAATCGGCGCTCAGTCTCCCGCCGCTCCCATGACCCAGCAGAACACGCTCAACGGCCGGCAAAGGTACGGGACACGACAGAGAACTCAAGGAGGGGGCTTGGTTAGACATTGCAGGCCCTTTCTTGCAAAACCTTGTGCCTTCGATAGCGGTAGTACGCAGCGCAGGCACCTTCCGCGGAGACCATCGGTGCACCGAGCGGATTCTCCGGCGTGCACCTGTTTGCAAATGCTGGACAATCCGGAGGCTTTTTAAGACCCTTGAGAACCTGCGCGCTGATGCATTCGGTGGGTTCTTCTACCTTGACCTGAGATATGCCGAAGATTTTCTCTGCGTCGTGCGCGGAGAACTCAGGGCGTATGCGCAGACCGCTCTGCGGGATGGTGCCAATCCCGCGCCACTTCTGGTCGCACACTTCAAATACGGTCTCGACGATTTGTTGCGCCGGCAGATTCCCTTCACGCGTCACGGAGCGTACGTATTGGTTCTCCATCGCGGCTTGCCCTGCTTCGAGCTGCCGCACCAGCATGAGGATGGCTTCCAGAAGATCGACGGGCTCGAAACCTCCAACCACAATGGGAACGTGAAATTCCTGGACCATCTCCTCATATTGCCGGTAACCCATCACCGTACAAACGTGTCCGGGAGCAATGAATCCCTGCACGCGATTGTCGGGGGCTTCCAAAAGTACACGCATCGCAGGCGGAACCAAGACGTGGGATGCCAGAACGGAAAAGTTATTGAGCCCCTCGCGCCGAGCTTGCCAGACGGCCATGGCATTTGGCGGAGCAGTGGTCTCGAATCCGATGGCTAGAAAAACGACCTTCCGGCTGGGATTGGCCCTTGCAATCTTGAGCGCTTCCAGAGGCGAGTACACGACGCGCACATCGCTCCCGTTCGCCTTGGCGTGAAAGAGATCGGAAGTCGAACCGGGAACGCGCAGCATGTCGCCATAAGAAACGAGCGTCAAATCCGTACGTGCCGCAAGCTCAAGTGCCTTGTCAATTGTTTCGAGCGGTGTGACACAGACGGGGCATCCGGGCCCGTGAACGAGTTCCACTTCCCGGGGCAGGAGCTCGTCGATTCCGTAGCGCATGATGGTATGCGTTTGGCCGCCGCAAATTTCCATCAACACCCACGGGTGTGTCACACGCTCATGAATCTCTTGCGCGAGAGAGCGGGCAATCTTCTCGTCACGATACTCGTCGAGGTATTTCACTGTCCCATTCCCGAAGGTCCCTGCGCCGAAGGCGCTAACTCGCCTTCGAGAAGCCCCATTGCTTCCAGAAGCTGGTAGGTGCGCTCAGCCTCTTCGCGGTCCACCCGGCTGATCGCGAATCCGACATGCACGACGACGTAATCGCCAACCTCCGCTTCCGGAACAAAATCCAGACAGACTTGATTGACGATTCCGCCGAATTCGACACGGCCCGCGCACACGCCATCTTTTTCGGAAATATCGAGAATCTTACCGGGAATTGCTAGGCACATAGAACGCTCCTGAAATCGAACTGCTACTCCGGACCGAACCAACCTCTCCTTGTAGGATCTGCGAGACCGATTTTTGCAGGCTCTCCTACGTCGCAAGGTGGGGCCGCTTGACAAGGAACCCACAGGGACAACTGCGCGATGGCAGCTTCTAGGAAGAGGGGCAAAGCGGATTCCACACTCTTTGACAGCGCCGTTCCGAGTTCCGTCGTCTCCGGTTGGATACCCAACAGGACGGTTTCCTGCGGTTCTTGTCCGAGCAGGCGCAGCGCATTAAGGATGTCCGCAAGCGCGAGATCATGAACATTGCCGTTACCCGGGAGTGAGCAAAGCTCCTTACTCCGGAGGCACACAATCGTGCCGGCGACTGCGCCTACTTCCACGGCGTCAAGAACCAAGAGCCGGGACATACCGGAAATGTAAGAAACAAGCTCCAATCCTTTTGTACCACCTTCCACGAGGTCCACAGCGCCTGGGACTCTGGGATCTTCCTCGAGACACCGCAGTGCAGCAATTCCAACACCATCGTCTGAACGAATCGGATTGCCGAGTCCCAGCACCAGTGTTCGGGGTTCGATTTGTTGGTTCATGCCCTATTCCAACGGCATACGCACTGCCTGCCCGCAACCCTTGCTCCAAAGCACCACATTTACTTTGCGCCCTTAGTGGTCCCTGATTCTCGAAGCTCCGCTTCCGGGATGAATTTATATCCGGTGAAAATGCTCTCTACCAGGGCATTGCGCTCTTCCCAGGAAACCAGGACCGCGCTGTAGACGTGGTGGATGACAAAGATGAAGAACGCAAACATGATACAGAAGTGGGTAAGTCTCAAGTAGGAGATGTCAATGAGGCGCGGAAGCCAGCCAATAAAAAAGGTAAGCACGCGGCTGCCGACGGTGTAGCTATAGAGAGCCAGCCCGGTGAGGATCTCGATGAACATCAGCGTGAACATCGCCATGTAGGTGGTTGCGGCGAGAGCGTTGTGGCCCACGTAGTGCGCGATGTTCTTACGGAAGAAAGTGTAGTAAGAGACCATGCTCCCCATGCCACGCCATTGCTCCCGGCGAATTGGCACAAAGGCGCTCCAACGCGACCACTCATTGCCGACGAAGAACCAATAGACGCGCAACAGGAAAGCGCAAATGAATACGGAGGCTGCGAGTAAGTGAATGAAGCGCATTGTCCCCATCACGTAGGCCGTACGCGAACGCGTGATGATGAACGGGTTGTGCATGTAGTAGCCTGTGAAGGAGAGCACCACAACCGAGAGAAAAATGAACCAGTGGGAAACCCGCACCGGCAATTCCCACACGTAAGTGCGCACGGAATTGCCCGGCGCATATGGTGCTCTGGATTCCGACCAGGAATGTGCAACACTCATTGGCGCCTCCTCTCTAACGAACTTGCACTTCGGCGAAGCGGCGCCCTTGCGCACTGGTTACGTGCACGGCGCAGGCCAGGCAAGGATCAAACGAATGGACGGTGCGGAGGATTTCGATGGGACGTTCGGGGTCCGCGATGGGCGTCTTCAACAGAGCCGCCTCATAGGCGCCCCTCTGGCCTTTCGCGTCTCGCGGGCCCGCGTTCCACGTCGTCGGTACTACGCATTGATAATTCTTAATCGCGCGGTCTTCGATTTGCACCCAGTGACCCAGAGAGCCCCGCGGCGCTTCGTGGAAACCCCAGCCCTGCGCGGACCTCGGCCAGGTCGCCGGATCCCACTTTTCGCCGTTGTGCACGCGAAGGTCGCCGTGGGCGAGATTCTGGTACAACTGATCGATCCACTTCGGGACTTGTCGAGCCATGAGCTGTGTCTCGATGGCACGCGCGGCGATACGGCCGAGCGTGGAAAACAGCGCCGTGGCCGGCGCGTTCAGTTTAGTCAGTACACCGTTCACCAGTTCCTTGACTTCCGCGTGCCCCGAAGCATACGCCACGAGCATGCGAGACAGCGGACCCACCTCCATAGGCGTGTCATTGAAGCGTGGCGACTTTAGCCACGAGTATTTCTCTTCCACATTGAGGTGTTCGAAAGGCGGCTTCGGGCCCGTGTACTTCGGACGCGTTTCTCCCTCATACGGGTGCTTTCCCGCTGAATCCCCACCCGAGTACTCGTACCAGGAATGAGTTACGTACTCGCTCACTTGCGCAGGATCGACAGGATGCACTTTGGAGAGATCGCGACCGAGAATCGCTCCGCGCGGCAAGAAGTACTTGGACGTGTCGTGGATTCCTCCCTGCGGGTACTCGCCATAGGAAAGAAAGTTTCCGAGTCCCTCGCCGCGGCCAAACCAATCGCGATAAAAACCCGCGACGGCCAGTACATCAGGGATGTAAACCTGCTCGACAAAGGTTTGCGCTGTCTTGGCGATCTCCGAGAGGAACGTGATGCGCTCCGGATTGATGGGGGCGTGTGGCTCATTCGGATCCATTGCACATGCCATCCCGCCGACGAGGTAGGTCTGCAAGTGCGGATTCTTACCACCCAGCACAGCATGAATGCGGATAAACTCACGCTGAAACTCCAGAGCCTCGATGTAGTGGGCGACAGCGAGCAGGTTCGCTTCGGGTGGCAGATGATAGGCAGGGTGTCCCCAATACCCGCTGGAAAACAAGCTGAGCTGCTTGCTTTCAACGAGCCCCTTCACGCGATCTTGGATCAGCTTGAAGTACGCGCGACTGGACTTCGGCCAGGCAGAGATCGACTCGGCCAGTTGAGATGTCTTAGCTGGATCGGCCTTCAGCGCCAGGGTGACGTCCACCCAATCCAATGCATGCAGGTGATAAAAATGGATCACGTGGTCTTGCACGTACTGCGTTGCTCCAATGATGTTGCGGATGAGTTCCGCGTTGGGGGGAACTTCAACTCCAAGCGCGTCTTCGACCGCGCGTACGGATGCGAGTGCATGAACGGTAGTACAAACTCCGCAGATCCGTTGCGTCCAAATCCACGCTTCGCGGGGGTCGCGTCCGCGAAGGATCAGTTCAATGCCGCGGAACATCGTTCCGGAACTCCAGGCATCGGTGACCGAGCCGCCTTCCACTTGGGCCTCGATTCGGAGATGGCCCTCAATACGCGTCACGGGGTCTATAACAATGCGTGCCATAAGAGCCTCCTAAGACTTGGCGAACTCACTTGGGTTGGCCTTCTGGTCCTCAGCGGGTTTCGTTTCCCCTCGCGCGCGGTCGCGAACTGCGCTGGCTATCCCGTGAACGATCGTTGCGCCGGCGACCGCACCTGTCAGCACTAAGCCAATCTCCCCAGCGCTCACATCCACGCCGAAGCCGGGCACTTGTGGCAGCCGCTCGTAGAACGGTGACTTGGTATCCCAGAAGCGATGCGACGCACATGCAAGGCAACCGTGTCCAGCTTTCACCGGCCAACTGGTTTGATCATTCCACCGCACGTTGGGGCAGTTGAAAGTAGCCTGGGGTCCCTTACAGCCCATCTTGTAGAGGCACCAGCCTTTGCGATGACCTTCGTCTCCCCATTCCTCCACGTAACGGCCGGCGTCGTAATGGGCGCGGCGCTCGCACTGGTCGTGGATGATGCGGCCGTAAGCGAACAGTGGGCGGTGATACTGGTCCGTGGCGGGCAGCTCGCCAAAGGTTAGGTAGTGCACAAGAACGGCGACCGTGTTGGCAGGATTTTGCGGGCAGCCGGGCATGTTGATGAGGGTAAGCCCGGGGACAGCCTCCTCTAGCCCTACGGCGCCCGTGGGATTTGGCTTGGCAGCTACCAGCCCGCCGTCCCAAGCGCATGCGCCCACCGCAATGGATGCGGCTGCATTGCGGCAGACTTCGCGCGCCAGGTCGATTGCGGTTCGCCCTGCCACTGTGCAATAGACCCCACCGTCGGCAAGAGGGATGGCACCTTCCACGACAACTAAGTACTTTCCTTTCTCTTCCTTGACTACGCGCTGCAAGGCCGCCTCGGCCTGTTTGCCTGCGCCTGCCATGATGATTTCGTGGTATTCCCAGGAAAGCAGGTCCAAAACTACTTCCAGGACGGTCGGATGGCTAGCTCGCAGGATGGATTCGGAGTTGCCGGCACAGTCCTGGAACTGCAACCAGACCAAAACTGGCTTTTTCGTTTTACCCAGGGCGTCCGCCACTTTCGCCACATAGCGTGAAGGCAGAGCTAGCGTCGCCACCATAGCTCCACAAAACTCCATGAAACGCCTGCGCGATACGCCGCGCGCCTTCAACGCACTGGAGAGAGACTGTCCTTGAGGAAGCATGCTTCACCTCAGTTGGGGGGAGACCCGACGGAATTCTTGCTTGGGTTCAAAGGTTCCCTCGTCCGTCCTTTTGGTCGATTCTGTGTAGCAACGTCCTTAACAAACCGCAGTGACCGGCATCACCTACCGAAGTGACGTGGCTCACTGTGCCCAGTCTCGAGTGGAGGTTCCAGCGGAGGCCTCTGGTTGCTGGCTGGCAGAGTTCCAACACAAGGTGGGCGTCGTGTTTTTACGCGTGGAAGATCGTCCCGTGCAAACACGCCGTTTGGCATTGTTCGCTTTGGCGGGAAAGTACCTGCCACTATTTTGCGGTGCTGTACTCCGTAATCCTTCCGGCGAAAGCCTTATAGGAGTCCTGATTACAAACAGCGGTTCGCTTATTCGTGACTGGAAGGAATCAAGTTATTAGCGACGCGAATCTTGGTCGACTCGATCAACAAAAAGGTTCAGGGCCAGGCAACCCAGAAAAAGCAATCCAGAGAAAATCGCAGCCGGCAGAGCGACTCCAGCGTGTCCGGCAAGAAAGCCTTCAAGGGTTGCACTTAAAAGCCAGATCTGCACGACCAGCAGCAGAACGATCAGCGCCATCGCTCCGTCGATCGCAACGAGACCTCGTCTCTGCCTTGGAGACTCTCCGCCTTTCATATCAACCAACCCTTACACCGATGGCCACTAATTCGTGCCCTTGGCCCTCCAGCAGAATGCGCGGCAGCGGGCGCGGTGGCGGCCCCTGCAGCACGGAGCCATCCTTCACGGAAAAGAATCCCTGATGGCAGGGACAAGCCAATCGCTGGCCCTCCCTTTCGTAGTAGACAGCGCATGAAAGGTGAGTACATTTCTGGCTGTATGCGTTGTATTCGTCTT
This sequence comes from Candidatus Acidiferrum sp., assembly GCA_035704085.1. GTDB lineage: Bacteria > Acidobacteriota > Terriglobia > Acidiferrales > UBA7541 > Acidiferrum. Next base: position 15,018 of record DASSXG010000093.1, on the reverse strand, counting down.
CACCCGTGCGGATGAGGATGCAACGGTCATTCGGCGTCGGGTAGGCAAACAACTTTACGCCATCCACCGGGATCTCACCCAAACGCGCAACAACAACCGAAGGAAACTCGGCGGTCTTTGCAAAACGCGATCGCAGGAAAATCCAAAGATTGCCCGCGAACATCCCAAGACTCGCCAGGGTCAGGAACTTCGTGAATTGGCGGCGGGAGACGTAACGCTCGTCAGCCGTGAAGATAGAGAATTCGTCTTTCCACAGAGCTTCTCTACTGGGTTTGCGGAAGAACGGCATCTGACTCCTCCCAGATATAGTCCAGAACATCCAGCGAAATGGATTCCGCGTCCGCCGGGACCATCATGTGCACGCGAGTTTGGATACGTTGGTTGCCGAAATAGAAGACATTGGAGGGCTTCTCCCGGCGCCGGGCAATCTCCTCGGGACGCACGTAGGCCAAAGCCTGGCTCGGGCACACCGTCGCGCACATCGGGCGCTTGCCGATCGAGGTGCGGTCGTAGCACATGTCGCATTTCATCATCTGCTCGTATTCGGGAAAGATTTTGGGAATTCCGAACGGGCACGCCAGGACGCAATTGGAGCATCCGATGCAGCGCGGCTTCAACGAGGACTGGACAACGCCGTCCTCCCCCTTCTTGATCGCGTCCGCGGGACACACCATCGCGCACGTTGGTTCCTCGCAGTGCCAGCAAACGTACGCCGCAGTCGCAGTAGTCCCGCGACGGTCGATGAAATCGAAATTAATCATCGACTTACCGCGGTGCGTCTCACACTCCTCGCAGGCTTTCACACAAGATTCGCAGCCGATGCAGCGGGAGGGATCGACATAGAATTCGTATCCGTGCATCAGGCTCTTCCCTTCGCTTCTGGCGCGTTCACGCCTTTCGACTGTCGAGCCCATTCCGGCGGGCTGACCGCTTTTCGCAACCGGCACGCCGATACCTTGTACTCAGGAATCTTGCTTCGAGGATCGAGTGTGCGATGCGTCAGGCGATTGGCGCTCCGGCCACCAGGCCAGTGGTAAGGAATAAAAACAGTATCGGGACGAATGGTCTTTACCACCATCGCCTGCAGCGTAATTTCCGCACGCCGGGAAGTGATGGTCACCCAATCACCATCCGCAATGCCGTACTGCTCAGCCAGGCGCGGATGGATTTCCAGACGCGGATTAGGATATTGCTCCAGGAGACCGCCGATGCGGCGCGTCTGCGTGCCGGAGAGATACTGGCTGACGACGCGCCCTGTCGTGAGATAAATGGGATACTCAGCCGATACCGGGTCGCCACTTTCGCGCCACTCGGTGACGACCAAATGATGCTTCCCGTCAGCATGGAAAGAGCGGCCGTCTTCGAATAAGCGCGGCGTTCCCGGGTGATCGAGCGAAGGACACGGCCAGAACACGCCCATGTTCTTGTCTATTTTTTCGTAGGTGATCCCGAAATAATCCGCATGACCGCCGCGAGAGGCTTCGCGCAGCTCATCGTAGATTTCGCGTGTTGACGTATACGGGAAATATTGTCCTTTGCCGAGTCTCTTCGCCAAGTCGCAATAGATCCAGCTATCCTCCTTGGCATTCCCCGGAGGGTCCACGGCCTTCTGGATATGTATGACCCGACCTTCCGCGGTGCAACCGATGCCTTCCTCTTCTTCCTGCAAGCTGCCCGCGAGCACCACATCCGCATAGTGTGCGGTCTCCGACATGAAAAAATCGACGATCCCGAGAAATTCGAGTTTTTCCAGAGCCTCGTGCGTGAAGTTTGCGTCTGGCAATGACACGATGGGGTTGAAACAGCAGGAGAGCAAGGCTTTGATCTCCCCGCGATGAATCGCTTCCATGATCTCCACCGCCGTATAGCCTGCCTGCGGGATTTCGTCCGGCGTGATGCCCCAGACCTTGGCGGTATGCGTCCGCGCCTCGGGATCGTTGATCGATCGCTGGCCAGGAAGTTGGTCGCATTTCTGACCGTGCTCGCGGCCACCTTGTCCGTTGCCCTGCCCCGTGATCATCGCGCAGCCCGCGCCTTCACGGCCGATATTTCCGGTGGCCAAACAGAGGTTGATCAGAGCCAGGCAGTTTTCAACACCCTTGGACTGGTGTTCGACACCCCGCGCATGCAACGCAATGGCTCGCTCGGCCTTTGCGAAAAGATGTGCGGCGCGCTCGATCGACTCGGGCGGCACGCCAGTCTTCTCGGCAACGGTGCGCGGGTCCCAAGAGCGAACCGATTCGGCGACCTGCTCAAACCCGGTGGTATGCGCAGCAATAAATTTGCGGTTCTCCAATCCATCCCGCAGGACGACGTGAAGAAGTCCCATGTAGAGCACCAAGTCTGTACCGGGCCGAACCGGAAGATACAAATCCGCATTCCGAGAGATGGGTGTCATCCGCGGATCGACGATGATGAGCTTCCCCCCAGCGTCGCGACAACGCCACAAGTAGTCCGTGGTAATCGGAGCGCACTCAGCGACATTGGCGCCGGCCACAAGCACGACCTGCGCCTTTGCGATATCACTCCAGGGCAGCGGGCTGCGGTCCACGCCAAACGCAAGTTTGTAAGCGACGCCCGCTGAAACCATGCAAAGCCGGCCGTTGTAGTCGATGTGGCGCGTGCCTAGGGCAACGCGAGCAAATTTCCCGAGAAGATAGGACTTCTCGGAAATGAGCGAGGCTCCTCCATAAATGGCTACGGAATCTTTGCCGTACTTTTCTTGTATTTCGCGGAGGCGTTTCGCCGTGAAGTCCAGTGCCTCGTCCCATGAGGCGGTTCGGAATCCCTGTGGCGTGCGCAGTAACGGGTCGAGCAGCCGATCCGGATGTCCGCCTTGCATGTAGCGCTTTACGCCCTTGGGACAAAGCATTCCGTGATTAAAGGGAAATTCCTCCCACGGTTCGAACCCAATGACTTGATTGCCGCGAACCTTGAGCTGGATGCCGCATTGCTGCCCACAGAAACAACAATGCGTCTTGACAAGGCGTTCCGCAGGATTGCGCGATTCATCTTGCCAACCCCCCGGGGGTGTATAAGCCGGGTGCGGGCCAAAACGCTCGAAGAGAATTTCCGCAGAAACCGGTGGCTCAGCCACGAGACTCCTCCTTGAGCCGGAGCTGCGCGAGCGAAAGCGACTTGCGCTTGCAAGCCGGGCAGAGCTCCTGCCAGTTCGAGCCGGTACCAGCCAGTTTGTAATCGAATCCGACCTGTGGAAGAACCCGTTTCAAATCGTCGATGTGCATGCGGGAGGCGAACCGTTCACCGCAGCGTTTGCAGAGGGCAGGCTCGCCGGTTTCTCCTGCGGCCTGATAGAGCTTGACTCCAAGCTGTGCAGGACGCTGAAAGATGTGGAAGAACTTGCCAAAAGGAAGGTAGAGGAGCGCTGCGATGACCGTAATCGCGTGGAGGATGGCCAGAAAACTGTAAAACTCGCCGCGCAGCCAGTTTTGTGAGACGGTCAGGGCAAGTCCCGTCACAGAGATGGCAAATAAGAGAATGATAGGCAGGAAGTCGAGAGCGAACGATTGCAGAGCCTGCGCGCCGCGGTCACGGAAGCGCCGCCACAAGGAAAGGCCAATACCCCCGAGGACAAGGATCGCCGAAATGTCGAGGCCATGAAAAAGCAACTCGGCGAAGAGCGTATGCAAGCGGAAAGTCATCGCGTGAAAACCGTAGACCAGAACGACATAGATGTCCTGATCGTTTGGCAACGTCTGGAAGGAAATCCAACCGAAGACCAATGGGAAGGTGATCAGAACGGCGAGGATGCAACCCCAAAAGAGAAGCTGATGCATCCACCAACGCAACGCGGAGCGGCGGTGAATGAATTCTTGCGCCGCAAGGTTTCGTACTGCGAGCATAGCCACGCGTGCTGTGCTCCGCAGGATTCCCTGCTCTCGAAAGAGTTGCCAGCCGCGTTCCCAGTAAACCTTGGTAGGCGGTTTGTCGAGCCACACGCGGTAGTGATAGACGACTCCCCAGGTCGCAAAGATCGTTGCAAACGTATAAATGACCAGCGCCGGATCGAAATTCTGTAGATTGCGCGAGCCGACGACGATGGCGGCGACAAGCAGACCGGTAAAGAAGGTGGCCGTAACACCTGCACGGAGGCGATCGGCTGTCCGGGTAAGCTCTGGAGGGAGAGTAAATTCCAGTGCCTTCTGCTTCGGAAGGAATACGACCCCATTGGTCCGCCACAAAGCGACGGAGAGCAGGGCGAGAAGGACGAAGCCGGGCCAAACAGTGTGAAGATGATCGCGGAAGAATCCCAAGAGCAAGGGCGGAAAGAATCCGCCCAGTCCGCCCACCGCACCCACCAGGCCTGTTACCGTTCCGACTTCTTTCGGAAAATACTGCGGTACGAGCTTGAAAACGGCTCCGTTGCCGATTCCCAGCAAAAAGGCGCAGCCCAGCGCTCCGACGGTAAATGGAACCATGGATGGCCAGGACATCAGCGGGGCAAACGGCACGATTCCCAGAAACACGATGTCAAGAACGCGCGCACCGCCGATCTTGTCCGAGAGCCAGCCGCCAAGCGGCCGAGCCAGTGTCGCTAGCACGACGAACCCAGCGGTTCGGAAGCCAGCATCCGCGGGTTTAAGGCCAAACTGGTCTTTTAACAAAACAGGAAGATAAATGGAGAAGGCAACGAAGCCACCGAAGGTGAGGAAATAAAAGAGCGAAAGAACCCAGGAGAGCCGCTCCCGCGCGAGGAGACTCATCATTTCCGCAAAACCCGTGGGACGCACAGTCTTGGGAGCGTTGCGCGAGAGAGCATAAAAGAGCGCACCCCAAACCACCAACAGGACCGCTGCTCCGCGAAAAATGTTCTGCCAGCCGACCAGCGCAGCAAGCACCGGCCCGAGAAACACGGCAGCAGATTGCCCGATATTCCCGAGACCATAAACGCCAAGAGCGCCGCCTTGCTTTTCTGGTGGGAACCAGCGGGAAACGAAGCCGACCCCCACCGCGAAAGAGCTTCCCGCCATGCCCAGGAAAAAAGCTACGGCTATCAGCTTCTCGTAGCTGGTAACGAACGGAACGACAAAGACGGGAAAAGCCACAAGCACCATTAGCGCCGCGAAGACGGCGCGTCCGCCGAATCGGTCCGCGAGCATACCTGTAACGATGCGCATGAGCGCGCCAAGCAAAACCGGGACGGCAACGAGGAAAGCCGTCTGCGTCGCGGTGAGATGAAAGGCTTCACGGAAGCGTGGAGCGAATGCGCTAATCAGTCCCCACGCAGCGAAACATATCGCAAACGAGACGGTTCCGAGAGATAGTTGGAGGCCCGCTCGAGGTGCGGCTGAAGGCGTGTCCATTACGCTGCTCCGTGCAGCTTCCAGCCAGAAAGAAGAGCTGGGTTCAGAACGCTGCCAATCGGAAGGGAACTTCAGGATACATCCCGCAATCCTTCCGGACAAAACAAAACCTCTCTCGACTGCTAAGTCGTGAGAACTTACGTTCGTTTTCTAAGAAATTCTCACAGGCATCCCGACGATCAGCGGCTGCTTTTGCGCATGGCTGGGTTCAAGAATGAACGTGCCAAGAATGTTGATCGCATAGATTGTGAGCCCTGCAAGTTCACACAGCGCGGAAATCGGCAAAACCGACCAGGCCCACGCCGCGTAACCCTGATAGGCGATGACCTCGCAGGACACTCGCAACGTGCAACCGAGAGTGACTAGGGCGAGACCCGCAAACATGAGCTTGGTGCTCCAGAGAAGCCGCATCCCGGCAAATGCCGGCAGGATTCTTTGTCCCACGCTCAAGATCATCACCGCGATAAATCCGACCGTCAAGGCATGCCGCGATGCCCCCCAGATCCCACCAGATGAATCCCACCGTACCGCCGCCACGCCGAGCGCTGCGGCCACGAGCAGCCATGCGTACGCCATGCGTACAAAGACGGGAAAACTGGAATGGACGCCGCGGATTTTCGCCTCGTTCACCGATGGCTCAAACATCCGCAAAGCTGCAATCGCCAGGCAAACCCCGATTACAAATACCCACGATCCAACGGAGCCAACTCCCGCAATCGTCAGCGCAACGCCTGAGAGATTCACGACCGCTGCTGTCAGTAACAGGTTTGTTCGAAGCGGCTTCAACCCGAGAAACACGGTCATCCACTTCGCGCTGAACCCCCAGACAAACGGCACCAGGAATCCCCACGCTATCAACGCGAGATAGCGCTGGTCAAACACATGTGGAAAGGCCGGAGTAGTGCCGCGGAGGGAAACATAAAAACAACCAGCGAGGTTCACGAGCAGCACGACCAGGAGTCCTACACTTGCGCTGATCACGACCCAGATCCAAGGTTCCAGTCGGCTCTTGCCGGTGTCTGCGGGCCGGTGCTGAGAAACGGCATGGAAGAAAATGAGGAAGGCCCCAAGTTCAAGAAAAGCGGACAGGGGCAGTAGCAGTCGCCATTCCCATCCATAAACATTGGCGGTCCACCGCATTGTCACGCCAACCGTCCACATCGACCAACAAATCCATGCGGCTGCGAAGGAAGATTTCACTCCACCGCGCAGCTTCGGAATGGAATAGAGGCCGATCCCCAAGATAAAACTCCCCACCCATCCGAATACCTGCGCGTGACCGTGCGCTTGCAACCATGTGGAAGAAACCGATGCCACGCTCTCGCGGCCGCTGATTTGCAGAAGATTCCACACACCAAGAAACGTCCCCGGAAACACCATAAAGATAAGGCCGGAGGTGACAAACGCCATCAACAGCCGTGACAGTGCTTCTTCGCGTGCGCGCGTGATTTCAAACAGTTGCGCCGGAGAGGGTGAAGGACACTCCGGGACGTCGGCTGAAGTCGCAGGACGTGCGAGTAAGGTAGCCATGTTTCGCGCCCGCGTCAGACGACCGCGGCCTCCAATTCCACAGCGCGGGGGAAGAGAATGTTGTTTTCGAGATGCACGTGCAGGTGCAAGTCCTCTTCAAACTGCCGAAGTTCCTGGTAGGTCGCTTTATAGCTCGTGCAGGCATCGGCAGGAGCCTGATAGGTGTTGCTTGCTCTGCGAATCCGCTTGACCAACTCTCCGGCTACGTCGTGCTCCTTCATCATCATATGAATCGGATTCCGCACCGTCTGGAAGAATGGGGGTTCCACAGAGTCACTCCCGTTTACAGATCGCTCCAGAGCATCGATGTAGGGGAACAGAATCTGCTCTTCCTTCTGCATGTGCGCGGTCATTTCCCGGGCAACATCCCCGAAGAGTTTGTCGATCTCTTCGATTTCGCTGTGCTTCTGCCCGTGCTTTTCTCGGATCTTCGCCAGCAGTGCGCGGACGCGAGGGATGGAGTCGCGAACATATTGGTGATGACGCTCCCGAATGTGCCGGGTCAAGTCCGCGAGCGGCGCGCTAGTCCACTCCGTGTCTCCGGGTCCTGCCAGTTCGCTGTTTTGGCGCAGCCGCTTCAGAATTTCATCCGTCGTTACGCCGGCGTGCAGGCAGGCGTCTTGAAGCGATTTGCCACCTCCGCAGCAGTAGTCCACACCGGCATCTTCGAGAACGCGTCTCGCCCCTGGGTTCGACAGCGCAATCTCGTTCACTCGTGTTTCTGCGTTGAAGTTCATGCCTGGCCTCCTGATCGAGACCATTGTGGAGGGGGCAAAGGAAGGGGGCAGTGACCAAAGTCACTACTTTAAGATATTGACCTTAGGGGTCCTATTCCGCGGACGCCTGTTCGCGTTTCAAGCCTGGCAGGTCCTTCACGACTATCTTTCGGCCTTCCACGTCCAAGAAGCCTTCGGCCTGCAGCCGGCCGAGGTTCCTCGACACCAACTCTCGCACCGTTCCGAGTTCTGCCGCCAGGTCCTGGTGGCTCTTGGTCAATTCCACGCGAATCCCTTCTTTCGAAGGAGTTCCGCTCGCCTGCGCCAAGCGCAGGATCAATGCGATGAGCCGTTGCCGTACCGTCGTGAACGAAAGCTCTTCAATGATTCCGACGAGTCGCCGCAGCCGCGACCCCACGACCGCGATGACTTTGAGCGCCACGTCGGGATGTTCGCGGCAGAAGTTCTGGAAATCCTTGCGGGAGATGAACAGGACTTCCGTGTCTTCGAGCGCGGAAGCAGCCGCCGGATAGTTGCCGCCATCGAAAACGGGGAGTTCGGCAAACGAGCTGCCTGGCCCTTCCACCGCGAGAATCTGCTCCCGTCCTGCTGGTGAAAGCTTGAAGATGCGGACCTTCCCGGTAGCGACGAGGAACAACCCCGTGCATGGGTCGCCCTCCGCGAACAGTTGCTCGTCCCGCTGAAAGCGCTTCCTCGAAGTGCGGCCCGCAAGAGCCCGCATCTCGGCGTCAGTTAAGCTTGCGAAAAGAGCCGTCTTCCTGAGGATGGCTTCCGTATTGTCAGCCATCCTGACGCTCGTGAGAAATCCGTGGATTCATTGAGCGCTCCAAAAACGCACCTGAATTTTACAGGCTTTCCCCCGATCGCAAAACGCTCCATTCTTTCATTGTCCGACCGCGTGCGATCCTGCGCCCAGCGCTGCACGTCAACAGCTTCGTTTCCGGCCAATGGCACCCACTGCATCCGGATGGCGTCGACCCTGCACCCCCCTTGATGCAGGTGCTCCTCCCTTCCGTGTTCATCCGGACGCGGCAGCACACCGATGCCCTCGGCGATTTCAAGACATTTTGCGCCGCATACTTCAACACATCGGCCGCATCCGGTGCATTTGTCGGCGGCAACAACTGGTAACCATTTGAACTTCATCGCGGTTTCACCATCCTCTATTGCCATTTCAATCTAGACCTCACCATCGGTCCCTACCTCACGATGATCGTGCCCTTCATGGATCAAACTCTTTCGACCTCGTGCTAGAGTTGACCTCGTGCGACCCGAAATCGAGCAGGTTGTCCAATTGATTCAGCGCAAGGACGCGAAGTCCCTGGAAGAAGCGCTCGAATTACTGCAGAACACAGTCTTTTCCTTCAGCATGAAGGTTTGCGGGCAACGGCAAGATGCCGAAGACACGATGCAGGAAGTCTTGCTCAAGTCGGTTCCCTACCTGCCGAAATTCGACAGCCCCAAGGCTTTGATGGTCTGGCTCTATAAGGTGGCGAAGAATCGCTGCCTGATGAGCAGACGCAAGAGCAAATTTGCTCCCAGGGAAAACCTCTCCCTCGAAGAATTGATGCCCGATCGGCGGGAACTGGAAAAACTGTCAGGCAATGCCGAGGGGACGCCGGAGTCAGCACTGATGCGTCGGGAGAATGCAAGGAGCCTGCGAGAAGCAGTACAGAAGTTACCCCCTGACTATCGGCTGATTCTCGTACTACACGACATGGAGGAGCTTTCCGATACGGACATCGTCGAAATCACGGGGCTACGCTTGGGGACGATACGCGTCCGATTGCACCGGGCGCGACTATTCGTACGAAAGCAATTAGCCAAACAGGGTCATCACCGCGTTCGGCGACAGGTTGCGACACCTCCCGTAGCAGTTTCCGCGCAGTCGCGCGAGAGGCGATGCAAGGAAATGTTCGCTGAACTCTCGAACTACCTCGATGACGAGCTTGACGATTCCCTTTGCCAAGAGTTGGAAAAGCACATGGAGGGCTGTGAGCCCTGCAGGGCGTTCCTATCGAGCCTGGAGAAGTCAATTCAGCAGTGCCGAACAGCACCAAATGAATCGCCGGACCCACGCGTCGCTGCGAGACTCAGACGCGAATTGATGGCCGAATATCAGGGATTAATGAGCAAGATCACGCGCCACGACGCAGGCGACATGAATCGAAGTTAGCCTCCCGCGAACCCTTTCGGAATTCGTTAAGCATTCACTTGTGGCAGATTCCATATCTCTGCATTTATCGGTGTGTTTCCTCGAACGGCGGCGTGACATTTCTGCGGTCACATCAAGCTGTGATCGTCGTCACGGCACAGCCGATACGCCTGGCATTTAATTGCTCTTCGGTATGTAGGTGCCAGGCGTGTCGTCCGGCCCTGCAACTCGTTTGAACGAAATCCGGAGACAGCATCAGGAGGCAAACAATGAAAATTTGGCTCGATGTACGGAAGTCCTTGCTGATGGCCACAGGATTAGTGGCCATCGCTGCGTTCGTGGCAGATGCAAGGCCTCGTCAAGGCCGTGGCGCGGGAACCCCGATCTACGACCCAAAGACAGAGACAACCATCAGCGGCGTGATCCAGGAAGTGAAGGAAGTTCCAGGTCCGGGCCGCGGCACGGGCACGCACCTCATCGTCAAGGCAGGAGGCGACATCCACGAAGTTCACGTTGGGCCGACATGGTACTTGGCGCGGCAGAAGTATGCGTTCGCAAAAGGCGACTCATTGGAGGTGACGGGGTCGAACGTGAAATATCACGGAGCTGACGCGATCGTCGCGCGCCAGATCAAGAAAGACGGCCACACGTGGACGCTGAGAGATGAGCAGGGCGTACCGGCGTGGTCGCGAGGGAAGAACCGCTAGGGAGAACATGCGGCAGGGATCTGGCTCCGAGTTTCGAGATGCCCAGCCGACTCGACCCGGATTCTGCCGGACTCGGCAACACATTTTCCTGTAACAAATTCGGCCACTCTGCATTTGTTCGTGTGGCTCCGATTCGCCTGAGCCTATGAGAGGCGCCAATGATCACCGCTAAGGTCCTGCTCACTCAACCACTTAGGGCGGACCGGCAATTCGCCGCCACGACTGGCAGCGAGCACCACATGCTAATCGATGACGCAGCCGGGAGTACGGGACCCAAGCCCATCGAATTGGTGGCTGTAGGGCTGGCTGGCTGCACGGCATTTGATGTCATTACGGTTCTTCGACAGAAGTACCACCAGAAAGTTACCGGCTACGAGGTGCGAGTCGAGGCCGACCAAGCGGAGCGTCCGCCCCAAGTGTTCACTGCGGTCCGCATCCACCACGTAGTCACAGGCTACGAAATCGATCCCACTGCAATCGAGGAAGCCATCCGACTGTCCGAGGAAAAGTATTGCTCTGTGGGCGCGATGGTAAAGCAGACGGCCAGCCTGCACACCACCTACGAGATCGTCGAAGAGAAAACGCAATGGCTGGCGCCGACTCCAGCAATCGTACAAGGGTGAAGACCTTCAATGAGAGTCTGTGAACGACAAGTCGACGAACGGAGTCAAAACCGGGAAAAAGTACGCGTCCGATGTAGAGGCGCTTCTCGCCTCGGAGCAAGCGTCCTGCTTGTCGCACTCTTCGCGTTGCCGTTCCCGAGACTGCTCTTCGGGCAGCAGGCGCAGCAACCTTCTCCGCTTTCGCTTCAGCAAGCGGTCAATATCGCGCTGGAGAAGAACCCACAGCGCAAGGCTGCGCTTGCTGATACAGAAGCTGCTTCAGCCGAGGTGAAGGAAGCTCGGTCGTTCTTGCTGCCGCACGTCACCTTCTCTGAGACAGCGACGCGTGGCAACGACCCCGTATATGTCTTCGGCGACAAATTGCGACAGCAGCGCTTTAAAACGTCTGACTTCGCATTGAATGTTCTGAATACGCCAGTTCCCTTCAGCAATTTCACCACGCGCTTCGGGGGAACATGGAATCTGTTTGATTCCTTCGCGAGCTGGCGTGCAGTGAATCGCGCGGAGCGAATGAAGGACGCTGTTGGACATCAACTCGACCGAACGGAGCAAGAGATCGTCTTTCGAGTGGTGGACTCTTATTACGCCGTGCTGGTCGCAAAAAAGCAACTGGAAGTAACGGAACAAGCGATGAAGACGTCGCAGGCCATCCTCGACCGTAGTAAGGATCGCTTCGAAACTGGCGTGGTCGTGGAGTCCGACTACCTGAGCGCTCAGGTGCGGCTGGCGACACGGAGACAGGAACTCATTCGCGCTCAGAACAACCTGGCATTGGCGCGGGTGCAGTTGAGCACCTCGATGGGCCTATCGACGGAGGGCGCTTTCGATCCTGCGGATATTCTCGCAGAAAGAAATCTCCCGACGAGATCAATCGAAGAAGTGGAGAAACAAGCAGTGGAGATGCGCCCCGACTTGAAGCGCGTTCGCTCGGAGGAGTTTGCTCAACAGCAAAGCGTCTCGATTGCGAGATCGTCCTTCGGTCCACGGGTGAATGCGTTTGCCGGCTGGGAGGCCGACAACCCAACCTTTGTGGCTGGAGGTGGTGGGAACAACTGGCTGGCCGGGATCGAAGTCCAATTCGACATCTTCCAGGGCGGAGCCAAACGGGCTCAGCTATCCCGTGAACGAGCCATGCAGGAAAAGGCTGCCGCCCTGAAGGAAATGGCAACCGACGCCGTTCGGCTCGAGGCCCGGCGTGCCTACTACGATGTGGATGCAACCCGCCGGCAGGTCGAGGTGGCACGCGCGGCAATTGCCGAGTCGCAAGAGAGCCTGCGCATCAATCAGAACCGCTACGACTCCGGCCTCTCGACAATTACCGATCTGCTCGCTTCAGAAGAAGCAGCGCGACGCAGTCAGACGGATTATTGGGAAGCTGTCTATCGCTACCACACCGGCTACGCCAATCTGGAACTGGCCAGCGGAACTTTGAATCCTCAGTCTCCGGTGGTGACGCCATGAATCACAGAAATCAAGCGGTCCTACTTTTAATAATCCTGAGTTCGGTTGCAAGTGGCGGGCTATCCAGTTGTTCGAACGAGCGGCGCACCCAGGCTGCGGCACCGGAGACGGTGACCAGCGTTCCGGTGATTATCGCGCAAAGGACGGCTGTTCCCGACTGGCTGGAGGCGGTTGGAACGGTGCGCGCCGCGCAAACGAGCCAAGTTGCTAGCCAGACGGTGGGAAACATCACCGAGATCCACGCGCACGAGGGCGACCGAGTCGTGAGTGGCCAAATTCTGGCCACCATTGACGACTCCCAGCCACGCGCTGCACTGGAACAAGCCACCGCAGCCGTGAATGCGGCAGAACGAGAAGTTGCCGCTGCCGATTCGAGCTTTGTGCTTGCGGAAGCAACGCTGAAACGCTACCAGCCACTTTACGAGAAGAAGTCCGTCAGCCCCCAAGAGTTCGACGAGATCAAGGCTCGTTACCAGTCGGCCGAAGCTCGGCGCGATATGGCGCGGGCAGGACAGGCACAAGCGAATGCCGCCCTAACTCAGGCGCGAACTTCTCTCGGATATACGCAAGTGCGCGCGCCTTTTGCCGGTCTGGTGACCGAGAAAAAAGCCGACGCAGGCACGCTGGCTTCGCCCGGCATGCCCATCTTCACTATTGAAGACACGCGGAGCTATCGGCTGGAGGCGGCTGTAGACGAAAGCGACATTCGCGTTGTGCATGTTGCACAGAGCGTCCCCGTTCTCCTCGATGCCCTTGGAAACACCGAGCTCTCCGGGAAAGTCGCGCAAATCGTTCCGGCCGCCGATGCAGCCAGCCGCAGTTTCCTCGTGAAAATCCAACTGCGTACCGATGCACGGCTACGCTCGGGCCTGTTTGGAAGGGCCCGCTTCTCTCGCGGTGAGAGGTCAACGCTTATGGTTCCTCTGACAGCGATCACGGAGCGCGGGCAACTACAGGGACTTTATGTGGTTGGCCTGAACAGAATAGCCGAGTTGCGTTACGTCACGCTTGGCCAGACTGCCGGGCAACAAGTCGAAGTGCTCTCCGGATTGCAGGAGGGAGAGAAGATTGTTGCCGCACCAGGTAATCGCGAATTGGGCGGCAAGCAGATCGCGCTATACCAATGAGCAATACTTCGCCCACACCGAACACCTCGACTAGCCCCCTGCGTCTGGCAGGCCGCATTGCCCGCATTTTTATTCAGTCGAAGCTGACGCCGCTAGCAATTGTGGCCGCCCTTCTCCTCGGGGCCTTCAGCATTCTCCAGACGCCGCGCGAGGAGGAACCACAAATAGTGGTCCCCATGCTCGATGTCTTCGTCCAGATGCCTGGCGCGTCAGCAGAAGAAGTAACGCAGCGCGCCACCGTGCCCATGGAAAAGCTGCTTCGCGAAATACCAGGAGTCGAGTACATCTACTCCATAAGCCACCCCGGCCTAAGCCTGGTGATCGTGCGTTTCTATGTCGGGACAAAAGAAGAAGACGCGATCGTCAAGACCTACAACAAACTCTATTCGAACTTTGACCGCATTCCACAGGGGGTTTCGCAGCCCATCATCAAGGTGCGTTCCATTGATGATGTACCCATCCTTGCGCTGACCATCTGGGGCGGGAACTACGGTGCATACCAGTTGCGACGTATTGCAGGCGAGTTGGAGCACTCGCTGAAGCAATCGGACGATGTTTCCGAGACAAGCATCATCGGTGGGCAGCCCCGCAAGCTGCGCGTCGTCCTCGATACGCAGCGCCTGGCAGGGTATGCGCTGACTCCTGGCTCCGTTGTCGAGCAACTTGGAGCCGCCAACACCCGCAGTCAGGCCGGCAGCTTTGCGCGCGACAATCAAGAATTTCAGGTCGAAGCTGGCAATTTCTTCACTCGTCCGGATGAACTGCAACGGGTGGTCGTAGGAGTTCACGCGGGGCGACCTGTGTACCTGCGTGACGTGGTTGACAAGATCGAGGACGGACCGGCAGAGCCGGCCAGCTACGTTCTGTTTGCAAGCGCAAAGGGAACAACCGGAAGCGCAGCAAATGCCGAATACCCCGCCGTCACGATTACCCTGGCGAAGCGCAAAGGGGCGAACGCGACGCTGATTGCCGAGAGCGTTCTACACAAGGTCGATTCTCTCCGCGGCAATATGCTTCCAAACGATCTCAACGTCACCGTGACGCGCAACTATGGGGAAACAGCCAAGGACAAATCGGACGAACTCCTCAAGCATCTCTTCATCGCGACGCTTTCCGTCACTTTGCTCATCGCTCTGGCGTTGGGTTGGCAGGAATCGGGCCTCGTCCTCCTGGCTATCCCGGTTACGCTGGCTCTGACGCTGGCGATCTTCTATTTCTATGGTTACACGCTCAACCGCGTCACACTCTTCGCGCTGATCTTTTCCATCGGCATCCTGGTGGACGATGCCATCGTGGTCGTGGAGAACATCGTTCGACACTTCCGCCTGCCCGGAAATCGTGGGCGCGCTCTGGC
>DASSXG010000070.1:0-28753 GCA_035704085.1 Candidatus Acidiferrum sp. | reverse complement strand
TCCTTTTAATCCGCGTGGGATTCGCTCCAGCTCCTTTCGGATCGTTTGCTGACGCTCGTAACGCATCGGCCTGCTCCCTCACAACAGGAGTATAGCGCCAATCTTGAATGGCATACTCGTTCACGCCATTGCATCACCGTGCTCTGCCGTAGCGAGTCACCTTTCCATCCACCACGTTCGCCATGTAGCGACTTTTGCTGAGGAACTGCATAACCTTTTTGCCTGATCGTGCCAATTGCGCCCAACGGGATTTCGTATCAGGGTTCTGCTCCAGCCCTCGAATCTCGTTTCCGTCGAAAACAAAATCCACCTGTCGCAAGCCGCGCTTGGGAGTCCGACGAACAGGGTAACTTTCTCCGCCTATGTTGACGGCCTTGAGGTTTTCCACCAGGGCTTGCCGCCAGACTTCAACAAGCGTTTCCTCGAATGGGAGTTTCGTCATGGTTTTCCCCTACTGCGTGCTGAGTAACTTCCGTAGCTTTGCTTTCCTGGTTTCTTGCGCCGGGTACATAGATTTTTCTTCAACCCACTTCAACAGCTTCGGGACATCGACAATATGTCGGGTAGGCTCTTGGTGAACCTCAACCTCGACTCGCTTGACCGTTTCATTTGCCGCGGACTCCCACCCAACATCTACCAAGCGATTCAATCCTCGAAGAACAGCCTCGTATAACGTTTCTGCGTACACTTCGACGCTGTGTTCGGTATCGTGGCAGTCTTTCAACCGGACAATGCACTTGCTGATCGACATGGAGGACTCGGAACCGGAATTTTGTACGGTAGGAGAAGCGGGGACTCAGTTTACTTTTTATCGTTCCACAAGTCCATGAACAGGTTGACCGTCGCCGGGGCGTGCCCTGCGTAGTGGTTGTTTGCAAACGCAAAGATTTTTCGGATGCGCTTATCCTCAACAAGACGCCTTAGCACAACTACCCAACTTCTCAGGTCGGCTTGCCTGTCGATCACCGGTTTATCCCAGGTCGTGGTTTGCTCCTCAATGGCCTTGCGATTGCCGAGCCAGCGGACATAAGTAAAGTCGGCAGTGACCAAATCCAGAGCACCCTTCATCTCCCACGGCCTCGGCATGAACGATGTATCGGTCAGTGCCAGACCAACGTTGTGCTCGCGGAGCAAATCCGTTAGCCGGCCGTCGAGCCAATCTTTGTTCCGAACCTCAACAGCGAAGCGACCAGCCTTCATGTCCGCCGCTCTTTTGAAGAAGGATTGCAAACGACCGCGAAACTCATCAGGGCTTTTAAGTACCCACTTGTCGAATCTCGGGAATTGCAGAAGCATTGGGCCGAGTTTGTCGCCCAATAAATGCATTCTTTCGATGAACTCATCGAATTCCGGTTCGCAATCAACCAGGACCTTTTCGTGCGTAATGACCTGGGGAATCTTCACCGCGAAGATGAAATCTCCTGGAGTTTTCTCGTTCCAGCTTGTAACGGTCGAAACGGCAGGTGTGCCGTAGAACGTGCTGTCGATCTCGACCGATTGAAACTGACTGGCGTAGTGGCGAAGAAAATCCTTCGACCGCATGCCCAATGGATAAAAGGAACCCTCCCAACCCGATGCTGTGAAAGAAGAAGTGCCGAGAAAGATGCCGGGCACAGAAAAAGGGCGGCTCGCAGGTTCAAACACTCTTTGCAGTTCAAACAGGGTGGGCTGGCGTATCGGTTCGACTTCCGGTCGCTTCGTCATGAGCAAAGTATAGGTAAGAAATGCGACTCCGCTCAACAGTCGGGGCCTGGGGAGGTTCTGCTAGTACCAACCTTTCCGATTACCGCGTTAATCAGGAGTTGAGTCGGGCCGCTTGGCCCAGTTGCTACCGTGCTGTGCAGCCTTCGCTGATACCTCCAATATCCGTTCCATGGCATCGGTCTGCGATTATCCCGACTGTACAGACAGGATTCTTGAAAGTGAACGTCCACTCTTTCCGCTGAGGGTCATATTGTTCTTCAACAAGTGTCGGCAGCGATTCTCCAGTCACGAATTTCTTGGAGAAGCGTTGCAGCTTAACATTTGCTCTTTCAAGCGCCTCCTCGCGGCTGAGAGGCTTCCCGTGACATCGAAACAAGTAATCAGCCACTAAAACAGCGAAAATGAGAGCAATAAACACACCTGCAATCCGGAATTTTTTACTCACTTGTTCCACTCCGACAGTCGGTTCGCCAGTATAACGTGAGGGCAAACCCGCGTGTCAGTGGACGTATAGTCGCGTTACCGTACAAGTGGAATCGCTGATCGGCACTTGTACGGTTTCCGCGTTTATCAGGACTTGAGGATTACTTCCGGGTTGCTCCTGATCCGTCCAGAAACTCGCATGGAGTTATGGCACTGGAGTTTTCCGGGCGTATAATCGCGGCCAATTATGACGCTGGCTCCAGGAAGTAAGCTCGGGCCATATGAAATCGTCTCGCCTCTGGGCGCTGGGGGAATGGGAGAGGTGTATCGCGCCCGCGATTCAAGACTGGGGCGCGATGTGGCGCTGAAGATTCTTCCGGAATCTTTCGCCCTTGACCACGAGCGCCTGCACCGCTTTGAGCAAGAATCACGGGCCGTCGCGGCATTCAACCATCCCAACATTCTTGCCATTCACGATGTGGGCCAGCATAACGGCTCACCTTATCTTGTTTCAGAACTGCTCGAAGGGGAGAGCCTGCGCGCCGCGCTCGATCGTGGCGTACTCGCGCAACGTAAAGCGATCGATTACGGTGTCCAGATCGCGCAGGAGCTGGCAATCGCCCACGCCAAGGAGATTGTTCACCGCGACCTGAAGCCCGAAAACCTCTTTCTGACCAAAGACGGCCGCGTGAAGATTCTCGACTTCGGCCTGGCGAAGGCGATACAGAAGACCGGCAGCCCAGGTTCGGATTCTCAGGGAGCCACACTGACAAGTGCGCAAACCGCTGCCGGCGTGGTGATGGGAACCGCCAGCTATATGGCTCCCGAACAAGTCCGCGGAGAAGCCGTGGACGCGCGCACGGACATTTTCGCCTTCGGCGCAGTTTTGTTTGAGATGCTGTCCGGACGTCGCGCCTTTCGTCGCGATACGTCCGCCGAAACGATGACTGCCGTGCTGAAGGATGACCCGCCCGAGTTGACGGACGCACAGCATGCAATCTCTCCCGCATTAGAGCGGATCGTTCGTCGTTGCCTGGAAAAATCGCCCGAGCAGCGTTTCCAGTCGGCCAAGGACCTGGCGTTCGCTCTGGAGGCGCTAAGCGGAACGTCGCATACGTCAGCGCCGCAAGCCAAGATCGTGGCTGCCCGCCGCAAGCCATTAACGATTGCAGTTGCCGCGCTTTGCGGAATCGCGGCCCTCGCCGCAGCCTATTTTGCGGGGACGCGCAGCGGCGGCAGCAAGGAGGTCAAGTTTGAGCGACTCACCTTCCAGCGTGGCATCATCCGGGGCGCGCGTTTTGCCCCCGATGGGCAAAACGTGATTTACAGTGCAGCGTGGGAGGGGCGTCCGTACGAGGTCTTCAGCTCTCGCATAGGCGATCACAATGCGAGGTCGCTCGATTTGAAGAGCGCCATCGTGGTCGGCGTGTCGGCTGCCGGCGATATTGCTTTGCTAACGAACGTGCGGCGAAGCCCCGACTCGAATTGGATGCAGTCCGGGACGCTGGCGCGTGTTTCGGAGAGTGGTGGCGCGGCCCGGGAAATTTTGGAAGACGTTTGGGATGCGGACATCAGCCGCGACGGCAAGCAATTTGCCGTTGTGCGCAGCACGGGTGGGCCGCAACAGCTCGAATATCCCATTGGCAACGTTCTGTTCAAAACGAATGGCTATATCAGCCATCCGCGGATTTCGCCGGATGGAAAGTTGGTGGCCTTTCTGGAACATCCTGTATACGGAGACGACCGTGGCTATCTTGACCTTGTGGGTGCAGGCGCGAACGTCAAACGCCTGACGGTTGAATCGCAAGGCGAAGAAGGCGTGGCTTGGTCGCCGGACTCACGGGAAGTCTGGTACGCGGCGGCTCCCCCGGATTCGGCAATGGAAAGAGCGGTGTTCGCGGTGACCCCGGCGGGGAAGTCGCGAGTTGTGTCTCATTCCCCCGGGTACAATGTTGTTTGGGATATCGCCGCCGATGGCCGCCTGCTGATGTCGGAAGAGAGCATCAACGCCGCACAAATAGTTGCTTCACCTGCCAACGGCCCGGAGCGCGACGTTTCAGCCCTGGCTTATGCGACCTATGGAGCACTTTCTGACGACGGAAAAAGCATCGTTTTTGGCGAGTCAGGCAAGGCCGCAGGCCGTGATTACCTCGTCTTCTTCCGGCGCCTGGATGGCTCGGCAGCCGTGGAGATTGGCGAAGGCCAGGCAATCGGCGTCACTCCGGATGGCAAGTACGCAATCGCTTTTCTGCCCAGCCAGCCCACCAAGCTGCGCGTTCTTGCGACACGAGCCGGGCAGTCGGGGACCTTGGACGTGGCGCCGGTCAGCGTTGACCGCGCTTTGATCTCGTGGATGCCGGGAGGGAAGGAGTTCGTTTTCCTTGGACATGAGGGCGAAGCGCCAATGCGCGGATACCTCGCATCTTTTGGCGGCGGCCCGGCCCGGGCGCTTACGAATCTGGCAGGCGCTCATTTCTGGAACTGTGTCTCGCCGGATGGCAAATTTGTTCTGGAGACTTCAAGCGTAGCGAACGAGCCGAAGCAAAACGTAATCGTCGAGCTGGCCACCGGCAAAGTTCGCAATGCGCCTCTGCCCCAAGGGGATCAGCCCGTACAATGGGATCAGGATGGTGCGCACGCCTTTGTCGTTCAGAAAAGTGACGCGGAAGCCACCATCTTCCGTGTGGACCTGAATTCTGGAAAGCGCGAAGTTTGGAAGCAGATTCACCCCGCAGACCCGGCAGGCATTCTTTCCCTTAGAAGTTTCTTCGTGACACCATCAGGCAGTGCCTACAGCTACTCAGCAGGACGCGGTCTTTCTGCGCTCTATGTGTACTCGCAGCAGTAACCCTGTTCCCTTATTGCCGCATATCAACGGTTTATCCCATCCCCGCATTCTGACATCTGTCGCTTATCAAAAGCCCTTATGGCCAATGACTGCCAGTTCCCGATTTGTCGGCTACTCGGAACTTATTGTTGGACCACACAGCGCTAAGTCCTGGTTAGTCGCCAAACCGGTAACTTGGGTACTGGGACCTACTTCTCCTGTAACCGCGTAAATCAAGCACTGAGCTAATTGTTGACGAAAAACACTTTTCGAGTATTCACACGTTGAGAGTTCTGGCCTGGAAGCTCTTAAGGAGTAGAGGCTACAAAGGAAGGGCCGAGCTCTACCCCCTCTGATGGACCCGAAAATATACGCGCTGCAAACGAGGTTATTTGGCCTGGAGTTTGGCGAGCATTTTCACGGCGCCGTCGTTCTTGGGGTTTAATTCCAAGGACTTTTTGTAGTTCTTGATCGCCAAATCTTTTTGGCCGGTGTTGGAATAGGCTTCGCCCAGGCTATCGTATACGCTCCAGGAATCGGGATGAAGTTGGACGTTTAGTTCGAAAATCTTGATTGCTTCTGGGTGTTTGTTTTGCCCATACCAGAGGCGGTATGCCAACGTATTGATCGAGTCTTCCGAAATCGATCCATCTGAAAGCGGCCTGTGAAATTCTTCGATGGCTTTTGTTAGGCCTTCGGCCACGACTGCGTTTCCAAAACGCATCGACGGCGAATCGTACCGGTCGTACTTCGCCCAAGTAAACGCAGGTTGTGCGCCACCCACCACCATCTTCACCACGTCTTCGCGAATCGCCAGGCCATTTTGCCCATTCGTGAACATCACGACGCCCATCTTCTGCTTCGGGTACGCCACCACATAGCATTTGAACGCGCCGTTATCGCCCCAATGCCAAAGCGATTTGCCGTCTGGCGTCTCCTGGATTCCCCAGCCCAGTCCCCAGAACACTTCCTTCGACAATTCTCCCGCTGCACGGTCCGTGCAATTCGTGCACTCCAGATCAACTGCGATCTGCGGTTTTTCCATTTCTGCCAGCGTCGCTGGCTTCAGCCCCGTGCCGTTCATCACGGCTTCCACAAAGCTTGCGTAGTCTGCCGCCGTCGTCTGCAGGCTCGACGCCGAGACCGCCTCCTGCGGCTTCCATTTCTTGCCCGGCACTTCGTCTTCATTGTGTCCGGTTGCCGTTCGCGCATCGTAATCCGAGCGCCAGACGTAGCTGCTGCTCTTCATACCAAGCGGCGTGAAAACCGCCTCGGTCATGTACTCATTCAGCTTTTTGCCGGTGATCTGCTCGACCACCTTCTGCAGGTAAACATATCCTTCGCCGGAATAGCTGAATTTCTCTCCGGGCGTGAAATAGATCTTGAGATCGCCATCGTTCGGACGCCAGTTCTTGAATCCGGTTCTGTGGCTTAAGACGATTCGAGCGGTGATTTTGTCGAGGCGGTCGTCTCCTGGGATGTAGCGTTGCGGAAGATATTTTGTGAGCGGAGTGTCGAGATCGAGCTTGCCCTCGTCCACCAGCTTCAGCACGCCGTAGGCAAAGACGGGCTTGCTAAGGGATGCGGCTTCGAAAATGGTGTCCTCGGTTACGAGTTGTTTTGTTTTTTCGTCTTTTATACCGAAGGAATGCAGCCAATAGGTTTTTCCGTCGCGGATTACGACTAGGGATATGCCGGGGACGTTTGCTTCGTGAAGGAGTTTTGGGATATCGGCTTCTAGTGCAGCGATAGTGTCTTTGTCCGGAGTTCTCAGGGCATTCGTGGAGGCCGATTTGGTTTGCGCGTTGGCTAGGAGGACGAATCCGATTGCTGCGACCACGCGGAGGAGTTTTTGCCGTCTTTTTCGCCAGATCATTGCTGTCTCCGTGAGTTGGGCCTCACACACCAATGCATCGTTGTATTCGTCATGGGTTTAGACGTGCTGAGGTGAGTCGAGGTTTGATGTGGTGCTGTTTTTGGCGTGGTTGCGTCAAGTAGATATCGGTGGGCTAACTCCTGGTAAGTCGCCTTACCGGACAAGTCCAGTCCTAGGACTTCACATGGACGTTTGACCGTTAATCAGGCACATGGATGTAACCGGCCTTTACCTCCGGCTTCCTTTCATGGTCAGGCCAGGTGAAGAGGTTAGTTGCTAGAGAGAGGCTGCGTGGGCATCACCGAGCGGCGCCGGTTTTGCGGATGTAGATGCCGCCATTGAAGTTTGTAAATTGCAATTCGGGGCCGCCGCCATTGATTGTGCCGTGGACGGTCTTATCGATCTTGACGAGGTATTTGCCGCCATTCTTCCGGCCATCTTCGACCGTTTGTTGCGGCGCGGAAGCTTGAACCTGGACATCGAAATCGCTGAAAATCTCTCCACGATCGGATTTAAGGCTGAGGTTGGCTTTCAAGTCGGCAGGAAAAGTGACGTCGATGTCACCGTTCAAGGAACTGAAGGCCATGGGCTTCTGATTGATGCGCGTGAATGTAACCAAAACGCGCCCATTCAGGGCGTGGGCTACGGCGCTGCCGGAGACGTTGTTCAGAGTGACTGAGCCATTTACGTCGTTGACGTCCAATTCGCCATCCACGCCGGTCACCACGATGTCGCCGGAATTCACGGTGCTCAGCTTGAGGGAAGTGTGGACGGGAACGGAAATGGCGATGTCGAGGGACCGGTTGATGGAATCGGTACCGACGCGCACCTCGTTATTCTCCTCCTCGACCGAGAGCCCCGTCGACGAAACCGGGATGCGCTTCATGCCGGAATCCGAGCGTCCCGATTCGTGGCTGCGTGCGCGCGCCTCGACGATAACCTCCTTGCCTTCATAGGCCTTCACTGTAATTCCGCCATTGAGCAGACTCGCCTTCACCAAAGCGGGCCGCGCGGGATCGCTAAGATTCACGGAGACGCGATCCTGGGCTTGTGTCTGTGCCGGGGCTGGGGTGGCGGCAAACGCGGCGCAGAGAATCGCAACAGCAACAACGAGGGATAGGAAACGCTGAGTTTGGTTATTCATGATTTTCAAGAATACGTATCTCTCCATTTAGAGTTTCAACCTTGATCTCCGGCCCGCCGGAATTCACACGCACTCCCGTATAGCGGTCCGCGTGAAAAACCACCTTCCCGCCATGATGCTCTTCCTGAATAGCGCGCACCGGCAAAGCGGTGACGGGGAAATCGCTGTAGATGCTGCCGTTGAAGGTCTTGAAGCGAAAATCCGCGGCCAAGCTTTTTGCGAAACGCAGCTCCACCGGGCCGTTCACCGTCCGAAAATCGGAATTTTCATGGGGATTTCCCCGGAAGGAAACCTTGACGGGGCCATTCACCGTGTGCACTGTTCCCGAGCCCGCGACGTTGTCCATCTCGACGTCGCCATTGACGTTGCGCACTACGAAATTCCCGTTGATGTCGCCCACTAAAACGCGGCCTTCATTCACGGTCTGGAGCTTGATATCGATGTCGCGGGGAACTTGGAGCTGAAAATCCATCTTGACGATGTAGCCTTCGAACTCGCGGTGGCCACATCCATCGTCGCAATGGCAGCGGAAAGGCCCGTTGACATAGAACTTCAGAGAACCTGCTTGCTCGGCGATGTCGAGGGTGACTTCCTTGCGAGCTTGTTCGAGCTTTTCCCTGGATTCTGCGCGGACAGACTTTTTGACCATGAGTTGCGCCTGGTCGGAATTTGTGCCCACCACTTCGATAGAACCCCATACGTTGTCGATTTCCAGAGACCTGTGCTGGGCGCCCGCCATCGAAAAGGATTTCTGGATGGTCTCCTGCTCCTGTACTGGCAGGTCGCGATCGGACTCATCGAGAGTCATTGGGGATACGGACGGAATATGAAGTTTCAAGGGAATAGGTGCGGCTACACTTATCGCCGGCTGCGGGACTTTTATGATCATGGATTGGGCGGATAAGGAAAAGGGAAGCAAACAGCTGGCTATCAACACTGTGAAAAAGCGCGTATTTCGCATAGTCTCCTCCTCAATTCAGTTTGCTTTTGGCCCACTCGACGCGTTGCCGCACCGTGGGATTCAAATTCGGTGTCTGCTCAAGCTCCTGGAGCCGATGCGCGGCATCGCGGTCTCGCCATTCGAGCATGAGATCGATCAGAGCCACCTGCACGAGCGGCGATTGGTCGTGCTGCAGAGAGTCCAAAACTCCCTTGTGGACTTGGGGCTGCCGGCCGTGGCGGCTGAGAGCATCGAGCGCCGCCAGGCGCACGTCCACGCTTTGGTCGTAGCGCAAAGTGTGAAGGAGAGCCGAAAGCACCTGTGGATCGAGTTGCTGTTCGCGCGTGCTCCAAGTTACCCCCTCGAGCCGCGCGCTGGCCGATTGTTGCTGCAGCATCGAAAGCACAACCAATTGCTTCGTGCTCGCGAGTTCGGATTGCACGGCAGCCAAGTCCACGGAAGGAGGCTTAGGGCTGGCCAGGCGAAGTCCGGCGAAAACGCCGATGGCGAGCAGTGCGGCGCTCCACGCCATGGCCCCGACTGGCGAGCGAAGCCAATGGAGCACGTTCCAGTTCCAGGCGGAAGCGGGCTTTCTCCGATGCGAGTCGTCCGCGGGCTGATTCGAACGGCCTGCTTGATAGGCCTGCAGCATGGCTTCAAAACGCGCGCGAGACGCAGGACCTGGCTGGTCCACAGGCAGAAGCGAAAGCTTTCTCCAAATGACCACTTCTTCGGAGCAGTCCGCGCACTGTTCGAGATGGGCTTCGACCTTGTGGTGCTGCTCGGGGCTCAGGCTCCCTTGCAAGTAGTCCGGCAAGAGTTCCGCGATGTGTTCACACTTCATGGCGACCTCGAGGAGGAATGTTCTCTGCAGCTGCCGCTTCGGCTTTCTTCACCATCGTGCCGCGCGCAAGTTGATGAAAAGCCTTGCGCAAATCCTGCAAGGCACGGTGGATGCGCGTTCTGACGGTGTTGAGTTCGCAGCCGAGAAGAGCGGCAATTTCCTCATATTTTAGTTCTTGAAAGCGGCAGAGGAGCAGGATTTCTCTTTTTTCCTCTGGCAACTGCTGGAGAGCGCGTTGCAGCAGTTCGACATCCTGTTGCTCCTGCACGGAATCCGTGGGAAGCACAGGGGGCAGCATTTCCGGCTCGAGAGCGGTCTGCGGAGGAAACTTGCGAAAATGATCGATCCGCGCGTGGCGCGCAATCTGGTAGACCCAAGCGCGGAAAGGCGTGCCGGGGCGGTAGCTCTGGCGGTATTTCAGGATGCGGAGGAATACTTCCTGGACCAGGTCTTCGCTCAACGCCCGGTCGCCCGTCATCTTCGAATAGAAATTGAAGAGTGGCGTTTGGTAGCGATCAAACAACACGCCTAGCGTTTCGCCCGCGCCATCGCGCACTTGGAGCATCAGATCCTCATCGGGAGCCAAAGTCATCGCCGAATTATGGCCCTAAACGGCTGTAATCGCCCTTACTGAGAGTGAATACCGCGGATAGTGGAAAAGGTTCCGTGCACTGGCCCTGTCAGTTGATCCGACAATACTTCCTCCTAGAACCGAACTGTCAGGCTGCTGTACTCGACCAGGCCTGGCCAGGGGGTGGCAATCGCCTGTTAACGTCCATTGAAATGAACCAAGCGCGCGCGGCGAGCTGCAAGGATCATTGCCAGCCAGGAGATCAGCAACGCGGCAACAAATAGTTCAAGCCGGTGATTGTGCCAAAACAATCGATCGGCGGTAGCTCATGTGGCTATTGACAATCCGACGGCCTTCCACAGCCCAGTTCCATAGATTCTTTGGAACACTTTCCTTTTCATTACGTTTACAAAGCATGAGCCTCAGGAGCGTTCTCCGCTATGCTTTGCGCCAGTTCCGGCATAATCCGAGTTTCTTCCTAATTACTATCACCGCGCTGGCTCTGGGGATTGGCGCTAACACAGCCATTTTCAGCGCCGTAGAGGCCCTTCTTCTTCGGCCTCTCCCCTACGGCGACCCAGGTCGGCTGGTAATCGTGTGGGAAGACGCCTCTACCATTGGCTTCGCTCACAATACTCCTGCGCCGGCAAATTATGTGGACTGGTGCGCCCAAAACCGGGTTTTTGCGGACATGGCTGCCCTTCGCTACCAGACCGCCAGCCTGACCGGTGACCAAGCCCCTGAGCAAGCCCTCGGAGGCGCCGTCACCGCTAACTTTTTCGATGTCCTACAGGTGCAACCCTTTCTTGGCCGTCCGTGGACCCGCGAAGAAGACGCCGCGAAAAGCAAGTCCGTGGTCATCAGTTACACGTTGTGGCATCGGCGTTTTGCCGGCGATCCCAAAATCATCGGCCGCAGCATCCTCATGAATGGCCAGGGCACCATCGTTCTGGGTGTAATGCCACGCGACTTCTTCTTTCCCATACGCGACATTGAATATTGGAGTCCGGGCTACTTCAACCCGGAAGTGCTTGCGCAACGCGATTCTCACTATCTGACTGTGGTTGCTCGTCTGAAGCCCGGCGTGACTGTAGCACAGGCGCGTCTCGACATGAACGTCATCGCCGCGCGGCTCGTTCAGCAGTATCCGAAGTCCAACACCAATATCGGTGCGGTGGTCGTGCCTATCCAGCAGGAATATGCCGGTGACACACGCGCAGGTCTGTGGGTTCTGCAAATCGCCTCCATTTTTGTCCTTCTGATCGCGTGCTCGAATCTCGCCAACCTTCTGCTTGCTCGTGCTTCCGGCCGTCGGCGCGAGATGGCCGTACGTATTGCGCTGGGGGCCAGCCGCAAACAAATCGTCGCGCAGCTTCTCACGGAGAGCTTGCTCCTTTCACTGGCGGGAGGCGCGCTGGGACTGTGGCTCGGCAGCATGTTCTGGCGAGTTCTCGGACGTCTGATCCCCCTGCAAGTTGCTGGTGCATCGTTTTCACTCAATTTGACGGTGCTTTTCTTTGCTGCTGCGGTCTCGCTCTCGGCCGGCATTTTCTTTGGGCTTATTCCCGCGCTCAATGCTACCCGCGTTTCTGTTCACGACGCGCTAAAAGAAGGAAGCCGCACGGGAGAATCCCGCGGTGGCATGCGTCTGCGCGACGCTCTCGTTATCGGTCAGTTCGCGCTGGCTCTAGCTCTTCTGGTCGGCGCCGGGCTGATGATTCAAACTTTGTGGAACCTTCACGAAGTGGACCTCGGGTTCCGTTCCGACCACCTGCTTGTGTCCATCCTGCCCTTGCCGCAACCCAAGTATGACACCGACGCGAAAATCCGGAGTTTCTATCACAACGTCCTCGAACAATTGCGCAGTAAACCGGGAATTATCAGCGCAGGTTTTACTTCCGATGCGCCCTTCACCTCCGAAGGGGATACCGAGGGCTATTCCGTGGAGGGCCAGCCGCCGCCCGAACCCGGCATGTGGAATGACGCCCTTTATCGCGAGGTCACCCCGGGATACCTCCACTCGGTTGGCGCGAGGCTTATTGAGGGACGTTTCCTTGAGAACAGCGACGTCGAAACTTCGCAACCCGTCGTCGTAGTCAATGAATTCTTGGCAAAGCGTCACTGGCCTGCACAAAGCGCACTCGGCAAACACCTTCGCGTCGGCCCCGGTCCGGAGAGTGGCCTTCCACCGGACCGCATTGCTCCCATGCGCACGGTTGTGGGTGTCGTCACGGACATTCGCGAGCGCGGCCTGCTGTTCGGAATGAAGCCCGCCGTCTATCTTTCGACTGAGCAGGTCAAGCGTCCCGGGGCCGACTATCTTGTCGTGCGCACGCAACAAAATCCGCTGGGTGCCGCGAATGCCGTGCGTAGTGCTGTTTGGGCGGTGGATTCCCAGCAGCCTCTGGCGCGCCCTCGCAGTATGGACACCATCATCGAGGACAATATTGCGGATCGCAAGCGCCCCATGGTCCTTCTTGGGATTTTCGCGGGACTGGCGCTGGTGCTCGCCTGTATCGGCGTTTACGGCGTTCTCTCTTACGCCGTCGCCCAGCGCACCCGCGAAATTGGTGTGCGCATGGCGCTGGGCGCGCGTCCTCTCGACGTCACGCGTATGATCATCACGCGCGGCCTGCGCCTCGGGCTGGTGGGCCTCGCTGCAGGTATTGGCCTCGCGCTCGTTCTCGGCCGCTTGCTCCAAACATTGCTGTACGGCGTCAAGCCCGTGGCTCCTGCCGTGTACGCCGCTACTGCTTTGGCTTTGCTCCTAGTCGCGCTCTTGGCGTGTGTGATTCCCGCGCAGCGCGCTGCCCGTGTTGACCCCGTCGTTGCCCTTCGCGACGAATAGCTCGCATTCCCGAAAATGCAAAAACGGCTGGCCATTCTAATGGAAGCCAGGAAGCTCGGACGGTTCCACTGTCGGAAATAGCCTCGCTCCAGCCATTTCGGCACCTCAGGGTTCTTTCCGTCATTCACGAGTTATCACGATCTAGTCTCACTGCCTGGTAAGTCGCGTTACTCGAGAAGTTGCCTCTTAATGGCGGGAATTAAATCCAAATCTTAGTTAGATAACGACCATTAACTCACCGTGTTATCTTGTTTTAAGGACGATGACCCAGTGAACAGAACGCCCAAATCGCCTCGAAGCTGGCCTAAGACGAAAAAACTGCTTTCTTATTTCGTTCTCTTCCTAGTGGTGCTTGGCCTAGCCGCTCGTCCCCTAGCCAGGGGAGCGTTGTTCTACCAGAGCTATTGGGGCGGGGCGGTCTTTGTCCCTTTCCTACTCTTAGTGGCCGCGGCGGTTCTTGTAATTGCGGTCATCGATTGGAACCGAAAATAAGAACGGGACCAACTACGCAGATGTCCGGTTTGCAGCCTTAATCGGGGAATATAGGTGTTTGCTCCCCTGACCATTGCTAACACTCTCCTAGATCGGGAACTTTTCTTGTCGAATCTTACGGGAGTGCAAATGCAACGTAAACTCCGCCAGACTTCACCTTGAGATCCTTGCCTCCTCCGGCAGCAATCACCACAAACTGGCGGCCATTCACCTCATAAGTCGCAGGAGTCGCATTCCCCGCAAAGGGGAGAATTGTCTCCCACAGGAGTTCACCAGTCGATTTGTCAAAGGCCCGGAATTTCTTATCGAAGTTCGTTGCACCGATAAACAGTAGACCGCCGGCAGTCACCACGGGGCCTCCGTAGTTTTCGGTGCCGGAATTCTTCATCCCTTTCGACGCAAGTTCCGGATATTCGCCAAGCGGAATCTTCCACACATATTCACCCGTGTTCGAATTGATGGCATTCAGAGTGCCCCAAGGAGGTGCGACGGCGGGATACCCATCCGGGTCGAGAAATTTCTTATAGCCGGTCAGTCGGTATTTCATTGTGGGGGAAGGCGGTCCTGAATTCTGGAGTTCTTTGTTCTCTCCGCTCATCAAGAATTCGATCAAGGCAGATAGTTGGATCGTCGTTCAAATTTGGAAAACCGGGCATCCTTCCTTTTCCATTTTTGATGGTCATGGTGATCTGCTTGGGACTTAGGCGGTCTGCCACTCCCACCAACGAAGGCATGGCTGGCGATGAGCCGGTCAATTTTTCGCCGTGGCAGATGCCACACTGGCTCATGTAGATTCCCTTAGGACTGTTTCCGCCAGTGTTTTCCGCCAGTGCACCGGTCCAGGCAACATCGTTTGCATTGATGTAGATAATTTCCGTTTCTGTGTCCACGGCGGGACCACCCCACTCCGCGCCGCCGTCGAAGCCGGGAAATATCACCGTATCTTTTCCCACGCTGAAAGGAACGAATTGGCCTTCACTGCGAAATTTCCGGAACTTTTCTAGTGCCCACTGATGCACTTCGGGCGTCCGGTTGCTCAATAACTCCTCGTTGAAAGCTTGACGGGCAAACGGTGCCGGTCGCGTGGGAAGCGGCTGCTCGGCTGCAGCAACTTCGTCAGGCACGTTGCTCGGCGGGTATTTGCGATATTCCATCGGGAAAAGAGGTTCGCCGTTCGTGCGATCGAACAAATAGACGAAACCTTGTTTTGTGGTCTGCGCCACCGCATCGATTGCTTTTCCGTCGCGTCTTACGGTGAGGAGAGCCGGCGGCGAAGGAAAATCACGATCCCAGAGATCGTGCCGCACTCCCTGAAAATGCCAGATACGTTCCCCCGTCTCGGCGTTCAGGGCAATCAGGCAATTCGCAAACAGATCGTCGCCGATGCGGTCTGCGCCATAAAAATCAAATGCAGCCGAACCTGTGGGGACGTAGACAATTCCTCGCTTAGGATCGAGCGCCATTCCCGCCCAATTGTTCGCGGCGCCGCTGCTTTTCCAGGCATCCTTGGGCCAGGTGTCGTCGCCAAACTCACCGGGATGCGGAATGGTATGGAAGGACCAGCGGAGCTTTCCCGTCCGCACGTTGAATGCGCGAATGTCACCTGGAGGAGCGGGAAGAGTTTCTGGATTTCGCCCGCCAACAATGATGAAGTCTTTGTAGATGATCCCCGGGCTGGTCAGATAAATGGATTGAGCGCTCGCAGGTTCACGTCCGAGATTCTCGCGAAGGTCAATGCGGCCCTGGTCTCCAAACGTTGGGATGGGCTTGCCGGTGGCAGCATCGAGTGCGTAAAGAAAGTTCATTACGCCTGCCAAAATTCGCTTCTCTTTGCCATCGGTCCAGTAAGCGAGGCCGCGATCCGGTTGAGTTCCGCGAACGCCGGAGTTGAACGTCCACAAAAGCTTTCCCGTGGAAGCGCCCAGGGCAAAAATCTTTTGGGTCGGTGAAATCCCATAGAGGATGCCGCCAACAATAATGGGACTCGATTGCAACCCGCCTTCTTCTCCGGTGTCGAAGCTCCAAGCCACCTCCAGCTGTTTTACATTGCCACGATTGATTTGTGCGAGCTTGGAATAGTGATTGTTTTCGGGCGCTCCGCCGTATGCCGGCCAGTCCTGTTGCGCGTGGCTGCCCGTGACGGTCTGCGCCATCGTGCGCGTGCCTTGCGCGACAGATACAATCACGGCGATGACGACGGTCCAGTTCAGAAACAATGCTCCGATTCTCTTTAGCCTCATCGTTCTTCGCCTCAAACAGGTGTGAATCGGAATCCCTTTTTTGACTTTAAACAAGGTGCCGATCTTATACCCGTCCTGCTGATCGCCGACATTGCGAAACAACTTTCATTCGGGGCGCTCCCGACGCACGACCCGAAGGCTAACTCCCCATGAGTCGCGTCACCGGATATGCGATTTTGGGCGGATTCTACTTCTCCGGTAAGCGCGTTAACCAGGACTTACGTTCAATGTCTTTGGGAACTGCGCTTAATTCTGTGGTGTCCAAGTGTTTATGGTGAGTCGTGCAATCGCGTGCGGTTTTCTGTTCTTTGCTCCCTGCCTCTATGGGCAAGACAATTCTCTTGAGCGACCTGCTTCTGACTTCGACTCAAAGGGTGTCGGCCTGACAGAAGCACTCCTCAAGTTCTCGCACTTGCAACACCTGCGAATTGCCGTCGAATACGTTGACCGAGAATCGATGGACCAGCCTATTATCGTGAACCTACAAAACAAAACGGTTCGGCAAGGTCTCGATATCATTCTGAGCAACGGGCACGGATACAGTTGGCGATTGCGAAATGGAATCGTCGAAATCACGAACAGTCGCGGTTCAAAACGCGCCGACAAACAGTTAAACATGGTCATCCCAGTTTTCAAGATAGCGGACGGCGAGACCGCAAAAATGGCGTCTGTTACGCTGTGGTGGAATCTGCAACTCACACTAGACTCAAGATTGAAGGGCTACGGTGGAGATATTATGGAAGGTGCAGAGGCCTCCACAGTGAAACCAGCAGTATTGCATAACCGAACTGTTTGGGAAATCCTCGCTTTTATAGTCCTCAATAGTCGCGCAGACGGCTGGATTGTAGCCGGACCTCCGCAGTGCCTTGGCTTCACTCCGTATTGTGGTTTGTGGTTCCTCATTGAGAGCGCGCCATCCACACCTTCATACGAACTTCTGTTGCGGGATATCCGCAAAAACCTGTGAATGGACGCTGCAATCGGCCCTTACAAGGCGATAGGTCCTGATTTGTCGCCAAACCGGACTAGGACTGCACATCTCCGGTAAGCGCGTTTACCGGGACTTGACCGCTTAATTTGTGACTTTCAAGATTGTTTCCGGGTTGCCGACGAACCGCCAGGCACCTCGGGGCTTGCAACTAAATGCTGGCTTGTTCGAGGGGCGTCGCGTTGCTGGCCTGGGGGCCCCCGAAAACGCATCACGCAGCTGTCTGTGTCAGACGGTTGGGAGCCCCGACAGCGGACCGACGGCGGATGAACCATTCGGCCGTCTCGAAGTACAATGTGCTACGCTCGTCCGCCTCCTAGCGGAACGACTGGCCGGGACAGCGAATCCTCCTCGCGCGCAACCAACTTGCTGGAAAGGGGAATGTATGGAAACGACTGCAAAGCGGCCTCTGTTGCTCACCTTGGCCGCTGCCTTTCTCTTCCTGGCGGACCCATTTCACAAGCAGCCCTCGCTTCGCGCACAGGAACAAAACGTACAGGTGATTGAACTCACCGCCAAGAAATATGAGTTTTCTCCTGCGCCCATTCATGTAAAAGCCGGCACCAAGGTGCAGCTCAAGATTACTGCCGTGGATCACGACCACGGTTTCAAGATGGCGACGGTTCCCGAAGGTGCTTCGTCGAACAGCAAGCCTGGGCTAATTTTTGCTTCGCCGCAAGACTGCTTCCAGCTCAAGAAGAAGGAAACGACAACGATTGAATTCGTGGCGCAAACGCCCGGTACCTATCCGTTTCGGTGTTGCCATGTTTGCGGCTTCGGCCACAAGGGTATGCATAGCGAACTTGTAGTCGAGTAGCTGTGGGTCAGGTGGGTGGGGCACAGGCACTCTTGCCTGTGCGCTTTTCCCATTGTAGTGGCCGACCTTCAGGTCGATTCTTTTCTCTTGTTGGGACGGCCTTCAGCCTGCCTACCGCATGCAGGGCCGTCCTTTTTGGACTGCGGCAGCTTGACGCCGCTTTGCTTTTCGCCGCGCCGTAGGCACGCCTGCGCAACTTCATGCAACCGTCAGTTCCAATCCATCCAAAAGTGCGAGCATCTTTAGTGATTCGGATTAGTTGACACTACCGCATTTTTTCACTACCTATTTGTGTTGGTGTTAGACGGATTGTCACATACTGCTCGCGGGGGCAAGTTGCATGCGTCGCGTACAGTTCCTCGAACTGCATGAACAATCGTGGTTTCCTTCGTCTCTTCGAGATGAAATTACGGGTGCGCTTCAATTTGGGTTAAATCTCTTAAACGCTTATGCGCCAATCGCCCCGCTGCTTCAAAGTATGCTTGACGCTACGCCGAGCAGATCGATTGTTGACATGTGTTCAGGCGCCGGCGGACCCTGGTTAGGCCTTTCTCGAAAGCTCCGACCCGATGCACGGGTCTTTCATGTTTTGCTCACGGATAAATACCCCAACCTCAGGACATTCCAAAAGACCAGGACGGCTCCTCAAAATCACATTGCTTTCTATCCACACTCGGTCGATGCGCTGAAAGTCCCTGGTGAGTTGCAAGGGTTCCGAACGATGTTTTCGTCTTTTCATCATTTTCCGCCTGAAGAGGCTCGCGCCATACTTCAAAATGCCATCGATGCTGGCCAAAGTATCGGCATATTTGAAATAACGAGGCGCGCTCCCTTAACGATCACCCTCATGTTTGCTTGGGCTCTCATGCCGTTCGTATTTACCCCGTTGATCCGTCCGTTCCGCTGGTCACGGTTGTTCTGCACGTATGTGGTCCCGATAATTCCCTTGGTCTTGCTGTTCGATGGAGTGGTGTCTTGTCTCCGTACATATCGGCCACAGGAGCTCCGCGAGATCATCAAGAAACTGTCTGGAATCGAATACCAATGGGAAGTGGGCGAACATTCCAAAACGTCAGGCCAAGCGCCAATTACCTACTTGATTGGTTGTCCGCGGACACAGGCATCACCTAGCTGATTCTTGAGTGTTTGTTGTGAGAGCTATCATTCCGGCTTGCTAAGTCCTGGTTTGTCGGCTAACCGGAAAGGTTGATCCTAGTACGAATTTCGGCGGTAAGCCGGTTAATCGGGACCTAGGGGACTCCTTCCGGATTGCCGACCAGTCGTCCAGAATCGCCGCGTCGGCGGAAGTATCCTGCGATTCGTTCAGGTGCAATTGAAGCAACCTCGGGTATCGATGTGGCGCCCAAGAAAGGGGCAACGATGAGCCGCTCCCTCGGGTCGGCGGAGCAATTCGTATGGGTTGCCAGCTAGGTGGTGGCGGCAGCAGCAGCGAGTGGGTCCAGAATCGACACTGCCCGGCCGACTTCCTTGACACCAAAAAGTACCAGGCACACATTCGTGCCTGGTTCGATGCCGCTGTAAGCGTAGTTGATGTTGATGCTCGCCTCGCCGAGCCGCGAAGCGGCCCCGGCGAGCTCTCCTGGCCGGTGCGGCAGCTTCACTAAGGCAACCTCGGTCTCTGTGTAGGTGTAGCGGTCGGCGTCGAGCACGGTTTTTGCCGCGGTCAGTTTGTCCACAATGATACGCACAGCACTCTTTCCCTCCGACGAGAACGAGTGAAAGGCGAGGATGTTCACTCCGTGATCGCCGAGCGCTCGGCAGCATTTGCCGAGGGTGCCCGGTCGATCTTCCATCTGAATGGTGAATTCCCTCATGACTGGCATGGCGGGGACCTCCTTTGTCTCTCCGAAAATGCGGATGCATTCTCGGTTCGGTGTGATAGTGAGGGCATCATACGCCTCGCCTCTTTGGCGTTTCAAGATTGGTTGGTAGGGATCGCGGCGGGAGGCGTGTGGAGGTTGTCGGCCTAGGGCTGTCCAGCGCTTCGCACAAAAATCAGAAGAATCAGCACGCAGACGATCACCAGGATTATAAGAATACTCGTAAGGCGCTTTGCGCTCATTTCGACGGGCGCGAACGCTGAGCCAGTGTAAAGCAAAAAGCGAGCGCGCTAGAAACGCAAGCTAGCGTTCGGGGAGGGTTAGGTCAAGGGAAAAGGCCGCGCGGGAGATGCGAAGCTTGAAAGGTCTTATTCTGGAGACTGCCCCTGCGAGTATTCGAGCGTCAAACGATAGTGGAGCGTGTTGACGCAATTCTCGCCCGGTCCTTTCGCAGAGCCCTCATTACCACTGCAGACTTGCACAAATTCTTTGGTGGTCAGGCGTTCATGAATCATTTTTGATATGTCCGGGAGGATATTGAAGCCGCCGTCCTTACAGTTTCGATTGGCGCATTGAATGACGCGACTTGCAATGGAATGCGGACGCCCATACCCTCTGCCTGGCAATGTGTTGGTATAGGGGTTGCCCGTGCCCATTCCTTCCTGCCAAGATTCAATCAAGACATCTTCCAACATTGGGAAGGTTTTCAGAAATTGGCCTGCCACGACAATAGCCTTTCGTTCCATTGGCTCAGCAAGAAATTTATTCTTCCGAATCTCTGTAACGATCCGGGCTCAGCCAGGGCGTTCGAAATTGTTCAATTGTCGCTGGCCCGTGACCGAAGGTCGGCCTCTGAGGGAGCGAAGCCAGTGCAAACCCACCGCTCGGATGTTACGTTTAGCAACGCCTCTTTCCACTCCTCGACGCTAACGACCTCAATTTGCGTGAAATCTTTTGACAGTCCGGCAACCTCGCCGCTCTCCACAAGTCCGGCCAACGCTGCAACTTGATTGTTCAAAGCCCATCTGATCTCGACTGCTTTCTTCTGCAGGTCTGAGTACTGGCGACACAGTTCGATCAATTCCTCTCTCTGCTCGGAGGTGATTCTTACTGTTCGTATCAGCATTCTTCCTTCTCTCTTTTCTAGTTGTTTCGTCCTCACAAAACGAACCGAATATCCCTTTGCCTTGCACGGGTCATTGCTCCTCCTCTATGCAGGTATGCCAGTCGGGATCGGCGAAGTGCGTCGGGCAGAACCAGCGGTTGCACCGTTCGCAATATTTCGTGGCGGGCATCATGCACGGCTCATCCCAGGGAGAGACGGCCTGGCAAAACACCGCGCGGCTCACCTTTTTCTTTGCCCGGAGCTTGCCGAGCCCTCATACGAGGTTGTCCCAGAGGCCCGAACTTGCTAACTCTTTTTCGAGGTTACCGCATAGAAGGCGGCCCAGCGCTGCTCCACGTCCTTGCTATTGCAGTGAGGACAGACAATCTGGCCCTTCTCATACTCCGCGATTGTCAGGATCTTCGAGAATTCTTTGTTGCAGGCTCGACAGAGAAAACTGTATTGGGGCATTACTACCTCCCCATCGAAAACTCATCTTAGCGAAGATGTTAGTGGGACACGCACCTAGCGTCAATCGGCTCCATCTCCGAAAACTCACTAGAAGCGAAAGAAGGAGAGGTGCGTCTAATCGGAGTAGAATACGAGGCAGCCATGCGCGGAAGAACTGTAGCGCTTGTCTTCTCCGTTACCCTCCTCGGTTTCGCTGGCGGGATGGTGATCCGAGCGCGGGCCGTCGGCCAAGCACTTGCTGCCGATCAGCCGCTGTCAGAACAAGAGCGCGCCCGGTTGCTCGCGTCAGGCAAGGAGCTTTTCACGGCACGGTGCGCCCGTTGCCACGACGAGCGCGGCGACAAGCCACTAAAGACCGGTCCTCCCCTGAATGAGCGCGGGCTTTCCAGCGGCCAGATTGCCCGAGCCGTGAGCGGCCGCCTCCGGGACAAGACCGAGGAAGAACGGCGCGCGGTGACGCTGTACATTTCGAGCTTGATGAAGGCCAAAGATTCGGAACAAAAGGCACTACCAAAACCTTAGCCATCGACATCGTTACATCTCAATTCCGCAGAATCCGAGTCCCTCATCTCCTGCAAAATCCGAGTCTTACCTCGGCAGAATTCGGGTCCTGATGTCCCGTATTCTGCACCCGCCGCGCCGGCTGTAGACTAGTTCCGTGGAAAGCTAGAGAGGAAGAATCAAGCTCTTGTTGAATAGGAGTTGGCACGAGGAGGGAGATATGAACGTGGAAAAAATCTCCGCAATCACGATCAAAGTCAACGACATGGCGAGGTCAGTGCATTTCTATAACAAACTCCTAGGCCTGAAGGTTCTCTACGGCGGTGAAAACGCCTACTTTTCTTCCCTTCAGACGCTCGGCGCGAAAGATACCATTCTGAACCTAGAGAATGGCCACGTGACCCCCGACTGGGGGCGGATAATTTTCTATGTCGAAGATGTTGATCGGTTTTGGGTTCACCTGAAAGAAAAAGAATTCAGTCCCGCAAGGCCCCGAGATGCAGCATGGGGCGAAAGGTACTTCCATTTACACGATCCAGACGGCCACGAACTGTCATTTGCCCAGCCAATCCGCTAAGGCTCCCAAGTTCGTTCGCTATCTCGACAAATTGTGAAGCCCGAGAGCCAAGAAATGGCGTAGCTTTCTTAGGAGTCGAGCACAAGCAAATCTGATTGGGGACGCATGAGGGGAACAAAGGGACGGGCTGTAATCTGTCGTCGAAACGCGGGATCCCACCGTCCGGGAATGCTGGCGCCGCAAGATGGGCAGCAACCTTGAGGAGTGAGATGGTACCCGGTGATGAGGTACCCGTTACGCTCGATCAGAAGTTCCCGACACTTCGGGCAACGCGTGTTCTCCCAGTCGCCGACCATGCCCGGCAAGTTCCCGGCATATACGTAGCGCAGGCCTGCTCTCTTCCCGATCTCTGCTGCCCGCATCAGCGTCTCAGCGGTGGTGTTCTCTGGATCGGTCATTTTGTAATCTTTGTGAAAGGCCGTTACATGCCAAGGAATATCCGGCGACACGGCCGCCAGGAACTCAGCTAACCGAGTCAGCTCGTCGGTCGAGTCATTGAACCCGGGAATCACCAGCGTAACGATCTCCAACCAGAAGCCCATCTCGTGCAAGCACCGAATGGTATCCAGGATGGGTTGTAAGCGCCCGCCGAGCTGTCGATAGTGGCGGTCATCAAAGCTCTTTAGGTCAACCTTGTAAAGATCCACCCACGGCCGTAAGTATTCGAGGACTTGCGGGGTGCCGTTCCCGTTGGAAACAAAACCGGTCACTAATCCAGCCGCGCGCGCTTCCTTGAAAACCGCCAGGGCCCATTCGCTCGTGATCAGCGGCTCGTTATACGTGCTGACGATGACCCTGCCTCCCTGACGGGTGGCATCTAGAACAAGGTCTGCGGGTGTGACGCGCATCGGGCCAACCGCAGCGGCGGGATCGCGCAGGGCTTGCGAGGTCACCCAATTCTGGCAGTAGGCGCAGTGCAGATCACAGCCGAGCATGCCGAAGCTGTAAGCCAGCGCCCCTGGATGAGCATGGAAGAAGGGTTTTTTCTCTATTGGGTCGCATTGGATGCCGCCGACGTAGCCCCAGGGCACATAGAGGGTTCCACTCCGGTTGTATCGAACCTTGCAAACCCCAGGCTGGCCGTCCGGGATCTTGCAACAGTGCCCGCAGGCAAAACACCGCACCCAGTTGCGGTCGAGCTTTTCGTACAGTTCGCCCTCGCGAACATTTTCATGAATGATTTCGTGGAGCGTACCCATAGGTGCCAAGCGCAGTGCCGAGGCGTTTGTCAGCTACTTGCTTTTTGATACTTGTCGGGCTGAAATTTACCGCCGTCGACGTAATTCTTGTTGGTCTCGATGTACGCGTGCCATTTCTCCGGCAGATCTTCCAGCGGGAAAATCGCCGTCACCGGACAGACCGGAACACAGGCGCCGCAGTCAATGCACTCAGGGGGATCGATGTACAGTTGAGGCACTTCATCGAACGTCGGGCGGCCATCGTCATAGGTGCGGCCTTTCGCCGGATGGATACAATCCACCGGGCACACATCTACACAGGCGGTATCCCTGGTTCCGATGCAGGGTTCGGCGATTATGTAGGCCACCGGCCAACTCCCGCAGGTAGGATCTCCCCGCTCCGAGTCTATGCTCATTCCTTTTCTTCAGGTAGAGGCGCGTCTCTTGGCACTTCTTGGGCCCCAGCATTTTGAGCAAAAAGTTCTGGTTGGATACGGACATTCATCCTGGTAGTTCGCCTCCCCACATTCCCAGCTTGTCCCGCAGCGCGGGCATTCATGAGTGTGACTCTGGACCAGCACTACGGGCGAAACATCTTCCGGTTCTTCTGTCGCGCCGCTTCGAGGTCATCGGTCTTTTTTTTCTGGCGGTCGATTTCTTTCTGCGGATCCTCTTGTCCCTCCATCTTCAAAGATTTGGCAATCGCAGCCTCAGCTTGTGCATCCAGCCGTTTCGAAAACATGGCAAGCGCAAAAGAGTTCAGGAATCTAGAACGGACTAGGTTTATCGAGTATTGCGAATCTTCCCAGCGGGCGAGGACTTTTTCTGTCGACCTATACAGTTCGTTAGTTGGGAAGCTGATCTCACCAACAGGCCTCGTTGGAGTTCCGTACTTTGTCGAGATGGCTTGTACCATGTCCTCGGCAGTTAGCCCATGTGTTGCGTCCTGATCATAAGTCACCAAAATCCTGAAGAGCTCGCCATTGTAGAAGCTGAAGAAAATCTGCCAAACCGAGTCTGTTTGGCGCGAATGGTCAGAAGAGCCGCCCGGCCAACAGGCCAGCTCTTGAACTGCCGCTGGATGCTTCTGGATCAGCTTTGTCTGGAGCGGTCTCAGGTCAACCTGGTTTGATAGTTCGGGCAAACTCATTCCCAGCGAAAAGTTTCGATACTTGGAAAGATCCTGCCCGCGAACTAAAGGAGCTGAAAACAGGATCATAACGAGGGAAATGCCCACACTCCGCATCATTTTCATTTGAACGCCTCCTACGAAACCTTAAATGATTCAAAATCGTTTCCACTTTAATCAGTGTGATCATTTCTTCCCGACGCAATTCGTTGCCCTTGCGAGGCCTATGCTTTGGTTCAAGCGGCAGCCGAACGTGCGCGGTCCCTCACCGGAAGGTCCTTGGCCCGGGAAAGAGGTGCACTTTCCTGGATATCTCGTGACTGGGCGGAGACCGTCACATAGCACACTCCCAGGAAACGTTCCGAGGCCTTCGAGGCCACTCGCATGATTTCCAAGGAGTTAAATTCCGCCGACTCCAGGTTCGCCAGGATTTGCTCGACTGCCCTGCGGAGCGTCTTTTGTTCGTCGATACCAAAGACGGTCGCTCCGATTTCACCAGCCCGCCAGGAGAAGGTCCAGCCCGCTTCGTGGATTTTTCGATCCAATCCGCACCCATCGAGATCCTCGACTAATCTCCAACCCGGAACACAGGGCTTACTTTCGAATCGCACGGTTTCCGGTAAGAGTGTGCCCTCCTTGATCAGGATGGTTCCCGTCTTGATGGTGTCTGGCATTTGGGCTCTTCTCGGTGTCTACAGTGGCACATTGTTCAGCGGCAGTCTGGCGGTTAGATGTTTCCGTTGGACCCAATCTTTGTAACTGGTCGTTCTTAAAGCCGCCTTCCTCATGTCATCTTTCGTTGCAGGCACACTGACCTGTTCGTTTTCATGCGCCTTCCGTAATTCTCGAATAATTACACCAGCCATGTAGAAAGAGGTCTAGGGCTCGCTTTCGGATCGCACGGATTCTGGCAAAAGAGCGCCTTCCTCGATCAGCATGGTTCCCGTTTTGATTGTGTCTGCCATTAGCGTCTCCGCTGCGTTTTCAGTGGCGCTCAGGACCGCCACGCTCGCAGTTTTACAGTGACTCGCCTCGCGGGGTTGGATCCGTTATCGACGTCATAGTGAATCTCTATTTCGTGTTTGATGAAGAATAGCGCCAGGACCCCCATGACGAAGCCCGCACAAACCACAGAGTCGAGCGGTATTTGGTAACTCGCGACGGGGCGCCATGACACCACCAGGAGCAATGCCGTAATGGACACCCACTCCAATTTTCGTGACCATTGACAAACTCGTTTCTCCATCGAGTCCCGTCAATTGGAACCCACTGGATGATTTTCCTGACCATTGGCAACCTCGTTTCTCCGCCCAGTTTCCCCTTCGCCGGACAAGTGAAGGGGCGGACTGGCCCCCCTCCGAACGCAAGATCTCTCCGGTCTTGGCTGCTAGGAAAAACCGGGCCGTCAAGCCGTGGGAGCTGTTGTCTCGCTAGTGCCACTTGCGAGACAAGATGTTTATTCATAGGCGGGGCGTCAATTAGACGCGCTACGAACGACTTGGGCGGCCTTTGTTTTCGCTGGTCCCCCGACAGGTTCGTCGCTAAGCTCTTTTTCGGCTCTAACCCAGTCCTCGACATCTTTTCCGTGTTCGCCGCCGCGTTGAAGATACAGCTCATGAGCCCGGCGAGCGATCTCTTCTCCCAATGGTTCTCTGAGTCCAATCATTGCAACCTCCTTGGTTGTCAGGGCGGGGCCGGAGCGTCGACCGACCTCCGTACATGAGATGTGGATTACTTGCCGTTCGCGGAGACGCTGATCTTTATCTGCTTCGGCTTAGACTCCTCACGCTTCGCCATATGCAGGCTCAAGACCCCATTGCGATACTCGGCCCGAACGCTTTCGGAGCTGACTGTGTTCGGTAGGGAGAAGCTCCGCGTGAACGGACCATAGGCGCGTTCAACTCGGAGGTAATTGTCCTCGTTGACGTCCTTCTCGAACTTCCGCTCTCCGCGGATGGTCAACGAATTGTCTTCGACCCGTACGTCAATGTCCTTTTCCTCGAGATCCGGCAGGTCGGCCTTTATCACCAATTCGTTCTCAGTTTCGTATATGTCCACTGGTGGCGCCCAGGTTGCCAGGTCGGCATGACCCGAGCGGTCGCGAGTAGAGTTGTCTTCGAACAAACGAATGAATTGTTCCTGCAAGGGTGTCAAACCGCGGGATTGGTCCCAACGCGTAACCGTGTTCATGGCAACCTCCTTGGTTGTCTTGGCCAAGGGTAATTTCAGATAACTTACTCTAGTTCAGATTACCGGATGGCTCATCAAGCCGCTTAACCACA
Organism: Candidatus Acidiferrum sp.; assembly: GCA_035704085.1. GTDB lineage: Bacteria > Acidobacteriota > Terriglobia > Acidiferrales > UBA7541 > Acidiferrum. The sequence goes on along the minus strand of DASSXG010000070.1, from coordinate 1,955 downwards.
GTAGGTTAATTCACTTGACTTGTCAAGCAAAATCTGATGTAATTTTTATAATTAAGCAAATATGGTTAAGCGACCGGAGCGTGTTTGTGGGTCTGCGTCACGCGGCTAGGATTTTCTATGAAATTGGTTTCGTTCCATTGCTAGAGCTGTGAAGAGCGCATCGGGACTGTCGGACCCGATGGGGATATCGTGGATGCACTTTATTCGCGGAATGTCGAGCAGGAAGGTGCGTTCCATGCGTTTGCCTACGGGCGTTCCCATCAATATGCGGGGGCTGTTCGAAAATGGAGATCGCGGACTCGATGCCGCGCGCTGTGCGCCCGAATATGCAAGACTTGGCGCCGGAGGCCAGCAACTAATCCTAGTGGCTCCCACAATTTGCTGACTGAAGTGTGCGCGCTACTTTCGTGGAAGTACAGTCTGTTCTGGATACAGCATGGCCCGAGCCGCAAAACCCGGCCGATTGGGTTCGGTGAAGGGTTCGGAAAAGAAGTTGTTTCTTGACGGGTAACGGCTCTACCTGTGCGCCTTAACCCGGCGTTTTTTGTCGGTTGTAGCCGGAGCGGATAAAATGGCGACGAAAAAGTGTGTCGTAGGTCTGTAACAATGAAGACTTGCTCATCACGGGAGGCCGCAAAGAAGCTGGGAGTCAGCCTGATGACACTGCAGCGTTGTATCGCGGACGGGAACTGGATAAAGGCTCCCCAGCTGCAGACAACCGGCGGGGTGAAGGTCCGGCTCTGGAGTGATCGCGACATTAAGCGAGTGCGCAAACTGATGAAAATCTTACAGTAGGTAAACTAAGCGGGCCTGCCGCCTGTGCTAACACACAACAAGCCCTAACAACCAAAGGAATGTCTCCCATACATCGGCACGATGCCGTTCAAAGTTTTCGAGCAGCTCTTCAGGCATCCGCTCACAAATAAGGGCCTCGAATCTTTCTCGAAAGATTTGGAGAACGCGCGGACGACGCTTGGCGAAATTGGCGAGCCCGCCTAGTGTATCGGCGTTGGCAATGACTTGAGGTAAGCGGTGATCGCTTTCGCATCGGGGTGGCCCATGTGATAGAGGACCGCCAAGGGAGCACAACGCGGGTGAGATCTAGACTCAAATCTTTTTCTTCCGCGCTTCTTTTTCTAGCGTCTCCAGTTCCCGGGCCAGTTGTTCGGCCTGATCCCGAAGACGGCGGAGGCGTTCAGCGAGCGCGGGTAGGCTTTGCCCAGTGGCCCCCGGAGCAGGTGCGGATGTAACCGCGGCGAGAGCGGGCCTGGCCGGCGCGGGACCGCCCGTTAGCTCGGCCAGGGCCTCCTCGAAGGTATCCCGATAAATCAGCCGGTTACCCATGGCCAGCACAACCTTTTTCAGCTGTGGCATACGGGCTTCGGTGGCCTGAATGTAAATGGACTCGACGTAGAGGAAGCCGCCACTCACCGGTAGAGCGATGATGCTTCCGCGCAGAACGTGCGAGCCCTGCTGGTTCCACAGGCTCAGATCCTTGGAGATGTTCTGGTCCTGATCGATGCGCGACTCAATCTGCATCGGGCCGTACATCAGTTGCTGTTTCGAAAGTTGGAAATAAATCAGGTTCCCCAATCGATCTCCGTCGCAGCGGGCAGCCATCCACCCGATCAAATTGTCTTTGCCCCGCGGGGTGAACGGCAGGATCAGCAGGAACTCGGGTTCTTTCTCTCCAGGCAAGGTGGCGACCACGTAAGTGGGTTGCATGGGCGCAGGTTGTCCGGACTGGCCGAGCAGGCTGTGCGCGATCTCCCATACGTCTTCCTTGTTGTAGAACACCTGCGGATCGCGCATATGAAAAATACGGTAAGCCTCGGCCTGCGTGCGAAAAAGAACCTCGGGATAGCGGGCGTGCCGGCGCAGGTCGGGGGGCATTTCGGAGGCGGGCCGAAATAGTTTCGGGAACAGATTCTCGAAAACCTGGACGATGGGGTCGC
>DASSXG010000083.1:0-152116 GCA_035704085.1 Candidatus Acidiferrum sp. | reverse complement strand
TCAAGCAGCCGTTGAAGGAATTGTGGCCGCAGCTGAAGCACTGGGACTGAAGAGCCCTCAACGGGAAGGCATCAAAGCGTTGAATCCTGGAGGTGCGGAGCAAAGCCCCCGTTCGCTTCCCACTAAAAAGCCGGAATTCCCGTTTTTTTCAACAAGCTGCTAGTCCCCAGAGCCCCCGGACTGACGGGACGTTTCCCGACACTTTGATTTCTGATGGCACGCATTCACACAAAGCTTAAGGGAGAAGAAGTGGCGAGTGGACACGGTGACTTGCATGTGGAAGTGGCGAGCGGCCGGTGGCAGGCCCTTAGCGAGGACACCGACCATCCATCCGTCAAGAAAATCCTGGGTGGCCCATCCTTGCGGCGTTTGCACCTCTGCGCCATCCCGCTGTTTAGCGGGATGAACGGTGGGGCTGGTTTTGGCTAGCCTTCTTCTCTAAATCTCTGGGATGTGATTCCGCAATCTCAGGGACTAATCTCTAATCTCTTGCTCGGCTATTTCTTTTAGTGGTGGGTCAGTTTGAATTTTTCTAATCGTGACAATCGGAGTCAAAATTCAAACGGACCCACTACCCATTTTTTGTAAGCACTCCGCGCAGTAGCCGCCGACCTCGGTCCGCGACACGGTGACCTTCATGCGGAAGTCGCGGGCAATTTGCTGCTTCAGTTGTTCGTAAAGATTGCTCTCGAATTCGCGAACTTTGCCACACCGCAGGCAGGCGACATGAATGTGATCGCGCGGTCCGTGCGTTTCGTAGTAGTGGCGGTCGCCGCGAAGATGGAGCAAATCCAGTTCGTCGATCAGACCTTTTTTCTTCAATAGGTCAATCGTGCGGTAGACGGTGACGAGGTGGACTCCGGGGTCTATCTTCTGGGCTCGTTCGAGAATCTGGTCCACGTCCAGATGCTGCTCGGCGGCGTCCATCACCTGCAGGATCACGCGCCTCTGCCGGGTCATGCGGATGCCACGCGCGGCCACAGCTTGCTGAAGTTTTCCCGTAGTCTCGGCGGTATTGAGTCGCTCACCGGTAGAGACCCGGTGTGCGGGCGAAGCGGCCATTTACGATTCTCCGCGTGCGCGGCGGCTCCGGTTTAGGAATGTGTCGGGAGCAAACCGACCACGTCATTGTACATGATGTACGCAAACAGGACTAAAAGGAAGACCAGTCCTACTTGAACAAAGCGCTCCTTGAATCGGAGGCTGAAATCTTTCCGGCGAATTCCTTCTAGCGTGAGCAACAGGATGTTGCCACCGTCCAGTATGGGGATCGGCAGCAGGTTCAAAATGCCAAGATTGATGCTCATGCCTGCCATCAGCAGAATCACCGAGATCGGGCCGCGATGGACGGCATTTCCGGCTGCCCGCGAAATCTCAACTACAGTATGAAGCTGGCGCACCGAAATGCGCCCGCTAAAGAGTCTTCCCACAACTCCGATAATGCTTGCTGAGACTTCGGCGGTTCTGCGCGTCGCTACTCGCAGGCCATCAGCGAGGGACACGCGCCTGTACGTGACTTCCTCTTGTTGCGAAATTCCAATCTGGTAATACGATTCGCCCGTTTCAGTCGTCGCCAGAACCGGTGTCACAGTTTTATGGAGAATCTCTCCCTTGCGCCGGATCTCCAAATCCAGAGTCTTCCCTTTGGACCCACGCACGGATTCGACGAATTGTCCCCAGACCTCGATTTTCCTTCCATTGACGGAAAGAATGGTGTCATCGGCCCGGATTCCAGCGCGCATGGCGGGCTTTCCCGACTCCACAAAATCAACGACAGGCGCGCGTGGCAGAAACCCAATGGGATTATCCGAATCGAGTGGGCCCTTTGGCATGACCTCAACGGTGCGAAGCTTTCCGCCGTTTAGAACTTCCAGGTGCAGCTTTTCCTTTGCTCCCACTTTTGCCAAAACGTTTTCAGCTTGTTCCCATGTTTTCGTTTTCTCGCCGTTGATCGATACGATCTGATCTTGCGGCTGGAGCGCGTCCGGTGAAGTTGGATTGTCCGCAGGCACGGCGACAATTTGCACCGGCTTGTCGAGGTAGTCGGAATAAGGCATGCCAACCAGAGCAAAAAATCCCGTTAGCAGGATGATCGGAAAAATCAGATTCACCGCGGGGCCCGCGAAGGAGATCAATGCCCGCTGCCACCGCGGCTTGCTCATCAATTCATCCGGAGCGCCGGTTGGTGCGACGTCGTTCGAATCCACTTCCGATAAATCCTGGCCGGCCATGCGCACATAACCGCCTAGAGGAAACGCGCTTATGCGGTAATCGGTTGCCCCGCGCTTCCAGCCGAACAGACGTGGGCCGAAGCCGATCGAAAACACGTCGACTCGCACACCGAAGCGGCGTGCCACAATAAAATGTCCCCATTCGTGAATGAGAATCAATACTCCAAGGACCAGCGCCATCCCGATGGCGATATCAAGCGTCATAATTCAATGAGTCCCTTTCTCTAATCATTCTCTAAGAAGCTGCGGCAGCGGCCACCGCAAGCTTTGCCACTTCTTCCCTTGCGATTCGACGGGCTTCCGCATCTGCAGCAAGCACGTCGTCCATCTTCTCAAACCTCGTGCGCGGCATACTTCCGAGCACGCGCTCAATCACTTGCGGAATCCCCAGGAACGGCAGCCCCTGTTGCAGGAACGCGGCCACGGCGACCTCGTCCGCGGCATTCAAGGCGCAAGGTAATGAGCCGCCTTTCTTCATCGCTTCTCGCGCCAGACGCAGGCACGGAAACCGTCGCGTCGAAGCCTTCTCGAAGTCCAGCCGCTTTAAACGAGTCCAATCGAGCGCTACGTCCTTAGATGCCAGCCGCTCTGGATAGGTTAACGCATATTGGATGGGCACGCGCATGTCTGTGGGCCCGAGTTGCGCTAAAACGGAACCATCCACAAACTCCACCATCGAATGAATCGTGGACTGCGGATGAATCACTACGTCAATTTGATCCGGCCGCATACCGAAGAGCCACCGCGCTTCAATCACTTCAAACCCCTTGTTCATCATCGTCGCGGAATCGATGGTGATGCGATTGCCCATGCGCCAGTTGGGATGCGCCAGCGCCTGCTCAGGCGACACGCTCGCTAAGGCCGCCAATGGCGTCTTTCGGAAGGGACCTCCCGAAGCCGTCAGCACCAAGCGTCGCACTTCTTCGCGCGTCCCGCCGCGCAAACACTGATGAACCGCGTTGTGCTCGCTGTCGACAGGCAAAAGCTCACGCCCAGCCTTTTTCGCGGCGGCCATCACCAACTCGCCGGCAGCCACCAGCACTTCCTTGTTCGAAAGCGCAACAGTTTTTCCCAGCTTTACAGCTTCGTAGGTGGCTTCCAATCCGACGACGCCCACGGCTGCGGATACGACGATGTCGGCTTTTGCGTGCGTCCCGACGGCCAGCATCCCCTCGCGTCCATGGTGAATTTCCGGCACTGCGATGCCCTTTTCGCGCAGCAACTGGGACAATCCGTCCACCCGCTTGGCATCTCCGACGGACACGACTTCGGGATGATGCCGCTCGATCTGCCCAACCAGTTCTTCGATATTGGCGCCCGCCGCAAATGCCACAACCCCGAAGCGATTCGGCAATGCTTCCACGACGGAAAGACACTGCCGTCCGATCGAGCCGGTCGAGCCTAAAATGGCGAGTCGCTTCACGGAGTTGCCCGATTCACCTTGTGTCAGTTGGAGAGGCCTGTTGATCTACGACCTGGGAGAGTAGATCAAGATCCAATAATACCAGACAACGGGAATGGCGAGGATGAGCGCGTCGATTCGGTCAAGCACACCGCCATGCCCGGGCAGCAAGCTCCCAGAATCCTTGATCCCCGCGCTGCGCTTGTACGCCGATTCGAGTAGATCACCTATTTGACCTGCGACGTTGCCGGCCACCGCCATGCCCAGCAAATGCGGGAGGGGTACATTCAACCAGCGCCAAAAGACGAGCCCGACAATCAGCGAGCCGAGAAAGCCCGCGATGGTTCCTTCCCAAGTTTTCTTCGGACTCAGGCGCGGGGCCAAAGGATGTCTGCCAAAGGATCTGCCTGCGAAATAGGCCGCTGTATCGCTCACCCACACGACCACCAGCGCGAAGAGCAGCAAGGTTGGTCCCGCCGTGCCTAATCCATGCAGCCGAATAGCGTAGGTCAACGGAAAAGCAACGAGGATCAGTCCGCTTGCACTAATTCCTGCCGCGGGAAGCGCTTCCACAGGCGGACGCCTTGTCCATAGGGTGAGCGTGGCAGTGCCGAGTACGAAAAGAAAAAAAGTTAACTCAACCAAAGAAAGCTCTCCGGGCAGCGACCCTTTGTTCTGATAGATGGTAAAGTTGCCTGCCAGCTTATGCGCCGGTACATTCGTTGCGCGCCACTGCGCATAAACCAAGATCAGGGCACATGTGCCGGTCCAGAAGCGGTAAGCGCGATGTCCAATGGCCTCGCCCAACGCGAAGTATTCAAAAAGCGCGAGCAGCATGATGAGCGCGACGGCGAGGGAAAGCAGGGCCGTCGAGCCCCATAAGACCACGGCCACCGCAAACGGAATGAGCACAGAGGCTGTAGCAACGCGCTTCCAGATCATAGAAAGGAAGTCTCCAGAGAAATCGCAGGCCTCATCTCATCATATTGAGTGGAAAAAATCACGCCGCAGGCAGATAGGAGCGCCTGGGCTCTCCGGTTATTTCCGGATGGCCGACCATCCGGGAGCTGGCGGCCAGGCGGCGGATCAAAGACCCCGCACGCACGACTCGGCCCTCGGCCTTTTTCGTTAGTGCCCCGGACGCTGGCCCCAGCAGGCGTGCAGAAGAACGTTGACGAACCAGAACGACGAGTCTCCCCAAGGAGCCAGGAGCGCCTTGTACTCGGATTCCTGCACCTTGGTCAGGGTGCCCGCTGCTTGCTCCCATGTGCGCCAAGCCTCAAACGTGGCCTTCCACCACATCGCCCATGGGCTGTCCCCACGTACCACTTCGGCTGTTGCCTCGTGCCGGATGTTTTCCAAGCCACAGCGGTCAAATAGCATTGGGAGCTTGCGTCCAAAAAAGGGGTCAAATCCGCGCGATGCCAACCACTCGCCATTCCGCGACGCTCTCTGGTAAGGACCGGAATGCGGATGAGACGTCTCCACCGGAGCAATCGTTCCCCAGTCCCCATCCTCATCGAGCAGCCATCCTCCCGGCCGCAAGCATTCGACCATGCGCTTGATAGCCGCCTCTTGCTTGCCGACAAGCCAGAACAGCATCAAACGTGAGCAAACCAGGTCGAACGAGCTCGGGCCAAGGGCGTCCAGGGAATCGTCGAGAATGTTGTGCTGCCGCATTTCGAGGTTCGGGACATCAAGCCTATTCAGGTAGGTAAGGTCGATGTCGGTCGCCACGACGTGGCCGCTCTCACCAACCCGGTTTGCTAGCCAGACGGCCATCGAACCCCGCCCCGCGCCGACCTCAAGGCATCGCCAGCCTGGCTGAACGAGTTCACGTCGTTGCCGCGAGAGGGGATCGAAAATCTGTTCCAAGAGACTCAACCGGTCGTCTTCGGCTTCTTGACGTCCTTTGGCGGCCAGCCGATAACCCGGCCCAAAATCTCTAGATGTACTCGGGGGTTCGGCCATCGCGACACGATAGTGAGGTGATTTCACTACTGTCAAGAGCGGGTAGGGTTTTCCCAAACGCGTGGCAAAACTCGGGAACCAGCCTACCACCTTGCGTCAAGGAGGGCGTTCTGAAGAAATGCAGGCCCTCGTCTTTTGCATCTTGCAAAAGACGCCAGTTCACGGCCCTATTGCCACATCTCCACAGTGTCAACCTACCACGCATACAAAAGAGAAGGACTTAGATCGTATCGAACATCCTCTCCGCACGCTTCATACCCGCTTAGCAGATAGAGATACACAAGTATGAATCGCAGATTCTTTTTCAAGCCCCGGTGCTACACTGCGCCAATCGTCCTGGGTGTGCGTCGCGGGCTGAGCCAATCATCATGACAAGCCCGACTGCAATTGAAATCGAGGCTAGAACAATCCGCAAGCTGCGGCTGCGGATTCTTCCATTTGTTTTTCTCTTGTATGTGATCGCCTATCTTGACCGGATCAATATTGGGTTTGCCGCGCTCACAATGAACAAGGAGCTTAGCATCACCAGCCAGCAGTTCGGCCTGCTCCTCGGGATATTCTTTCTTGGCTACTTCATTTTTGAAGTCCCCAGCAATCTTTTGTTGTACAAAATCGGAGCGCGTATCTGGATCGCTCGGATTTTGATTAGCTGGGGAACTGTGGCCGTTCTCACCGGATTCGCCCAGACCGTGCATCAGTTGTACCTTGCGCGCTTTCTGTTGGGAGTGGCAGAGGCGGGGTATTTCCCCGGAATCGTTTTATATTTGACCTATTGGTTTCGCCGACAGGAACAGGCCCAAGCGATTGCACTGTTTATGACGGCTGTGCCGGTTGCCGGCTTCGTGGGGGCCCCGCTTTCAGGGCTTATCCTGGATCATATCCACTGGCTGGGGGTCAGCAGTTGGCGGTGGCTCTTGATCCTGGAAGGAGGTCCAGCCGTGATTTGTGGACTCCTCGGCTATTTTCTGCTGCCCAACCGTCCAGCAGAAGCCAAATTTCTTAACGAGGAGGAGAGGGACTGGATCAACTCGGAACTGTTGAAAGAAGAACAGCAGAAGCTGGCGAAGCATCGGCTCCTGGCGATGCAGGTGTTTACTAACGGACGAGTCTGGCATCTCATATGCATCGGCTTTGCTTTGTTCGTCAGCGTCTATACGATAAATTTTTGGATACCCCAACTGATGAAATCACTGCTGGCAGGCCATTCCAATACCGCAATTGGCTTCGTGGTGATGATTCCAAACCTCGCCGCAATCTTAGCGATGTTCTTGGTTTCTCGCAGTTCCGATCGCAAGCTGGAGCGGAGATATCATGCGGCGATTCCTGCCATCCTTGGAGGGATGGCCTTTCTTTTGCTGAGCACGACCCACTCATCATTTTTCTCTGTTGCTCTTCTGTCGCTTGCGGCCGCCGGCGTGTTCAGTTTCTACGGCCCTTACTATGCCCTCCCATGCGAGTTCCTGACAGGACTTTCCGCCGCCTCTGGCATTGCTCTCATCAATTCGTTCGCCCACCTCGGAGGGTTTATCGGGCCCCGTGGTCGGGTGGATTACTCAGAAAACGGGCAGCTTATATAGTGGCCTAGCCCTTGCCGGCGTGTCATTATTCGTGTCCGCTGCGCTCGTGTTGCTCCTTCCCAAGCACGCGCGAAGTTCGGCAGAATCAATCCGCTGCTATTGAACGCCGTGTGGTTTAGATTTCCGGCGATTCTGGCCGTTTCCGTGACTCCGAAACTATCGCTGAGTTGCCATTTGGCCGTATAAACGGTCGAAATAACCTTTTCACGGCCACCTTAGAGACCCATCTGGTAGTTTGCGCCCGATTCACGGGCAATACGGAAGTTATCGAATTGCTTCCTGTTTGCCGACTACTCAGAACTTAGGTGCGCTGGGTTTGCCCTCAGCCGTTCCGCAAACTGCTGAGTCGCGTGGCGGATGACGAGGTATGTGTGAGTGAAGGAGTTGTCTCTTCAGGGCAGGTTACTTTGCGGGGTCAGCAGGATGTGGTCCGCGATCAACTTGAATGCCGGCTTTCCACACAGCAGCAATGTCACGAGTGGCTGTGATGTCCTCGGTAGGATCGCCGCGAACAAGGAGCAGATCGGCCCGGAGACCGGCCGCGATACGGCCGCGGTCTTTCAAATGAAACATTGCCGCTGGAACAGAGGTGGCAGCCGCAAGGGCACCGGAAGGAGTCAAGCCAGCACGAACCAGCAGCTGGAGTTCTCCGTGCATACTGACACCGTTCGAGCTCCCCGGAGCAGGCGCATCCGTCCCCGCGAGAACAGGGACACCGGCATCGTGGAGCTGCTTGGCGGCGGCAAAGGCGTTGTCAAGTTTTCCCGAACAAGTAAACGGCATGGGCGCCTTCAAGCGTGACTGCGCATCGCCGGAGAGGAATCCTGCAACGCGATTGTCTGCGAGCAATGACGCACCGTTGGGTGATCCGAGACTGGATTGGATGGCCGTCAGCGTTGTTATCACGAACGCATGATGAGCGCGCATGAATTCGGCGAAATCGGGCTGCCGCGCTGAATCGGCAAAGAGATGCGCGATACCATCAGCGCCAGCGACGATGGCTTCCCGCGCATCGTCTTGCGACGAAATGTGCGCAATCGCCATCTTGCCGCGCTTATGTGCAGCGGCCACAACTGCGGTGAGCTCTTCGCTGGACAACTTCGAAAACGTGATATGGCAAAGGTGACCATCCTCTAGGATAATTTTGATGTAGTCACTGCCTTCGGCGATGCGTTCATCTACAAACTGCTGTACTTCGGCGGCGCTGGCAAGCGTGGGAGCAGGCACACCATATTCAGTACCGTGACCTTTCGGGGGAGTCACGACATCACCCGCTGAAAGCATATCGGCTGAGTCCAGGCCCTTCCCCTCGGCTTCGGCTTGCTTCAATTCCGCGACGTACTTGGGATTGCCGGCCATGTTCAATTCCGTCGTGACGCCGAACAGAAGGGCTTGCCCCCAATCGTGAGTGTGAGAATCGATCAGTCCTGGAAGGAGCGTGTCCCCCGGGCCGTCTATCTCATCGGTTCCTGGAGGTACCTTCAGGTTCTTTCCGACCGATTGGATCTTTCCATCTTGGGCGAAAACGCTATCGGCAGCGATCACTTGTTTGCCGTCGAAAATTCGCGCGTGTCGGACCACAAAAGCGCGCCTGTGCGACGGCACTTCTTTCATTCCCTGCGTCATCGGGTTCGTGCTCTGAACTTGTGATTGAACGCCGAAAGCGAATAGGCTCACGACCAAAGCGGAGAAAATCATCCGTCTCGTTGAAATAGGGTGAACTGGAGCTTGGCGCATTTGATCTCCTTCATCCCCGCGTCCACATGCCAAACCTCACATTCACAGACGTTGAAGCACTCGAAAGGTGAGGCAAGCATTTGCGTGCGAGCTGGTCGAGGGATTCTCGCCGAGTCACGGGCAAACCGGAAGGAACCGGATGCTGATTGTTTGGCGGGTGTGCGTTCAGATTTGGGCCGGACTTATTCGCCGGCAACGCGTGCAGGCTTTTCTGTAGCAGGTTCGCCTTCCCCGATGCCCCCGTAACGCCGCTCGCGTTTCTGAAATTCCACCAGCGCTTCGAGCAGGCGCGCGCGGTTGAAATCGGGCCAGAGCGTTTCCGTGACGAAAATCTCCGCATAAGCAATCTGCCAGAGCAGAAAATTGCTGACGCGCATTTCCCCGCTGGTGCGGATCAATAAATCAGGATCCGGCAATCCGTCCGTGTACAGGCGCCGGGAAAGCTGTTCCTCGGTGACTCTATTCGAACTGCCGTGCCCATTGCGTTCGGCGAGGATCGCGTTCATGGCATCCACGATCTCCGCACGTCCGCTGTAGTTCAGCGCTATGCAGAGTACCATCCCCTTGTTTCCAGCGGTCTTCTCCATGGCCTCCCGCACGTCGTTTTGCACTCCCGCGGGAAGCTCCTCGGTGCGCCCAAGAAAGCGCATGCGGATCTCATTTTTTTGAATGAGCGGCATCTCCTTGCGAAGATACTCGCGCAGGAGCTGCATCAGAAAATCGATCTCCGTTTTCGGCCGCCGCCAGTTTTCCACGGAAAAGGCATACAGCGTCAGCGCCTCAATTTTCAAACGGGCGCAGGTTTCAATGGTTATACGCGCGGACTGCGTTCCCGAACGGTGCCCGGCGATCCGGGGCAAATGCCTCTTCTGCGCCCAGCGGCCGTTCCCGTCCATGATGACGGCCACATGCCGGGGCAATCGCGCAAAGTCCAGCTTTTCCAGCAGTCGTGCTTCTTCCGATGTCACTGGGCCCAGAGAACCTGGAATGGCGACTTCGATCGTTTTGTGCGGTTTATCGTGGGGCACGATGGCTCGAAGGCTTTTTTAGAGAATCTTCTTTACGACGCAAAGTTAACATACGATTTGCTCCCGGCGCAATGGCATGGTGCCCGATCTGCAATCAAGGCGCCGGCGGCGTGCTCTGCTGGAAGATCGCCGTATAGGTAAGTACCAGTGTCAGTGCAATCATCGCGATGGCCGTGACCCACGCGACGACGTTGAAGGTCATGGTGTTGACGTACTTGCCCATCAGGTCACGCCGGTTGACCAGCAGCAAAATAAAGATCACCACTACGGGCAGCCAAATTCCATTTCCAACCTGCGAGAAAATAAGAATCTTCCATAGGGGTGCGCGAGGAAGAAGCACAATGCCTGCCCCAACAACGATCAACACCGTATAGAGCGCGTAGAAGATTCGCGCTTCGCCAAATTTATGATCAATCCCGGCCTCAAAACCGAGCCCCTCGCAAATCACGTGAGCCGTGGAAAGCGGAAGGATGGAGGCGGCAAAGAGCGACGCGTTCAGTAGACCGAAAGCAAATAGGACGCCCGCGCCCTTCCCTGCCAGGGGAATCAGCGCTTGCGCTGCCTGCGCTGCATCCGTGATGTCGCGGTGGCCCGATGTGTAGAGGGTGGCAGCCGTACAAACAATGATAAAAAACACGATTACCATGCAACTGATGCTGCCGAAGATCACGTCCGCCCTGGCCTGAGGATATTGCCGCGGGCCAACTTTCTTTTCCACGAATCCTGCCTGGAGATAAAAAAACTGCCAGGGCGCAATCGTCGTTCCCACGAGTCCCGTAAGCATGATGAGGTAGCCGGAATCAAGATGGAGATTCGGAATCACGGTGTGCTCGGCAGCTATTAGCCAGTCCGGCTTCGCAAGAATCGCGGAAAACAGATACGAAAGGTACAGGACACAGGCGAACAGAAATATAACTTCGACCTGCCGGTATGTTCCTCGCAGCACCAGGATCCAGACGAGAATGGCTGCAATCGGGACGGCGACGTACTTGCTCACGTGGAAGATTTGCATGGCCGCAGCTACTCCTGCGAACTCCGCCACCACGTTCGCCAGATCCACAAAGAATCCCGTCACCATCACGAAGAACGTGGGCCGGAATCCAAACTCCTCACGAATGAGATCGGAGAGACCCTTCCCCGTGACTACGCCCATCCGCGCACACATCTCTTCTGTGACATAGAGCGCGATGGTCATGGGAATCAGAGACCACAGCAGGGCATATCCATATTGCGCCCCGGCTTGGGTGTATACGGAAATCCCGCCCGCATCGTTGTCCACGTTGGAAGTAATCAGGCCGGGTCCGATGACCGCCAGCAACAGCGCAAGCCGGTGCCGTAGCGCACGAATGCGCCTCTGCAGGTCGCCTCCGCGTGTCTGCACGGTCTCGACTGTCCTCGAAATGAAGCCCCAATTCATATTCTTCTTTTCGGCCGCCTCGATTAATCTTTCACCAGGCGGGAAACTACGTCATCCACTGTGATGGTTCCGATGGGCCTGCTCTCTTTGTCCACAATCGTCAAGGTCCGCAGGTTGTACTTATCAAAGAGTTCAAAAACTTCTTTCTCTTTGGCATCAACGGGCAAGCTGAGCAATGGCTCCATTTTGAGCTCCAGCATGCGTTGCTCCGGATCGGCCAAAAGCAATCTCCCCACGGACACCACTCCCGCGTACTGCGCTCCACCATCCAGCAGTACAATGTTGTCTAGCTGATCCAAATTCAGGTCCTGCCCCCGCATCCACTCCACAACCTCGTCCCTAGTAGAGCCATCCCCCACAAATACAAATTCCGTGTTCATCATTCCGCCCGCCGTGGCAGGGTGAAATTCCAGCAGTTCGCGGACTTCATCCGCTTCTTGACCGGGCATTTCATCCAGCAGTTCTTCGGAAGTTTCCTTGGACAAATCGGCGAGCAGGTCTGCCGCCGCGTCCGGAGCCATCTCCTCAAGAATGTCGGCCGCTTTCCCTGGATCGAGATCCTCTACGATCTGCGTCGTCAACCTGGCATCCAGCTCAGCCAGAACTGCGGCAGCCGTTTCTTCATCCAGCGAGGCGATGATGCTCTGCCGCTCGGAGGCGGAGAGTTCTTCCACGATGCCAGCCAAGTCGGCCGGGTGCAGGTCTTCCAGCTTTTCGTGAGTAATGCGCAGTTTCACGCGGCGCAACGGGTCCGGCTCGACCAGGTTTACAAACTCCCACCGAATCGTGCTTTGCGGCAGTTTTCCTTGCATCTTGCGAATGACCTTTGGGGGCACCACGCCTTGCAGCAGGCGCCTCACCGCCCCAGGCACTCCCACATCAACCTGCGTCAACCGCAGTTCGACGTTGCCGTTCGTGCGTACCTCCGTCAAGTCCACATCATTCACCCGTACGACCTTCCGGCCCTTCGTGTCTATGATTTGCTGATCCATCAGGTCCTTTTGCACGGCCAGCCAGGATTCGTTGGGTTGATAGAGCTCGAGCGCCCGCTCGCCTACATTCAGGTGTATTTTCCCGGCTTCCACGGAAGCGACCTGGTTGTGCTTGGCCACTAATGGCTGAAAGTGCCCACGGGACAATAGGAAATGTGACACGCGATTTGGCGCGTCCGCCGGCTCCACAAAAAACTCCCGTACCCGGCCCACATAATTCCCCTGGGCATCGTACGTCTTCGAACCCATCAGTTCTGTAGCGTAGAGTTCCATGCGCTTCACCTCCTGCGTCTATTCCACTTTTCTCGGATTCCTGGCTCATACAGGCAACAAAAAACCCGCGCACCGAAGAACTTCGGCCGCGGGCAAGTGCCTCATACAAATGGACTTACCTCTAGCCGTCAGTGAACCCTCCCCACCCGACCGCGCGCACAGTAGCCTCAAACTCGCGCGACACCCACTGGAATCCCATTTGATAAACCGACATTCGGTCCATCAGTGGCCCGGAATCGGAAAAACTAGGCCCAGATTCGAGTTCGCTGCTCGGGCTCATCGAGAGAAAATTCACTCCGAGCTTAGTGATAAATCGTGCGCGACGCATTGTCAAGGGAAGAATGCCTTCGAAGCGATTTTTCTTGATTATTTTTTATTGGAAGAAGGACTTGATGGAGGTTTGCCTTCCCCGAATACCATCTGACGAGGCTCCTGGCCCTTCCGGCGGCACTCTTCCATGTACAGCACCAGGTAGTTCTTCAGAACATAATCGCGCTTCGAAAATCCCAATTCGGCTGCCGCGCGATCGATTGCTTGCGCCGGGCCCTCCAACTCCACAAAAGTCCCTATGGGTGTCTCGTCGAGCTCGATGAGCAGACCGCGCGCCCAGGATTTTGCCGCCGGAAGCTGAAATGTCGTGCGGTACTTTTCATAGCGGAACCACCCGCTCATGCCCAGTCCTTCGAAAATCTTCGTCAGCGTACCTGCATCTCCCACTTCCACTTCGATCTCCTCCCGCACTTTGTGGTGGCCGACCGTGGCCCCGCCTAGTTCAGCCCGCCCTGATGATGAAATCGGCCGCTTGAAAGTCAGCAGCACTCGCCGCTTCCTTCCGTCCGTTCCCTTGTTTCTTCCTGGATGGGGTGTTTCCGTCCTGATTCGAAGCAATTGTCCGTGTTTGGCAAATCCGCCCTGTGGCGTGTCAAAGATGACATTTTCCTCGTGCACCCGGCCAGCGCCCCTGCGGGCCGGGCGCGCTCCCATGCGCTTTAGCGCGCGAACGAAAGCGCTCACATTGTCGATTCGCAGCTTGATTTCGGTCTCGCGCGCCATCTGAGTTGTCGTGTCCGCGGCCAGGACACTTTCTCCTGCCTCGGACTTCCGATACTATAACCCACGCGCACCATTCATTCCGCCCGGCGCCCGACCCCGCCGCGCCCCAATCAAAGAGACGCATGAAGCCAGACGCTTACACCGCGCCGCCAGCGATAACCGACGAAACCTTTGGGGATACCCTCCCTAAACCTCCCTTGGCGCGCCGCGAACCTGTAGAGCACATCCTGCACGGTGATCGCCGAGTCGATCATTACGCCTGGCTCCGCAAGAAAGAGAATCCCGAGGTCATCGCCCACCTTGAAGCCGAAAACGCTTATACCGGCGCAGTTCTCAAGCCTACGGAACCACTTCAGGAGCAGCTCTATCATGAAATGCTCGGGCGCATTCTTCAAACGGACCTTTCCGTTCCTTATCGCCTGCGGGGTTATCTCTATTTCACACGCACGGAAGAAGGCAAACAGTATGCCTTTCATTGCCGCCGCAGCGATTCCCAAGGCGCCCCTGATGAATTGCTGCTCGACCTGAATCAGCTCGCGGAAGGCCATTCGTTCCTTGGGCTAGGCGCATTTGAAGTCAGCCCCGACAATCGCCTCCTGGCTTACTCCACCGATACCACGGGATTCCGTCAATACACGCTTCACGTGAAGGACCTCCGCACGGGTGAGATTTTGCCCGAACGGATCGAGCGGGTCACAAGTGCCGCCTGGGCCTCGGACAATCGCACCCTCTTCTACACCGTCGAAGACGGCACCACGAAGCGCTCTTACCGGCTCTACCGGCACGTCCTGGGTTCTACTTCGCCTGATTCCCTGTTGTACGAAGAACCTGACGAGCGTTTCCATATCGAAGTGGAACGCACTCGCAGTGGCGCCTATCTTCTTCTCAACATCGCCAGCCATACCGCCAGCGAAGTTCGCTTCTTGCGAACCGATCAGCCAACCGCGGAATTTCAGATTATTGCTCCTCGTGAGGACAATCACGAGTACGACGCTGACCATCATCCGGGCCCGGATGGCGGCGCCTTCGGTGGCACTTTTTACATCCGCACAAATTCCGGCGGCCGCACCTTCCGGCTTGTGGCTGCACCCGTGGCCGACCCACGCCGCAAAAGTTGGCGCGAAATCATTTCCAATCGGTTGGGCGTGATGCTTGCCGCCGCCGAGGTCTTCCAGACTCACCTCGTTCTGTTCGAACGGGAAGACGGCCTTCCGTATCTCCGGATCGTGGATTTAGACTCCGCTGCTGCAGACGCGCTCGCCGCGTCTCATCGCATCGAATTTGCCGAACCCGCCTACGACGCTTCCATCGGTGAAAATCCCGAGTTCAACGCTTCCCACGTTCGTTTTCAATACGAATCCTTCATCACCCCGCGCTCTGTCTTCGATTACGACATCCACACGCGCGAGCGAATTCTCCGGAAGCAACAACCTGTCCTTGGCGGCTACGATTCCTCTCAATACATCAGCGAGCGTCTTCATGCCACTGCTTCCGACGGAACCCGAGTACCTATCTCCACGGTCTACCATCGCGACACCCCGAGAGATAGCTCTGCCCCGCTCCTCCTGTACGGCTACGGCAGCTATGGAATCTCTGTTCCCGTCAATTTCAGCTCGAATCGCCTCAGCCTCCTGAATCGAGGCGTGATCTACGCCGTGGCACACGTCCGCGGCGGCGGCGAACTGGGAAAACCATGGCACGACGCCGGCCGCATGAGGGAGAAGCGCAACACGTTCAGCGACTTCGTTGCCGCAGCGGAACATCTCATCGCGCAGCGCTACACGTCTTGCGAAAAACTTATCATTGAAGGCGGCAGTGCCGGCGGCCTGCTCATGGGAGCCGTCACCAACATGCGTCCCGACCTCTTCCGCATCGTGATCAGCCACGTGCCATTTGTCGACGTGCTGAGCACTATGTCGGACGCTACGCTTCCGCTAACCGTCGGCGAATTCGAAGAATGGGGCAACCCGCAAATTCCGGAAGACTACTTTTACATGAAGACGTATTGTCCTTATACGAACTTGGACCGGAAAGCGTACCCCACCATGCTGGTGAAAACGGGACTCAACGACAGCCAGGTCATGTACTGGGAGCCGGCGAAATATGTCGCCAAGCTGCGCGCCCTGAAGACCGATTCGAATCCGCTGTTGTTCAAGGTCAACATGGGGGCCGGGCACGGCGGAGCTTCCGGCCGCTACGATTATTTGCGTGAGATTGCGCTTGATTATGCCTTCTTGCTTAAGCAACTCGGAATTCAGAAGTGATGGATAGGGGATGAGCGAGCCTACTTCACCGCTGATGCAGCAGTATCACGCCATTAAGGCGCGGTTCCCGCACGCCCTGCTGCTCTTTCGTCTCGGTGACTTCTACGAGCTCTTTTACGAAGATGCCATGATCGCGGCGCGGGAATTGCAGATCACGCTCACATCGCGCAACCGCGAAAAAGGCCAGCCCATCCCCATGTGCGGCGTTCCGTATCACGCTGCGGAGGGCTACATTGCTCGCTTGATCCGAGCCGGATTCAAGATCGCAATCTGTGACCAGATGGAGCAGCCCGGCCCCGGCAAGAAGCTTGTCCGCCGCGAAGTCGTCCGCGTCATCACTCCCGGCACCGCCACGGAAGTTGCCGTCCTCGATGCCCGCGAGAACAATTTTCTCGCTTCGGTCGCCAAACATTCTTCCGGCTCACCCATCGGCTTGGCCTTCGTGGACCTTTCCACCGGGGAATTTCAAGCCACGGAATTTTCCGGGCCCGCTGCCGAGGAAGATCTCCGCGATGAACTCCAGCTCCTTCGCCCACGGGAGACTCTTCTCCCCCGCCCCCATCAGCTTTTTGAAACCGCGAAAACTTCGATCCTCGAGGGCGTCGGCGGCGTCGAATCCCGTCTCGAAGATTGGATCTTCCAGCGCGATTACGCCGAGCGCATCCTCCGCGAACAGTTCGGTGTTGCCGAACTCACGGGCTTCGGCCTAGACGATCACCTGCAAGCCCTCTCCGCCGCTGGCGCCATCGTCCACTATCTCCGGGAAAACGCTGCGCGTGTTGACCGCTCCTCGATCGCCAAGGAAAACGCGAATGTGCCCAGCGCCGACACCCTTCAACATCTCGATCGCATCCGCTACTACGAGCAGCACAACGCTCTCGTCCTCGATCCCGTTTCCGTTCGCAATTTGGAATTGCTCACTCCCATCTTTACTGAAGAAGTCGGCCGCAGTGGCGGCCCAACGACGCTAATCGCCGCGCTCGATGCCACCGTTACCGGCATGGGCGCTCGCCTCCTGCGTTCGTGGCTTCTCCGCCCGCTCATCGACCGTGAAGCCATCGAAGCGCGTCTCGGCGCTGTCACGCATCTTGTGCAGCAAACCGTGGTCCGCGGTGAAATTCGCAAAGAACTCAAGGGCATACTCGACATCGAGCGTCTGACCAGCCGCATCACGCTTGGCCTCGCCACTCCCCGCGAACTGGTCGCTTTGCGCAAGTCTCTCGCTCAGCTCCCGGTGCTGAAGAATTTCCTTACGCCTCCTCCCGCCGGCGGGAGCGAACTGCTTCGCCAACTTCACAAAGAGATTGACGAGTTGACCGACGTTCGCGAGCGCCTCGAACGTGCCATTGCCGACGAGCCACCCGCCCTTGCCACCGATCCCGGGATGATCCGCAGCGGCTATCACGCCGAGCTGGATGAACTCCGCAATCTCAGCCAGCACAGCAAGCAAATCATCGCCGCCATGGAGGAACGCGAACGCAAACGCACGAACATTGCTTCCCTCAAAATCCGCTTCAATCAGATTTTTGGCTATTACATCGAAATTTCGAAGCCGAATCTGCATCTCGCTCCGGCTGACTACGAGCGCAAACAAACCCTCGTCAATGCCGAGCGTTTTACTTCGCCGCAGCTGAAAGAGTACGAGCGCAAGATCCTGGCCGCCGACGAGCGCATCCTGGAAATCGAGCGCCAGCTTTTTGTGGACGTTCGCTCTTCCGTGGCTGCCAAGGCCGCTCGACTGCGCTGCACCGCCGCTGCTGTTGCCCAATTGGATGTCCTGACAGCTTTCGCCAAGCTCGCCGCCGACCGCGGCTATTCCCGCCCTGAATTCAATTCCGCCGGCGAGCTCCTCATCATCGGGGGCCGCCATCCCGTCATCGAAGAACTTCTTCGCCAAAAGGGCGAGCGCTTCGTTCCCAACGATCTTTGCTTCGAGCCGGGACGCCAGCAACTTCTTCTCATCACTGGTCCGAACATGGGTGGTAAGTCCACTTATCTCCGCCAGTCCGCACTCATCGTCCTCATGGCGCAGATCGGCTCCTTCGTTCCCGCGCGCCAAGCCAAGCTGCCCATCACCGACCGCATTTTTACCCGCATCGGTGCCAGCGACAATCTCGCTCGCGGGCGCTCCACATTTCTCGTTGAAATGAGCGAAGTCGCCGCCATTCTCCATCACGCGACGCCCGCCAGCCTCGTCCTCCTCGACGAAGTCGGTCGCGGCACTGCCACTTTCGACGGCCTCTCCATCGCATGGGCCGTCGTCGAGCATCTCCAGAAGCACACCCGCGCCCGCACCCTCTTCGCCACCCATTATCACGAACTCACCGAACTTGCCGATCTCTTGCCAGCGGTGAAAAACGTCCACGTCTCCGTGAAAGAAACTCCCAGTGAAATCATCTTCCTACGCCATGTCGAACCGGGCAGCGCCGATAAGAGCTATGGCATTGAAGTCGCCCGTCTCGCAGGCCTTCCGCGCAGCGTCATCGAACGCGCCCGAGAAGTGTTGAAGCTGCACGAGCAAAGCGAGCATGAGTTAAGCGAGACACTCTCTCCGGGAGCCGGCGGCCACGGCGAGGGACGCAACGGAAATCAACAAGTTCTGTTCACAGCTCTTGATCGCGAAGTTCTCGAAAAACTTCGCGCTGCCGACCTCGACCAACTAAAGCCTCTCGACGCCCTCAATCTCCTCGCCGCACTCAAGAAACAAATCTCATGAATTCTCCGTGTCCTCTGTGATCTCTGTGTTAAAACTCCCCGTACGATGAACGCAAAGCCTATGCTCGTCCTCGGCCTTATGTCCGGCACCTCCGCGGACGGCATCGACGTCGCATTGGCTCGCATTTCCGGTGCGCCTCCACATCTCAAAGCAGAACTCCTTGGACACACGTCCAGCAAATGTCCACCACCGTTGCGAAAGGAAATTCTTCGCGTCGCTGAACAGCAGACTATCTCCGCCGGTGAACTCAGCCGACTCAATTTTCGATTGGGGCAAATCTTTGCCGACGCCGCTCTCGCCGCCTGCCGCCGCTTCAGAGTCTCTCCGCGCCGCATTGCCGTCATCGGCAGCCACGGACAGACAATCTTTCATCAAGGCAAGCCTGTCTCTTACTTGGGTACGCCCACCGCATCAACGCTGCAAATCGGCGAATCCGCAATCATCGCGGCCCGCACAGGCATCACAACGGTCGCCGATTTTCGCCCTGCCGACGTCGCACTCGGCGGCCAAGGCGCGCCCCTCGTGCCTTACGCAGACTATCTCCTCTATCGCCATCCCAGACTTGGCCGCGTCTCTCTTAACTTAGGTGGGATCGCCAACATTACCGTTGTCCCTGCCGCCGCCAAGCCACAACAGGTCTTCGCCTTCGACACCGGCCCCGCCAACATGCTGATTGACGCCCTCGTCCAACACTTCACTAATGGCCGCCAACGCTTGGACGCCAACGCTCATCTCGCTTCGCAGGGTCGCAGCATCCCAGGTATTCTCGACGAGCTCATGCGCGACCCTTACCTCAAGCTCCCCGCGCCAAAATCCACCGGCCGCGAATACTACGGCCGTGCTTACATCCAAAGGCTCCTGGCTCTCAGCCGCCGCCATCGTGCCAAGCCCAACGACCTCATCCGCGCCGCGACCATTTTCACCGCGCTCTCGGTCGTGGACGCTCTCAATCGCTTCGTTCTTCCCAAAACTAAAGTCCATCAACTCATCGTCTCCGGCGGTGGTGCCCACAATCCCTTAATCCTTGCGCAAATTTCAGCCGCCCTCCCCTGCGTCGAAGTCCTCCCCTCCTCGCGCTTCGGTATTCCAATAGACGCCAAAGAAGCCTTCGCCTTCGCCCTCCTGGCTTACGAAACCTTTCACGGCCGTCCCTCCAGCCTCCCCTCCGCCACCGGTGCCCATGGCCCCGCCATTCTCGGTAAGATCTCCTATGCCCCGCCCCGCTGACTCTGATCCCTTCTCACTTCAACGCCTTCTCGATCTCCGCCACCGGGATCGCCCCTTCCCTGCCGATCTTCCAGGTGTCGCCATGCAGTTCGATGATGGTTGACGCAAGCGTCGCTCCGGTTTCTCCCGCATCCAACACCAGCGGCACCCGCGACCCGAGTTGCTTCATCACTTGCGCTGAGCTCGCGCAGGAAGGGAATCCCGAAATGTTCGCGCTCGTCCCGGTGACCGGCCCGTCAAATTCTTCGATCAACAGCCGCACCACTTCGCTCTTCGGCCACCGCACCGCGATTCGCCCCGTCCCCGCGGTCACTTTCAGCGGGATGCGATGTGCCGCGTTCACCACCAGGGTCAATGCCCCCGGCCAGAACGCTTGTGCCAGCCGCAGAAATTTCTGCGGCGTTCCGCGTGCCAGCAACAGCGCTTGTTCGATGGAATTCACCAGGATCGGCAGCGCCCGCGCCTCCGGGCGCCCCTTCACCCGGTAGATCTCCTCGACCGCCGCAAGATTAAATGGATCGGCCGCCAGCCCATAAAAGGTATCTGTAGGAATCGCGATCACACCTCCGCGCGTCAGAAATGCTGCCGCATATCGCAGCACCTCCGCTTCGGGTGTTTGCGCGTTGACACGCAGAAGTTCAGCCGGCAATTTTTTGGCCTTTGGCGAAGCCATGATGTCACTCTGCAGCGTTTCGCCAGCGCTGCCCGTGATTGCGCGACGCTACCATACCCCTGTACCCCGTGCAACAAACTCCGCGTGGAGTTTCGCTCTCTAGCACGCCACTCGTCTAGCGTCTCTCCCGCTCGCGTTCCAAAATCATGCGGTCAAATGCCAGCGGTAATCCTTCTCGCAGCGAATAGGGCCCTGGCTCATAGGCCCTCGAGCTAATTCCCTTCTGCGACCATTCTGAGATTTCCCAGTCTTCCCGGTTCGTGGCGTCCCAGAACTCCACTGCGTCATCCGCCTGAAAATCCGGTTTCGCCATTTCCTGAGGATGGAAATACCACTCGCATACCACTCGCGTCCGGTCCACGGCCAGAGGCCACAGCCGGTGCGCCATTACGTAGTCCGGGTGCAAGCTGAGAAACAAATTCGGATAGATCGCATAGTAGAGAACCAGCTTGCGCTGCGCCTCATTCAACCCAGGAAGATGCTCGCGGCGGCGCGCTCCATCCACGCTCATCGTTTGCGCTCCCGCGCGGAATTCCATCGATCCGCCAATATAGGTGGGCTGGGGCGCATCGTTATTGCCGCTCATGGAATCCGACACGCGGCTCAGCATCGGATGCAGTATCGGGCAGTGCAGGCACTCGTTGTAATTCGATACGATCAGCTTCCAATTGGCCTTCACGTCGTAGGCGCGCTGCTTGTAGAAACGCAACTCACTCAGGCCCCAAGGCGCAAACTTTTTGGGAAGGTCCGCCAATTGCTCAGCAAGGGGTCTGGGATTTGCTGACAAGTTGAGGAAGATGATTCCGTCCCACGCGTCCGCGTTTACGGCGTGCAGCGGATAGTCTTCTCGGCGGAACGCGGCTTCCTCCATGTGCGGCGCGCCAAGGAGCCTGCCATCCAGTCCGTACGTCCAGCCGTGGTACGGGCACTGAATCCGCCCCGCAAATTTTCCATGCTCCTCGCGGCACATCCGCGTTCCGCGATGCCTGCAAACGTTGTAAAACGCGCGCACCTCGCCGCTGCTCTCACGCGTGACGATAATGCTCTCGCCTGCAACTTCGCACAGATAATAATCACCCGGATTTGGAATCTCCTCGCTCCGCCCACTGGCGAACCACATGCGAAAAAAGAATGTCTCGATTTCCTGTCTGAAAATCTCGGGATCGGTGTAGTAACGTCCGGGCAATGTCTTCGCTTGCGCACTCATGGTCGGCTCCAAAGCCTACAATCTATTCTCGGTGCGCGACCTTGGCAATGCCCGGATCAGAAAAATGGAGGCACAGAACTCATGGTTTCATCCATGCGCGCGTCCACGTACTCTTGGTTTCCACACTCCACCCATTGCTTGCACAATTCGAATTTCAGCAACAACAAAGCTGGAATATCCGTGCAATTTGGAGCAGCCAACTGGAATGTACGTTGCCACCGCGATCCTCTTCATCCTTCCTTGCTCGCTGCTGTTTTTCGCATGGAAAAGCGTGACCAAAGCGGGAACCATCCTGGCGCTTCCGACGTGGAGAAGCTACGTTATAAAGGCCGCTCTATGGATAGCCGCATTGGCGAAACCACTAAACATAATCTGGAATGTTTCGTGGCTCCACAGCGGCGGCAGTCCGCACGGAATGGGGCTGGACCTGGAATCTGGCAACCTATCGGCCCTATATTGGTAAAGACATTCGTGATCGCCGTGCTCTTAAGCGTGTTCGGAAAAGGGAAAGGGAGAGTCTTGTTATTTGGCTGGTCTATTTCGATGTACTTCGTCTTCCAGATGATTTACATACTGATAGCCCAGATTTAGGTGTCAGAGGCCGAAATTTGTTACCCTCGCTGTGATGGCTGCACCACAAAAACTCGCGCGTCCAGCGCGCCCCGCCAACGATTCAGCGCTCCCCACCAGTTGCGACCATGCCTGTCGCGAGAAGCCGAAGGCATCGGCCACCCCCAAGTGACCGAATGCAAACGTCTTAGGCACGTCTCCGGCCTCAGTCCACGCAAGTTTGCTATCGTTAGTTCTAATGGGGAAAGCAGGTTCTTCCCTGAGTCCGCAACGCGAGGCTAACTTAAATGACTTCAGAAATTTTAAGACGGCCCGCAGTACGCGCGTGGCGGTTGGCGCGATCGCTGGCAACTGTGGGAGTCTTCGGCGCGTTGGCCTCGATGGCGGTTGCACAAACGACTCCTCCCATGAATCGATCGCGGGCTTTTGGTCCAGACGCCTGTGGTCCGGCCGATCCTGCCTATATCCACACCGCCAATGAGACCGGCGGCGTACCCCTGTTCTTGCAACGCTCGGAAGCCGCCAAAGCCTTTCATCAGGTGCGCGAATCAACGAGGAATAACGTCTCGACCGTCTTCTGGGCCACGGGAGGACTCGAAAGCAAGCCGCAAACCATCACCATTCCCGTGGACTCCGTGACCAAGAGAATCACGTTTACATTCTCGGTGGATTCCAAAGGCAGCCAGCTCAAGCTCACGCAACCCTCTGGCGGAGCGATCGTCGATGGGTTGGCCGGCACCGAGTTCACGGAATTGAATTGCGGCCGGATTTTGACGGTGAGTTCGCCCGAAGCGGGCGAGTGGCGTGCGGAAATTGCCGGCACGGGCAGATTCTGGCTGGAGGCCCAAGCGCAGAGTGACATTTTTTTTGTTAATGTCGAATTTGTAAGATTGGGCAGCCGTCCCGGTCACGAGGGGCTCTTCCGTATCCAGGGGCAGCCTGTCGCGGGAACTCCTGCAACGCTTCAAGCATCCCTCTCCGCCACCGCTACAAAGACCACCGAATTTTATCTGGTCACCGAACTCGGCCAGCCTGTCCAGAAGCTGCAAATGCACGCGGCGAATGCCGACCGGGAGTTCCTTGAATTCACTGGGAACGTGAACCTTCCGAGCACACCCTTTCGTGTTGCAGTAAGCGGACGCGATTCGAATGGCAAGCAATATCAGAGATTTTTCGCCGCCTTATTTCATGCGGAAAGCGTGGAAGTTTCTCCCAAATTGGATTTTGACGAGTTGTCCCCAGGAACCACTCACCAGGCCGCTTTCACCGTGCGAAACATCGGCGCTCCGCGAACCTTCAAACTGACAGTGACCGACGCCCGTCAATTCGTCAGCAAAGTGGAACCGAAAGAACTGGCCTTAGGCGCGGGCGAGTCCGGAACCGTCCGCGTGGACTTGACTGTGCCAGCCGGGACCGCGCCGGGCGTCGGGGACGACTTGGTGATCGTCTCGCAAAGCACTGTGGGCCCGGCCACGTCGAATTCCAGCGTTGTGCATCTCTCGGTTTCTTCCTCTAACGTTTCTCAGAATCCTCGTTGAACGTGTCTGTCTGGCCAGACCACCTAATTCTTGTCGAACGGTTCTGTGCCTCTATCGAGACCTGGCAGACTTACCGTACCTGGCCAGAAGTTTGCTACCCTCGTGAGTAATGGCCACACCGGGAAAATCCGCCCGAAACTTTCGCCTTACAGGAGAACCTTCGCTCCTCACCAGCCGCGACAATCGCTGGCTCAAGGAATTCCGCATGGCTCTCCGCGGTGGATTGCTCACGGAAGACGGCTACGTCGGCGTCGAGGGCGCACGTCTGGTTGAAGAAGCCCTGCGCTCAGGCTGCCCCATCCGCGCCGTCCTCTTCAGCGAATCCGGCGAGCGCCACCACGAACGCCTCGCCCCCTTGATTGATCGCCCAGAGCTCGCCTTTCCCACGCTGCGCACCACCGACCGCCTCTTCGAAGGCCTCGCCGACACCGAGCATCCCCAAGGCGTCGCCGCGCTCGTCAAACCGCGTGAGACTTCCTTTGACGACCTGGTCCGCACTCCCGCCTCCTCCTGCGCTCCTCTTCTCGTTGTCCTCGCCGGGGTCCAAGATCCCGGTAATGTCGGCACCATCCTCCGCACCGCCGCCGCTTTTGGCGCCACCGGAGTAGCTACGGCCGCCTCCGGCATCAGCGGCACCGCCAGCCCTTATTCCCCCAAAGCGCTCCGCGCTTCTGCCGGAGCGGCTCTGCATCTTCCCATCCTGGCCGGAATGTCTCTCGCAATTCTCTTGACGCAATTCAAAATCGCCGGCATTCGCACCCTCGCCGCCAGCGTGCGCGAACCCCACGACGGCGACCAACCCCTGCTCGCGCCGTGGGAGGTCGATTGGTGCCAACCCGTCGCTCTCCTGGTCGGCAACGAAGGCGCGGGCCTTCCTGAAGAGGTCGAGCGGAGCGCCGACGCCCGCATCCGCATTCCCATGGCCAGCGGCGTCGAATCCCTCAACGCCGCTGCCGCCGCAGCCGTCGTCTTCTACGAAGCCGCCCGCCAGAGAAACGCTATCTCCGCATCAAACATCCAAGAATCTGCCGCGGCCCGGCCGCCAAAGAACCCGTGAGCCTCTTCTCTAAACTCCCGCCACCGCCCCCCGAGCCCGGCGTCCCCGCCGCCAACCAGCCGCTCGCCGAGCGCATGCGCCCGCGGACTCTCGACGAATTCATCGGCCAAGAAAAACTTCTCGGGCCCGGCAAACCTCTTCGCGTTCAAATTGAAAGCGACAATCTCGGCTCCATGCTCTTCTGGGGCCCGCCCGGCTGCGGCAAAACCACTCTCGCTCGCCTCATCGCCCGCCTGACGCGCTCGGAATTCGTCTCCTTCAGCGCCGTTCTCGCCGGCATCAAGGAAATCAAGGAAGTCATGGCCGTCGCCAAGCAAAAATCCCGCTCCGGTCATCGCACCATCGTCTTCGTCGACGAAGTCCACCGCTTCAATAAAGCCCAGCAGGACGCCTTCCTGCCTCACGTGGAAGCCGGCCACATCATCTTCATTGGCGCCACCACTGAAAATCCTTCTTTCGAAGTTATCTCCCCCCTCCTTTCCCGCACCAAGGTCTACGTCCTCGATCCGCTCACCACTCCGCAGATCGTCGAGCTTCTCCGCCGCGCCCTCGCCGACAAAGAGCACGGCCTTGGAAATGAATCCAGCGAAGCCTCCGACGACATTCTTTTCCGCATCGCTTCCTTCGCCAACGGCGACGCCCGCTCTGCCTACAACACGCTCGAACTCGCCGTCCGCAGCGCCCATTCGAATGACCGCGGTGCTCGCCTCATCACTCCCGAACTCCTCGAAGACGTTCTCCAGCGGAAACTCCTCCGCTACGACAAAGCCGGCGAAGAGCACTACAATCTCGTTTCCGCGCTCCACAAATCCGTTCGCAACTCCGATCCCGATGCCGCTCTCTACTGGCTCGCACGCATGATCGAATCCGGCGAGGACCCTCTTTACATCGCGCGCCGCATGGTGCGCATGGCCAGCGAAGACATCGGTCTCGCCGAGCCCAACGCGCTCGCCGTCACCCTCGCCGCCAAAGACGCTTTCGATTTTCTCGGCGCTCCCGAAGGCCATCTGGCCCTCGCGCAAGCCGCCGTTTATCTCTCGCTCGCGCCAAAATCCAACGCCGTTTACACCGCCTACGGCGAGGTCATCGATGACGTCCACAAAACCGAAGCCGAACCTGTGCCTCTCCACATCCGCAACGCCGTCACCGGCCTCATGAAAAACATCGGCTACGGCCAGGGCTACAAATACGCCCACAATTTCGATGATAAAGTCACGGACATGACGTGCCTCCCCGACAATCTCGCCTCCCAAACCTACTACAAGCCCACCGACCAGGGATTCGAGCAGCGCCTCCGCGCTCGCCTCGACGAAATTCGTAAGATAAAATCTCGTCCGACGTCGAAATCATGAGGAATCAATGAAGCGCACAAATCTTTTGATTGCGATGCTGGTTCTTTGCGCTTCAACTCCGGCACAACAGAACCCCCAACGTCCACGTATATTCGGTATTGAAGGAGTCACGATTTATGTTAGCGATGCTCACAAATCTCGTACCTTTTACGCTGCCCTTCTCGACCAAGACCCGCATCCAAAACACGTAAAGCGCCGGTTTTCGTCCGACGAGCAGCCGCCAGAGTTCAGCCTGAACATCTCGCCAAACAGATTTCAGTTTATCGGGCTGGAACCTGCGCATTCGCCGGCACCATCAAACCTAATAGCCGAAGTCACATTCTCGACAGACAACGTTGCCGCTCTCCGCAGTTACTTGCTCGCGAATCTGACTGACACTCGTAGCTTAACTGGACCAGGAATGAAGTACCTGTCTTTGGCCGATCCGGAAGGTCACAAAATCAGTTTCCTCGAAACCGATGGTGTGCTTAAAGACCCCAAGATTATCGCCATTTTGACCAAGGGCGGGTACGAAAACGAAATCATTCACGCCGCCTTCATCGTCCACGACCGTGCCGCTACAGAGCACTTTTACAAAGACATTCTCGGCTTCCGCCCCTACTGGCACGGCGGCATGAAGGACGACCAAACCGACTGGGTCTCGATGCAAGTTCCCGACGGAACAGACTGGCTCGAATTCATGGTCAACGTCGAACCGGATGCTGACCAGCGACTTCGCGGAATCATGAATCACATCGCCATCGGGACGACGGACATTCACGCAACACAGAAGAAGCTTATAGATAAAGGCGTCAAGCTGACCGAACAACCCAAGATCGGCCGCGACGGCAAATGGCAGCTCAATCTTTACGATCCCGACGGCACGCGCATCGAGTTCATGGAATTCAAGCCCGCGCAGCAACCCTGCTGCCATCCCTACACGGCGCCGCATCCCAAACCATGACCCCGGCTCCTCCCTCCTCTGCTCGTCGTTTCCGATTCGGCCTCCCTGCTTCAGTCTCCTGCTATATCCTAGGTCTCTCTTTGTACGCTCTGTGTCTCTGTAGTCTATTCTTCCTTCTTTTCCCTGCCGTCCGAGGCCAAGATTTGGACAAACCTCTCCAATCCATCGACGAAGACATCACCTCCTTCTCCTTCGCTCCCGACAACCGCATCGCCTACTCTGTCCATCGCAATTTCAAAACCAAGCTCTACGACCTCGAGCACGACGACATTTGGCTCCAGGATTCCAACGGGAAGCGTCGCCGCCTTCTCGAAGGCCAAAAATTCAATCGCGGCAACCAGCCCTTTAGTTACATCGTCGATTCGCTCCGCTGGTCTCCCAACGGGCGCATGATTCTCGTTGGACTTCTCACCACCACCGTCCTCGACGAATCCGGCAAGACCGAAGACTCCTTCATGACCCTCGTCCTCGACGATGGCGGCCACGAAATCCGCATCGCCAAGGGCGACAGCGTCATCCCCAACGCGGCCAGCGCTTTCTTTCTGCCCGACAACAACACGATCGTCTACTTTTCCGAAGCCGTGAAGCCCCGCCTGCTTTTTTCCTTGAAGTCCACGCAAATTTCTTCCGGCCCGCTCAAGTCCCCCAACGAAGGCCGCACCTTCCGCGACATCTCCGCCTTTCGCGGAATGAACTTCGCCATTGTCGTCGAACAAAATCACGCCATGACCGGCCCCTCCCGCCTCCAGAGCCTCGATCTTGTGACGGACGCCGACAAAGAGTTGGCCACCCTGGATGGTTACGAAGGAGGCATCGCCGTCTCCCCCAGCGGCAAGAAGGCCGCTTATTTCATCGACAAGGAAGTTCTCGAAATTCGCGATCTGAATTCCCCAACTCGTGTCGCCCGCGCGCGTGTTGGTCTCGGAGTTTTCTCCTGGTCTTCCGACGAGTCCCGCATTCTCCTTAAGCGCTCCATCGAAAAAAAATCTGGCGACCTGGTGTGGATCAATCTCCCTCCTCTCGCGGCAGTTACCGCGGGTAATGAAATCCCCATCGCGCAACCCACGCCCATCCCTGTTCTTCACGGGCTTACCTTCCGTGAATTCGCCATCTCCCCCGAAGGGCGCCTCCTTGGCGTGATCATCCCCGGCAAGCGCAGTCTCCTCGTCTTCCCCCTCCCCCGCTGAGCATCTTTCTCGCGATTCTCTCTTTCCTCTCCGGCTCTGTGACGTATGTCCTCACTGTATGAATTCTTTCCATCTTTGCATCAAAACAAATCAGCCCGCGCAGTATCCCCACGCGGGCCATACGATAAGGTGTCATCCTGAGGCGAACCGATGAGGTTCGCCGAAGGATCTCAACCTCAAACTCATCTTAGTCAGAAATATGGATGATTTGATCTTCAACTGGAGAGGAGCTGCAATCTCTTCCGATGCTCCACCAAAATACACGCGTCTTCCACAACGATGATCCCTGCCGCCCGCGCCTTCTCCGCCGCCCCCGCGTTCTCAATTCCCGACTGCATCCACACCGCTTTCGCCCCCCCTGCGAATCGCGCTTTCCACCACATCCGCCACTTCTTCCGTTCGGCGGAAAATATTCACCACCCCAATCTTCTCCGGCACGTCTTCCAGCCGCGCGTAGCTCTTCTCTCCCAGCACTTCCCTCTCGTTGGGATTCACCGGAATAATCCGGTACCCCGCGGATTGCATATACTCGGTCACGCCAAAGCTCGGCCGCATCCGATTCGAAGACAATCCCACAACCGCAATCGTCTTGCACGTTTGCAAAATTTGTGTGATTGGGTCGCTGCCCGCGTTCTTGCCAAACTCCGTGCCATCCGGAAGGAGCACTCTCATCGCGTAGCTAGCTCGCCATTCTTCAGCGCTGCAAGGGCGCGCCTTAGCGCGTCCCCTCCTCGGCGTTCCGCGATCTGTCCCATCGCCGCCAGACACTTGTCGTTTTCCTCTGCCGTCCCCACTGAAATTCGGATCGCTTCCGGAAATCCCATCCATCCCAGCGGCCGCACAATAACTCCCAACTGAAGCAGCTCGCCGCTCAGCGCTTTGGCCTCGGGCCCCACTTCCATAAACACAAAATTCGCTTCGCTCTCCACCGGCCGTAATCCCAGCTTCCGTAATCCCTCGCTCAACCGTTTTCGCTCCGCCGCATTCGTCACGATGCATCGTTGCACATGCTCATGGTCATCCAGCGCCGCCAGCGCTCCCGCTTGCGCTACGCCCGAAGTATTGAACGGTGTCCGCAACTTGTTCATCGCCGCCAGCAGTTCCGGCCGCCCGATGGCATACCCGATCCTCAATCCCGCCAGCCCATAAACTTTGGAAAACGTCCGCAGGATCAGGATGTTCTTCCGTTTGCGGTACGCCTCCACCGAATCCCGCAGCCCCACGCTCACGGCGTAGTGAATGTACGCTTCATCCAGCACCACTAGCACGCCATCCGGCACCTTCGCCAGGAATTCTTCGAACTCTTTCCCGCTAAACGCCGTCCCTGTCGGATTGTTCGGATTCGCCAGGTAAATCACGCCTGTCTTCGCCGTAAGGGCCTTCGCCATCGCCTGCAGGTCAAACGCAAACTCGCACTGCGGCACGAGCACCAGCTCGGCCCCGCTCGCGCGTATCGCCACCGAAAATGGCGCGTACGTTCCTTCCGAGGTCAGCCCCTGGAGTCCCGCCCTTAGCAGCACCCGCGCCGCCAGGTCAATGATCTCGCTTGATCCCAGCCCGATAAAAACTTCTTCCTCACTCACGCCATGCCGCTCGGCCAGACTCCGCCGCAGCGCGTGTGTTCCGCCATCTGGATACCGGCTCGAATTCCCCAGCACGGCCCTCGCCGCTTCGATTCCCTTCGGCGACGGTCCGAGCGGGTTCTCATTCGAAGCGAGCTTCACCGCATGAATCTTCAGTTCCCGCTCCACTTCTTCAATCGGCTTCCCCGGAACATACACCGGCAGCCCGCGAATATATTCCGGTATCGACTCTTCAATCGTCTTCGTCATTCAATCCCATCCGCGATTCCAATCCATTCTCGCATCTTCGAACGGTTTCTGCTTCCCTAGACTGTCCCAATTGTTCCAGACGCCAAGCCCATATTGGTCGCTTTAGCACGTGCGCACTCCAGAGACGCGTCGTAAGAGAGCGGTTCAGCGCGTCCCGTCAACCGCCTGCTTCAACTGCTCCACTTCTCTTTCCGTCAAAGCCCGAAACTTTCCTGGCCCCACATCCAAAACCAGCGGCCCCAGTTGCACGCGTTTAATTTTTTCAACGAAATGCCCCACCCGCTCAAACATCCTTCGGATCTGCCGGTTCCTTCCCTCAATCAGCACCACCTCGTACCACGGATTCGCCCCATCTTCCGCCAACCGTATCCTCGCCGGAGAAGTTTTCACCTTTCTCCCACCTTCCACTGCAATCGTAATTCCCGCCCGCAAACGCTCGATGTCCTTCTCTTCCGGCTTCCCGCTTACCTTCACCAGGTACGTTTTCGGCATGTGCGACCCGGCCTTCGTCATCTTCTGAGCCAGCGCACCGTCATTCGTCATCAGCAGCAAACCTTCGCTCGCATAATCCAGCCGCCCCACCGGATACACGCGCTCCGCGCGCTTTCCCATCAACTCCATCACCGTAGCCCGACCCTCCGGATCGCTCACGGTCGTCACATAACCCTTCGGCTTGTTCAGCAGGAAATAGACCAGCCGCTCCGCCTTCTTCAACGGCTTCCCATCCACGCAAATCAAGTCCCGCTCCGGATCCGCCTTCGTCCCTTGCTCCACGACCGCTTTTCCGTTGAGCGTTACCCGCCCCGCCGCAATAATCTCCTCCGCCTTGCGCCGTGACGCAATCCCGCTCCCTGCCATAATCTTTTGCAATCGTTCGAGAGCCATCCGCCAACAACCGTAGTGGCCGGTCTTTAGACCGGTGCTTTTCTCAGTCTTCTCTGTGTCCTCTGCGAACTCTGCTTTGAAATCCCCATTTCACCTTCCACTCGCCGGCCATTTTTCTTCCCATTCCCAGCCCGATGACCCGCTCGTAAAGCCGCCACTTCCTTTCCCGCCAGCAACCGGTATCTCCCCGGCGGTATCCCCTCCAGCGTCAGCGGCCCCAACCCAATCCGCTTCAACTTTTCCACCGGATGCTGTTCCTTGAACAACGCGCGCCGCATCTCTTCCTTTTTCGTATCCCGCATCCGCACTTCATACCAGTAATTCGCAGCCCGCCCGCGCGTCGCATCCGGCTGCCGCACCGTTTTCATCTTCACGCCAATTTCTTTTCCCAACCGCTCCAAATCAGCCAGCGTCAGCATCCCTTTCACTTTGATTTGGTAAACCTGTTCGAGATTGCTCCAGTTCTTCAGCATCTCTGCTGCCAGGTCGCCGTCGTTCGTCAAAAACACCAGCCCCGCCGCCGCATATTCCAAATTCCCCACCGGGTACACGCGCTCCGGCAAACCCCGCAACAAATTCCGCAGCGTCCTCCGTCCTTCCGGATCCGCCATCGCCGACACAACTTCCGGCGGCTTGTTCAAAGCCATGTAAATTCGCCGTTCTTCCGCCGAGACGACTTTCCCCGCCGCCTCAATCCGATCCTGCGCCGCATCTGCCTTCGTCCCCAGTTCCCGCACCACCTGACCGTTCACGCGCACCTGTCCGCTCAAAATCAACTGCTCCGCGTGCCTCCGCGAAGCAATCCCCGCCCGCGCAATGATCTTCTGCAGTCTTTCTTCCATCTCTTGCTTTTTCCTGTGTAGGGCCGGGTTCAGCCCGGCGTGCTCGTGGTGGTAATCCTTTTTCTTCTTTGTGAACTCTGTGGCCTCTGCTATCTCTGTATAAAATCTCTTTCCTATTTCCCTACTGAGGCCGCTTTCGGCGTCTCATAACCATCTCCGCCAGGCATTCCCTCATTATTCGCAGCCGTCTCTTCCAGCAATTCTTCCCGCGCTTCCATCTCTGCGCTCGCGCCCTTCTCTGGCCCGGGCGCGCTGATGTTCGCTTCGTTGGTCAAACTTGCATCAGTCAAAGTAAACCCCTCATCGCTCCCGAGCGCTTCCCGCGCCAGCGCCTCGAACTCCTTCAAGCTCGGCAATTCTTCCAGGTCGCTCAATCCAAACCGCATCAAGAATTCTTTCGACGTCTTATACAAAATGGGCCGCCCAATCACTTCTTTCCGTCCCGCCGTCGTAATTAGGTGCTTGTCCAGCAGCGTCCCAATCACGCCGGACGTGTTCACGCCGCGAATCTCCGAAATCTCCGGGCCTGTCACCGGCTGCTTGTACGCAATCACCGCCAGCGTTTCCAGCGCCGGCATCGACAGCCGCAGCGGAGGCCGCAAGCTCTTGATGAACCGCCGCGCCACGTCATGCTGCTGCGGCTTCGTATAGAGCTTGTACCCGCCCGCGACTGCGCGAATCTCGATCCCCCGCGCTTCGCTCGCGTAACTCGCCACCAACTCATCGAGCGAAGCCTGCACCGCTAGCTTCTCTTCGCTCAGCGCTTTCGCCAACTGCTCGATCGTCGCTGGCTCATCCGCCGCGTAAATAATCGCTTCCAACGCCGCTTTTCGTTCTTCGTTAGTCATGCTTGCCTCGCCCCGATCCCAGCCGCCCGTCATTCCGAACGGAGCAGGCCGGCGCTTTTTCCTTTCGCTTCGCTCCTGCGAAGCGGCCGGCTTGCGCAGTGAGGAATCTCTCTTTTCTTTACTTCCCTACGTCATTGCTTCTTTACTTCGATTATTTATATTCCTCATCAATCTGCTTGATCCCGCCGCTCTCATCAAACACCAAATCAAACATCCTGTGCTTCCGCACCAAAATATCCCCGAACTGTTTTTCTTGCACCAGCGCCACGGCCTGGAGCTTAACCATTTCCAGGACAGCGAGGAACGCCACAATCATCGCGTGCCGCGAAGGACACGCCTCAAAAAACTGAATCAAATTCACCGCATTCTCCGCGCTGGCAATAATCTGCGTTCGAAGCGCCGCAATCATCTGCGCCACCGTAAACTCTTCGTGCCGCAGCTCGATCCGCGAAACTTCCTTCCTTCGCTCCAGCACCTGCTGGAACACTTTCACCAAATCCACCAGCGAAACCACCAGCTCGCCTTCGGTTCCTTCGTCGTGATAGAGCGACTTGTCGGGCTTCGACCACACGTTTTCTTCAATCTGCTGCTTCTGGTACAAAAGCTGGGCCGCGTTTTTGAATTTTTCATGTTCGACAAGCCGTTGCACCAACTCCGCCCGCGGATCCGCCGCCTGTTCCTCTTCGCTCGCCAGGGGATCGGGCGGCAGCAGCATTTTTGATTTGATGTAAATCAGCGTCGCCGCCATGTAAATAAATTCCGCTGAAACATCCACGTCCAATTCTTCCAGCTTGTGTAAATAATCCAGATATTGGGCGGTGATCTCCGAGATTCGGATGTCGTGAATGCTCATCTTCTGCTGTCGGATCAAATCCAATAGCAAATCAAGCGGGCCTTCGTACATCGGGATCTGTATGTTGTAGGCCGTCTTCGGCGCAGTTCTCTCCGCCTTGTTTTCAGCGCTCATCTCGGCACTCATGCCCGAGTTCGTCTCAGACTTTTCCGCGCTTTTTCCCGTCAACTTGCTTTCCGGCGTCGCCATTGGTCAAATGCCCTTGGCAGGCTTGGAGATTAGCCTATCCCTCAAAGGGTGTCTTGTAATTCTGTCTTCACCGAACATAGCCTCGCGCACTTTCAGCATAGTTGCGCGGGCGTGCACTCTGGCTCTCGTCGAACTTTCCTCTAGAATCTCTCGAACCAGCTTTCTCCGTTTCTGATAGTGCAAACGCTTCTCACGAATAGGCTCAATCCACTTAATGAGGTTGTCCGCCATCGCGCTCTTGCAGTCGATACACCCAATGGTCGCAGTCGTGCACCCTTGCCGGACCCACTCCAGCCTACCTTGTTCTTCCGCCGAGAACAGTTTATGCCAGTCATACACGGGACACACGTCCGGATTTCCCACATCACTTCGCCGTATCCTAGCTGGGTCTGTAACCATCGCCTTCGTCTTCTTTCGAATCTCCTCATTGGTTTCACTCAGGGTGATAGCGTTCCCGTAACTTTTGGACATCTTGCGCCCATCCGTACCGGGAATCCGAGGAGAATCAGTCAAAAGAGTTGCGGGCTCCAATAACACAGGTTCCTGACAAATGAAATCTCGGGGAACATTGAAGTTCGTCATGAAATTTGAATAGCCGATTTGCCCAATTCTTTCGCTAATTTCTCTCTTGAGATTCACCCTAAGTCTTCCGAACTCACCTTTTAGGGGCGTCAACGAGACAATATTCGAGCCCTCCATTATTCGGCCAAAAGCATCCTTCCCCGCCTTCCCAAATAGCTTCTTGCTGAATCGAAGCCCGTAATGGAAGTTGAACTTGCGGACTAGTTCGCGCGTCAGTTCAACGTGCGAGACCTGATCCTGACCAACTGGTACGGCGAGTTCAGACGCCCCTGAACTGTAGATTACAATGTCTGCGGACTGAAGGACTGGGTAC
Organism: Candidatus Acidiferrum sp.; assembly: GCA_035704085.1. Lineage (GTDB taxonomy): Bacteria > Acidobacteriota > Terriglobia > Acidiferrales > UBA7541 > Acidiferrum. The sequence goes on along the minus strand of DASSXG010000083.1, from coordinate 117,357 downwards.
CCCAAGAATCCATATGTATGCAGGTCTTTGTCTTTAATGTTTTCAAGCTGCTCCTTGTAAGTTGGCACACGCTCAAGAGATCCTAGTGGAGTTACCATCGAAAGAAGGAGATGCAACTCCGCATGCTCGGGCACCGCAGATTGCACGAACAGAGTGGATTGATCAGGATCGAGGCCACAGGCAAGCCAATCGATACCGATTTCAATCGACTCTATGCTCGTACCTAACGTATTTGCATAATCGGTCGTGAGAGCATGCCAATCGGCGACAAAATAGAAGCACTCATAACTGGGGTCATTCTGCAATCGTATCCAATTCTGCAGTGCCCCAAAGTAGTGCCCAATATGCAACGGCCCCGTGGGCCGCATGCCGCTCACGACTCTTCTCTTCTTTGTCTTAACCTTGGTCCCCAATCCTCGCTCCTCTACACGTTATGCCGGGCTAAAGCCCGGCCTCTACAAAGTCCGCCCTGTGGTCTCTGCGCTAAATCCTTTTCTTTTTGATTGTGTTCAAATTCGCTGACTGCCTCATTTCATCCAAGCCCAACGGCGGTCGGATGCTTGGGCTGATACAAGCCAACTTCCCCTCCACTGGGCAATTTCATCTTCGTAATGGAACCCCATCGCGCTTCCTCAACCTGTGAGCACTTCACACCCTTCTTCGCGAGTGCAGCCATCTCCGATTTCAAGCTGTCGCACAGGAAATAGAGTTCATGTGGACCGTTCTCACCGGAGGGGTGGAATGCGGCTTCCCCCGGCGGCAACGCGAAGATTAGCCAGCCATGGCCCGCATCCACAGACTTGAAGCCGAGAACGTCCCGGAAGAAGGCGCGATCCGCTTCCGCATCTTTGCTGTAAACAACGACGTGAGCACCCGATATCATCCGCACCTCCTTCAAACCGCAAAAGATAACGCAGAGACGCAGAGCACACAGAGATAGCGCAGAGAAGGAGCGGAAACTAATTCGCTGCGACCTTCTGCTTCCCGGACTCTCCCAGCAACTCCCGCGCGATGATCATGCGCTGCACCTCGCTGGTGCCCTCGTAAATCGTGATCACGCGCGCGTCGCGATACATACGTTCCACATCCGTCTCGCGCGAATAGCCGACGCTGCCATGCACTTGCACGGCCTTGTAAACGACGCGGTTCACCATTTCGCTGGCGTACAGCTTGGCCTTCGACGAAGCTGCTCTCAGCTTCGTGGGATGCGCGTCCTTCAGCCACGCTGCGTAATACGTGAGCCCTCGCGCCGCCTCAATTTCCGTTTGCATGTCCGCGATCATCCACTGAATTGCCTGGAAATCGCCCAGATTTTTGCCAAACGCTTTGCGCTGCTTCGCATACTTGACGGTTTCTTCGAGCGCGCCTTGCGCCAGACCCACCGCCTGCGCCGCAATGCCGATGCGGCCGCCGTCCAGAGCGCCGAGCGCGATACGCAAACCCTGGCCTTCTTCGCCCAGCCGATTCTCCGCCGGCACCACGCAATCATTCAGCAAAATCTCCACCGACGGCGACGACCGCTGCCCCATTTTGTCTTCGTGCCGGCCAACGCGGAAACCTGGAAAACCGGGCTCGATCAAAAAGGCAGAAATGCCCTTCCCTCCTGCGGCGGGATCGGTCTTCGCAAAAACCAGCAACACACCTGCGACGCTTCCGTTGGAGACCCAGGTCTTGGTTCCGTTCAGTTTGTAGCAATTGCCTTCGAGCACGGCACGCGCCTGAATCCCCGCCGCGTCGGAGCCCGCCACAGGTTCGGTCAAGCAAAACGCGCCAAGTGTTTCGCCGGAGGCCATGCGCCGCATGTATTTCTTCTTCTGCGCCTCATTGCCGAACATCAGGAGAGGCGCCTGCACCGCGGAGCACGTCACGCCAATCGCCGTCGACAGTGCCGTGAACACACGCGCTACTTCCTCCATGATCAGCGCATAGGAAACCGTATCGAGCCCCGGCCCGCCCCACTCCTCCGGTGTCAGCACCCCGCAACAGCCCATCTCACCGAGCTTGCGAACGGCCTCGGCGGGAAATTTCTCCTGCTTTTCCCATTCTTTGACGAACGGGCGCACCTCCGTCTCCATGAATTGCCGGACGGTATCGCGAATCAGTTTTTGGTGGTCTTTGAGCGAAAAATCCATCGCGTCGAGTGTACACGCGATGCTCGCGCGGTTCCAACCCGTCTCGCCAAAGGATAGTAGGCCAAAGAGTAGTGGGTCAGTTTCCGATTATCCGAGCAACGAGGAGTTGAGATTCGCAGGCAAGTGCATCTCTCGGCGGTGGTGACAACGCCGCCCTCCAACTTACATGCTATTGACGTAGATGCGCTGCGGCGCCGTCTCCGGGAGGAGACCGAAAAAGACGATTCGTAAAATCCGGCAATATCCAAGAATTAATTCGCTGACGCTGAACCCGGGCGCCGAAACGGGCGGCGCGCCATGTCCTCGATGGCGTCGATGCCCTGCCGGGTGGCCACCATAACCGGATGTCGGCTGTCGGCAATGCGATCCACTGCAACCGCCCAACCCCAGTAAAACATGTACAAACTCGCAATCACCAGGGCGATCGCCATAAACCCGATTGCAAACAGCGCGAAGGCGGCCAGAACTTCCTGCACGAAATACACTTGCAGCGCTGCCGCCACCCCCAGGAAACACCACATCCACTTCCGGTCCGTGTCTTTAGCGCTCATCTTTTCCCCCGCAAAGGCGTGAGTTGGGTTGGCAATCAGGGTGGGCGGAAAAAAACCCAACCCCACGGTAAAACAGAGTGCATTTCTTGGGCCGCAGAGGGTGCTCGGCGTGTGCCTTGTGCTGACCGGCGCAAGTGTCTCATAGCACGGGGAATAGCGTTGAATGCGGATCCTTGCTGCGGGCGGCGGCGTTCTGCGAAAACGATAAACTGCTATCCGAACAGATAGCCCGCTATCCATTTGGATAAATATTTCGGTTTCGTTCCGGCTCGAAAGCGGCAGCGCAGCTGCCGCGCTCCAAAGAGTCGTGGGCCGCGAGCGTGGTTAGAAAGGCGTCGGGTGAAGGGGAGGGCGGCCTTTGCGGGGAAGCGGGTGCCGGTGGTGGCGAGGGGTAGAGGAAGTTTGCCGGAGGCGAGGGCGACGAGAGCAAGGAGGCGGGCGGCAAACTCGGCGGCGGTCAGGCGGCCGTCGAGTTGGAGCGCTTTTGGTTGAGATAATCGACGACGATCCAGGCGGCGCCGGTTATCGCCAGATTCTGCGCGTTGCCGGCCCAATTGATCAGCTTATGCGGATCGGCGAAAGGCGCGGGCAGCCATACCAGCAAGCCGAAGCCGATCAGCATGGCGGTAAGTAATCGAGAGGCTAGAAGGGCCAAACGTCCGGAAAGTAGTGTGATGGCCGCGAGCGCAAGCGCAATGGTGGTGGTTATCGCCCAGAACATTTGTCCGGGAGGAATCCACTTAGGAACGAATGCTGCCGTTCCAGAAAGATAAAAAAGTTGCTCCAGCGTGAAGGAAACAACGCAGACTCCAAAAAATAGGTATCCGATGCGAGCCGTCCTTGGTGCTCGCTGCGAATCGCTACGGCCAGCCGACGCGTAAGCGATCAACGCCCCCGAGACCAGAGAAAATTGCTCGAAAAAATTGCCCCAACGATCATAAACCTTCGGTTCCGCAACGATGTGCGGCACCCAGAGCAACGCAAAAATGAAATAGATGGCGCCCAGCGATAGAGAGCCAACTTGCGCCGTTTTGCGCCACTGAATGGCTACGCCCCCAAAGAGCTCGATGGCAGCGGCAAGGTAAACGAGAATTTCGCGGTGAGGAACGTTCCCAAGCGCGCGGATCTGTTGCCAACCGTTGAAGTCATGCCAGACCAAAGTGATGACGCCAAAAGCGACGGCAGCTAATCCGTAGACATGATGTCCGAGATAAATTTTCATCGTCTCATTCTCATGATAGCGCCCTAAACCGCACCTGGTGGCGTATGCTCGAAAGGCTGCTTCGAGTAGCGCGCCTTCGTGACTTCAATGATCAGTACGATGGGTGATTTCTCATCACGGTAGGGCCAGAGTTTCCCGATATATTTCAGCGACATCGCATCGTATTGCTTGAGCTCAGGGTCGGGGCGTCGCTCGACGACACGCCCGCGAATTTGAACCTCCATGTAGGGATCGACAAAGTCAACCACAGAAAGTGAAACACGCGGGTCGCGCAAAGTATTCTTGCCTTTGAGCGAACCAGCCTCCGTGCAGATCAAGAGAAGGTCCCCTTCGCGGCCAATCCAAACCGGCGCACTGTGCGGCGAGCCGTCGGACATAACCGTCGCAAGATGAGCGAAGTTTGGGCGCTCAACCAATTGCTTCACTTCGTCAGTCAGCGCATTTCCCATCGAACCTCCTTTGCGACGTGTACCCACTTCTTAACGAAAAACACTGGCAAAATCGTAGTAGTTGGAAAAGCGCTTGATGCGGCCGTTCTCGATGACTGCAACCGAAGCACCGCGTCCCGAGATGCGTCTGGGTGCAATCGGCCGAACAGGGCTTTCGCCCGTGACCGTGCCCGTCCACACCCATTCCGCAGCCACCACCGAGCCGCCGTCGACGATGCTGGTTAAGTGCCAGTTGAGATCTGGCTGGGTCTCAATCATCGTGCGCATAAACTGTTTAATTTGGGCAGGTCCCACGTCGCGGGAGGGCCGTGCGAGATCTTCGTGAACCGCGTCGGGGGCCAGCAGCTTGTCAAGGGCTGCGAAGTCACGCTTGTTCCAGGCTGAGACGTATGCCTCGAGTAGAGCTTTTCCTGATGGCTGGGTTTGCGTTCTTGCCTGCCAGCTGGAGGTCAACAGGAAGACACACAAGCAGAACAAAGCGGCGAAGAGTCGTTTCGTCATCGGGAGCTCCCATTTGTGAGTCATTGCCCCAAAGAGTGAAAAGAAGTAAGCCTAGCACCCAAAGATAATTTTCCCAACGACTTAGCCCGCGCGACTTCCATGACAGATCTTTGTTAAGAGGGCAAGAGCGGTTCACACTCAGTGGTGCAAGGCCTTCTGAACTCGCGCCGCAATCCCGCGTCCTTCGGTGGCTTTCGGGTGTACAATGCCGTGCGCTCGCAAGTCCAATCTTGAATTCCCGCGAGGAGGTTCCGATGAAAATTAGTGGCTGGTTATTCATAGCGGCGATGACATGCCTTGTCATCTCAGGGACAGTTCTTGTTAGTGTCTACAGCAGGACGGCCGCCCAGCGTGGGGTGATACCCGTTGCTGCCGGAGACGCCATATTCGTACCAGCAGTAACGGAAGTGCAACTGATATCAAACACGGTCCCTCCGCCTTCCGAGTCAGCCTGTTTCGCAGTGCGCATACGATGCTTCACTCCCCAATCCATGACCGCCGGCTACAACTTCGGTCCACTATATGCTTCGGAATTGACTGGCAAGGGAAAGACGATCGCCATCATTGACTCGTTCGGCAGCCCTAGCATTGCCGACGATCTTCACGTGTTTGATAGTGCTTTCGGGCTCCAACCGATGTGTGGCGAAACCGGCGTTACTTGCACGCCAGATATGCCGACTTTTAGCATTTTGGAGGTCCAGGGTTCGCCGGCACCGCTTCCTCAACCGCCGAGCAACGGCACCGGCCAGGAGAATCATTTCGGATGGGCGGTCGAAGTCTCGCTAGATGTCGAGTGGGCCCATGCCACCGCACCCGGAGCCAACATCATCCTGGTTACCACCCCCACCGCAGAAACGCTCAGTGTGCAAGGGTTCCCACCAATGATGAACGCCGTCCAATACGTCGTGGATCACCATCTTGCCGACGTAATCAGCATGAGCCTGAGCGCCGGAGAAGGCTCGTTCAAGAACGGTGCTGCAGCCCTGCTGAACCTGCGCAAAGCCTTGATAGATGCACAAGCCAACGGAGTCACAGTTCTGGCAGCCACCGGCGATAACGGTTCCGCCAACATCCTCAAAGAACCCGTCAAGAATCCGGCCCTGATTCCCTATCCCAGTGTCGGCTGGCCAGCGTCCGATCCTTTAGTCACGGCTGTAGGTGGAACGTATCATTGCACCGATCCTTCCAACATAAGCACCGCAACCGTCGACAGTACCGATCCGCCCGGCAATTGCAAAGCCAACCCCGGTCAGGCCGAAGTTGGCTGGATAGCTGGCGGTGGAGGTTACAGCATTCTCTTCCCGCGTCCTGACTATCAAAACAATTTGCCCGCCGGCAGCTCTTACGTCGGCAGTTCCGTCGGCGCGCCCGGCCCGAACACCAACATGCGTGGCGTTCCGGACGTTGCTTATCAGGCGAGTGGGCGAACCGCACCGCTCGTCTATCTGGGAGCCTTTGGATGGTTCACCGTCGGAGGGACAAGCTGCAGCACGCCTCAGTGGGCAGGATTGGTCGCCATCGCCGATCAGATTTCGGGTACCGACCTGGGATTTATTAACCCGGGCTTGTACAAGATCGGCAGCGATCCCGCTCGCTATGCCGCCGATTTCTTCGACGTAACACAAGGCAACAACGGCCTACTCGCCCCTACCATTCCAGGTTATTTTGCCTCGCAAGGCTGGGATGCGGTCACGGGGTTAGGCACACCCAACGCCGCCACTCTCGCGCCCGATCTTGTCGCCGCAGTCCGAGGACACTAATTGACCCTGTGAATTTTCGAACCGGAAAGCCATTCACCGCCGAACGGAGCTGCTGACTATTCGACGATAAGTTCGCTATGCATGCCCTTATGGCCGAAGCCGCAAACATGGCAGCATCGAAAGGGGTACGTACCGGGCGTTTGCGCCACGAATTCGATCATGGTTGTTTCCTTCTTCTTGAGCTGGAAGCAGTCCTGCGGCGAAGCAAAAACCAGCCCGGGCTTGCTGTTCGCCGCGGCGCCTTCGGGAACCGTCGTGGTTTTGAACCCGTGATCGTGGTCCGCGGCGGTAATCTTGAGCTGCACTTTGGTCCCGGCCTTTACATGAATGGGCGCAGGCGAAAACTCGTACTTTTTCGCCGTGAGTTCAATCACCTGTACGTTTTGCTCTTGGGCACGAAGCGAATTGGACTTCCCGTGAAATGAGCCCGCCAGGAAGAGAAAGGCGGCAGAAGTAAGCAACAGAGAGCGCTTTGCAGTCGTTTCCATGTGTTCCTCTTTTCAACAACTTGATTGTGCGTTAGGAAGATTTGCCGTTCCGGCTACTCGTTCCACCAGCCGGACGAGCGAAGAACATTGTACTTCCCCACGCCATGGAAGAGGATCACGTTCATCGCCGGCTCATTCCTGATTTTTCCGGAGATGGCTGAATCGAGACCTAAACATGCCGAACAATCTTGAGCCTTCCTGAAATTCCTTACGGTCCTCAAGCGTACCGTGTGGAAGGGGTTGAATCGACTACGTGTCACTACTTTCCTTGATCCACGTGGCTTTGGGGCTCATGGCGGTGGCCATCGGATTCGTCATTTTGGGGCTGCGGAAGGGAGATCCGCGACATCGCGTACTTGGATGGGCCTACGCAGGATGCCTGGTTGCCGGCCTCACCTCGATCATCGTCCAAGGACTCAGCCATCCAACACCCTTTCATGGATATGCCGCACTCATGATGGCCGGCGTGATCGCGGCGATCCTGGCGTCGAGGTTCCGCAAAAAGATTGTTGCTTGGCGAACATGGCATGGTGCTTTGATGTCGATGTCGCTGTTGGGTGCAGTGATTGCAATTGGTGGGGTAATTGGCGGCTTGGCCCTCGGCGCAGGGAGGGGACCGGTCTACTATCGAATGTTCAACGGAGTGATCGTCATCTTCACCGGAATCGGATTGTGGATTATCAATACGCGGCCTGTCATTTGGGGGCGTCAGCCTCCTCCAGAACATCGTAGAGTACGCCTCTGGTTTACAGCGGCTGTGATCACGATGTCCGGAGCACTGGTTCTTGCACAGTGGATCTTCTCGCGGTAGTTAGGCTAGTCACGCAGAAGGAGAACAAAAAGGATGTTAAAGAAGTCTTCCAAGAAGATGCCGTGGCCTTGCAACGACGCTCCAGGGCCGTCGGAGAGAGTGAAGGGTGTCCTACCCTGTATGTTTTGTCCTTTCAGTTAACTCCTCCACCCCTCGTTCCGCGCCGATTTCCTATAAACTGGGACGAGAGGCCGAAAGACACATCAAGGAGCTGAAATGAAAAAGCCGTTTTTGCTTGGCGCCGTTGTGATTTTTGGAGCGATTCTCGTGCAGGCGGGGAACAAACCCCAAATGGGTACGATCATTTCCGAAAACTCAGTGGCCTGCGGCTCCACGCTGGAAAAGGGCAAAAAGAACAAACAGACCAGCATCGAAGTCCTCTGCCAGGAGTATGTTGTCCGCACCGTCAGCACCGACTACCACATCCGGCAGTTGAAACCCTCCGACAAGGCCTTGATCCCCATCAACACCCCCATCGAGTTCACCCTCGACAAAGACAAAATCAAATTCAGAGCCAACGGCAAGTCCTACGAGTATCAGGTCGTCTCCGAAGCCGCCGCCCCTGACTCCTCCAGGCAGGCCGCCGACGCCACCAAACCCTGACGAAACATCACCGGCCCCGCAGCGCCGCCGAGCCGCCACCCACCAAACAGCGTCCTGGCGACAATATTGATGACGTTTGTGCCTGTCACTGCGAGAACTTGGTCAAAATAGTTGGAACGGCACCAGCACAGCCAGTCCAGAGGCAGAAGGCCGGCGGACAGTGATCGGAGAGCAGAGGACGTCAAGGCTCGAGGACGCTGGCGGAGGATTGGTCTAGATATTCGAGTCTAGCCAGCTCTTCACGGAGACGCGCAGCTTGCTCGCGAGACTTTGCGGCGTCCACGCGAGGATCCACGGCAAGGACCGTTCCGAACGCATCCATACCTTTGGTGATGGCTTTGGTGATGGTGTTGTTCTTCTTGCCTTTGCCGTTTTTGCCCATATTGGCGAGCTCGCTGGCGGAAATGTCGTCCTGCAGGGCGTCGGTCTCGAGTCCGGTAATCTGCGCGCGGAGATCACGAATGCGCGCGCGGCGCTGGACCATCTCGAGAGCAGGACTGTGCACATAGGTGCCGGTCGAGTCGCACAGCTCATTGCCGTGATCCTCGAGGTCGTCGCAGAGAGCCTGGAGATTGTTCTTGCCGTGCATGGTGCCCTCGTCGGCGGAAAGGCGGTACCACGCCACGGCCTCGGCATCGTCTTGCTTCACACCCTGCCCGTACTGATACATCCAACCGAGCTGGTTCTCGGCGGTGCCGTTTCCCAGCGCGGCGGCTTTAAAGAGCCAGGTCCAGGCTTTGGCATAATCGACAGCCACACCGATGCCATTCTGAAAATTATAGCCAATGTTCTCCATGGCCTCGTCGTTGCCATGTTCTGCGGCTTTGTAATACCAGGAGAAGGCTTCGTCGTAATTCTGCGCTTCGCCCCATCCCTTCTCCGCCATGAAGCCGAGATTGGTTTCCGCGTTGGAGTTGCCGTGGCTTGCGGCGCGCCGATACCATTCTAGAGCCTGAGCATAGTCGCGCTTGACCCCCCATCCGCACTGGTAAGAGTAGCCCACTTCATTCTCGGCATCCGCGAGATTTTGGTCCGCGGCTTTGCGGTACCATTCGAACGCTTGCTTATAATCTCGCTTAACTCGTGTACCACTCTGGTACATAGCCGCCAGATTGTACTCCGCGAGCGCATCGCCCTTGTTTGCGGCCAAACGGTAGTAATTTAGGGCGCGCTTGTAATCTCGGGGCAAGCCAAACTTATGTTGATGCATGTAGCCCAGTTGATTCAGCGCGGGAGCATAACCTTGGTCGGCGGACTTGCGATACCACAGCAGCGCCTGGCCGTAGTCCTGGGCTACGCCCCGGCCATCGATATAGTGGTTCCCCAGCGAGAATTGCGCTTGCGCGTCCCCCGCAGCGGCCGGCTCTCGGAGAGCGTAGAACTCCTGGTCCGGGGGCAGTGCCGTCGCCTGCGTCGACACTTGTACCGGTGCTTGAGCAGGCGTCTGTCCGGGAGATTGGGCACGGACAGTGCAACTTAGCGCGAACACGAAGAAAGCTGCTGCCGTAACCCTGGTCCAAAAGGTCGTCATTTGAGTCGCAATTAAACCGCTCTCCACGGGCGTTGCCGTTAGCGATTGGCGTTTGCTTCTTGGTTGATCTGATTCTGTGCTCGCTGCAGAAGAATGTTGGCTTCGTTTTCCAACGGGCCATGGCCTTCCAGTTTGAGATAGGCCGCAACCTCGGCTTCGACAGCGAAGGGCTTGTGCTCACGTTCGTGAATCATGGCCAGCAAAATATGCGCATCGGCTTGATCTGCATTGCGGAAGAGGGCATCGTGAGCGCTCCTTTCCGCGTCCGGAAGCCGGTTCAAGGCAAGTTGCACCAGCCCCAAGAAATATTTTCCTAATGCCGACCCAGGCTCCATCTCCAGTCCGCGCTGAATCACTGTCTCGGCTTCGCGAATTTCTTTCTTCTCGAACAGGATCATCCCCAGCGCAAATTGCGAGGGCGCGTAGCCCCCGTTGGTCAGATCGATTGCCCGTTGAAGGGCTTCCTCCGCTTTTGCTATCTCACCCAGCCGGTATTGAGCCAGGCCAAGATTATGGTAGGCGCGGTAGTAGCCAGGATCCTTCGCCAGCGCACGTTCAAAATAGGCTACGCTGCCGCGGGCGTCTCCTTTTCGGAGTAGCTTCGTCCCTTTCGCAAAGGCCGATTCCGCTTTGCCGGACATCTTTAATTCCTGCACAGACACCACCGCATCATTCACCGGCGTCGCGACTCGAGCCGGCCCGGTCTTATTCTCGATGCCTTGGGACTGTCCCAAACATGGCATAGGTGTCGTCAATTTTGCGATCGCAAGAAGCAGCGCGAACTTGGGAATCCGCATGGAATTAGCCCTCTTTCGAAAGAATCTCCCACTGCTCCTATTGTCGGGAGCGCTGCGAGGGCCTGTGCTGATTTGTTGCGTCCTGTGCGGGTCAAGATAACTGAGCCATCGGACAGGGGGAGTAACTGCCCTTTCGAACGCGCCCGCAAAATTGTGTCTCGGGTTAGCAAGTTGTGCCGAATAGGGCAAACAAAGTGCGTGGTTCGCCTAAATCGAGGATCCATATCTTATATTTTGGTGCGTAGTCAGTTATTCGCTATTTTGACCGTCAGTACCATAGGCCTATAGACCGCAGCGGAGGCCTACGTCAAATTGGACCCTGCGCTTCAGGGTGGGCCACTCAGCGTCTCCGCCGATTCGGACGGGTGACAGGTCGCCAAATCCTGAGCGAATTCATCGGGGAGGGTTGAACATGCCGCGTGTCTTGTCAGTTCTCTTATTGTTCGCTGCCGTTAGTCTGCCCGCCGTTGCAGAAGAGATTTCCCTAAAGGACGGCACGAAAATCATTGGCCACATGACCGCTGTCACCGCCGACACGATAGAAGTCGACACCACGTACGGCAAAATGCAGCTCAAGCGCGGCAACATCGTCACCATTGGCTTTCCGGAAAACGCTCCCGGCAATAGCAATACTCCGGACGCAGCCGCCGTAAAGGCGGATGCCCCGAAAGTCGATGAGTCCTTGCAGGGCCTCCGTTACGTCAACAGAACCGGCAAGTTCTCTCTCACTGTTCCCCAACAGTGGGTCATCAACGCCGACCTTCACCGCAGCCCCGGCACTCTCGCCGTGCTGACCTCTAGCGATAAGACACGTTTCCTGGTAGCCACTCAGGAGGACTACCCAGGTTCCTTGGAGAGCTACAAAGAGCTAGCCATGCTCAATGCGCGAAGAACCCTTACGAACTTTGAGGAGTCGGCACAGTCTAACGTCACGATCGACGGCAAAGCCGCTCTGCTGGTTTACTATCGGGGCAGCCAGAAGGGCGGTCTGCCGGTGGCATTCCTCTCCGCCATCATCGCGTCGGGAAACTCTTATACGAAAATGACGGTTTGGTGCATCGAACCTCTCTTTCATGACATGCAGCCTTCTTTCGAGAAAATGCTGATGTCGTATCGCGCCTCGGGTCAGACCAGCGCGGCAGCCGTTTCCTCCAAGCCGTGAGGCCAGCCTGTGAGGTCCAATACGAGATCACGCCAAGCGACCACTTGGAAATGTTAAAGATAAGATTTGGGGTTTCTACCAGGCCTCTTCGGAATGCGGACAGTGACTTTCACTGATGAAGGGTTAAGGTCCGAAAAACGGACCGGCAACGTTGAAGCAAAATGGAGCAGTTTCGACAAGTTCAAAGAGACGAAAAACCTTTTCGTGACCTATCAGACTAAAGACGTAGTCGGGATTGTCCCTAAAAGAGCTTTCCCGAGTCCTGAAGCCGTCGCGCAATTCAGGAACCTGCTCGCCTCCAAGTTACCCTCTCATTAGCGGCACCCCCTCTATGTACAAGAGGGTTGCCACCCGCCCACCTCTCTCACGATGCTGGCTGTATCAACTCGCGGATGGAAGCCCAGCCTGTCGGGCTGTCTTTATACCGCACATAGATGACCTGGGCCCGGCCCCTGAACAAGAATTCTTTGCCGCCATTCTTGGGTGTGCCTTTAATCGTAAAGGTTGTTTGTTCAACGGCTGTGTCCCCACGAATCAACAGACTCTCCACTTTATTCTCCTCCCACTGAAGACAAACTTGCTGAAGAGTACCAACCAAGTCCGCTTTCAATGCTTCGCGGCCGTTGATGACCTTGCTGTAGTTGAGTGCCTTAATCACGTCTGGATGGTGGTAAGCGAGTATTACCGGCACATCTCCGCGCGCGAACGCCGCGCGGCGTCACTAGTAGCCGCGAGTGCTTCCCGGTCCCGACCCTCGCGGTGCATTTGAAAATTTCCGCAACCCAAACATAGCGTGGCGAGCGCGATCACAGCCAGAAGTTTCATGAGCACGATTATAGTCCGGACTAGCTGTTAAGCCGAAAAGGGGGCCTGGCAAATGCCTCAGGCTGGGTATCTTCCCGCAATGTAGTTCTCCAGGTGCTGGATGGTTTCCTCCTGCTCTGAAATGATCCACTTCACAAGATCGCCGATCGAGACGATTCCCACTACGTTCTCCTCTTCCATGACCGGGAGATGCCGTATGCGATGGTTCGTCATGATGGTCATGCACTCGTCCAGAGTGTGCTTTGGCGTGACGAAAAGTACCGGACTCGTCATGATCTCCTTGACCTGGGTTTCCTCCGAAGATCTTCCTTTGAGGATCACCTTGCGCGCGTAGTCCCGCTCCGAGATGATGCCCATAAGCTTGCCCGCAGAGATGACCAACAACGCACCGACTCCCGCGTCGGCCATCCTTTTGATGGCCTCGTAGACCGTTTGTTCCGGAGTCACCGACCAGATCTCTTTACTCTTGCGTTTTAAGACTGAGCCGATGCAATCACTGAGTCTCAGCATTGGCCGCACACCTCATGAAATTCAGTCTGTAGCGCCGACATCTCGCCAGCGTACTTAAGTAAGCCACTCTCTTCCGGGCCATCTGACGCGAGGATGGTAGCGCCACGCCAGCGAGAGGTCAAATGTGCATTTTCACTCTGCAGCCCACGGTCCTACCGTCGCGGGCAGCCTTTGCAGGAGAGCGGGTTGGCGGCGGTGGCCTGCCTAGCGAACAGGTCCGCCGCCCTGCAGACAACGCAACCAATCGCTCACGAACCGCCGCCCCAACCTTCAACGGTCAGCCTGACGCCCTACCGAGGAAAGTCAAAACTCGCCCATTCTCAGCGACTTTTCTCCACACATCCTCGCGTACAATTGCTCCGGAGAAAAGAGGAGCGTGTGATGAAAAACACCGCTGTGCTTCTGGTGCAGTGTCCTAACCGCAAAGGCTTGGACGCCACTATCGCCGAATTCATCTATCGCTATGATGGCAACATTCTGCACTTCGAACAGCACCAAGCCGGAGAAGGACGCTACTTCCTGGCCCGCGTCGAATGGGAACTAGCCGATTTTCGGCTGGACATGAAAGACTTCGACGGCGCATTTGGCCCGCTCGCCCACAAGTTCGGCATGAACTGGTGCATTGCCCTGGGGAATCACCGTCCGCGCGTGGCCACCTTTGTCTCAAAATACGATCACTGCCTCGTCGATCTCCTCTATCGCCAGCGAAATGGAGAACTCGCGTGCGATTTTCCACTGATCATCAGCAATCATCCCGACGCCAGGGTGCACGCCGATTTTTACGGTGTGCCATTCCACCTTATTCCCGTGACCAAGGACAACAAGCCGCAAGCTGAAGCGCAGCAACTCACGCTGCTGGCCGCCAACAACATCGAAGTGGTTGTCCTAGCCCGCTACATGCAGGTGCTTTCGGCTGATTTTCTCGCGCAATCCCCGATGCCCATCATCAATATTCATCATTCCTTCTTGCCTGCCTTCATCGGCGCGAAACCTCATCAACAGGCTTACGAGCGCGGCGTAAAACTCATTGGCGCGACCGCCCACTATGTCAGCGAAATCCTCGGCGACGGGCCCATTATCGAACAGGGCGTCACGCGCATCTCTCACCGCGATTCCCCGGAAGACCTGGTGGAAAAAGGGCGCGACCTTGAAAAAATTGTTCTTTCCCGCGCCGTTCGTTGGCACATTGAAAACAGAATCCTCCTCTACAACAACAAAACGATCATCTTCGAATAGCCCCGGAAGGATGCATTCGTTATGAGGGAGGACAGCCTTTAACCCACTTGATCCCGATATTAGCTGCGGAGCGCAGGCGGTCCGCCAACTGAGCCTCGTGGTGTTGTATGTGGCGGAGGTTCACCAACTGGTGCTCAAGTTTTGACATCCGGTACCACGGGAATCCACTTTGCGAATTTTCAAGGTCGAGTTTATCGAGAGCCTCATCGACCATCTGATCGCAGAAGCTCCAATACTCCAGCACCTGCGCCTTTGTATAGGGCGCCGGGATGAGCGGCAACGAGCTGTTCGGGTCGGGGGCACCGGCGATGCCATCCGGATGCTGGACGGAGCTCTGATGATGCTGCCAGGGGCGAAACGCCGCTTCGTCCGGCTGCAGGTACAGGTGTGTGAAAAACAGCGTGTGGTAAGCGATCTGCCAAAATGCATTCATGTGGTCGCTGGCCAACCAGAGATTATCGGGGCACCGCTGAATTGCATCCCCGAGCATAGCGAGGGCAGCGTGGTATTGGCTATTCAACACAGACCTAAACGCTGCAAGTGTGGACGCCATGGCATATACCCTCCGGCTAGATTGTAGAACGACCGCGATACGGTGTTGACTCCCATGTTCAAATCGTTCTTTGCTATCCTACTTTCAGTGAGCCACTGCCACTCCCTCTCACATCCAATATCATAAGGAGCGTCATGCAGTCGTTGCGACTGAACCCCATCCTCAACACCGACTCCTACAAGCTCACCCATTGGTGGCAATATCCCCCCGACACGCGTCACATCTATTCGTACGTCGAATCCCGCGGCGGCATGTTTGACGAGACCATGCTCGCTATGCTCCAGTACATCATCAAGTCCAACTTCGCCGGCCAGGTTTTCACCCTCGAGGATGTCGAAGAGGCCCGCCGCATAGCGCATGCCCATTTCGGCGGTCACCCCAAATCCTTCAACTACCAAGGCTTTAAATCTCTCTACGCCAAGCATGGTGGACGCCTGCCGCTGCGCATCCGCGCCGTTAAGGAAGGCACCGTCGTCAAGAGTCACAATGTGCTGATCACCATCGAGAACACCGATCCCGAATTCTACTGGCTCACCAACTGGGCCGAAACCGTTCTTCTCGAGGTTTGGTATCCCATCACGGTCGCCACTCTTTCCCGCGCCATCAAGCAGGTCATTGGCAGAGCTCTCGTGCGCACTGGCGACCCTTCGCTACTTCCCTTCAAGCTCCACGACTTCGGCTTCCGCGGCGTCTCTTCCAAAGAGTCCGCGGCCATCGGCGGCGCCGCCCATCTGATCAACTTCTTGGGCACGGACACGCTTCCCGCGATTCTGCTTCTCAATCAGTTCTATTCCGCCGACCTCACGGCGCGCGACCCGCTCAACTGCGCCGCTTACAGCATCCCTGCTTCCGAGCATTCCACCATCACCGCGTGGGGGGAGGCCAACGAAGTCCAGGCTTACGCCAACATCCTCGAAAACTGTCCCGAAGGCTTGGTCGCGTGTGTCAGCGATTCCTACGACGTCTTCCACGCCGTCCGCAACCTCTGGGGCGGAAAGCTGCGGGACAAAGTCCTCCAGCGCAAAGGCACGCTCATCATTCGCCCCGATTCGGGCGACGCCGTCACGGTCCTCGAAGAACTCTTCAAAATTGTCTCGGAAGTTTTCGGTTACGAAGTCAACTGCAAAGGCTGGAAGACCACCGTTCCCTGCGTCCGTTTTATCCAGGGGGACGGTGTGAACTACTACACCATCCAAAACATCACCGCGCAGCTCACGCGAAAGGGCTGGTCGCAAGACATCTGGAGCTACGGCATGGGCGGCGCGCTGCTCCAGCAAGTGAATCGCGACACTCTCAAATTCGCTCTCAAATGCTCGGCCATTGACCGCGATGGCAAATGGCACAACGTCTACAAAAATCCCAAAACCGATCCCTCCAAAGCCAGCAAGGGCGGTCGCTTCAACGTCGTCCACAACGGCGAGGAATTCGTCACTGTCGAAGTCGTCGACGGCGATCCCGTTCCTCCCAGCAACGCCCTCGACACCGTCCTCGAAGATGGCAAGCTCCTCCGCGACATGACCCTGCAGGAAGTCCGCGACATAGCCCTCAAGTATGACACCTACAAGGAATCCGCCTAATTCACCGATTGTCTCTGGCCGGCACTTCGTCTCCTAATGGCTCGGGCCAGATTCATAGTGCCCGTGGAAGACTGCGCGGTCGATGTCCGGCCAAAACTCCTTGAGGACATTAAAGACACCATCAAGTCCCACCTGGGTCAGCCATTTCTGACCGGTTTTGGTCCACGTGCGCTCGCTTCGTGGGTAATAAAGATCGGAAACACCTGCTCCTGCGCCGTTCCCAATAATCTCGGAGAAATTGAACGTTCTACCGCCCGAGTCGGTCCTCGTTACGAGCAAACGGCTTACCGCATAGCCGGTGCGGCGGAAGAGCCCGCCGTGGCCCAGGGTGTAGTAGCGCGGGTCCTGGCGCGTGGCGGCTGGTACGATGGCTTCCGTGAAGTAGTTTCCAACAGCCTGATCCGCTAACGAGTGCCAGTAGTAGCGGCCATATCCCGCTCCTCCTTGATGGAATTCGGGAGTCGAATTTCTCGCTTGGCTGGTGCCGGCAAACATTCCTGCAACAATAAACGAGGAATAATCAAAGCTGTCTTGCGTGGCGAGCCAAAATTTATCCTTGAACGCCAACGGAGGAAGCTGCGTATCGGCGCTGACCGCCCGATAATTCGGAACGATCCAAAGGATTCGCTTTGGCTGCTTGCCTTCTGAATCGTCCTCTGCCGGAGCGGATGGTGTCTGGGTGGCCCCTGGGGTTTGCGGTTTGGCCGGGGCTTCCCGCTCTGCTTGTGTTGAGGCCCGATCGCCAGCGGGCGCGGGCTCCGGTTGTGCCTGAGCTAGGGTTCGCCTCGCACCGCAGAATGGGGCAACACAGATTAGCAGCAAATGCGTAACGTACCGAAGGATTCTCACAGCTCGGGTCATGGACATTAAGTTTCAAGCTCCTCCCCAAACTCAGATGCGCTCCAGCCCCCAATCGTCATAGTAGAAAGATCGTCAAAACGCAAGATTTGAAGACTTGGCAGTCTGCGGGGCAGGCCCCGTAGCACAGGCCTTCAGCCTGGGCGCGTGTCATCCTGAGCGCAATGATCGAAGATACGAACCTTGTGGGAAAGGATCTCAACCGATCCACGGTTCGTCGCAGAAGAAAAAGGGGTGGCGGAAAGATTGCTAAAAAAAGCTTGACATATTCTTATATAGGAATATATTGAGAGCATGGCAAGAGCGGCGACAACATCGGACGCGTTCAATGCCGTGGCTGAGCCGCGGCGGCGGGACATCCTGAACTATCTGGCCATGCAGGAACGGTCCGTCGGCGAGATTGTGGACGCAATGGAGATGGGGCAGCCCTCCGTTTCGAAGCACCTGAAGGTCTTGAAGGATGTTGGCCTGGTGGAGGCCCGGAGGGAGGGTCGGCAGATGCTTTACAAGGTGAATGGTATGGCGATCCGGCCGTTGCACGAGTGGACGAGTACGTTCGAACGGCTGTGGAAACACCAGTTGTTTCGAATCAAGGAACGGGCCGAGGCCAAGAATGAAGAGAAAAAATAGTCTTCTGGAATTTCAAACGAGGAGGAAATCGTGAGTTCACCCGCACTATCGCTGGAAGCGACAACGATTCATATTGCGGAGGAGATTGAAGTCCGCGCGTCGATAGAGGTGACGTTTGCAGCGTTGCTGGATCAGCTTGGACCGTTCAACGAGACCGGTGTGGACAAGCCAATGCCGATGAAGCTGGAAGCCTGGCCGGGCGGCCGCTGGTATCGCGACCTGGGAGACAGCAACGGCCATTACTGGGGAACGGTGCAGGCGATCAAGAAGCCGACGCTACTGGAAATTTGCGGGCCGCTGTTTATGTCCAATCCAGTGATAAACAATCTTCAGTACCGGCTGAAGGAATCGGGCGGCGTGACGTTGATCACATTTCGACACCAGTCCTTTGGACTGGTGCTGGAGGAATACAGAAACGCAAAGAGTGGCTGGGCTCACTTGCATGAGCGAATGCGGCAACGCGCCGAAGCACCGCGGCCCCATTGAGTCGCGGACGAATTAGAAGTTGGAGGACGGAAATATGTGCCCAGTGTGCATCGCAAGCGCAGCCGCAATGGCCGCCGGAGCGGGATCCACGGGGGGAATTCTGGCGATGTGCATCGTGAAGTTCAGAAACTTTTTCAAGGCGAGTGGTCTCGTTCTGTTTCAAAAAGCAAAGGAGAAAATAAGATGGCAACCAGAACAGAGAGAAAGATGGAGCACGGAAAGGAGCATCTCGCAATGAAAACGCCACCAGTCGTGTCGGCGCAGGAGTGGGAGGCTGCGCGCCAGCAGCTTCTCGTGAAGGAGAAGGCCTTCACCCGCTCCCGTGACGCGCTGGCCGCCGAGCGTCGGCGCATGCCGTGGCTGCCCGTGGAGAAGAGGTACGAGTTCGACGGGCCTAAGGGCAAGGCGAGCCTGCTCGACTTGTTCGAAGGCCGCCGTCAGTTGATCGTCTACCGCGCCTTCTTCGAGCCCGGCGTGTTCGGCTGGCCCGATCATGCCTGCCGCGGCTGCTCGTTCGGCGCCGACCAGGTCGCCCACCTCGCCCATCTGAACGCCCGCGACACTACGCTCGCGTACGCCTCGCGTGCCCCGCAGGCGGACATCGAGCGCCTGAAGGCACGAATGGGCTGGGAGATGCCGTGGTACACCATTACGGACAGCTTCGACACTGACTTCGGTGTGAACGAGTGGCACGGCACGAACGCGTTCATCCACGACGGCGACAAGGTGTTCCGCACCTACTTCATCAACAACCGCGGTGACGAACCGATGGGGAGCACCTGGAGCTACCTTGACATAACTGCGCTCGGGCGCCAGGAGGAGTGGGAGGACTCGCCCGAGGGCTACCCCCAGACTCCGCCGTACAAGTGGTGGAACTGGCATGACGCATACGCCGCCGACGCCTCAGTCGACCCGAGGTGGAACAAGGTGGTGGAGAACGCAAAGGTAACGTTAAACCTCTAGTCCGGTGACGCGCGTAGGAGGCCCTGCTGCCATTGGTGAGCGGGGTCGGCGGCGCGAGGAGGCTGGTGGGCCAGCCTTTCCTAATTTCTTGATTCTCGTTCTCCAACTAGCACCGTTACAGTTGGAGACCTACTTTGCTAACCGCCCTTCCTCGCGGGGGGTGCCCCATCCTTACGGGTTTGTTTCATGTAAGGGTGGGTCTTTCTTTCCGCTTCGTAGATTCTCTCTGCATGGTTTTCGTTCCAGACGCGATCCGCTCTCCCCTTCCAGCGAAGCCGATCCCCACGGCCGCACCCGAGTGATTCTGCTGATGAACTTATCCCGGCATCTTCTCCGCTCTGCGCCGAATTGCGCGGAGCCACATCACACGAATCAGAGCGCTGCCCGGATAAATCACGCGCCAATACGCCGCAAACTTTTTCGCGTGGAATCTCTTGGTTCTCGTTCTCCAACTAGCACCGTTACTTTTGGAGACGTACTTTACCAACTGCCCTTCCTCGCGGGGGTGCGCATCCTTGCGGGTTTGTTTCATGCACGTCCGCCCCATCCCGCCGCTCTTGCGGGATGAACGGTGGGTCTTTCTCTTCGCTTCGTGGTTGTCCGGCGTCTTCCTTACTTCCTTACTTCCTTACTTCCTTACTTCCTCACTTCCTTACTTCCTTGCGAAGGATCTCAACCGACCCACGGCTCGTTGTTTCTGGGCGCTGCTAGTAGATGGGTGAGCCATCTTGGCGCCGGTGGCAGGCGGCACGACCTCTATGTACAAAAAGGGTTCCCCACCGATCTTCTTGGCGAATCTAGCAACGGTCCTGACAATTGCCCATAGACGCCACTGGACCCGCCGTATGATACGAGAAGGGCTTCAACAAAGCTGCTAGAACGCCTCGGGCCCAATCATTTATTTTTGGTGAAACCTCAACTGGGAGGAATAAGCGATGCGTGGTCATCTCACAATGCTGTTCATTGTGCTTTTTGCCAGTATTCCATTTTTGGGTCAAAGCCAGGCCGCCACAGAGACAGACCAGTCCGCAATCGTGGCCTTTGCACAAAAAGCAGCCGTCCGGGCGGTGAACTTTCAGGAAGGTGACGTCGAGAGCTTGACGCGGGCGCGCGCGGATTTCACCGCCGAGGGATGGAAAGACTTTATGAAGCATATGGAGGGGTATCTGGATCCCAAAGGAGCGCCCGCGTTCAATTCGAGTTTCGTCCCATCCGGGAATGCCAGGGTGGTCGACGAAAAAGACGGAATCGTTCACATTCGAATTCCCGGCACACTCAAACAAAGCAGCAAGGGATCCAGCACAACCTACCGAGCCGCGCTTGATGTTCGCGCGGGCGGGAACCCCATCAAGATTGAGCGCCTGGAACAGATTACGTGTGCCGGCGCGTCAACCGCCTGCCAATAAGTTGCCATCCGGCGAGGGCTTTGCCTGCCTTCCGCAGCTTGCCTGCTGCAAGCAGGCAGGCGGGATGAACGGCAGGGCTTCTCTTACTTCCTTACTTCCTTACTTCCTATTTCTCTGCGCGATTCCTTATCGCGCGCAGCCACATGACGCGAATCAACGCGCTTCCCGGATAAATCACGCGCCAATACGCCGCAAACTTCCTTCGTGTCGAGGCGTCGGTCGCATACACGCGCGTTTCCGTCGTCAGCAGCGTTTCGCCGTTCCCCGTATCCGCAAGCTGAAAATTGATCGCCCCTAACGCAAATCCCGGCGCGCGAAGCGCTTTGAAATCATCCGGCGTGGATTCCTTCTTCAACCTCGTTCCTTGGGGGGCAGCCAACAACGTGCCCAGGACGATCTCCCGTTCCGGCTCTTCCGCCAGTTTCATAAAATTAGTCCTCATGGACAGAGCAAGAATCGGTTCGTTGGGTGGCGCGTTCAAAATACTCTCTTTGCCGGAACGCCCGAGCCTGCGAATCCATGTCAGCGTCTGGAACAACGTAATCTCATTCGGCGTCACCTCGCGAATCGCGGCATAAACACGCTCGCGCGCCGCCTTGATTCGAATGGCGTGAGATTCTCCAAACTGGTACGCCGGTACGAATTCGTCCAGAAGTGATTTCCGCGTCGCGATTTTCTCTTCGCTCGCCGGCAAATTCACACCAATCAGGAACACCAGTACGCCGCCAACGCACAACAACGCGCCTTGTGTGCGAGTCTGAATGCCGAAAAATCTCAGTGGCCTTACAATCGAGACACCACCGAGGAACAATGCAAGGAGGCCGGTGTAAACGAGGATTGTCCCGATCAGATTCATACCAGGGATCTTCCATGTGCTAGCGCCTGTACATCATAACCTTGCCAAGAAGAATGGCTCCCCCGAGCAACATGACGGCGCCAAGGAGCCGAAAATAGATTCGACTGATTCGGTAATTCGTTTGTGTTCCCGCAAGTCGAGAAAGAGGTATGCGTTTCTTGATCGGAGGGAAAATCTCATAAAACTTCATGGACACTCTGTTGATGGAAGTTGCGAGTTCATGGCTGAAAAAAATCAACAGCGCACCGAGTGCAATATACGTAGCGGCAAACAGAATCCACGAAAGCATTTTTCTCCAAATCGATTCAATTTGTCTCTGGCGGATTAGAGCTTGAAGAGTTCGCGGAGGCGCTTGGTCTGCGCGCGGCTGACGGGAATTTCCGTGGATTTCTTGTCGTTCATTTTCAGCAGGTAGCCGCCTTTGAACCACGGCACGACTTCCTTGATGTGGTGAATGTTCACCAGGTACGAGCGGTGCGGCCGCCAAAATGAATCCGAATCCAGGGCCGCGTTCAACTCCTCGAGTGTGCGGTAATTCGAAGTGCCTTCGAGGTCGCGCGCCATCACGGAAATCATCCCGCCTTCGATGGAAGCGAAAATCAAGTCTTCCCCATCCACCAGCAGCAATCGCTGTTGCGATTTTACGAGGATCTTTACCGGCGTGGAATTCTGCTTCCCCGCCCCGAGCTGGGCGACGAGTTGCTCGAGCCGGTCAGTCGCCGAAGTTTGCGTTTCCAGCATCTTGCGCGCCCGCGCGATGGCTTTCGAAATGCGCGCTTTGTCAAAAGGCTTCAAAACGTAATCCACGGCGTTCACGTCAAACGCCTGTACCGCATACTGGTCAAACGCAGTGGCGAAAACCACGTGCGGTATTTTTACTTTGCGCTCAACGAGTTTTTTCAAGACACCGAAACCGTCCAGCCCCGGCATCTGAACATCAAGGAAGACAAGGTCCGGCCCGTGCTCCTTGATGAGGGACAAAGCCTCCACGCCATTTTTCCCCTGGCCGATCAGGTTGATTTCTGGGAATCCTTTGAGCAGAAAGGCCAGCTCGTCGCGCGCCGGCTTCTCGTCATCGACAATGAGCGTGTTAATAGACATGGTTCATTCGAACGACCGCAAGCGGAGCCCACGCTTTCGCACCGCGTCAAGCGCAGCCCGCGCGTTCGAACGGCGGGAATCGCAGGCCGTGTTCGAACGGCGGCAAGCGAAGCCGACCACTTTCCGCAATTGCGCCCGAAAGCCGAGTATAGGCGCACCCGGCGTCCCCAGGCAATGCGGAGCGTTCTAATCCCGAGCGTTCGAATGCGCGGTGGCGAAGACGCATTTTCCCGGTATGATGTTTTCGAGAAAGCGGTAAAGGGAGAAAGATAAACAAAAATTCAGGCTACGCCACGCGGGAAGATGTCCAAGGTTCTCCATCGAGAAAAGGATTGAAAAAAGATGAATAAAAATTTAGGTAAGCGCCGCCGGAACAAGGCCAGAATTCTCGAAGGTAAGATCGTTTATCAGGGGCCGGTCTTTGGGGTTCGCCGCGATGTGCTCATTGAACCCAGCGGCATTCGAACGACCCGGGAGGTGGTGACTCATCCGGGTTCGGTGGTCGTGCTGCCCGTCCTTCCAGATAGACGCATCCTGCTCATCCGGCAATACCGGCACGCCGCGAGGCGATACCTCTGGGAACTCGTGGCCGGACGAATGGACCCCGGCGAAACACCGCGCGAGGCCGCATCACGGGAACTTATTGAAGAGACTGGATATCGTGCTACGAAATTCCGTATATTTTTGGATATTTTCCCTACGCCAGGGTTTCTAGAGGAAAGAATGTTCCTCTTACTTGCGGAAGGACTGACGGCCGGACAGGCGGAACCCGAAGAGGATGAGAAAATTGTTTCCCGTGCCTATGATCACAAGCAATTGGAGGGGATGATGCGGCGGGGGAAGCTGCGGGACGCAAAATCCATCGCCGGGATACTCTACTACTACCGGTTTCTCGTCAAAGATAAATGAAAATTTATCTAAACCAATTGAATCGGTTTAGTAGAGGGACAAACCTTGTTTTTTTTCTGTAGGGAGGACGATTGTTCTCTTGACTCGAACTTCGATTCTGATACACTCCGCGCAATTTGCATTGGTTGCGGCGCGGAGGATGTCCCCTAAGCGCCGTGGGGCGAAAATCTCGAAGACCCTGCCAGGAGGGCAAGCGAAGTGCAAGGAACCGTGAAATGGTTTAATAATTCGAAGGGATACGGCTTCATCGGGCGCGATGATGGCCCAGACGTATTTGTACATTATTCGGCAATCGCCGGAGATGGTTATCGTACTTTGCAGGAAGGAGACACGGTGGAATTCGAAATCGTGCAAGGACCCAAGGGTCCGCAGGCGGCAAACGTTTCGAAGCCGGGCGGCTGAAACAGTTGGCACTCATTTTGGCCGGCAGAGGCGCCCTTCTGCCGGCCTTTTTTATTGGGGAGTAGGATGTGATCTTGGCGTTGCCTGGCGGCCGGGAGGCCGGTATGATTCCGTGCGCGGAGCAGGTGGCAGATCAAGCCCTCGGAGCTCGGCGTAAACGGGCGGGATTGGGATCGTTGGAGTGGAAAATTCAAAAGCCCCGCCCTCCAAAACCGAGGACGGGGCACCCAAATCTTTGGATTTGTGGTCCGGGCCACCCGTCCCTTCATCAAATCAGCCATCGAAAAATGCGTACCGCTCACTCGGTCTGGAACCCTTTGAGCAAGCGGGCGGCCTCATGATAGGAAGAAGAGGAAACGAGCCCCGACGGAGCAACTGCGCTTGCGCTTTACCAAAGAGGATGGTCTTCCACGCTTTTGGCAGCCCCGCTTCTATGATTTTAACGTGTGGAGCAAGAGCAAAGCTCGCGAAAAGCTCGAATACACGCATGCGAACCCGGTCACCCGAAAGCTTGTGGATTACCCGAAGGACTGGCCGTGGAGCAGTTGGTCGTTCTACGAGAAGGGACAGTCCGGCTTAATCTCGATCGATCCGGTGTGGTAGGAGGAACCGACAGAATCCCCGCGCGCAACACCGGCGCATGTTGCACCCCAACCGGGACAAGTCATGACGCCCGGGCCACCCGCCCCGGCACCAGAACGGACGCTGGCCGCTCAACCTCCTTCACGCCGAACGTATTCCATTGGAGATGGAGACCGCTGTCGACAGCGCAAGCCGCTGGAACACTCTGCGGGCGCTCCGAGTCCTGCGCTGGTACAACAACTCAACGCGGTAGTTGTGACCTGGCCCTGCTCGCGCTATGGCTTGGGTCAGAAAGTTGCCGCGAAATTTGCCATTCGGAGCGGATCACGGGCAACCCAGAAGTAATGCGAGCACTGGGCCGTTTCTCCGAATCACTTCCGGTTTGCCGATGATTCATTCACCCAGAATCTCTTCGTTCGCTTTCTAAAAGCGTCGTTTCTCCACCGGATGGGTAATTCCAGTCGAACCTAGGTCTTGACTTTTTCGAAGTGTCCGTGTTATATAAATAACATCAGTGGGTACAGGTACAGCAGAGAATGTGGAGAGAGCCCCCTGGCTCGTGCTGATCTTTAGTTTGCCCACGCGCCGGGCGAGTGAGCGCGTGGAGATCTGGAGGAAACTGCAACGCCATGGCGTCCTCCCCTTGCGCAGCTCCGGCTACGTGTTGCCAAACACCCCCGCAAATCAGGAGCGGTTCGAATGGTTAGCTACATCCATCCGCAGATACAAGGGCCAGGCCTCGGTCGCACTAGTTGAATCATTCGACGACGTTCCCTCACACCAGCTAGTGAAGCTATTCCTAGAGGCCCGCGCTCGAGACTACGAGTTCCTGGCTCGTGAGATTCGAAAACTTGCCAAAAAACGAGAGCGGCGCGCCGCCCAGATCAGCAGGCTTCGGCGCCGGTTTCAAGAGATCGCTGCTATCGACTTCTTTGACAGTCCCCTGCGAAGCCGGACGGAATCCCTGCTGGCAGGGCTAGACATGGAGTCTATGACTCCGCCGAAGCAAAACCCAAGCGTGCGACTCAGAAAACAGTTCGTCAATCGCGTTTGGATTACGAGGCCAAGGCCGGGCATTGATCGTGTGTCTTCCGCTTGGTTCATTCGACGATTCATCGATCCCAGCGCAAGATTTGTTTTTGGAAAAGACGCTGACCAGCAACCAGATGCAGTGCCTTTCGACATGTTCGGCGAGGCTGGGTTCGGTCATCGAGGAGAAGACTGCACCTTTGAGACCTTTTGTCGGGAATTCGCCATTCGCGACCCCAGAGTCTTGGTCATAGCGCAGATCGTCCACGATGCAGACCTCGGGGATGAAAAGTTCGGGCGGAACGAAGCCTTAGGGCTCGACAAGGTTCTCATTGGCTGGGCCCAGCAGGGTGTTTCCGATGACGAACTTCTAAGACGAGGAATGGAGCTCATTGAAGGGCTTTATCAGGCTGTCGCATGATTCTTGCCGGGGTGTGTCATGAAGTGGATCACTCGCAAAAACGTCATGGTCGATCGCGTCGCGTGTCCCTGGCTCATCCAGCGCTTCCTCGACCCTGACGCCCAATTCTTGTTCGTGGAAGAAAGAAACCTGCTGGAGTCGGCCGCCGCCGAAGCAGCAACTCCCTTTGACGCCCCGCGTCTGTCCAAGATCCGCTTGAACCATCGTGGGCATCGATGCACGTTCGAAACTTTGCTCGAAGACTACAACCTCTCTTATTTCGCATTGGCTCGGCTAGGCCTGATCGTTCGCGCGGCAGACGTGAGGGGTCAGCAAGGTGTTGCTGCTGAGGGGCCTGGGTTGCGGGCACTGGCAGAGGGTTTTGGCGCGCTGGGCCTCACGGACGAGCAAAGGTTGGTCAAGCAATTTCCCATCTATGACGCTCTCTACGAGTACTGTCGAACGCGCAAACGAGGGAATCCATTCTCGATCCCATGGTACGGACTTACCTGACCGTCCACGCAGAGAGCTCTGGAGGTCTAGAACCACCATCGCAGAATTCCTCTCATCTTGTTCTTCGACCTGGCTATCCGAATGGTGTTGCAAGGAGCTAGAACGTGATGCCTATAAGCCGCCGCCAGTTATTGAACGCAGTTGCTGGGGTCCCCGCGCTAAGGACCGTTGCGCGCCTTGCCGGGGCCGCCGAAGTCCGGGAATCCCCAACTTCTGTCCATGAACTCCGCAAACAATTCCCAGCTCTCCGCCAGCAAATCAACGGACATGATTATGTCTATCTGGACAGCGCGGCGACAACTCAAAAGCCGGAGATGGTCATTGACACTGTCAGTGATTTCTACCGTTCCACCAATGCCAATCCAACCCCAACTCTGCACGCCATGGCCCGCCGCTCGTACGAGATGTATGAGAATGCCCGCGGCACGGTCGCCGCCTTCGTCAACGCGAAAGAGGCTGGCGAAATTGTCTGGACCCGAGGGACGACCGAAGCTATTAACCTCGTGGCGTCGTCGTGGGGCATGACCAACTTGAAGCCAGGAGACGAAATCATCCTGACGATCGCGGAACACTACTCCAACCTGGTTCCCTGGCACGTCCTGGCGAATCGAACGCGCGCGAAACTCCTTTACATCGATATAGATGACGCAGGTCACCTCCGGTTGGATCAATTTGAGTCCTTGCTCTCCAAGCGCACTAAGCTTGTCGCGTTCTCGCACGTTTCGAATGTGTTGAGCTTGATCAACCCCACCAAACAGATCTGCGACCGAGCTCACGAAGCAGGAGCCAGAGTACTCATCGACGGCGCTCAGTCGATTCCCCATATTCAGATTGATGTACAGGATCTTGGCTGCGATTTTTTTGCGTTCTCGGGTCACAAACTCTTGGGACCGATGGGTATCGGCGTTCTGTGGGCCCGGCGCGAGTTACTCGAACAGATGCCACCGTACCAATCCGGCAGCAACATGGCGCACAACGTCAGCCTCGATGCGGCAGAGTTGGCGCACGGTGGTTACAAATTCGGCGCTGGGACTCCCTACGCCTCGGGAGCCATCGGTCTCGCCTCTGCGCTCCAGTTTCTCAAATCATTAGGTTACAAGAAGCTGCGGACAGATGAGGTAGAGCTGATCACCTATGCCGTAGCCCGCCTGGCTAGCGTCTCCGGCCTTCGGCTGTTAGGCGAGGCACCTCCTGAGGGGCGGATTTCGCTTTTTTCTTTTGTTATGAGCAACATGCCTGCTCAGCAACTGGTCTCCGCGATGGACATGCGTGGAATTGCACTACGCGGCGGCGATCTTGCAGCCCTGCCGCTACTCAAGCGCTTAGGCTTCTCGGAAGCTGTGCGCGCCTCTCTCTACCTATACAACACAAAAAAAGAGATGGACGTATTAGTTGACGCACTCTCCGCAGCAAGGAAAAGTCAATGCGCAGAATCGACTGTTGGCGTCCGGAGTTAGCGAAATCGGTTACCATTGCGCCCGAGTGACGGGCAACCCAGAAGTAATGCGAGCACTGGGCCGTTTCTCCGAATCACTTCCGGTTTGCCGACAATCCGGGAGCTATCTCGCGTGGCGGCTCGAATTGGGGACGCCAAATGCGTCACTTCTACGGATAGCGCGTTCCGTCAAAGTGGATTACTTCCGATTTGCCCGTCACCACCCGGAATCGGCGGGGAGAGACTGTCGCCGGGCTAAAACGATACACCATGTCATGATTCAGTTTCGCTTGATGATAAACACCGTCTTATCATCAATACGGTCTGGTTCGCCAATCTGGCGTAGATGGTCGTCCTTCCTTAGAGCGTATTCCAGCAATGCATTGCAGATTTCCTTTGCTGGTTCGCGATAGTGCTCACGCATCACCCCTTCAAGTTGCTGGCGTTCTTCTTTGTCGCTGCCGTCGTAGACTCCGTCGGTGTAAAGGAAAAGAATGTCTCCCGGACTCATCAGCGTGATCTCGGCGACATCGGAGGAGTTCGCTCGCCGCTGCCGGAATTCCATTGAGAAATACCGGTTTCGGTCCGGATAATCTTCGGGAATCTGCAGGCCGAGCGGCATGAATTGCACCATGCGGCTTTTATCAAGCGCTACGAACTTGCGCCATTCTGCCGAGAACACCAGCGGGGGCGGATGTCCGAAATTCACGAACCGGAAATGGCCGGAGGGATCCACTTCGCCGTAAAGCATAGTCGCAATCTCGCGCGCGTACTCCTGCTCAGTTCTGCCCAGCGCATTCCGAGCGGTAACGGATTGCGCCAATCGTAGATTGATCTTTTCAAATAGCTCCGGAGTCGTTTTCCCACGGCGATCGAGTTCGGCAAGCATGAAAGCATGAAATGTGTCGTGGACGGTGGAGGCAATCTTCGCGGAAATAACTCCATGTCCTTCAGCGTCCACCAGCAGAACGCCCGCCGTGCTATAGAGGTCCTGCAGGTCTTCGGCGACCCGTATCTGCTCCGAGCTTCGCGCGCGCCTGTACTCCGTTTCCATTTCGGACGTGTAACCCGGCCTTGATTTCAACCATTCCACATGGTCGTCGACCCAATTACGGAGCGGCTCGCCTGGCGGGAGGGGCTCGAGAAATTCCTCCGATAGCTTCTGAGCTCGTTGAATCCGTGCACCGATATCGTAACGCTGCTGAAAATTTATGTATTCAAACAGGTCGCCGCCGACGGTTCCGGCGGGAATAGAATTTCCGTACATCTCGATTCCTGGGAGATGCGGAATCGCACCTTCCAGCGGCATCAGCCGCTTGAGCAGATACTCCTCGATACTTGGATCCCTGTAGGGTGTTGCCATAAGAAATCAAACCTCTGTTATGTGGCCTAAGACGCCACCATCTTTGTCCCGTAGGTCGTTTGAGGTTTCAGCTGCCCTACTTCCTTTTGACCTCTGGCGAACAAATCCTGCGAAGTGCGCATCACCAAATTGTCTCACTCTAGCGGTTCACTCCGTCAGGTTAGTTGAAACCTCCCACCTGATGGTCCCGCACAGTGATTGCGAAGGTGTGGAACCACCACCCGCCGTCGGCTGGTTTCAATCACGCTGGCAGTCATTGCATTTGGGCGAGGACGGCAACGTCGAACTTTGAATAGTACTTCTTTACGTCCTTGGGCCCGTACTTGGTGCGGAATTTCTCTACCACGGACGTGACCTGTTTGGCGTCAGTCACGGGAACAACCTTGAATTCAGCGCCCATGCCGCCCGGATCGATCCAAATCGATGGATTCTTGAGCACGTTCCTGTACCACTGCGTATCCGACCCTTGTACCGGCAGAAGGTAAACCTTGTCGCTCTCCAATACGAGCCAGACCGGGATAGAGATGGTGCGTCCTGACTTTCTGCCGGTCACGGTGATGTTAATTTCGCGATACCGGGAAAGGCGATCTCTTAGAGCATCGTTCCGCGCTGGCATGTGCACTCCTGAAGCTAAGTATTAGCTAGCTTAGATGTTCTGGCGCGTCGGGGGGCGCTTATTTTTCGCCACGCCGGACGTCGCTTTCAGGCTCTAGAAAAGAGCTCCTTGGCGATCAGGATGGCGCTCATGGCGTTGGGCCAGCCTGAATAAAACGCCAGGTGAGTGATTACCTCGATCAGTTCCTGCACTTTTACACCATTTTCCACCGCTTTGCGGAGATGAAATCGCAACTGGTCCGAACGATTCATGGCAATTAGCGCGGCCACCGTAATGAGGCTGCGATCGCGCGGTGATAAGTCCTTGCGTTCCCAGACGTCGTCGAAAAGCACTCGGTCCGTGAGTTCAACCAATTTGGGAGCAAAGTTGCCGATCAACTGCTGTGCTGCGTTCGATTGTTTACTCAAGATCGTTCCTCCTTCTGCCGACTTCTTGCAAAAGGTAGCCTTTGCAGAATCGGCCAGTAATGTTCCCACATAACCGACCAGTGTTCGTCCGGCCGAGTCGATTTGATTATCAGGTGCCGGTCAGAAAACTGGGACACGCGCGGGAGATCCTTCCCCACAAGTTGCCGCCTCGAAGAAAACATCGGAGCAGTTGCAGTCGAGCTTACGCAAGCAGCCAGGCTTCTGGCTCGATTCTCCGAAACTCTGCCCAGATGGCGATTCTCTTCATTCTGCTGGTTATTTGCTGCAACGCACGTTTCGGGGATGGATCTGGCCGGAAGGCAGGCAACTATCAAGACCCGTCGGAATTACTTGCTTTGTTTCGAGGTTTCAAGTGCTTGGACGGTTTCAGCCCGTCGTACTAGACAACTCTCCAAGAGTTCGTCGAGTTCCGTCGGACGGATCGGTTTGGACAGATACCCATCCATCCCTGCGGCCAGGCATCGTTCCCGATCGCCTTTCATGGCGTGCGCAGTCAAAGCTACTACATGTAAGTGGGTACCGTTGTCTTTCTCTCTTTCCCGTATGGCCGCGGTGGTCTGAAAGCCATCCATTTCGGGCATCTGCAAATCCATGAGGACCAGGTCGTAGGCTCCTTTTTCAAGTGCATCGAGAGCCTCGCGCCCGTTGGCTGTTACCGTAACGCGGTGTCCCCTCTTCTCAAGCAACCGCGCTGCCAGCCGTTGGTTCACTGCGTTGTCCTCCGCGAGCAATACGCGCAAGATGGCGGAAGGGTCGCGGGCGTCCTGCAAAGAGTATCGGGTGATGAGAGGAATCGCGCCTTTTTGTTGTACGGCTCCCAGCGCGCGTGCGATAGCCTCGCGCAATTCGGATTGCCGGATGGGCTTCAGCAGGTACGCAGCAACCCCAAGTTCGTTGCAACGTGCCGCATCGCCTCGATGTCCCGCCGACGTAAGCATCATGATTATGGCCGTGGACAATTCCGACCTTTGCCGGATTTGTTCAATTAACCTGAACCCATCCATCTTCGGCATGTGCATGTCTGTCAGGATGAGCGCGTAGGGGTCGCCGGCTTGATGGGCCGAGGACAGTTGCGCCAAAGCCTCATCTCCGCTTGCCGCCGACGTCGAGCGCATCTCCCACCGCTTGAGCATCCCTTCCAGTATCCGCCGGTTCGTGCGATTATCGTCCACCACAAGGACCCTCGTGCCTCGCAAGATCTCCGGTGGGGATGCGGTACCGACTTCGACCGGTCTCGAATCTGTGACTCCCAAACGCACCGTGAAATGGAACTGGGTCCCACGGCCTATTTCGCTTTCAACCCACATTCTCCCGCGCATCATCTCGACCAGGTGCGCCGAGATGCTGAGCCCCAGGCCGGTTCCGCCGTATTTCCGTGTTGTCGAACTGTCCGCTTGCGAAAATGGATCGAAGATATGTTTTTGCTTCTCCGACGGAATTCCGATCCCCGTGTCGGAAACTATGAAATGAAGGATGCGATCCTCCCCGTACGCAGTTTCGACTTGAATCTTCAGCGCCACCTCACCTTCGTCCGTAAACTTAACGGCATTACCGACGAGGTTGATTAGGACCTGGCGGAGACGGATGGAATCCCCCCGCACAACTTCGGGCACGTCCGTGGCGATCTCGCAGAGGAGCTCCAGTCCCTTTTCATCGGCCCGAAAGGCGAGCGTCTTGAGTGTTCCTTCAATACAATCGCGCAGGTCGAAATCAATCGCTTCGAGGTCGATCTTTCCCGCTTCAATCTTGGAAAAGTCAAGAATGTCGTTGATTACCGTCAACAAGGAATCCGCTGATGTCTTCACGGTCTCGAGGTATTCCCTCTGTTCCGAGGTAAGTTCGGTTTCCAGCGCCAGGCCGGTCATTCCCATGACGCCATTCAACGGGGTCCGAATCTCGTGGCTCATGTTGGCGAGAAATTCGCCCTTAGCACGGCTGGCTTCTTCCGCCGCATCTTTTGCACGGCGCATTTCCATTTCGGCCCGCTCTCGTTCGGTAACCTCCGCCTGTAACTCCTCTGTCCGCTCTTGTACACGGAGTTCCAGTTGATCCTTGGCACTCTTAAGCGCACCGTCGCGCTCTTGAATGCGTTCCAGCATCTGGTTGAACGAACCGACAAGAATCCCGATGTCGTCATTGCTTCTCTTCGTCACCCGTATGGAATAGTTTTCATGCGCGGAGAGCCCCGCGGCCGTCTCTGTTAACTCGCGGATCGGCTCCGAAATAAGGCGCTGCAACCGATAAGACAACAGGAACGCGACCGCCAGCGAACCCGACAGAACAAAGAGATCAATCAGCACGAATCGGCGTAATCGGTCATCCAGGTCCTCTAGGTCTGCCTCGATGTAAATCTTGCCGATGCGATCATCATTGAGGACGATGTCTTGGAACAATATCATGCGCCGGGCAACGATTTTGGGTCCATCTTGTTGAGTTGTAGGAGGTGAAGGATAATCGACATGAGTCAGGCTCCGGCTGTACTTCGCGAAGACGGTGCCATCCGAGTCGTAAATACAGGCGCTGACTACGTGTTGCTTTGCCTGGAGCGCATTCAGGACTTCTCGGGCTAGCCTTATGTCGTGAGAACTCAGCGCGGCAGTGCTGTTCGATCCAATCATGCTGGCGGCGGCAATGAGATCTTGTGTTTTCTCGCGAAGGAAAGTGGCCCGATCATAGAGCGTGAATAGGACGGCCACCAAAACTAACGCGGTGCCGCAGGCGATCATGACAATGCCTAGCAGCTTCTTACGGATGGATAGATCTTGAGACCAACGCATCTAATTTCCCCCGCGGTCCCCTCCAAAAGTCGCTGAACTCGCTAGCATCTCTGATTGGCTGCGATCTCGAGACCGATTGCAGAGAGCTGGCCGCTTCGACCAGACCAATTCCCGAGTTTCGGCTATTGCACTTCATAGACTCTGACTTCCGCTACGTGTTGCCCGTGCCGGGGGGCAGCGACATAATAGCGTTTTAGCTGAGGTACCAGGATCCCCGTTTTTGCCCGATAGCCGGTCGGAATCCTGCCCAGCTCTTCGTAATGATCGGGGTCGTGCTGTAGGTAGACCACTACGAATTCGTCGCAGGCAACGTAGATTCGTTTACTCGCCGCATCGAAAAGCATTTCATCTGTAATTTCAGCGGTCGGAAGCGTAGTAACTATTTTCCCCGAGTCGGAATCCAGGACAATGAGTCTTGCCGGCTTACGACCGACAACGAAGAGGCGCTGATTGGCCTCATCCAGGGCCATCGGCGTGTTTCCGCGGACTTCGCCCAAAGGCCAGGTGGAAGTCACAGTTCTCTTCGCCGTGTCGATGACCGCGACAAGGTTTCGGTCTCTCACGTTGGCAAATAGCCTTGCGCCGGTCTTGTCAATCGCCATGGCTTCGATATTGGTTGACTCTACCCTTATGTCGCCTACGCGCTTTCGAGTACTCGTGTCTACAATGCTGATCAAGGAAAAACTCATCTTTGCGTCTTCGCCGCCAGCAGCGATGTACAGAAGGTGCCTCGGCGCATCGTAGACTGCAGAGTCCGCGCCAATGGCTAGCTTTACGGTCTCCATTACCGAATACGTGCCGCCATCAAGAATCTTGATTGACCCGTCACCTCCGTCAACAACCCAAAGCTGCTTGGCTACGGAAAGATAAAGCAATGTATGAGGCGTATCTAAGTCCCGGATCGTATGAATCAGCTTGTTCGTGCGGATGTCAAACACCTCCACGGCATCGTTGTCTTCTGCCGCTAGAAATATACGGTTGCTCGCAAGATCGATATCGAAGTGGTCGAAATCACCGCCCTTGAGGTCTGGCAGTGGGATAGTTTGCAAAAGTCGCAGCGGTGGCTTCTGTTGAGCCGAAACTGCCACCGCAAAAAAGAAGAGGCTTGG
Organism: Candidatus Acidiferrum sp.; assembly: GCA_035704085.1. Lineage (GTDB taxonomy): Bacteria > Acidobacteriota > Terriglobia > Acidiferrales > UBA7541 > Acidiferrum. The sequence goes on along the minus strand of DASSXG010000083.1, from coordinate 82,786 downwards.
CGCGACAAAGAGAGCAAGGAGCCTCTTCATTTACTTTTTCTCCGATAAGTCCATAGCTCCGCCTATCTAAAATCAAGTGCAACCCAATGCCCAACCGACGAGAACAGTTGGCTCTTAAGTCGTCAGATGAGGGAGAATTCCAGCCCGCTGGGAGGGGTTCATTGAGGTGTGCAGGAAGGGGTGTTCCAAAAGGGAAGATGTGCCCCCAAGTGGAACAGATAGAACTCGATTATCATTGAGCTGCTGTGCTGTGTGAATGCCGTTTGCAGCTTGCACTTTTGCCGCTTGCAAATAGCGGGCAGATGATTTCTGCTCTTTTATCTCCTTGACCTGCTGTGTTTTATTTATTCCCCGCAGTAGGGCTTATAATCTCTGCACTATGGACAACAAACAGATCGCTCGCATCCTTAGAGACACCGCACAACTCCTGGAAATTGATGGGGCCATCATCGGCCGGTACCGAAGTTACGAAAAAGCGGCGGAACTGATCGACGGATTGCCCGAATCCATCGAGCAATTGGTGAAGGAGCCGGAAAAACTCAAGGAGCTTCCCGGGATTGGGGACCGCATGGTCGAGCACCTAAAGGAGATAGTAAAGACCGGGGACTACAGCCTGCGCAAAAAACTGCTGAAGAAATACCCGGCCAGCATCCTGGACCTGCTGCAACTGCAATCACTGGGACCGAAGAAGGTCGCGTTTCTATGGTCACACTTCAAGGCAGGCACGGTTGCCGATGTAGAGAAATTAGCAAAAGAAAGCAAGCTGCGCGACCTGGCGGGTTTTGGCGAGAAGAGCGAACAAAACATTTTGAAGGCCGTCGAGGTTTTCAAGAAGTCGACGGGGCGTTTTCTCCTGAGCACAGCGGAAGCGGCCGCGATGGAAATCGCGGCGCACATCAAGAAGGCGGGCAAAGCGGTGGAATCGGTTGCTCCCGCGGGCTCGCTGCGACGTGGCAAAGAGACGGTCGGTGACCTCGATTTGCTGGTTACTTTGAGTGATGGGCACACTTCGCAGAAGCAGGTGGACGCGCTTGCGAAACACATTCTGGAGTTTCCGGAGATTGACCAGACACTGGCGCACGGGGAGAACAAGGTCAGTTTCACACTGAAGGATGGCTTGCAAGTGGATGTGCGGCTGCTGGAAAAAGAGAATTTCGGCGCAGCGCTTCTTTACTTCACCGGCTCGAAGGAACACAACGTTTCGCTGCGCGGCCGCGCCAACGATATGGGCTACACGCTAAACGAATACGCGCTGGCTACCCTGAAGGGAGAGAAGCGCGTCGCGGGCCGCACCGAAGAAGAAATTTATTCGAAACTCAAGCTGGATTTCATTCCGCCAGAACTGCGCGAAAACACCGGGGAAATCGCGGCCGGCGAACACCACAAGCTACCGCATCTGATCACGCTGGCGGATGTGAAGGGCGACCTGCAGATGCACTCGACCGCTAGTGACGGGAAAAACTCGATTGAGGAAATGGCGGAAGCCGCGCGGCAGTTGGGCCACCAGTACATTGCGATCACCGATCATTCGAAGGCGGTGACGGTGGCGAACGGCCTCGATGAGAAGCGCATGGCAGCGCACATCAAGAAAATCCACGCGGCCAATGACGAGGATCTGGGGATCCGGGTACTGGTCGGTTCGGAAGTGGATATTTTGAAGGATGGCTCGCTGGATTATTCCGACGAGATACTCGCGCAGCTCGACGTGGTGGTGTGCTCCATTCATTCTTACTTCAACCTGGACCGCACGGCAATGACGGAACGTTATCTCGCCGCCGTGGAGAATCCTTACACGCAAATCATCGCCCACCCGACTGGCCGCCTGCTTCTGCGACGCGATCCATTCGATTACGACATGGAAAGAGTCCTCGATGCCTGCGCCAAACACGGAGTGGCGATGGAGTGCAACTCCTACCCGGACCGCCTGGATTTAAAGGATGTGTATTTGCGAATGTGCAAGGAACGTGGAGTCAAAGTCGTGATTTCGACCGACTCGCACAATACCGGCAACCTCGCGTTCATCCGGTACGGCGTGACAATGGCGCGGCGAGGCTGGTTGGAGAAGAAGAACGTGGTCAATACCCTGCCGGCGGCGGAGTTTCTTGGCGCACTCCGGCCCAAGCCGGGAGCCGCGCACAAGAAACATGCCGCGAAAGGCCAGAGATGAGGTTCACGAATCAGGTTCATAAGGAACATTTCGAGACCCATTCCCGTATCTTGCTGTAGAAGGGCAAATTACGGAGGTTTTCATCCATGACCCTACATTCTCGCCGAGCCAATGCGATCCGGCTGAGTATCGCGTGTGCCGCTCTGACCGCGGCCGCAGCGGTTGTGCCGAAAGCGCGCGCCGAAGAAGTAGTAAAGTCCTATGCGGTGACTGGTAGGCCGAATGTCCACGTGGATACCAACGACGGAAGTGTGCAGATAACGACGAGTGACTCCAAGCAGGTCGAATTTCGGGTCGAGTATCAAGGACTTGAGCTGGGTAAGAACCTGCGAGTGGATTCGCGACAGGATGGCGATAGGGTCGAACTGAGCGCCCGGATGACGGGACATTGGGGCTGGTCTATTGGCTGGGGGAAGAATTCGACGGGCCTTCATATTGAAGTGCGGATGCCACGGGATGGCGATCTCCAGGTGCAGACGGGGGACGGCTCCGTCAAAGCTAACAATCTCAACGGGAACATTGACCTGCACACCAGCGACGGGAGTATTACCGTAGAGGGCTTGAAAGGTGACATTCGGCTCCGTACCGGAGACGGATCGATTGAAGCGCGGGACCTGGATGGCAAAGTGGAAGCCGACTCTGGCGACGGCCACATACGCATTGTCGGCCGATTTGACGCCGTGAACGTAAAGACTGGGGACGGCAGCGTGGACACGCGAGTGCAGCCCGGGTCAAAGATGGCTTCCAGTTGGTCGATCCGGACGGGGGATGGAAGCGTAGACATCGTGCTGCCGGCGGAGTTCCAAGCAGACATTGATGCCACAACCGGAGACGGACACATCAGCCTGGGTATCCCGGTGACGGTCGAAGGCACTTTCAGCAAATCGCAAGTTCACGGAAAGATGAACGGTGGTGGCCAGCCGCTGACGATTCATACTGGGGATGGGTCGATCCGGCTGAGCAAGAGCTAACGTTACCACCCCAGCCGCTTCGGCCCCCTCGAAGAATTCGACGGGAGGGCCATGTATCGTACCATTACCCAAGGCGTGGTGGGATTTGCCCATCAGTTGTCCTCATTTGGCAGCTTTTTTCACTGACGACTTTTCGCAATATGATGAAAACACAAGGTTTAACATTTGGTGGGTCACTTGCACGCTTCTCTTGTAAGACTTCGGGAGACTTGCATGATTGTTTATGCCCTACTTGCCGCTATCCTCATCTTGGTTGGCATAACCATGGCCGGCTCGATTGGTTCTTCGCACACCCGGCGTCCATGATCGACCATTGAATCCTGCTTGTCCTCGCGGATTGTTTGCGTAGTGGAAGGATGGATACTGCCAGCGCACCGTTTTAAGTTGAGATCTTTCGGCGAACACATCGGTTCCTCGGGATGACATAAGCTACTCAGCAAAATACTTGACCGTGCTAAAGGATTCCAAACAAGCCTCGAGCGCTTGTTCCATGAACGGTGTGTAAGGGGCGGTCCCGCTATCTGGGATACAATGCCCGGCCAGTGATTCTATGCCTGAAAAAGCTTCTCATAGCCGCGGCTTGCGGCTGATCGCTGCCTTCAAACTGCTAAAGGGTTTTGCGCTGCTGGCTCTGGGCATCGGCGTGCTCAAATTGCTGCACAAAGACGTTGCCGAAATCGTGGAGCACTGGATCAACGTGTTCCGAGGGGATCCTCACAATTACTATATACACCGGCTGTTGGAAAAGCTGCCTATGCTCGACGAACGGCGCCTGAAAGAATTCAGCGTGGGAACTTTCATTTACTCGGCGATTTTTCTGACCGAAGGTGTCGGCCTGGCATTGGCGAAGCGCTGGGCGGAATATTTCACAATCATCTCTACGGCATCGCTGATGCCCCTCGAAATGTACGTAATCATAAAGCATGTGAGCTTGGGAAGGATCTTTGCCTTGCTGATCAACGTCGCGGTGGTGGTTTATTTGGTAAGGGAACTCCGCCGCACGAGGGCCGACGCGTAGGAAGAGACGCGATTTGCAAATCCTCCGCTCTTCCCTCATCATTACTAGTTTGTTTGGGGACGCAGCACGCTTCTGCTGCAGCAGTTCTTGATCTAATTCTATTTTTCTGTCGATCGCACTGCGGTCGTTCATCCAAAGGAGTGGCATGGAAAAGCCTTCTAAGATAGCGCCTGCTAAGGGAAAACTGGGAGTTCTGCTCCCGGGCATGGGCGCTGTCAGCACCACTTTTATGGCGGGAGTGGAACTCGTTCGAAAGGGCAAAGCGCTGCCGGTAGGGTCTCTCACGCAAATGGGCACGATTCGCCTGGGAAAGCGCACGGAGGGGCGCTCGCCGCTGATTCACAAATTCGTGGCGCTGGCCGAACTGAAAGATCTCTCCTTTGGCGGCTGGGATATTTTCAAGGACAACGCGTACCAATCCGCGGCCAACGCAGGCGTTTTGAATCCGCAGGATTTGGAAAAGGTGAAGCCGTTTCTCTCCACGATTAAGCCGATGAAGGCGGTGTTTGACCACGACTTTGTGAAACTGATCGATGGGCCGAACATCAAGAAGGGCAAGAACAAATACGAGCTGGCTCTGCAGATCAAGGAAGACATCGAGAATTTTCGAAAGACATCGCGCGTATCGCGGCTGGTGACTTGCTGGTGCGGCTCGACGGAATCATTCGTGAAGCCCGAGGATGTGCACTCGACACCGGAGAAGTTCGAGGAAGGAATGAAGTCGAATCACCCGGCGATCGCGCCTTCCATGCTTTACGCGTGGGCTTCGGTGACCAGCGGCGTGCCGTATGCGAACGGCTCGCCGAATCTCAGCGTGGATATTCCAGCCATCCAGAGGCTGGCGCACGACCACAATGTGGCCATTTGTGGGAAGGACTTCAAGACGGGGCAGACGCTTCTCAAGACGGTGCTGGCACCGGCGTTTAAGGCACGCATGCTGGGGCTAGACGGGTGGTTCTCAACCAACATTCTTGGTAACCGCGACGGCGAGGTTCTTGAGGATCCCGGTTCCTTCAAGACCAAGGAGGAATCCAAGCTCAGTGTGCTGGAATACATCTTGCAGCCGCAGTTGTATCCGCAGCTCTACGGGAAGATGCACCACAAGGTGCGCATCAACTATTACCCGCCTCGCGGTGACAACAAAGAAGGCTGGGACAATATTGATATTTTCGGATGGCTTGGGTATCCCATGCAGATCAAGGTGGATTTTCTCTGCCGGGATTCCATCCTGGCGGCGCCGATCGTTCTGGATCTCGTGCTGTTTCTCGACTTGGCGCAACGCGCGGGCATGCGTGGCATACAGGAATGGCTCAGTTTTTATTTCAAGTCGCCGATGACCGCCCCGGGCCTGTATCCGGAGCACGATCTGTTCATCCAGTCCATGAAGCTGAAGAACACGCTGCGCTGGATGAAGGGCGAAGACCTGATCACCCACCTGGGCCAGGAGTATTACGACTAGTCTAACCCAGACTAGTCTGGCTAGGCGCCGTGGGCTGCAGCCGACTTTGCATCGACGGCGTCGAGGACGCGCGTCGAGTAGATGAGTGCGGCACCCGCGTTCATGCCGACGGCGACGCCAAGTGCTTCGGCGATTTCTTCTTTGGTTGCGCCGGCTTTAAGGGCGGCGTCGGTGTGCACGACGATGCAGCCATCGCAATGGGTGGTGACGGCAACAGCGAGCGAAATGAGCTGGCGCGTTTTTTCGCCTAACTTGCTGGTCTTGGAATTGGCAGCGCCGAGAGTTTGGTAGCCGCGAACCGTGTCCGGCGAAAGTTTCATCAGGTCGCCTAACCGGGCGCCGATTTCCTTATGGTATTGGTTCCAATCCATCATCATGATTTCATCTCCTGTTTCGCGAAACTGAAATCCGGCGCGATTATACTCTCTACGTGCGCGGATATGATATCTTCTCCAATTCAGCAGAGCCTGCCCAGTTTTGAGGCAGTTGTCGCGGAGCGGCGCAGCCCTTACCTTTCCTGCCCGCCGGGCAGTCGAACATTATCCAAGGAGTTGTTTCCATGAAGAGTTCGTACAATGGCATCGCCATTCCCTCCGAGGGAAAGCCGATTGGCTACAGCGGCAGCGAATTGCAGGTCCCGGACAGGCCGATTATTCCTTACATCGAAGGCGACGGAACCGGCCGCGATATTTGGAAAGCGTCGCGGCGCGTGTTCGACGCCGCGGTGGAACAGGCATACGGCGACAAGCGGCGCGTGGCGTGGTTTGAAGTTTTCGCAGGGGAGAAGGCGTTCAAGACGTTCCATGAATGGCTGCCGAACGAGACCGTGGATGCAATTCGGGATTTTCGCGTGGCTATTAAGGGGCCGCTAACGACGCCCGTCGGAGGGGGGATTCGCTCGCTCAACGTGGCGCTGCGGCAGTTGCTCGATCTTTATTCGTGCGAGAGGCCGGTGCGGTATTTCCAGGGTGTTCCTTCTCCGGTGCGTGAGCCGGAAAAAATGGATGTGTTTATCTTCCGTGAGAATACCGAGGACGTGTACATCGGGATCGAGTGGAAGTCGGGTTCGCCAGAAGCGAAAAAGCTGCTGGAATTTCTGAACAACGAAATGCTGAAAGACGGAAAAAAACAGATTCGCTGGGATTCCGGCGTGGGGATCAAGCCCATCTCACCCACGGGAACCAAACGGCTGGTGCGGCGGGCGATCAAGTATGCGCTCGCCAACAAGCGGAAGAGCGTAACGCTGGTGCACAAAGGAAATATTCAGAAGTTTACGGAAGGAGCGTTTCGCGACTGGGGTTATGAGCTGGCGCGGGAAGAGTTCCGAGCGCGGACGATCACGGAGCGCGAGAGCTGGATCGTAGACAATGTGGACAAAAATCCCGCTCTTACGGTGGAACAGAACGCGGCGCTGATCGAACCCGGACTCGATCAGGCCACGGAGGCATTCAAGAAGACGGTTTACGACGAAGCGAAAGCGACTCTGAACGCGATTTATTCCACGCACGGCAAAGGACAGTGGAAGCAGAAATTGATGATTAACGATCGGATCGCGGATTCCGTATTTCAGCAAATGCTGCTGCGGCCGGATGAATACAGCGTGCTGGCCACTTCGAACTTGAACGGTGACTATTTGTCGGATGCGTGCGCGGCGCAGGTCGGCGGCCTGGGCATCGCGCCCGGTTCGAACATTGGCGATGGTTTCGGCGTGTTCGAAGCGACGCACGGCACGGCGCCGAAGTACGCGGACAAAGACGTGATTAACCCAAGTTCGGTGATGCTTTCCGGCGCGATGATGTTTGAGTTCCTGGGATGGACGGAGGCCGCGAAGCTTATCGAAGACGGTATCGCGCGAACGATTCAACAGAAGCGTGTGACGTACGATCTCGAACGGCTGATGCCGGGGGCAACGAAGGTCGGGACGACGGCGTTTGCGTCGGCGATTATCGAGAATATGCAGGGCCGCGCTGTGGCGCGCTAGAGAAAAAAGAGAGAAAAACTTAACACAGAGGCGCAAAGAACAAGAGAAGGACTCTGATAAGAACGAGGAGCGGCATGAGCAGAAAAAAGGTGACGGTCGTCGGAGGCGGTTTCGTGGGATCAACCACGGCGCAGCGGATCGTGGACAAAGATTTGGCGGACGTGGTGCTGACGGATATTCTAGACGGGCCGCCCGCAGGCAAAGCACTGGACATGATGGAATCCGGGCCGATCACGGGAGCGGACTCTCACGTCGTCGGTATTACGACGGCGACGGGAGATTATTCCGCGACGGCCGGAAGCGACGTTGTCGTCATCACCGCAGGATTTCCGCGCAAGCCGGGAATGAGCCGCGACGATTTGCTGAAGGCCAACTACGACGTTGTGAAGGCCGTGGTCGAGCAGATCGTAAGGCATTCGCCGAACTGCATCCTCGTCATCGTGACGAACCCGCTGGACGCCATGGCGCAAGCGGCGTTCAAGGTGAGCGGGTTCCCGAAGAATCGCGTGCTGGGCATGGCCGGCGTGCTGGATTCTGCGCGCATGAGCACCTTTGTGGCGATGGAGTGCAAAGTCAGCGTGGAAAACGTGCATTCGTTCGTGCTCGGCGGCCACGGCGACGACATGGTGCCACTGCCGCGGTATTCGACGGTCGCGGGCATTCCCCTCCCTGATTTGCTGCCGAAAGAACGCATAGATACGATTGTGGAGAGGACTCGCAAAGGCGGCGCGGAAATCGTAAATTCTCTCAAGACCGGGTCGGCCTATTACGCGCCATCGGCTGCGGCGGTTGAGATGGTGGAAGCGATTCTTAAAGACAAGAAAAAGATTCTGCCGTGCGCCGTGTACCTCGACGGGGAGTACGGAATCAAAGGGCTCTTCGTCGGCGTGCCGGTAAAGTTGGGAGCCAAAGGCGCGGAGGAGATCATTCAGATCAAGCTGACCGCCGGGGAAAATGCGGCGCTGCAAAAATCTGCGGCGTCGGTGAAAGAACTGGTAACCGTACTGGGAGTGTAGTCAACCAATACAGATTCGTTCTGACTGGGGCCGACTGGGAACGGTTTACCAGCCGAAGATTTTTCCGGCACTGTAGACTAATCCCAGCGTAAAGCCGGCGATGACGACTTCTCCGATTGCGCCAACCGCGAAGGGGCGCAGTCCCTGCTTGCGCATCTCACGGAAATTCGTGCGCAAGCCAACGCCGGCAAAAGTGAGAAGAAATGCCCAGCGCGAGAGATTCGCAAGCGCGCCCACCTGGTCCTTCGTGAAGACGTGATAAGTGGCAAGGATCGAAATCAGCAGGAAGCCAAGGACGAATTTCGGAAACTTCTGCCACAGAAATGCGGCCTTGTTCCCTACCGTCTTGGCCTGGCCCCGGCTGGCCCAATAAACGGCGTAAGCCAGAACGACGAAGCCGATCATGGCGTTGCGCGTGGACTTGACGAGCACGGCCAGTTTGCCCGCGGCGTCGGAGTACAACGCGCCGGCGGCCGTAGCTTCGGCCGTGTTATCCACACCCAGGCCGGCCCAGAGGCCGTAGGCCTTATCACTTAGATGGAGAAAGTGTCCAATCAGAGGAAACGTGAACAGCGCGAAAGCCCCGAGCGCGAGAATTGCAGCAATGGAAAACGAAGAGTCTTCGTCGTCGGCTTCGATAGCGCCTTTCGTGGCGATGATAGCGCTCACGCCGCAGACCGCCGAGCCCACTGCGAGCAGTGAGGTCAGCTTGGGCTTGAGCTTGAATGCGCGGCCCAAGAACGTCATGAAAGCAATGGAACCCGTAATTTCGATCGCCACCAGAACAAGGCTGATGCCCCCGAGCTTCAAAATGTCGCCGAGAAGAAAGCGCGCGCCGAGTAATACAATTCCGGCCTTCAGCCAGAACTCGTACGTTGCGACTCCCGCGCGAAAAATCTCCAGGACACCGACCGTATTAGAAATTACGAGGCCCAGGACGATCGCCCATAAAACATACTCAATGTTGGGAAACGTCCAATGATGCGCTTTGGCATACGCGCCGACGTTCTGCTCCAATAGCTTTCCGGCGTAGCCGATAGCCGCGAGCAAGAGCACACCGGGGATGACGCGAAGGAATTGCAATGCCGGTTGCACCGGCTTCGCCTGGGGAATTACGACTGCATCTGCCATTTCCTTTTCTCCGTTCGAAGTTTCCGAAAAGCAACAGTTGAAAATGAATTGGCCGCCTAACAATGGCCAAGCAATCACCAAGGAACGTGTTTGAAAACCCCCGCACGGATCAAGAGAGCCGCAAGAAACGCCGCGAGAACTGCCCAGGTGTCCAGGGAGAGTCTCCAGCGGCTTCCGGCGTTGACTGTTTTTTCTTCTGCACTCATTTCCATCCTCCTGAGTTCTTAAATCACCGAAACATTTCGCGGGGCGCGCTCTGCGCGATCTCTGCCCCAGAAAGACTGGCCGATTTGCTCGACGTCCCGCGCGGCTACACGTCCGACAATCATCAAGGCCGGAGCCGGTAACTTCTCTTCGCTCGCGAGACGTGCGACCGTGGACCACCTGATTTTCTGTTGAGGGCCGGATGCCCCGGAGACGATGACGCAAGGGAGATCTTCAGGAAGACCGCCGTCACGCAAACGGGCGGCGACTTCGGCGTAATCTGGCCCCGGCATGTAGAGAACGAGAGTGGTCGTGCTGGTGACGCAGGCCCAATCCATCTGGCTGCCTTCGCTGCCCCGCGAAAACGTGGTGAATAGCACCTGCGAAGCGGCCCGACGATCGGTGAGCGAGATCCCTGCTGCCGCTGCCGCGGCCATCGCGGCAGTGATACCGGGCACGACCTCGTATGGGATGCCATCTTTTCGCAAAGCGGCGAGCTCTTCCCCAGCGCGGCCAAAAATCGAGGGATCTCCACCCTTCAAACGCACTACGATTCCCTTCGTTTCCGCGTAGGAGATCAGAAGCGAATTGATTTCATCCTGCGTAAGCAGTTTGCGGCCGGCGCGCTTGCCAACATCGAGAATCTCCGCCGCGGGGGAAACCAGCGCGAGAACTTCACGGCTCACGAGCGCATCGTGAAGGACGACGTCCGCATTCCCAAGAATCCGCACCGCCTTCAACGTAAGCAGCTCCGGATCACCAGGGCCCGCGCCGATGAGATAGACCTTGCCCATCACGCCACGCACTCCCCCCGGCCAAGCTTCAGCGAATACGTTTCCGTGTCGCCCCAGTCCACAAAAAATTCCGCGGTGGCATTTTCCGTCTCGGCGAACGGCCGGAGCCTCTCGACGATAGACTTGTCCGCCGTGCGGCCTAACCAAGCTGAAAACGACTCGCCTTTTCCGCGGAACTCTTTGTAAAACGAAAGCAGTTCGCGGATGATCGCGGGAATTGGCCGCGCGGGCACGGCCATGATCTGACGCCCAAAACGCACGCCATTGGCGTTCACCTGCCCGCCGAGCAAGAGCTGGTAATAGGGGGCTTGCTGATCCCCGATTTTCCTTGCGTTCCCGTAGAAACCGATGTCGGCAATGTGATGGTGGCCGCAAGAATTCGGACAGCCGCTGATTTTGATGCGGAGCTTTTGGACTTCGGGATCATTTTCGCCGGCCAATTCGCGCGAGAGCACTTCGGCCAGCGTGAGAGAGCGCGTGATCCCCAGGTTGCAAGTGGTGGCGCCAGGGCAGCCCGTGACGTCGGAGATGGTGCGTGCGCCCGGCGTGGCCAAATCCAGTGCGTGGAGCTCGGCGTAGATGGCCCGCACCCGGTCGAAGGGGACCCAGGGGATCACGAGATTTTGCATAACCGCGATCCGAACGCCTCTCAGCTCGTTCTTTTCGAGCACGTCAGCCAGACCTCGCATCTGCGTGGTGTAAAGAGTCCCTGCCGCTAGCTTGACCCAGATCGCGCCATAGCCAGCCTGGCGCTGCGGTGTAAGATTCGATTCCGTCCAGCGGTCGTACTCCCCATCGTTTTGCGGACCGGCAGCTGCTGCCGACAATGGGGTCGGAGCGATGGTGACTAACGCCGGTCGGATCGGCGTGGCCACCACGAACTTCTCGGCGGGCGCGGTCGAAACCTTGCGCTTCTCCGCGACCAGGCGGCGAAGTTCGTCAATACCTTTATCCCGTAGGACGAATTTGAGCCGGGCTTTGAACTTGTTCTTGCGGTTTCCGGTCTCGTTGAAGACGCGTAGAACCGCTTCGATGGTGGGAAGCAACTCCACTTCCGGCAGAAAATCGGCGAGCACGGCGGCCTCCGTGGGCAGGCTTCCCAAGCCCCCGCCAACCAGAACCTTAAACCCTCGATGCGACGTGCCGTTGCTACCGCGCACTTGCGCGATCAGGCCGACATCGTGAATCCCCGCCACTGCGCAATCGCCATCGTTTTCGCAGCCGGAAAAAGCGATCTTAAACTTGCGCGGCAGATCGTGAAATTCAGGATGGCGCAGCAGATATCGAGAGACGCCCAGCGCATACGGCGTAACATCAAACGCTTCTCCGGTGCAGATTCCGGCTACCGGGCAAGCGGTGATGTTGCGCACCGTATTCCCGCAGGCTTCGCGCGTCGTCAGGCCCGCGTCGGCAAGCATGCGCATGGCGGAAGGAACGTTTTCGAGCTTCACGAAGTGGAATTGAATGTTCTCGCGCGTGGTGAGATGGCCGCGGCCTGTCGAGTAATTGTCGCCGATATGGGCGAGGACGCGCAGTTGCGCGGGTGTGAGAACCCCTGCGGCAATCTTGACGCGAAGCATCTGGAAGCCTGGCTGCCGCTGGCCATACGTCCCGTGCTTCAGCCGGAAAGGGCGGAATTGCTCCTCGGTGATGGCCCCGGTGCGAAGCTGCAGCACGCGCTCTTCAAAGCGCGCAATCTCCGCCTCGATCGCTTCGCGGCTGTGTCTTTCCTCGACTTCCGGTAATGCGGTGACGTTCATGGTTCGGGCCCCCAACTTCTGCCTTCGAAAATTCGTTACTCCAAAAACAAAAAGCCCACGTAACCAGCATCTCTGGCACGTGGGCTTCGGAACTTCTGAATTAAACTAGAGCTAAGTCCGGAAACTCCTCTGGCCAGAGATGGGCATCAGACAACACGCAGCGTTGCACGCGCATGGACAACACATTCTCTGGCAGCAGGTACTCATCAAAATGAAGAATACGCTCCGGGCGCTCTCAAAGTCAAAGAGAGAGCCTCGCAAAGATTAGATGCATGACATCCAAAAAAGTAATCATTGCCCAAAGGGATTTATTGGGGTTTGGAGGCTGGCGCGGGGGGCTTTGGCGCCGCTGCGGGCTTGGCCTTGGCCGGAGCCGCTGCCCCGGCTGGTTTGATCAGTGTCGCAGACTTGATGGTATCAACCTTCGGAAAGCTCTTATCCACGTATGGCTTACCGAGCTTGGTGAGTTGATCCTGGTCGGGGCCATTGTCTCCATACTGGTCGTAAAGCATCTCAACGACCTTCATCCCCTCGGCATCCACGACGCCAAAGGGTGAAAAACCCTGCCGGTCGAGGCCGGCGTTATCTTTCAAATTGATGAAAATCTGCGTGGAACGAGTGTTTGGCTGGCTCGTTTTCGCATAGGTCAGGTAGCCGCGCTTGTTGCTGCCGATCACAGGCTCATCCTTGATATTCGCGTTAGCCCATGCGGCGGAGACCGGCGGGTAGGCGCTGATGCCAAATTGCACGACGAATGCGGGTATGACCCGGAAGAAGCTGGCGTTGTCGTAGAAATGATGTTTCACAAGATTGTAAAAGCGATCCGCGCCAAGCGGGGCCCATGCGCGGGTAATCGTCGCTGTGAAATCTCCGCGCGTCGTAGTGAATTTCACCTGAAACGTTTCCGGAGCCTTATCTTTCAGCAGCGCAGGGCGAAGCAAAGCCCGATCGTAGGTGCGGACCGACGCTGCCGCGCTCTTGACGGCCATACCGGTTTTGGGCGCTGTGGCGGTCCTAGGTTTCGCGGGGGCTGCCGCAGGTGCCTGAGCAGGCGTTTGCCCTAAAGCTTGAGCTGCGATTCCAAGTATTCCTGCGAACACTAGAAAGGCTAATTTTTTCATTCCACTTCCCTCTCTCCTCAGGATGTGCGTTTCTTAAGTCTGCGGACTATTTGTGTGTTCCTGCGTTCAGCTCGACGCTCACGCGTTCGACTTCCGCCATGACACGCAAAGTATTTTCTCCCAGAATCTTCTTCACGTCACCCTCGGAATAGCCTTTTTGTAGCAGGGCTTCGGTAATGCGCGGGAGTTTCGTGGCGTCCTCCATTCCGTAGGGCATGTTCGCGCCATCGAAGTCCGAACCAAGGCCCACATGATCCACACCCGCAACTTTCACGGCATGGTCAATGTGTTCGATGATTTTCGTCCAGTCCACTCCGGGAAGCTTGCCTTGCTCGACGTACTCGCGCGTGATGCGGTCACCCTCGATCAACTGACAGCCTTCATTCTCGCCGCAGCGTTTCATAACCTCCGCGCTGATGGCTTTGTTCATTTCCGGATCCGCTTTTTCGGCATTGCGAAATTCCTGGCTCAGAAAGCCGACGTGATAGTTGATTTGAACAACCCCGCCCTTTGCCGCAAGGTCCTTCATCATCTGGTCGGTCATGTTGCGCGGCGCATCGCAGATACTTCGGCAGGAAGAGTGCGAGGCGATCAACGGCGCCATGCTGACTTCCAGGGCATCATAGAAAGTCTTGTCGCTGACGTGAGAGATGTCCACCATCACGCCGAGGCGGTTCATTTCGCGCACCACGTTCTTGCCAAAATCGGTGAGGCCATTATGCACCGGCTTGTCGGTGGAGGAATCCGCCCATTCGTCATTGCCACTGTGCGTGAGCGTCATGTAGCGAACGCCAAGCGCGGCATAGCTGCGCAGCACGGCGAGATCGCTGTTGATCATGTGGCCGCCCTCGACCCCCATCAGCGCGGCGATCTTGCCTTGCTTCCGAGCCTCGCGGATTTCTGCGGCAGTGGTGGCGAGGACCAGGTCTTGCGGATGCTTGCGCACTTGTTCGCGGATGGCATCGATTTGGATTAGCGAGCGGTTGACAGCCTCGGTCCCGGTCACTTTGCTGGGCATCCAGACAGAGAAGAAAATCGCGCCGAGGTTTCCTTCGCGCATGCGCGGGATATCAATGCTGCCGGCCGCGCTGCGCGGGCCGAGATCGAATTTGCCGTCGAGGAAGCGCTGCGTCGTATCGTCGTGCGTGTCCACCACGATCGACGAAAAGTGCAGCTTGTGTGCTTTCTCTGAAAGGCCGTCCGCTTTCATCGTCCCTGCCAACAGCACGCCCGCGGCAGCACATACGGCCGTGCACAGAATCGCTCGCACCATTTCACGTCTCCCTCTTCTCCCACTGTGCTGACTGCATTTCTTTGCTAACGTTTTTCGACTGCTCCATCACGCTGGGGATGTTGCCGCCCCGACTCTTGCGAATATCTACTTCAGTTTAGGATTGCGAAAAGAGTTTACCCTACCAGCCAGCCAAGCAGGGCCTGCTTCCACACGTCGCGATTCACTTCCGCGATGGATTCGGTCAAAGGAATATTCTTGGGGCAGGCATGAACGCAGTTTTGCGCGTTGGCGCATTCCTGGATGCCGCCGGGACCCATAAGGGCCTCGAGGCGCTCCCTCTTGTTCATCGCTCCCGTAGGGTGCATGTTGAACAGACGCACCTGGCTGATGATGGCAGCTCCCATGAAATCGTTGTGTTCGTTTACCTGCGGGCAAACTTCCAGACAGCTTCCGCAGCTGATGCAATTCGAAAGCGGGTAGCCCTTCTCCTGAATTTCTGGGGAGACGCGCGGACCCTCACCTAAATCGTAAGTGCCGTCGATCGGAATCCACGCTTTTACGCGCTTTAAGCGCTCGAACATGAACTGGCGATCCACGGTAAGATCGCGCACCAGCGGAAATTTCGAAAGTGGCTCGATTCGAATGGGCTGCTCGAGATGATCGACCAGCGCCGAGCACGCCATGCGCGCCTTCCCGTTGATGAGCATGGCGCAGGAGCCGCAAATTTCTTCCAGACAATTCGAGTCGTAGGAAATAGGCGTGGTCTTCTTGCCGTCGCGGGTCACGGGATTCTCGGCAATATCGCGCAGGCAGATGATGACGTTCATGGAAGGACGCCACCTCAGCGAAAACTCTTCCCACCGCGCGCCTTCCTTCGGCCCCGTCTGCCGTCTTACTTTGACGATCACTTGTTTCGTTTCTGCCATAAACCCTCGATCAGCGAAACCTTCGGGAGCAAATCCGGCGCTGCAATCTATTTGGCTGCGTCGTAACGGCGCGGCCGTGGCTTGATCAAAGAAATGTCCACCGGCTCATAAGAAAGCTGGATATCGTTGTTCACCCATTTCGCGCGTGTGGTCTTCAGCCAGTTGGCGTCGTCGCGCACTGGGAATTCGGGCTTGTAATGCGCGCCACGCGATTCATTCCGCGCCAGCGCGCCAAGTGTCACGACGCGCGCCAGGACCAGCATGTTTTCCAGTTCCCGCGCGAAGTTCAGCGTCTGGTTTGACCAGCGTGTGCGGTCGCTGAGATTGATCTTCTTGTAGCGCTCCTGGAGCGCGCGAATCTGCGCGTCGGCCTTCTCCAGGTTCGTATTGATGCGCGTGACCGTCACGTGCTCGGTCATAATGTCGCCCAGTTCCCGCCACATGGTGATGGGATTCTCTGTGCCGTCCTGCGAAATCAATTTTTGATTCTTCTCTTCCTGCCGCTTCTTCTCCCGGTCGAATACCGAGGAAGCCGTGGATTCCGCCCCCTGTTCGAGGTTCTTCGCGTACTTCACCGCCGCCGGGCCCGCAATCCCGCCGCCGAAAATGCAAGAGACCAAAGAATTCGCGCCAAGGCGGTTCGCGCCGTGGTACTGATATTCACATTCGCCGGCCGCGTAAATGCCCGGCACATTCGTAGCCTGATCCTCGCCGTTCACCCAAATTCCGCCCATGGTGTAGTGCATCGCGGGAAAAACCTTCATCGGCTCCTCGCGTGGGTCGACGCCGAGGAATTTTTCGTAGATTTCCAGGATGCCTTCGAGCTTGCGGTCCAGCGTTTCTCGCGGAATGTGGGTGACGTCCAGATATACGGCCGCTTGTCCATCGATACCGAGTTTTTCCTGATAGACGATGCGGTGAATCGCGCGCGTGGCGATGTCGCGTGGCACCAGGTTGCCATACTTTGGATACCACTCTTCGAGGAAGTAGAAACGCTCTGCATCCGGAATGCTTCTCGGCGGACGCTTCTCTCCAGGGTTCCGCGGAACCCAGACGCGCCCGCCTTCTCCGCGCGCCGATTCGCTCATCAGCCGCAGCTTGTCTTCACCGGGAATCGCCGTCGGATGAACCTGGATAAACTCCCCGTTCGCGTAATCCACTCCCTGTTGTAGCAGCGCCGACTGCGCCGAACCTGTGCACACCACCGAATTTGTGGAACGGCCGAAGATGGCGCCGTTGCCACCGGTCGCAAAGATCACCGCGTCGGCAGCGTGCGTTTTCAATTCCATGGATCGCAGGTCCATCGCACAAATCCCGCGGCAGACCCCGCCCTCGTCGATCACCGCCGACAAGAACGTGCAACCTTCGAACTTTTTGACTTTGCCTTCAGCTTCATGCCGGCGCACCTGCTCATCGAGGGCGTAGAGCAACTGCTGTCCGGTGGTCGCGCCCGCAAACGCCGTGCGGTGATACAACGTGCCGCCGAATCGCCGATAGTCGAGCAAACCCTCCGGCGTGCGGTTGAACATGACGCCCATGCGGTCGAGCAAATCGATGATGCCGGGAGCCGCTTCGCACATGCGCTTCACCAGCGGCTGATTTGCCAGGAAGTCGCCGCCGTAGATCGTGTCGTCAAAGTGCTTCGCGGTGGTGTCGCCTTCGCCCTTCTGGTTCTTTGCCGCGTTGATGCCGCCCTGAGCGCACACGGAATGCGAGCGCTTCACCGGCACGATTGAGAAGAGATCGACGGGCACTCCCGCTTCAGCAACGCGGATGGTGGCCATCAGGCCGGCCAAACCTCCGCCCACAATGATAATCCTTGGCTCTCTCATTTGTTTGGCAGGTACGCTGAGAAGGGATGCCAGTCGAACCGGAAGCTAATCACAATTAAAATGCCTACGAGACTGAATGTTACTCCCACAAGCGCACCAAAGCGCCCCGCGGCCTGCTGCGCCCTGGCGGTTGCGGCCAGCCCCCACTTGCACATGAAATTCCAGAGGCCCGCGCCAAGGTGGAACGACGAGGCTAGGACGCCAACGATGAAAAACGTCAAATACCATGGACTTAACATGTCTTCTGCGACGTTCGCGTAGGTGGACCTGCCGTGTGTCAGCCACCGCTCGGTGTACAAATGCCAGGCAATATAAGCGAACGCGATCAGTCCCGTGTACCGCTGCGCCGTGTACAGCCAATTCCCTACCCAGGGGTAGGCCGATACATTTGATTTTCCCCGCAGCCAGATATAAATCCCGTACCCGCCGTGAAAAAGCATGGGCAGAAAAATTGCGCCCCATTCCACGAAAAGCCGGAAAGGAATCGTCTGTAGCTCCTGCGAAACCGTGTTGTATTTCTCCGCGCTCACCAACGCGGCGCTGTTGGACCAGAAGTGTTCCGCCAGGAACGCGCCAACAGGAAGTATGCCAGTGAAAGAATGAAGCTTTCTGAGAAAGAAACTTGTGTCAGGCTGGGTTGCCGTGAAGGACATGCCCTCTCCGCCGCGTAAGTCCCTCTCGGTTTGCGTCGCGCTAAGCCGGAGGAGCGCTGAAAGATCGCGGCAAAATCAGTATAGGCAGATGGTTCCGGGGATGCAAGTTGACACCTTTTTTCAGCGAGCATGAACATTTCGAATTCTTCATGCCGACGCGCTCCGATTGGCGTGAAGATAGAGCTGTAACGGAGAATTAGCCCGGCCTACACCCTTCCTGGCGCGTGCCCATCTCCTCAAAAACTGCCATGAGTACAATTGTGAGTTTCGTAGCGGAACTCGAACGCCTCGTCATCTCCCACCGCCGCGATCGCTGTCATCCGCCATTCATAATTCTCGCCTCGTTCGCCGATTCCACATGTGAATTGAATTGACACTGCGATACCTTCTTGCTACTTTTCCACAGCAGAAAAATTTTTCTTTCTCATCCCAGTCACGGAGGCACGGCAAACCGGCACCATGGCGTTCGTTGCTAAGAAAATATTCCTCACCAAAGGCGTCGGTAAACATCGTGAAAGGCTTTCGAGCTTTGAGCTCGCCCTGCGGAACGCAGGCATCGCTTCCTGTAACATCGTGCGCGTTTCCTCGATCTTCCCTCCCAACTGCAAATTGATCTCGCGCAGTGAAGGTTTGAAGCATATCAAACCCGGGCAAGTAGCGTTCACCGTCATCAGCGAAAATTCCACCAAAGAGGCGCACCGTCTCATCGCCGCCAGCATTGGCCTCGCGCTTCCCAGCGACAAATCCATGTACGGATATTTGTCCGAGCATCACTCTTTCGGCGAAACTGAAGAAGTCGCCGGCGAATACGCCGAAGAACTTGCCGCGGAAATGCTCGCCACGACGCTAAACGTGGAATTCGACCCGGATCTCAGCTTCGACGAGAAAAAAGAGGTCTACCGCATCTCCAACAAGATCGTACGCACCATGAACGTCACGCAATCCGCCGTCGGGGACAAGCGCGGACTCTGGACTACCGTCCTCGGCGCCGCCATCCTCATCGGCGAAGACGACTGAGGCGCACTCTGTAGTAGCCCGATTGAATGGTAGCGGGCTCGAATGAACCAGCGTGAGAGCCTACTTTAGATATCCAAATCGTACGCCGTCTTCAGCCACTTCTTCACTTCGCCGTCGATTACTGCTGCGGACGCGATTTCAATCCGATGTGTGATGCGGTCTTTCTTGGCGAGCCCGCCGGTGTCAATCAGCCGTCTCGGCAGTTTTCCTTTGTAATGCGCCAGCGCAAATCCTAGATCGATCCGCGAATTCGTCGTTGGCTTGATCTGCGCGAATACGTGTTGGCGATACAGCGGGACGATCGTTTTGCACGGACACGCCTTGACGTCGGCACCCAACGACTTCCCTAGCTTCAGCAATTCTTCAAAAATGGGACGCAGCTTCTCCTTCGACCCTGTATATTGTTCCTCCACATATGCCGCGGCAGCCTCTAGGTACGCTTCAGGCGTGTCTTCTTCGCCACCCTTGCCTTCGGCACGTTCCGCGATCCACCACGCACTGTTTGTCCCCAGCTTATGCTTCGTTTTCAACCACTTGCGCCGCGATTTTTCGTCCTTCGGTCCTTCCTTCTTCACCAGCGCAATCCATTCTTCCAGCGAACGCCCTGTTTTGCTCTTCAGCTCGGCGACCCACTTCTGAACCATCGCCACGCCGGGATGCACATCGTAGAGGGCCTGCGTTTTTGCAATGGCCATGGCTTCAACTCCTTGCAACGAACTCACCTTTCACGAATGCGGCGGCGACGAGGCCCACCAGCATATAGCCCACGACTTGCGTAATCATATAGCCTTTGATGTATGTGATGGGAAACTCGTACCAATTCCAGTACTCGACGTTGGTTGTCACGGCTGCGAGAATCCCAACTACCGCAACGAATGCCACGCGCGCAGCGTACCCTCTTCTCGGCGCGGCCCACGAAAGCAGCCACGCGGCAAGCAAACCCTCCACAAAGTTTAAAGCACCTTCTCGTCCCAGCAGCGTGCCGAAGTGAAATGCCCCCGACGGCGGATTGTAAATCAAGATTCCGTGAGGCGATTGTTCGTACTTTTTCATATGCGCCGGCATAGCCGCATTAAGCTGCTCGGAAGTTGGTTTTGGTCCGAGTCCAAACCCAGGATAGAGATAAAATCCGGCTTGGGGTATCGCCGACTGCATCGCGGTGAGCACCACGGCTTCGTTAGGAATTTCCTGCACACCCATTTCGCCTAGCGGCAGAAACTCATGCGCAACAAACAGCCAGACAAACATCGTTAGTCCCCCGAGGATTCCCCCAATCACCACTCGTTTTGCCACGGCTTGCTCCTGTCTGCGATTGCCGCGATTGAGTTCGTCCGATTCCCCCAACCATCTTTCACCCGGGCTACAAGTTGGCTCTACTTATCGCGCTTGAAGTAACCCAGCCGCTCCAGCACCGCGCCAACAATCAATGGAAGCGCCACGGTCGCGTCATCAAACACTTCTGCGAAGCGCCCACCTTCCTCCGGCGGAACGAATTTTCCCCAGGAAACCGCCTCCGTATACGTGCTCCCGCTCAGCCCTCCCCAGCTCACGGGCTCCGGGCAAATCCGCAAGCCGTAGTTGTACCGTTTCAGGGGCAGTTTCTCATACCCGCGCCGCGCCAGCAGTTCGGCGTAAACACCGAATTGTTGCGACCAATTCCGTGGCACTCCGCCGCCCACAGTGAAAATACCCATGCGTTTCGTCGCCTTCATGATGCCGGCAAACTTCTCAAAGTCTTCAAATGGATCGAACCGCAAAAGTGGCCGCTTGTCCCTTTGCCGCGCGATCTTGTGCAGCGCGAAATCAATCCCCAACTCCGAATCGCTGAACGCCGGCACAAACACGGGAACATTGTGTTCGTAAGCCGACTTCAGAATTCCACGCCCCGGCATCGTCTTGTGCAAATACTCGCCGATGCGCCGGTGAATTTTCCAGCTGCAAGCCACCTCTTCCGCATCCCATGCGTCGAGGATGATTTCCATCACTTCTTCCACATGATCGAGATTGACCTCCGGTTCCAACGAATCGTAAACGCGGTTGTACCCCGCATGAAATAGCTCTTTGTCGTCCATGTTGGGGTTGTACCGAAAATGAGAATGCCCGGTGGCTTCCACGAGGCCGTGTGCCATCAATGCGCCCGTCGAGACAACGGCTTTGACAACGCCGGATTCAATCAGATCGCAAAAAATGAGTCCCATCTTGCCGACCGTCAGCGCGCCGGAAAGAGTCATCACCACGAAGCAGTCTTTGTCGCGAGCCATGGCTTCCAGCACGTCTGCAGCGTCGCCGATTTGCCGCCCGGTAAATGCTGTGTTCCCCATGGCACGGACCAGTTCGTCGATGGTTCGGCAGCGGGACAAGTCCAGCGGAAAAATTGGCCGGAGTTTATCCTTCACCGGGTCGTGCAGCACTCGCCCGGTCACAGTTTTCTTTTGCTGCTTCGCCATCGCGGCTCCTTGACTGAGAAAAACTGCGTGCTTCGTTGCAAATGTGGTCGATCTTGCTGATGAATCGTGATGACGCTTGAACGTTCTGAAGATTTTTAGTACAAACGCGCCGCAAAGGAAAGAGAAATCGCGCATGCAAAGACGATTCGCGCTCATGTTAAACTAAAAAGTATGGCCAACAAATTTACCATCGGACTCGTGCAGATGAAATGCACGAAGAACGCGGATGAAAATCTGGCGCGAGCTATCGAGAAAATCCGCGAAGCGGCCACCCGTGGCGCGCAGATTATTTCCTTGCACGAACTGTTTCACGGCGAATATTTCTGCCGGACCGAAGATGCGGAGCTTTTCAATCTTGCGGAGGCGGTTCCCGGTCCCACGACCGAGAAGCTTGCGCAAATTGCAAAGGAAAAAAAAGTGGCGCTCGTCGTTTCCTTATTCGAACGGCGCGCCCCCGGCGTGTATCACAATACTTGCGCGGTACTCGACGCCGACGGAACGTTCCTCGGCAAATACCGCAAGATGCACATCCCCGACGATCCGCTCTACTATGAAAAGTTTTACTTCACTCCCGGCGATCTTGGCTTTCCAAATTTCGATACCAAGTACGCCCGCATTGGCATTCAAATCTGCTGGGACCAGTGGTACCCGGAGGGCTCGCGCCTCACTGCCCTCAGCGGCGCTCAAGTCATTTTTTATCCGACCAGCATTGGCTGGCATCCGCATGAGAAAGCGCAATTCGGCGCCGCCCAGCTCGACGCCTGGCGCACAATTCAGCGCGCACACGCCGTCGCCAACGGCGTCTACGCGGCCGTCGTGAACCGCGTCGGATTCGAAGGCAAACCAGAGAAAGGCGACCCCGGTTTGGAATTCTGGGGCAATTCTTTCGTCGCTGATCCCTTCGGCCAAGTCATTTCTCAGGCCTCCGATAACAAGGAAGAAATCCTCGTCGTCGAATGTGACCCTGTGAAGAGTGAAGACACGCGCCGCAATTGGCCCTTTCTGCGCGACCGCCGCATTGATGCCTATCAGTCGATCTTGAATCGCTGGAATGGCGATTAATCCGCTCCCATCTCCATGCCCCCCATCTTCTCTGCGTTCCCTGTGTCCTCGGTGACCTCTGTGTTAAATTCTTTTTCCCTATGAAATCAGCGCCGCCGTCTCAAACGCCCTGCGCCCTCGGCTTCCGCATGCCCGCGGAATGGGAGTCACACGAAGCCACATGGCTTGGTTGGCCCCATGAGCTGACCGACTGGCCCGGCAAGTTCTCCCCCATTCCCTGGGCCTTCGCGGAGATCGTCCGGCACTTGTCAAAGGTGGAACGCGTATATCTGCTTGTGGAAAATCGTGCAGCAGAATCGCGGGTTCGAAACATCTTGAAAAAATCCGGCGCGAATCTGGACGCAGTGAATTTTTTCCGCATCCCCACCGATCGCGGCTGGATGCGCGACTCCGGTCCCATCTGCGTTCGAAATGATGCCGGAGAAGTTGCCTACAATCACTTCCAGTTCAATGGCTGGGCCAAGTATTCAAATCACAAGAAAGACGCGGGGGCCGCCACCAACGTCAATCAAAAATTAAAGGGCCGTCTCTGGCAGCCGCAGCACAAGGGGCGCCGAGTCGTTCTGGAAGGTGGCAGCATTGATGTGAACGGCCGGGGCACTCTCCTCACCACCGAGGAATGTCTCCTGAGCAAGGTGCAAGAGAGAAATCCCGGCTTCACGAAGGACGACTACGCGCAGATTTTCATGGAATATTTGGGCGCAACCAACGTCGTTTGGCTCAAAAACGGAATCGCCGGAGACGACACCCACGGCCACGTGGACGACCTCACCCGCTTCGTGAACCCTTCAACCGTGGTCACCATTGTGGAGAATAATTCGAAGGACGCGAACTACGCGCCGCTTCAGGAGAATCTCGCTCTGCTGAAATCCATGAAGGATCAAGACGGCCGTCCGTTGCGAGTCGAAACGCTGCCCATGCCATCGCCAGTTTATTTCGACGGCCAACGCCTTCCCGCCAGCTACGCGAATTTTTACATCGCCAACAAAATCGTGATCGTTCCTACGTTTAACGATTCAAACGACCGCCTGGCCCTCAACACGCTCTCCGGCTTGTTTCCAGATCGCGAAGTCGTCGGCATTGCTTGCCGCGATCTCGTTCTTGGCCTCGGCACGCTCCACTGCATGACCCAGCAGCAACCTGCTGCCAGTTGAGAGAAGCAAGAACAATTGCTTTTGGCGCCCACAGATCCTTGTTCTCCAGACGACTTCGGCTACAATCAAAGCCTTCAAAGGAGGCGCCATGCACGCTGCGGCAATGACGGCAGTGCTTGAATCGCAGTTCATCATCGTGCGTTATCAGCATGGGTTGATCGGTTGGCTGCTCGTTGGGCTGGTTGCTGGGTGGCTGGCCGGAAAGATTGCTCGCGGGCGCGGCTTCGGCTGCATCACGGACATCATTCTGGGATTAATTGGCTCTTACCTGGGGGGCTGGATATTCGTCAAACTTGGCATCTTTGGCGGCGGCTTTCTCTACTCTCTGGCCGCAGCGACGCTGGGCGCCGTTATTCTCGTCTCCATCGCACATCTTTTCAGTAGCGGGCACACTCATTGATTGAGCTGTCTGCTCAAATTTCCTTCGGCCAGTCGCAAGTCACCAGTCACGGCCGTATGATACGATTCTCGTTTACGTCCCGGAGTTGACGTCTCATTGAGCAAGACCTCGCAATCCCTCACAGCGATTCCTCTCGGTGGTCTCGGCGAATTCGGTATGAACATGATGGCCCTGCGTCTCGGTGACGACATCATCGTCATTGACGCGGGCATGATGTTCCCCGAATCGGAGTTGCTAGGCGTCGATCTGGTCATTCCCGATATTACCTACCTGGAGCAAAACCGTTCGAACGTTCGCGCCATCGTCCTAACCCACGGCCATGAGGATCACATCGGCGCGCTGCCCTATATTCTTCGCGACTTGAACGTCCCCGTGTATGGAACGCGTTTCACGCTGGCGTTGGTAAAAAAACGCCTGGATGAAGCCGGTCTTCTTGAATCCACGACTCTGCGCGAAGTACTCCCCGGCAGGCTCGTGGAAATCGGCTCGTACGAAATTGAATTCATCGCCGTGACGCACAGCACCGTGGATTGTGTGGCGCTGGCGATTCGAACGCCTCTCGGCGTGGTCATTCACACCGGGGATTTCAAAATCGATCAAACTCCCGTTGGCGGCGCCCCGTTCGATCTCCACACGTTTGCAAAATATGGCAGCGAAGGAGTGCTGGCGCTCTTCAGCGATTCAACAAACGTGGAGCGCCCGGGATTCACGCCTTCGGAACGCGCGATCGTGCCGCGCATTGAAGAGTTGTGCCGCTCGGCGCCGCGGCGGGTGATTCTTTCCTGTTTCGCTTCCTCGATTCACCGGATTCAGCAAGTCATTGACATTGCCGGCCGCGTGAATCGCAAAGTCGCGTTTGTCGGACGCAGCATGGTCGACAACATCGAGATCGCTCACTCGCTGGAAATTCTGCGAATTCCGGACGGAATGGTCGTGCGTCCCCAGGACATTCGGGGATTCGACCCGAAGCGCATCATTATTCTCGCCAGCGGCAGCCAGGCAGAGCCGATGTCTTCGCTCTCGCGGATCGCGGTGGACAATCACCGTTTCGTTTCGGTGGACGAAAACGACAGCGTGATTCTCTCCGCGCGCATCATTCCTGGAAACGAAAAATCCATTTTCCGGATGCTGGATCATATGTTCCGGCGGCGCGCGCTTGTCTATTACGACAATTCGGCGGGAACCATTCACGTCTCCGGTCACGGAAGCCAGGAAGAACAGAAACTGCTGCTGCAATTGGTGAAGCCGAAATATTTTATTCCGGTGCATGGAGAATACCGCCATTTGTTCCGACACGCCGCGCTTGCGCACAGTTTGGGCGCAGTTTCCGAAGAAATTTTGCTGGTGGAGAATGGCCAGTCCATCGAATTCACGGAAGATGGAGCGCGCCGGCGCGATCCCGTGACCGCCGGGCGAGTGTGCGTGGACTCCGGTTCGCTCGAAGAAATTGAAGACGTGGTGATTCGCGATCGCAAGCATCTTTCCGAGGACGGCGTGGTCGTGCCCATCATTGCAATTGATAAACACACCGGCAAGCTCGAATCGCAGCCGGAAATTGTCACGCGCGGGTTGATGAGCGACAACGGCACCGAGCTCCTCGCGGGCGCGCGCATGGTCATCATGAAGACGGTAGAGGAATCCAACGCGGAAGAAAAATCCGACTGGGGCGTCATCAAGGAAAAAATTCGCGTGGACCTCAAGCGCTATATCAGCAAGCAAACCTCGAAGCGGCCTTTGATTCTTCCCGTCATCCTCGAAGTCTAGGAGCCACCCTCGAATGCCGGATACCAACACTCCTTCTCCACCTCAAAGCGGCGGTCCCGGACCGGGCGCTTTCGTTTTCATCCTGGTTATGGTCGCGCTGGATATGGTGGCCTTCGGCATCATTGCGCCGGTGCTGCCTGACCTGATTCGCCAGTTTCAAGGCGGAGACTTTGGCCGCGCTTCCGATTACATCGGTTATTTCGGATTTGCTTGGGCCACCATGCAATTTGTGTTTTCTCCGATTATTGGAGGCTGGTCGGACCGCTTCGGTCGTCGTCCCATCGTTCTGCTTTCCTGCCTTGGACTGGGCGTCGATTACATCTTCATGGCCCTGGCGCCTTCGCTGCGCTGGCTGTTCGTGGGGCGAATCATCTCGGGGATTACCACTTCGAACATTCCCACAGCGTTTGCCTACGTTACTGACGTCACCCCGCCGCCAGAGCGCGCCAAAAAATTTGGCTTGATTTCCGCGGCCTTCGGCTTGGGATTTGTCATTGGCCCGGCCGTCGGCGGATACCTGGGGAACGTGAATCTGCGCTATCCCTTTTGGGGCGCGGCTATTCTCAGCCTGGTCAACGCGCTCTACGGCATTTTCGTCTTGCCGGAATCCTTGCCCAAGGAGCGGCGCGCCAGGTCCGCCTGGCACATGGCCAATCCGTTGGGTTCCCTCGCGCTTCTGCGCTCGCACCCGGAGCTCGCCGGGCTCTCTATCGTCTTTACCTTGTACTATCTGGCCCAGAATTCCCTGCCGTCGATGTGGGCGCTCTACACTGAGTATCGCTATCGCTGGAGTCATAGCGACGTGGGCAACTCCCTGGCCGTCGTCGGAGTATGCGCTGCCGTCGTATCGGGCGCGTTGGTTGGACCCTTTGTGAAGCGCTTTGGCGAACGGCGCAGTGTACTTGCCGGGCTTGTCTTCGGAACCATTGCCTTTGCCGGCTTTGCGGCCGCCCCTCGCGGATGGCTCGTCTTCGCCGCAATCCCCTTCATTGCGCTTTGGGGCATCGCTGCACCCGCGGTTCAGTCGCTGATGTCGCGCCGCGTCGATGCCTCCTCTCAAGGAAAACTGCAAGGAGCCATCAATTCCTTGCGTGCGCTCACCGGGATGGCCGGCCCGCTTCTCTTCACCCAAGTGTTCACCTACGCGATTGCGGCTCACTCCCGCGTTCATTTCCCCGGCGCGCCCTACTTCCTGGCGGCATTCCTGCTACTCGCTAGCTTGCTGTTAGCGGCGTACGTGACGCGGCTTGGCGCAGCAGGTGCCGAACACGTGCCACAGCCGGCTCCTTCGCTAGGCCCCTCCGATTAAACCTAAGATTTCGTATTCGGTAATTCATTTGTTGGTATGATTCGAATGACCAGGCACGTCGGTGGTCGCATGGCGCAAAATCTGGAGGACGCAGGGACCGTGACCCGGGCGCGATAAGATTGATCCGAGAGTGATCGCGTCACTCGGGAGCAGCCTGCGGCGAAGGAAAATCCCCGCGGGCCAAACCGGCGCGATGAGATACGCTCGCCTTGTTGAGCGGGGCTACGCAGGCATCCGATGGTGCGATGAGGCTTTGTGAACGACGAGAAGCATCAAGACGAAAAACCGAGCGAGGCCGCCCCAGCTCGGAGAGCAGGCAGCTCGGCTAAAGGCCTTAAAGGGATGTGCACGTGCGGGCATCGCGCCAGCAACCACGTGGCATTTAAGTATGGCTGCCAGGCACCGGGGAACAGGAAGGGTTATTGCCCGTGTATGCGCTTCATTCCGAGGAGCGAGGCTTCTGAGGTGCCCGGGGCGGCTGAAGCCGCGCAGGAGTCTTGATCCTGAATCAATGGTTTGGTCGGGGCCAGGAACGTGGGACACGGACGCAAACATGGATGCGTCCCCGCCTAGTCGTTTCCCGATGATTGCGCCGATCGGCCGCGGCTGAACAAGCGGCTCGCCCAATCCCGCCACGGCACAACCTCGAACTCCGCAAGATAGGAATACGCCACAGGCACAATCAACAGTGTCAGCAGCAAACAAAGGGTCTGTCCACCGATGATTGTGACTGCGATGGAGGCGCGCTGCTCGGAACCGGCCCCGATTCCAATCGCCACAGGAATCAACCCCGCGATGATAGAGAGTGTGGTCATCAGGATGGGCCTCATCCGAACTCGATTCGCTTCCATGATAGCTTCCCGCACGGGCATGCCTTCCGCACGCAGACGGTTGGTGTAGTCCACTTGCAGAATTCCGTTCTTTTTCACGATTCCCAGCAGCAGGAACATCCCCAGCGCGCTCCACAGGCTCAGGGCCCGGCCCGTAACCCACAAAGAAAAGAGCGCGAACGGAATGCTCAGCGGCAGCGTCAGCATGATGATGAAGGGGTACGTGAAGCTTTCAAACTGTGCCGCCAGCACCATGTACATAAAAATCGAAGCAAGTGACATGGCCAGAAGCAGATTCCAGGTGGTTTCCTCAAGCACTTTCACTTGCCCTGAAAATAGATAGGAATAGCCGGACGGCAGCCCCACTTCCTTGATGGATTGCACGGTATGCGCCGCAGCCAGGTCCAGCGGATAGCCGGCCGCCACGTTAGCGTAGACGCTCACCTGGAATTCACGGTTGTAGCGTTGAAGTGTCGCAGGCCCGGCGCCGCGTGTGATGCTGGCAACATTTTCGAGCCGCACCTGCCCCAGTTTCGCCGACGGCACCATCATGCGCGCGAGCACGTCGGGATTGTCGCGCTGCTCGGGCAGCAATTGCATGGTGACGGGATATTGTTCCGAGCCTTCCTTGAAGCGAGTGATTTCATCTTCGCCAGAATAAAAGAGCCGTACCGCGTCGCTGACATCCGTCATGCGCACGCCGATATCCGCCGCGCGCGGACGGTCCACCCTCACCTGCAATTCCGGAGTATTCAGGTTGAGGCTGGGATTGACGTCTACCAACTCCGGATACTTGCTCATCCGGCCAGCGACGGTTTTGCTCAGTTCTGCGAGTTGCGTCAGGTCCGGCCCGCGAATCACCGCGGCGATCGGAAAATAGATTTCACCACCTAGCACGGATGGCAGCCGCACGTTGTACGTCATATTTCGATAATTGGCCAGGATGGCGCGCACTTCCGTGGCCATCTGCACGTGACTGCGCTTCCGCTCCGTGCGTGGTACAAGCACAATGAAAAGATGCGCATGGTTTGTCGGGCCATGCGTGAAGGATTGCACTAAAGCAACCTCTGGCAGCGCAACCACCCGGCCAGCGATTTCTTGCGCGAGCTTCGTCGTTTTCTCCAATGATGTGCCCTCGGGCAGGGTATAGGAACTGTTTAACTCCGACTGGTCGTCCGCCGGAATCCAGTCGCGTCCCACAAGATGATAAAAACCGAATGTGGAAAGAAATGTCAGCACGCAGATCGCTAGGATGGCGCGCCGGTGCGTCAGTGACCAGCGCAACATTCTCAGGTAGTACTCTTCGATGGAATGAAGAGCTCCCTCGGAGTGCGCTTTTTTTTCTCCGCTTCCTAATTTCAGCAGGCGTGAGCTCATCATTGGCGTCAGCGTGAAGGCCACCAGCAGCGACACCAGAATCGCCATGGCCATCGTCCACCCGAAGGAATTCACATACTTCCGGGCATATCCACTCATGAACGCGATGGGCAGAAAAATAATCACGAGTGACAGCGTTGTGGCCATCACCGCCAGCCCGATTTCCTTCGTGGCTTCAATCGCCGCGAGAACGCGGTCTTTTCCCTTCTCTTCCATGAACCGGCAAATGTTTTCGAGAACGATGATGGCGTCATCGATGACAATCCCGACAGCCAGCGTGAGCGCCAGCAGCGTGATGTTGTTCAGGGAAAAATCCATCCCTCGCATCAGGGTGAAAGTAGAAATGATGGAAGCCGGGATCGCTATCGCCGCGATCAGTACGGCACGCCAATTCCGAATGAACAGCCAGACCACCAGGCTCGCCAATATGCTTCCAAAGATCAGGTGTTCGATGAGCGAATGCACCGAAGCCTTGATGAAATCGGAGATGTCGTGGACGATCTGTAGCTGGACTCCCGCCGGGAGTTGCGCGCGCAAGTCCTCGACTTTGCTTCGCACGTTGTCCGCGACGCGCACGGTGTTGACGCCGGATTGCCTCAGCACATCAATCGCGACAACGTCCTGTGTGGGCGTGCCTTTGCGGAATAGCGCCGACCAGGTACGCAGTTCTTGTGCGCCGTCCTCAACTGTTGCAACATCCCGCACCCGCACCGGCGTGCCCCCGCGCGTACCGACAACAATCTCGCCGAACTGTTCCGCCGACGTGACCCGCCCCAATGTCCGCAGTCCCAGCTCTTGCGGGCCGGTAATTATGCGTCCGCCCGGCGCCTCAATATTTTCCCGCTGGAGCGCTTCGCGCACGTCCAGCACCGTGAAATTGTGTGAAGTAAGTTTTTGCGCGTCGAGCAATACACGGATTTGCCGCCCCTGCCCGCCATTCAAGTCAACGCTGCCCACTCCGTCCACAGTCTGGATTGCCCGCCGCACCTGCTTATCGGCGATTTCTGTCAACTCCCGCCGGCTCATCGGCCCACTCACCAGCAATGTCATGATGGGATCGGATTGCGGATCCAGTTTTGTGATGATCGGAGGCAGTGTGTCACGCGGCAGACGATCAATCGCTCCAGCGACTTTCTCGCGAATATCCTGTGCCGCCCCCTCGATATCGCGTTCCAGCACAAATGTGCAGGTGATATAAGCGAATCCCTCGAAGGCATAAACGCTGATCTCATCGATCCCGCTGACCGAAGAAATCGCGTCTTCCAGCGGCAACACCACTCCCGTGACCACTTCTTCCGGAGTTGCACCAGGCAGGCGTACTTCCACGTTAACCGTGGCGGGATCGGCTTTCGGGAAAAGGTCAACCGCAAGACCCCGGTAGGAAAACACGCCAAGCGTCACAAGAAACGCAATCAGCATCACCGTGAAGACGGGATACTTTACGCACGTTTCGGCGAGTTTCATCGTTCCGTGTGGTTACTCTTCGCGCCCGAATTACTTCGCGGCCGGCGTGTTTCCTTCCGTTTGCTCGCGCACGATCGCGCCGTCGTGCAAGCCACCGGAGACAGCTACGGCCACGCGGTCGCCCGGTTTCAGCCCCTCGGCCACTTCAAAGCGCCGCCCGCGCTCGTCTTCCGTCTGTCCTGCTGGACGAATCTGTCGCTCCGAAACTCGGTTGCCATTCAGGAGAAACACCTTGTAAACGCCATACCGGTAGTTCACTGCGCTCTCCGGCAAGAAAATGGTCTTCTCTTCCTTCTCGCTTGGGAGAGAAGCTTGCAAAAAGAACCCCGGCTTCAGCCGCCCGTCCGGATTCGCGAGCTGCGCTTCCGCTTCAAAGGTCCGCGAGTCCTGAGCGACGGCAGGATTAATCCGCGAAATTTTCCCTTGGAAAGTTTCCCCTGGAAAAGCTTCTACGTGGAGATCCACGGTTGCTCCTTCTTTGACCCAACCCGCCCAACGCTCCGGCACGGCAAGACGAGCCCGCAGACGGTCTGTGCGCACCAGCACGAGCACCGGCCCCTGGACTCGCACATATTCACCCGGGTGAACGTTGCGCGTCTTGATGGAGCCCGGAAAAGGCGCGCGAATCGTAGCATCGCCAAGCTTCTTCTCCGCCAATTTCTCACTAGCTTCGCTGGAGACCAGCAACGCCTTCAGACGATCCACCTCTTGTAGGGCCACGTTGAAGGTCGCTCTGGTGCTCTGGAACCGGCTTGCCGCTTCGTCAAGTTGTTGCTGCGAA
Organism: Candidatus Acidiferrum sp.; assembly: GCA_035704085.1. Taxonomy (GTDB): domain Bacteria; phylum Acidobacteriota; class Terriglobia; order Acidiferrales; family UBA7541; genus Acidiferrum. The sequence goes on along the minus strand of DASSXG010000083.1, from coordinate 50,914 downwards.
ATGAGTTTGTCCCTGAACATCTCTTGCGCGCGGCTGTATTTGTGGTCCGCATCAAACAAGTCCGCTTCAGCACGTTGCACGGAAGCCAGTTTTTTGGGATCTGCTGGAGGCAGTTCCCCCGGTCCGATGCCGAGCTGTGCGCGCACTTGCGTCACCAGACCCCGCTGGCGATCCACTTCATATTGCAATTCTTGCGGATCAAGCAGGATTAGCGGCTGGCCTTCTTTTACCGTGTCGCCCACATCTGCCAGCACCTGGGCTACACGCCCTTCGACCTGCGCGCTCAATACACTTTCTTCCTGAGCGTAGAGCGAGCCTACCGCCTGGATGCGGCGCCGCGTGGTTTCTTCCGCCACTGTGTAAGAATGCACGGGCGCAGGATGCGCTGCGTCTCCCAAAACGGTGTACGTCTGGGCCTTCGAGCACCCTCCTGCGAAAACTCCCGCGGCAATGAACGCAGCGCAACTTGCCCCGGCCCGAAAATGGCCTTTTCGGTTCATTCGATTCCGGAAGATTACTGGATGGCCTCCGTCTTCACTTTTTGACGCACGACTACAGCACATCGTTTCAGTTCCTAAGTCAAAGATAGATAAGGGCTTCTACATGCCTTCGACTGCCCACACTCAACCCGGCTGCCGAACTGTCTCGTGCGACGCACCGCACGGAAAAGAAGCTTGCCCTGGGCCAGATGGGTGCCAGTGCATTCTAGATGAGTCTACCTCACAAATGAGCTGCCGTAGCGACTGTCTTGCCTCAGACCGTTCGGAGGTATAGGCTTCTCCCTCGCAGAAGGCTTGCGTCTGGCGGGGCTTGGGGGGTCGCTCCGCACCCACCTTTTGGCGTGAGCACGATTGTAAGGAGGACTTCAACATGGCGACAGCAACGACAGCGATGCAACCGGAAGTAAAAATCGGACCGACAAAACTGCTGATCAACGGGAAATGGGTGGACAGCGTATCGGGGAAAACGTTTCCAACGATCAATCCTGCAACAGGTGAAGTGATCACTCAAGTGGCGGAAGCGGACGCGGCAGACGTGGACAAGGCGGTAGCTGCGGCGCGCGCGGCGTTCGACAACGGCCCGTGGCGCAAGAAGATGAGCGCCTCGGAACGCGGTGTGTTATTGAACAGGCTGGCGGACCTGATCGAAAAACATGCCGATGAGCTGGCGCAACTGGAAGCGCTGGACAACGGCAAGCCGGCGCACGTGGCGCGCGCCGCGGATCTTCCACTGACCATCGCCTGCTACCGCTATTACGCGGGATGGGCGGACAAAAATCATGGGAAGACGATCCCTGTCAACGGAGCCTATTTCACCTACACGAAGCACGAGCCGGTGGGCGTGGTCGGCCAGATTATTCCGTGGAATTTTCCGCTGCTGATGCAGGCGTGGAAATTGGGGCCAGCACTGGCAACAGGTTGCACGGTAGTGATGAAGCCGGCGGAGCAGACGCCGTTGACGGCGCTGCGCGTGGGCGAATTGATTCTGGAGGCCGGTTTCCCCGAGGGCGTGGTGAACCTGCTCCCGGGCTATGGGCCTACGGCGGGCGCGGCGATTGCGCGGCACATGGACGTGGACAAAGTGGCGTTCACAGGCTCGACGGAAGTCGGCCACCTGATCATGAAGAACGCCGCGGAGACGAACCTGAAACGCGTGACGCTGGAACTGGGTGGCAAAAGCCCGAACATCGTGTTTGCGGATGCGGACATGGATGAGGCCATCGAAGGCGCGCACTTTGCGCTGTTCTTTAATCAAGGGCAGTGCTGCTGCGCGGGCTCGCGGTTGTTTGTCGAAGAAAAAGCGTACGACGAATTCGTGGAGAAGAGTGTGGCCCGCGCGAAGAAGCGCACCGTGGGCAGCCCCTTCGACAAGAACACCGAGCAGGGACCGCAGGTAGACCAAGACCAGTTCAACAAAGTGATGAGCTACATCGACGCAGGCAAAAAGGAAAAGGCCAAGCTAGTGGCAGGCGGCAACCGCGTGGGCGACAAGGGCTACTTCATCGAGCCGACTGTATTTGCCGACGTGCAGGACAACATGAAAATTGCCGAAGAGGAGATCTTCGGCCCGGTTATGTCCATCCTTAAATTCAAAAACATTGACGAGGTCGTGGAGCGCGCCAACAAGTCGCTGTATGGTTTGGCAGCGGCGGTCTGGACCAAAGACATCACCAAGGCGCATGCCATCGCGGACAGCGTGCGTGCGGGAACGGTGTGGGTGAATTGTTACGACGTGTTCGACGCGGGCGCGCCGTTCGGCGGTTACAAGCAGTCGGGCATCGGGCGCGAACTAGGCGAATACGGGCTGGCAAATTACACCGAGGTGAAGACGGTCACCGTAAAACTCTAATTCTAGTTTGATATCAGCCACGGGGCGCGGCATTTTGGGGGTAGCGATGCCTCCGGGATGGCGCGCCCCTTCCCATTTTGCGGGTCTCGGGGCGTAGAATCTCGCCATGCCGCCCACCCTCAGGTCCTATGAGCCGCACGATTTTGCGGCGCTGCATAAATTGGACCAGGCGTGCTTCCCGCCGGGAATCTCGTATTCAAAAACGACGCTGCGATATTTCCTAACGCTGGCCTCAGCAGATTGTGTTGTTGCGATTGAGGACAATCACATCGCCGGGTTCATTTTGTCCGAAGAAAATCCACCCTTAGCGCACATTGTTACGCTTGACGTGGCTGAAAAGCACCGGCGTCGAGGTGTGGGCAGCGCCCTCTTGCAGAAGCTGGAATCCAACCTCGGGGCTCGCGGAGTGCGCTCGATTTTGCTGGAAACGGCAACGGAAAATGAGGCTGCGGTTGCCTTCTGGCAATGGCACGGCTATCGTATCGAGGCGACTTTGAAGCGCTATTATTTGGGCCGGCTGGACGCCTACGAGATGCTCAAAATTTTGCCGGGCGCACCGCGAAACGCCGGTCACCATCCTGGAGAGCCGAATTGAGCGATTACCTCCTATCTGTGCTGCTAGGAATTGTCGAAGGCTTGACGGAATTCTTGCCGGTCAGCTCAACGGCACATCTCCGCATCAGCGAGGCGCTGCTTCATACCTCGGGGCTCGCGCCGACTATGACATTGGAAAGCGGCTACTGGAAGATGTACTCGATTGTGATCCAGTTGGGCGCGATCCTTTGCTTGCCGGTATATTTTCGCAAACGGATCGCAAAACTGTTCGCGAGTTTCCCTCAAGGCGAGCGGGGCGACCGCACGCCACTGACGCACCCTTTGGGGCTTGTCATCGTGGCGTTTGTGGTGACGGCAATTCCTGCGTTTCTGTTGACCAAAATCATCGGCAAGCACCTGGAAAGTTTGTACATCATGGGCTCTTCCCTGCTCATCGGCGGGATCATCATGTGGATCGTAGACGAGCTGAATTCAGAATCCGAAGCCGCGGGACTCGGGGCAACGGGGACGCGCATTCACACCTGGCATATGGAAGATATGAGCTTGGGCCAGGCCGTTTGGATCGGCGCATGCCAGATTCTGTCGGCGGTATTCCCGGGAACATCGCGCTCGATGTCCACGATCGCGGCAGGCCAATTGGCAGGGATGTCGCGGGCCTCAGCGCTGGAATTCTCGTTCTTTCTTTCGATCCCGACGATGGTGGTGGCGACTTGTTACGACCTTTTGAAATCGCTGCGAGGAAAAGGCGAGAATGCGATTGGCGTGACACACATTGACCCGCACGGGTGGGTGGTCCTGGCGATCGGATTCGTAGTGTCGTTCATTGTGGCTTACGGCGCCGTCGCCTGGTTCCTGGCGTGGGTAAGAAAGCATGGCTTTGCGCCGTTTGCCTTGTACCGGATTATCGTAGGGACCGCCGTCGTCATTTGGGCCTTGCGATGGCCGGGATAGACAACAGCGGAACTCGGCCGGGCGTTACTGCGGAACTTGGAAACACTCTCGTTGAAAATATTTGCCGTCTGGCAACTGATGTTTGGTATCATCGTTTTTGTTTGGACGTTCCTCCAGGCGGGATTGCGATAGCGCCGGCACCCGCCGCGACACTCAGCCTTCCCCAAAAGCTGAGGAGACCTTTGTGCGCTTTCTGACACCAACTGCGAATAAGCGGCTCAATGAGCTAATCGGATTTTTGTGTATCACGCTGGCGATCCTAATGGCGCTGGCTTTGCTTTCGTATTCCCCGAAGGATGCTTCGTTTAATGTGAGCACAGAGCTGGCGGGTGGAGGCCATGCGAGCAACTGGATTGGGCCTGCGGGCGCCTACGGGGCGGACTTGCTCTTCCAAGTTTTGGGTTTTGCGGCGTTCCTGGTGCCCGCGGCGTTTCTGGTCTTGGGGTGGCGTTGGTTCCGGAGCCGGACGATTGATTCGCAAGTGGCGACGCTCGTTGGCTTCGGGCTGCTCCTGCTTTCGCTGCCGACTCTCCTCTCCTTGTGGCATGTCTGGGATGTGCGTGGGGCAATCCCGGCTGGCGGATTCTTGGGCGAGCTTGTTTCCGGCGGCTTACGCACGGGATTTAATTTGTGGGGCGCGAATCTGGTGGCCGTGGCGCTGCTGGTGACCGCGCTATTTATGACCACGAGCTTTTCTTTTTCCGGGGCGCATGCGTGGGCCAACAGTCCGCATGGTCCGATTGGCGCGGTCGAGAAGCTGGGAATCTTGCAGAAGGCGCAGGCGCGTTGGCATTCCTGGCGGGAAGAGCGCGAGCAGCGACGCATGCGTCGCCGCGTAGAGGAGTCAAGACTTTCCGGAAGAAAACCTGTTCCGCCGCAATTGATTGGCAGAGGCGAGGTTCCGGATGAATCGATTCGGGTTGCGGACGAAAGTGACATTTTCAAAGGTTTGAGCGCGCCCGGTGATGGGAAAGAGAAGAAGGACGCGGCCCGTAGTTCGCCAATCTTCGTCTTCGACCGGGAAACCGAAAAGCCAACTGCGAAAAAGGCGGGAGAGCCCAAGATTGCCAAGGGCAATCCAAATTACAAGCTTCCGTCCCCTTCCCTGCTCCGTGAAGGCGAGCGCGGGCAGAAGCTGGATGAAGAAGAGCTGAAGCAGCGGGCGCGCGCGATTGAAGCAAAATGCCTCGAATTCGATATCCAGGGGCGGGTGACGCAAATTAATCCTGGTCCGGTGGTCACGACATTCGAATTCAAGCCGGACGCGGGCATCAAGTACAGCCGGATCATCGGGCTCACGGAAGATTTGTGTTTGGCGCTACAGGCAGAATCAATTCTGATCGAGCGCATTCCCGGCAAATCCACGATCGGTATTGAAGTCCCAAATGACAGACGTCAGACCATCGCGCTGCGGGAAATCATTGAGGCGCCGGAGTTTGTCAATTCGCCCAGCAAACTGACGCTGGCGATGGGACGCGATCTGCACGGGCGGATTCGCGTGACGGAGCTGGCGGCGATGCCGCACCTGCTGATCGCAGGCTCGACCGGCACGGGCAAGAGCGTCTTCATCAACTCGCTGATGATGTCGATTCTTTATAAAGCAAGCCCTGACGAAGTGAAAATGGTACTCGTGGATCCGAAACGTCTGGAGCTCAATCTCTACGAAAATATTCCTCACTTGATTGCCCCGGTGGTGACGGATCCGAAGATCGCTTCGAACGTGCTGCGCAACGCCACGCGCGAGATGGAAAACCGGCTGAAGCTGTTGGCGCAGCGAGGCGTTCGAAACATCGATCAATACAACCGCACTTTCAAGAAGGAGCAATCGCTTTCGCTGTTTGACAACCTCGAAGAAACCGAGCACAAGCCGCTTCCCTACCTGGTCATCGTCATCGACGAGTTAGCGGACTTGATGATGGTGGACACCAACACGGTTGAGGAATCCATCACCCGGCTGGCGCAGATGGCGCGCGCCGTGGGCATCCATTTGATTTTGGCGACGCAGAGGCCATCGGTGGATGTGATTACGGGTTTGATCAAAGCGAACTTCCCTGCTCGAATCTCGTTCCGTGTCGCTAGCAAAGTGGATTCGCGCACGATTTTGGATTCGAACGGATCGGAATCGCTCCTCGGCAAAGGCGACATGCTTTATCTCCCGGCGGGGTCGGCCCGCCTGCACCGCATTCACGGCCCGCTGGTCACGGAAGACGAAATCACTTCGGTGTGCGACTTCTGGCGCGAGCAAGCGCAAGCGAAGTATCAGGAAGAACTCCTCGAAGCACCCAAAGACGATGAGGCGAAAGCCGAAGCGGGAGAGGAGAACGACGCCGAAGGGGCCGAAGATGTCGACGACGATCTCTACCAGGACGCGATTCGTGTGGTCTGCGACGCCGGACGCGCTTCCACTTCGACTTTGCAGCGCCGCTTGCGCATTGGCTATGGCCGCGCGGCGCGCCTAATCGATCTCATGGAAAAGGACGGCATCGTGGGTCCTCCCGATGGCACGAAACCTCGCGAAGTCCTCAAGAACCGTAACTGGATGAAGGAATTCGACGAATCGCAGCAATGATTCGCCGTGTTCTGCTCATTGAATTGACACCAATCGTTAACGCCCCTAAAATTAAAAAGCTCCACAAGTTGCCGGGGTAGCTCATTGGTAGAGCGCCGCCCTGAAAAGGCGGGCGTAGCCAGTTCGATTCTGGCCCCCGGCACCATTATTTCCTCGCATTCCCCAATGTTGAAGAATCGATAGTCCGCACTTATGGGCGGCCACCAGTGACGCTCTTGGAGGACCGTTGTGCGGGGACATCCCCGACGTTTTCGCCCGTAATCAGCCGCGCGCCGCGGCTGAAGGTAAGGTATTCGAATCCCCACTGGACAAAAACCTGCACGCGGTTCTGAAATTCCACGATGTACATCAAGTGGATGAAGAGCCACATCAGCCACGCGAATAACCCGGACACGTGAATGCCGAAAATGTTGGCAACTGCAGCCGCGCGGCCGATGACGGCCATCTCGCCTTTATTGAAGTAATGAAACGCCAGCGGCTTTTCCTTCCCTTCCAAACGCGCCCGGATGACCTTCGCGGCATAAGCGCCGCCTTGAATGGCAACTTGTGCGACTCCAGGGAGCGGATTCCCTTTTTCATCAGCCGCATGCGCCAAATCTCCAAGGATGAAAATGTCGGGAAAATTCGGGACGGTGAGATCGGGGTTCACTTTGATTCGGCCTCCGCGATCGGTCTCTGCCTTAGTGCGCTCGGCTAATTTCATGGCCAGGGGTGTGGAGGCAACGCCACCAGCCCAAAGAACAGTCTTTGCGACGAGCTGTTCCGTCGCGCCGCCGTGATTGAAGCTAACACCCTCGTTGTCGATGTGCGTCACCATCACGTTCTTGCGGATTTCCACTCCCAGGCGCGAAACCAATTTCTCCGCTTTGGCGGAAAGATCTTCGGGGTAGGTGCCGAGCACGCGCGGACCGCCTTCCATCAAGATAATGCGCGCTGATTTCGGATCAATTTTTCGAAAATCGTGGCGCAGGGTTTCGTTGGCGATTTCAGCGAGCGCCCCTGCGAGCTCCATGCCCGTGGCGCCGGCCCCCACGATGACAAACGTGAGCCAGGCTTTTGCTTCTTCGGGAGCGGCCGCGCGCTCAGCGTGTTCAAAGGCCACGAGGATTTTGTGCCGGATGGCCGTGGCTTCTTCGATGGACTTCAGGCTCGGTGCGCATTCGCGCCATCCGTCATTGCCGTAGTAGGAGGTTTGGGAGCCAGTGGCGACAATCAGCGAATCGTATTCAAAGGTGGCGCCGTCGCGCAGAATCACGAGCTTGGCGGCAGCGTCCACATCCACGGCTTCGCCGAGGAGCACCTGCACATTTTTTTGACGGCTCAACACACCGCGCAAGGGCGCGGCGATTTCGCCGGGCGAGAGCGACCCTGTCGCCACCTGGTACAGCAGTGGCTGGAAAAGGTGAAAATTCCTCCGGTCAATCAACGTGACTTCGACAGGGGCGCGTTTCAGCTTTTGCGCCGCGACCAATCCGCCGAACCCTCCGCCAAGAATGACCACGCGGTGTTTTTTCTCCATCGCCGGCGCCTCCAACGCAACCTCGCTTAAATTCCTACCATCTCATTTATTATGCTGCGGTGGCAAACGGCCCAGGGAGACCGCGGCAAAAGGGACTTGTATGGCCATTCCAAAAACCGACAGCAGGACTCTCCTCGAAAGGAATACACTTCGTTTTCTTTGCTCCGTGCTGATTAAGGGCGGCACCCGCTCCGAAATCTGCAAATTGCTCAATTCCACTGTTTTCCAGGACCCGCTGCGCCGCGTCGTCTTCGAAGAAATTCGCGCGCTCGGCCACATCGAGTCTCGCCGCCTGCGGCAACTCCTGCCCGCCCGCGTCACCAATCGCGGCTTCCCGGATTTCGATCTTCACGCTTTGCTCGCGCCCCACGAAGTCGGCGAAAATGAAATCGACCAGCTTTTTGAGAGCGCCCTGCTGCTTTTAGACCAAAGCCATCCGGATGAAGAGCTCCCTGTCGAGTGACCCTGCGATGGACGAGGCCGCGTCTCCTTCACTGCAACTGATCGAGGCCTTTGCGTTTTGTGGTTATATCGCCTGGTACATCTGGCAGCTTCAAGCCTCCACCTGGTCTTCCTGGGTGGTATTTCCCGTTTGGCTCATCGTCAGTTTCCTTCTTCATAGGGATACTCCTAAATCGCTGGGATGGCGCGCCGACAATTTCTGGAGCGCAACCAGGCGCTACGCCGCCTTGTTCATTCCTTCTGTTGCCGTACTTTGTCTTGTGGGTATCGCGTTGGGCGGCTGGCATCGCGTCTCAAATCATCTTCTGGTCCCGAACCGCTTCTTTGGATATCTGGCTTTTTGTTTACTCCAGCAGGTGGGACTGAATTCGTTTGCGACCAATCGCCTGCTCGCGGCGACGGAAAGCCCTGTGCGCGCCTCCCTGCTGGCTGGCACAATTTTCGCCGCGTTGCACTGGCCGAACCCGGTTCTGGTTCCCCTCACTTGGATCGGCGGAACGGCGATGTCCTGGCTTTTCGCGCGCGAACGCAACATTCTTCCGCTTGCCGTTGGACAAGGCATTCTGGGCACTCTAGTTTGGTGGGCGTTTCCGGTCGCGTGGCATCACGCCATGCGTGTTGGGCCGGGTTATTATCACTTCCAGGCGCATTAAAGGCTCGAATTCACAGATTCAAGTGGCGGTAATTCCCGGCCGTCGAAACCATCCCCTGTTTGAATCCGCGCTTCCCTTTTGAATCGTTTGCCCAGACGCCGGCAACCGCAAAACCACAATTTGAACAAGCGGCATTCTTGATGTGATTCTCCAGCACTTCGTGCCACGACCGCCGCACTAGCAATTCAGAGCATTGCGGGCAATATGTATTCGCGCCGTCGCTATAAATATTCCCTTCGTAGACGTAGTGCAGCCCAACTTCGAGCGCAATTTGCCGGGCGCGGTCGAGTGTTGCCGCAGGAGTCCGTGGCTTGTCCTGCAGCTTGAAATCCGGGTGGAACGCCGTGAAATGAAGCGGTACGTCCGGGCCCAGGTGCGTCAGAATCCATTCGGCAAGTTTCCGCGTTTCCGTGGGATCATCATTGAGCGTTGGAATCATGAGGTTCGTAATTTCGAACCACACCTTCGTTTCCTTCTTCAACCACTCCAGCGTTTCAAGCACTGGCTGAAGATGCGTCAGGGTAATCCTTCCGTAGAAATTCTCCGTGAAGGCTTTCAGGTCCACATTGGCAGCGTCAACGTGATCGTAAATGTCGTGAAACGCTTCGTAGGTGATGTAGCCGTTCGTAACCATCACCGTCTTCAAGCCGTACTTTTTTGCCTCTTTGCAGATATCAATGACATATTCGCCCCAGATCGTGGGTTCGTTGTACGTGAAGGCGATCGAATCGCAGCCATACTTCAGCGCCAGCAGCGGCACATCTTGCGGCGGCACCTCCTGCGAACGCACCTGGTCCGAGCGCGATTTCGAAATGTCCCAGTTCTGGCAGAAAAAACAACCCATGTTGCAGCCTGCCGTGCCCATGCTGAACACTCGCGTTCCCGGCAGGAAATGGCTCAGCGGCTTCTTTTCAATCGGATCAATTTGTAGGGCGGCAGGAGAACCATACCCCAGGCTGTAGAGTTTCCCATCCTGATTGACGCGGATAAAACAGAACCCCGACTGCCCGGGATGAATGTGGCAATGGCGGGGACAAAGATAGCAGTGGACTCGCCCGTTCGGTTCCGCTTCCCACCAGCGGGCTTCGTACAAAGACTCCGTCTTCTGGAGGATCTTTAGTTCTTCCATGGATCCCCCTCTCAGACAGCATTATACTCCGGGACCGTGAGTGCCGGGTAAGGCCCTAAGAGCTATGTGCGCAGGGGAGGTACGGTCTCAGGCGTGGCGCCGGTGCTGAAACCGGCGTCTTTCCGCGGCCCAATCCACAAACCGTTCCATGTGCTCGCGGTATTTCCAGGCGAGACGAATAAACTTGCTGGCAGTCAAATCAGCGGCCTCTTTCCCGAGGAAGGTTTCAAAGCGCCAGCGTAGATAGGGGCTCTTCCAAGGTTTAAAGCGGTATCCCCGAGCAGCGTTCCAATAATACTGCAGCGTTCTGAACATGGTCTTGCACCGCGGGCGATTCGCCCGCCTTTCCGTTCCAAAAGAACTTCAGCCACCGCCGGCCGGCGCCGAAAGGTGATCATGCACAATTACCCAGTTCGCCCCGCGCTTTTCCCAGATCCCTGTGTACCGAAGGTCCATTTCTACAGTCCTATCGTCTTTTGTTTTTTCCATTAAATGCATGGGCACCGTCGTCCAAGCTATCATTCCGCGGCGCGTCACTTTTAGTTCCTTGCCTGCGGTCAATTTAATCTCCGAAGCGTTATCCAGGAATTCCTTCTGCACGCCGTCGTGATATTCCTTCCAGCCGTGGTACGCAAACGGCGCGACATCGTAGAACACCAGGTCCTTGTCCTTGGCGTAGAAGTTCGCCGGAGCTTCCGCATTTCCTGTACTCCACGCCAGGCAGAAATCATCAATCAATTTGCGAAATTTGGCGTCATCCGTGGCTTTCTGCTGCGCGCGTGCGCCGACAAATGTCAGCATGGCACCTGCTAACGCCAATATCACATACAGCGTCCAGCGCCATCGTCCGCCGGCCTTGCCGACACCAGCGCCCATACTGGTAGACATCAAAGGTCTCTCCTGTTGAGCCCGGGGACGAGAACTTGCAGGTGAATGTCCCGACGTGCGGCATAAGATATTGCGATTCGGTCTATATTGCAAGCGTTCTTCTTATATAGAACCCGCAAATCGCCCTTGACTGGATTTGCTACGCTGATATAATAGTCATCAGGAAGAACTGCAAGGTCTCGAGACGCGGCCGCTTTTCAGCCGCCTTTTTCTTTTGAACGCGCCGCGTTCCCTCAGCATTTTGGTTCCAGTAGAATGCACGATCCGGCAAGGCTACAATTTCAAAGGGAGCATTATGTTTACTTCTAAGCCCTTTCAAATCAACACTTGTAGAAGTGTGTGAGAACGAATGGCTTTAACTCGCCTAGAATCAGCATGTACGAAAAACTAGGGGAGGGGGGGCTGACGGTCAGTTAGCAGCAACGCACTGTCGTGTAGTCCAGACAAGAAATTTTCATTCCCTGACCCGCACTGCGTTCCCCTCCCTTCAGCCGCCATTCGCCGGTAATTCCTCCGGCCTCGCCGAATGTCTAGTGCGCACCTCCTGCGCGAAACCTATTCTCGCGTTGGGCCGAGGAAATAGCCCTTCTGGAGGACGCCATGGCAGCTCATCAACCATCTTCCCGGAGTTTGAATGCGGTAGTGGGGGTAGCCTTGATCGCGATCGGGCTGTTCCTGCTATTCTCAAATCTCGACGTTGCCGCTGCCCCCCTCACCCGTGCATTAGGTATTTCCTCGGAAGCTCCTGCGGCACTCCCGGCAGTTGCGCTGGCGGCTTTGCATGCCGTCCAATCCTACACGTTCAATCACGACGGGTTCTTGTCGAGTCTTCGGCAGTTATTGATATCATTCTGGCCGGTATCCCTAGTCCTTTCAGGGTTTGCACTGTTGCGCAGCGCCCAGGCGAACCGTCTCTTCCAGGACGGAACTGGCGCGGAATCTGGGTCCGCAGGAGCTCGTTCCTGAGTATCGAAAGGCGCCAAATGCACGATCGAAATCGCCGGAGGACGGTATGAGTGACGAGAAGAATTTCGATCCCAATAAATTCAGAGACGACCTCCGCGAACACATTCATAACAGGATCGATGAGCGCTTGAAAGGGCGCCGCGGGCCCATCGTCGTCGGCATTCAGCTTGGGAAGCGCTCTTATGCCGGGGGATTGATTTGGGGTGCGCTGTTGATTCTCGTGGGCCTCGCTTTCCTCCTCGACCACATGGGAATCATTAGCATTGACCACCTTTGGCGCTTTTGGCCCATGCTCCTGATTGCGGCGGGCATTTCCAATGTCGTCTCTCCGGAACGGCGCTTTTGGGGCATCATTTTGATTGCCGCGGGCACGCTCCTGCAACTCAATCTGCTCGGAATGGCCCACTTCGGATGGGCTGATTTCTGGCCCGTGGTCCTGATTTCCGTTGGCTTGATGATCATTTGGAATTCTCTGCGGGCCAAAGACTGCGCCACCGCCCCGTCGGCTCAAGGGGGTGACCCGCGGCTGACCGTCAATGGCGTGGCCATCTTCAGCGGGCTCGAGCGCCGCATGACCACCCAGGATTTTCAAGGCGGGCATGTGACCGCCATTTTTGGCGGCATCGAGCTCGATCTTACCGAAGCGAAGATGCAGGCGGATGAGGCCACGCTGGAGGTTAATGCCATCTTTGGCGGCGTGGAACTCCGCGTACCTGATTCCTGGCAGGTTTCCTATCGCGGCGGCCCTATTTTTGGAGGAGTCGATGACAAGACGCGCATCCGCCGCACAGAAGACCTCGCAGGCGCGAAACCCAAAGTGCTGCACATTACCGGCCTGATTGCCTTTGGCGGTTTGGAAATCAAGAACTAAGCGCTTCCCATGCACCCGCTGCTTACTCGCAACCGCTTCGGCCTTTACCTGCTGGCGTGGATCCCGCTGGCGGCAATTCTCATTTTTCTGACGACCTCCGGTGGAACGCTAAGCTGGCTGGAATCGGCCGCCGTCATCATTCCTCTGTGCGCCGTCTACGCTTTCGTTTGCCTGTCGGCGTGGTACACGTGCAAAAGCGCGCCCATCCGGGCCGAAAACATCCTGCGGCTCTTTCTCGTACACACCGTTGCGGCGGTGCTTGTTAGTTCGCTGTGGGTGGCTTTCGCGCGTGCCTTGACCTCCGCGCTCTCGCAGACCGGTGCGTTTCAAGGATTAGACGGCCGCTTTGCGTCGCAGACGCGAGTCCTTTTCGGGGCGGGTCTGCTCTTATATCTTCTTGCCGTGGCCTCCCACTACGTGATCCTTTCGCTGGAGGCCTCCAGCAGAGCTGAAGCGCAGGCGCTGGAGTCCAACGTGCTCGCACGCGAAGCAGAGCTGAAAGCGCTAAAGGCTCAGGTCAATCCGCACTTTCTCTTCAACAGCCTGAACTCCATCAGCGCTCTCACCAGCATCGACCCGGCTAAGGCTCGCGAGATGTCGATCTTGCTGGCCGAGTTTTTGCGCATGACTCTTGGCCTGGGAGAGAAAGCCAGCATTTCCCTGTCCGAAGAAATGGCGCTGCTCGACAAATTTCTCGCCATCGAAAAAGTGCGTTTCGGCGTGCGATTGCTTGTGGACGAGAATATCCAGGAAGACTCGAAGCATCTGCTAATCCTTCCCCTCCTGCTTCAACCGTTAGTGGAAAATGCCGTCGTACACGGCATCGCAAACCTTCCGGAAGGGGGCTCGATTCTCCTTGCCTCGCAATACCATGACGGAGTTCTCTCCATAACCATCGAAAATACCTTTGACCCCGAATCGACTTCTACACGGCGCGGCGGGATGGGCCTGACGAACGTGCGCCGGCGCCTGGAAGGGCGCTATGGGGAGCGCGCCAGCATGCAGGTCAGCGCGGATGCGAATCGCTTTCGCGTGAATCTGGTGATTCCCGCAGAGACTGGAGTGCCCTAGATTTGAGCACACCCAAGAACGCCATGCGAGCACTCATCGTGGATGACGAGGATCTCGCGCGCCACGTGGTTCGCGAGCTTCTCAAGACTCATCCGGAAATTGAGATTGCGGCGGAGTGCGCGAACGGTTTTGAAGCCGTAAAAGCCTTCGCGGAACACAAACCTGATCTGATATTCCTTGACGTGCAGATGCCCAAACTCACGGGGTTCGACGTGCTTGAGCTGATCGGCACGGACGTCTCCGTGATTTTCACCACTGCCTACGATCAGTACGCCATGCGCGCCTTCGAAGTGCACGCCGTGGACTATTTGCTGAAGCCCATCGGCCGCGAGCGGTTTGATGCCGCCCTCGAACGCGCAAAAGCCCGCCTCGGCGAAAAAATGCCCGCGCCACACGAGCTTGCTTCCACGGCCCGGCCCCCACAACAATTTTTGGAACGCCTGGTGGTAAGAGACGGAACGCGAGTGACCTTGATTCCCATGGCTAAGCTCGATTACGTCGAAGCCCAGGACGATTATGTAGCGCTTGCCACCCAGGGCAAAAAGCACCTGAAGCAGCAAACCATCGCCAGCCTAGAAGCCTGTCTCGCGCCAGATAATTTCGTCCGCGTTCACCGCTCGTATATCGTCAATCTGGAGCGCGTCGCGCGGATCGAACCATACGGCAAGGACAGCCGCCTGGCGATTCTCACTGATGGCACGCGCCTGCCGGTCAGCCGCGCCGGCTACGCCCGCCTCAAAGCTCTGCTTGATGAACGGAAATAAAACGCCGCGATTGCGGCGTCACTCGACCAGGAGTGAAACTCAGCTTGCGATTCTTAGGAAGCCAGGCGCCGCACCCAGATGCGGCTCGTCGCCGGTTTGCCCAAATGCATGGTTTTTCCACCGGCGCGCAGCGTCATCGTCTCATCGTACTCGCGCCTCAAGACTTCGACTGTCGTCGACGGGCGCAACCGTAGGCCTTCCAGAAATTCAAGAAACTGCCGGTCTTTTTCATACACGCACAGGATTTCGCCGGACTCCTTCGCACGCAAGTTCGCAAGCAGCACTGCTCCCCTTTTTCGAAGCTGGGCGATTCCCCCGCGCATCGGCACGCCGTGCGGGCAGCTCTTCTTGTCGCCGAATCGCTTCAGCAGCAGCGCCTCCACTTCCGGCGAAATGGCGTGCTCCATGCGCTCCGCTTCATCGTGAGCCTTCGCCCAGGAAACCCCGATCACTTCCGTCAGCAGCATCTCCGCAAGCTGATGGCGCATCGCCAGATGTTCCGCGAACTTTCTTCCCTTTTGCGTCAGGTCAATCCGCCCGCTGCGATTCACTCGCACGTGCCCATCCCGCGTCATGCGCTTCAGCGCCGCCGTCACCGCAGGCGGCGTGACCTTCAATTCTTCGGCCAGCCGCGCGCTGATTGGCGTATGGTCTTCTTCCAGCATTTCCCAAATCGCTTTCAGGTAATCTTCCTGCGATACGCTGGTTTTATCTCGCCGCACCGAAATTCCTATCTGCCCGCAGGCTTGCTTTGCATCTTCTTTCTTAGTTCCATCGCCAGCTGATTTACACGGCGCTTGATGCCCTCAAAAACTCTCTGATAAGTTTCTGCCTCGTAGCCGTAGGGGTCCTGCACCACCCAGTCTTCCACTTTTTCCTGTGGCCAATGCGACACTTCGCGTGGCATGCCTGTCATGTTGATGATGACGTCCGCCGCTTCGCAGGCTTCGGGCGTTATCTTATCGGAAGTCAGTCCGTCGGCGGAGTAGCCATTGATCGTCAAAGTGTCTTTGGTCAACTTCTCGACGCGGCCCAGCGGACTGATCCCCGCGCTGTGCGGCTCGATCACATCCGCGGCATCGTACCGCGCGATGGCCTCGGCCATGGGGCTCCGGCAGGCATTTCCAACACACACAAACAAGACTTTCGTTCGATTCGAGCTTCGCGCCGCAGGATCTGCGCTCGTTTTTTCTTTCACGATAGGGACTTCGTGGCGTTTCCGTTCTTCTTCGTTCCCTCCGCCGCGAGGCTAAGGAAATAGTCGTGGATGGTAGTGTCTTCTGTCAATTCGGGATGAAACGTAGCGGCAAGAATGCGCTCACGTTGCACTAGCGCCGGCTTTCCCGCGTACTCTGCAAGAACCTTCACACTCGGCCCGGCTCGCTCAATGATGGGCCCGCGAATGAAAACCATTTCGAGCGGCTCCCGCTTGAGTTTTGTCGGCCCACTCACAACGTCGCTGGCCACCTGCCGCCCGTAGCCGTTGCGCAGCACCGTCATATCCAGTAGCTTCAGTGAATCTTGCCTGGGATTCAATACTTCGGAGGCAAGCAGGATGGCCCCTGCGCAGGTTCCGAAGATCGCGTGACCCTGTTTTGCGAATTCCTGGATGGCGCTCGCTAGTCCCTCTTCTTCCAGGAACTGCAGTTGCGTCGTGCTCTCTCCGCCCGGAAGAATCAGCCCGTCGCAGCCCTCAAGGTCTTCCGGCGTCCGCACCTCCACGGTCTCCGTGCCGAGTTGACGCAACATTGCCGCGTGCGCTTCGAAATCTCCCTGCACCGCCAAAATTCCGATCTTCACTTCACCAGCTCCCAATTGCCTTAGCGAGGGCACGATACATCGCGCCTCTTGTTGCCGAGTGGAAAGGATTCACCGCGGGCCTACCATCCCCGCGTCGACAGCATGTCTTTCTCTTCCATCTGCCGGACATCCAATCCCCTCATCGCTTCACCCAACTCTTCATGAGCCTCCAGCACGATCTTCGGATCCTCGAAGTGTGTCGTCGCTTTCACGACCGCCTTCGCGCGCGCTTCTGGATCGCTGGACTTGAAAATTCCCGACCCGACGAACACCGCCTCCGCGCCCAGTCGGCGTACTAGCACGGCGTCGGCAGGCGTGGCGATGCCACCTGCGGAGAAATTCGGCACCGGCAGCTTGCCGGTCTTCGCGATCTGGCGAATCAACTCCAGCGGCGCGCCAAGCTCCTTCGCTTCATGCATCAGCTCGTCTTCCCGCATCGTCGTCAGCTTCTTCATCTGGCTGACGATGGTCCGCATGTGACGGACGGCTTCCACCACGTTACCGGATCCTGCTTCACCCTTCGTTCGAATCATAGCCGCGCCTTCGCCAATCCGCCGCAGCGCCTCTCCCAGGTTTCGCGCCCCGCAAACAAACGGCACACGATAATCGTGCTTCCAGATGTGGTTTTCTTCGTCCGCCGGCGTCAGCACTTCACTCTCGTCAATGAAATCCACTTCCAGCGCCTGCAACACTTCCGCTTCCGCGAAGTGCCCGATGCGCACTTTGGCCATCACCGGAATCGTCACCGTGGCCATGATCTCGCGAATCACTTTGATCGACGCCATCCGCGCCACGCCGCCCTCTTTGCGAATATCGGAAGGCACGCGCTCCAGCGCCATCACCGCGCAGGCGCCGGCCTTTTCCGCGATTTTCGCTTGCTCGGCGTTGGTGACGTCCATGATCACCCCGCCCTTCAGCATTTCCGCCAGCCCGACTTTCACGCGCCATTCATTCGAACCCTTTGTTCCGTTGCCGCTGCCATTCACTTTCTTCGCATCCATGTTACTTCTCCTCTCCATCTCAGAGCTTCTCGACGGCACTTGCTCCGTCAAACTTGTTGTTACTTCTGCCCGATCACCACGAATCTCCCTCTTCCCCTGGCCAGAACTTCGCCCTCCGCATTTCGGATCTCGCCTGCCAGGAAGAGATTTCTGCCCTTGTGTTCCAGCTCATGCCCTTCCACAATAATTTCCTTTTCCACGCTCACCGGCTTCAAATATTCCACCGTCAATTCCGCCGTCACTGCGCGAACTTCGCGAAAGCGGCAAACTTTCCCCATCGCCTCGTCTAGAAGCACTGCAATAATTCCGCCGTGAGCAAATCCCGCCCCACCCTGATACCTTTCTCCCAAAACAAACCGCCCGACGATTCGCCGGCTGACATTGTCCTGTTCGAACGTCAATTTCATGCCGCCGGCATTGCTCCCGCCGCAGCCAAAGCACTTGTTCGATGGATTGGGCTCCAGCCTGACCGTATCGCTCAAAAGGGCCTCATTCCATCACACTAATGCCACGCGGCTACGCTCTGCCCGCCGCACGCCACGCTGCCGCTTGCGCATCTCGATGCGCAGCAAATCCGCGAGTGTCGCTACTCCCCGCGCAATCTGTTTTTCATCCAGGCTCGCAAAGCCCAGCCGCAGCGTGTTCGGCAGCGGACTCTGCACGTAGAAGTACCGCCCCGGAGCGAACAACACGCCGCGTTCCTTCACGTGAATCAGCAATTCGCTCGCGTCAAATCCCAGCGGCAGCTCCAGCCACAAGCACATGCCGCCCTCCGGCCGTGTCCATCGCGTGCCTTCCGGCATGTGTTTGCGCAGTGCTTCGTCCAACGCCGCCAACCGCGTCGTATAAATCTTGCGCATCTTGGTGAGATGCTTGCTGAAGAGCCCGCGCTTCAGGAATTCCGCGAGCGTCGCCTGCGCGAGTTGATCGGTGTGCAGATCCGTGGTCTGCTTCACCACCCGCAGCCGCTCGATCGCTGTCGCAGGGGCGACAATCCAGCCAACGCGCAATCCCGGAAAGGCCACTTTCGAAAAGCTGTCAATTTGGATCACGAGATTCGAACGATCCAAATGCTTCAGGGAAGGCACTCGTTCTTCGCGCGCATGCAGCCGCGCGTAGATGTGGTCCTCCACCACTGGCACCTGATACCGCCCCGCCAGCTCCAGCACCTTGCGCCGCGAAGCCAGCGGCATGGACGTTCCCGTCGGATTCTGAAAGTCCGGCGTAAGCAGCACCAGCTTGACGCGATTCGCCGCCAGCGTTGCTTCCAGAGCCTCCAGGTCCAGTCCCAGCGTGGTTCCTGGCTCCGCCTGTGTCCTCATTGGCACGCCCAGACAGCGCGCCCGCGCGCCATGGAAAATAGCCACTGCCCCGGGATACGTCGGATTCTCCATGATCACGGAATCGCCCGGCCGAACAAACGCCTTGCTGATCAAATCGAGCGACTGCTGGCAACCGTCCGAGATGAGCAAATTTTCATCCTTGACGGCCAGTCCATCACGATGAAGCATTTCGAGCAACGCTTCTTTCAACGGCGGATAGCCATCCGATGGGCCAAGATTCAGCACATCCACAGCTTCCCGCCGCAACACGGCATTCACACAGGTTTGCAGCTCCTCGATGGGAAAAAATTCCTGGGCCGGACACGCCATCACGAACGAAAGAGCGTTTTCTGGCGCGCTGGCCGTCAGCCGGCTGAGCACTTCCTCGCCTCGCTCATCGGAGAACAGCAGCTCCCACCGAACTCCCTGGTTTCCATTCAACACCGGCGGCGCGGGCGGCGTAATCTTCAGCCCGTTGCCGTTGCCCTTAATGAACGTGCCGCGTCCTACATGGCCTTGAATCAGTCCTTCCGATTCCAATTCCGCATAGGCATTCGCCACCGTCGTCCGGTGAACGCCGAGCATCGTGGCTAGTTCACGGCTGGCCGGGATGCGGTCTCCGGGGCGCAAGTCGCCCGCGTGAACGAGTGCGCGCAGTTGGTCGCGAAGCTGAATGTAAAGTGGAACGTGGCTCTGTGGCTGGAGATGGACTGGAAGCATTGTCTCTCACCTTCAGCCAATTCTAGCAGATATTGGCCTGCTGCAAGAGCCAATTTGTCTTCTATCCGGATTTGGCGCAACCCGGCCAGGCGGTGCTCCACCTACCTGCGTTTTTCGCTGTTTTTAATTCAGATTTATGCCACTGCCCGGCACCAAACCTACGGCTCGTCGTCGGGTTCGTCCGGCGGCTCCGGTTCCTCAGCATCTTCCGTCTTCTTCCCTGCCGTAAGTGGCGCCGCGCACAGCTTTGTAATTCCCGAATCTCCGCACTGAAAGATGGCCGTCAGCGGCAAATCAGAGGGCTTGACAACGTATCCTCCGCCCGCCATATCCTCGGCGACTTCCGACGAGGCTGTTACGACTAGACTCCCTGCCCTCACGCGAATTCGAAACTGCCTTGACGATGGCTCATAGTTCGCAACACTGAAGCATCGCTTGATGCACGCGCGCTCGATCGCGTGCCCGATGAAATTCACCCGCCATTCGCCCGGCGCATTGACGACCGCCACGATTCGCGTGCCATAAGGCAGCGCCGCGGTAATTTTCTCGGCGTTCCTCTCCAGTTCATCGAGGGTGCGCGTGTCCAGATACAGAAACACGAAGAACACGCCGGCGCACAACGCGAACCCCGCCCCCATCCAGCGGCGCATCGGCAAACAAGCCAGCGCCGCGAGCCCGAAGATGGCCGTAATCGTCGTCAATCGCGAGACCAGTAATCCAATCCAACCGGCATAATAAGATGACCTCAGGTTGTCCGGAAGCAGCGCGGTAACACATACGGCCAGAATGTATAGCTCCAAGGTCAATCGCAAGGGCTTCCAGTCCTGTTCTTCCCTGCGAATGGCATTCCACACCGCGAGCAGAAAACTTACTGCACCCCAGGCCAATGCCGCTCCATACAAATAGCAATACCGATGCCCGAACAAAATCAATTGGTCCGCGCCGTTTCGCAGTAGAAAGGAACCCGGCAGCCAGCTTGCTTCGTAAGCGGGATTGCTTTCGAACGTCCTCCGCAGGGCATAGAAAGCTGCGATGCAGGCCGCAGGTAACATTAGCCGCCAATACTCGGGGATGCGCCTCCACAAATGCACATAAGCGACGGTACCCACGGCCCAAAGAAATCCAATCGGATGCGCTACCAGCGCCAGAACCGCAAGCAAACCGCCGCAGACCCAGGTGCTTGCTTTTTCCGCCTGCCACAGCAACGCCAGCGCAAAGCATCCAAGACCCAGCGACAAGTAGTAGTTCATGAAGCCCATGTTGAAGGAATAGCCATACGCTAGCATCGCGAGGCAAGGCGTCAGCAACCAGGGCGTGCTCCCGCTAACAGCGGAAAGGAACGCGAAAACCCCCCAGAAGAAAACCAGAACGCAAAGACTAACTACGACTTTCTCCGCAATGGCAAAACCTGCGTGATTGGCCGCATACAAGAGAAAAACGTCGAAGAGAATATTGTTCCACTGATGCGTAATGTACAGCCCCGGAGCTTGCCCTTTTTCAATGAGCTGCGCGAGCCACGCATTGTAAACGTGGCTCCCCAGGTCGCCTGCTTCAATATGTCTGTGCCAGAAGCACGGCACGAGAACTATCAGAGAGACCGCCAAAATCGGCCACTTCCGCGTCTTCAGGAATGCCACCGGAGGATTCTCCATGTTCCAAAAACGCGCCCAAGTCTCTCTGATGTCCTGCAGTGGTCCCATCACAATCCCCGCTCTGCCCGCCCCTCAGTCCCAAGCCCGCGCGCCATTCTACCTGTGCCGCGCCAATGGCACATACCTTATCCCTGGAATAGTTTCGAATTGCTGGCTGGCTCATGCGAGACGGGAGGGGGGACCTAGAAGACAGAGCCGCGCCATTCGAACGCGAAGAATATCTTTCGAATCAGAACAAGTTTGGATTTATTTGGAGGCCTGGTTTTCACCCAGGCGCTTCAGGCGGTCGCGCAATCTCCGCTGCAATGGCGTCGGCGTATTCGGATTGAAAGCCACCAGGTACCACAGGGGTTGGGTGCGGTCCTTGCTGAGCCAGGTGAGCGTGGCCGCGTCGGCGTTGGGATGCCGCGCCACATTTTCGCGTATCGCGCCATACGGATGTTTCGCAAGCTTGTTCAGAGTCTTCGCGTTCGCGCGGGGGTGCTCGCTGATCAGGCGGAGCAAATAAAAGTCGGCATGGGGCGCCTGCTTCACCAGTTTTTCGAGCATCTCCGGCTTCGCCTCAGCGCTCAAAACCAAACCGATTTTTTCGTCCCAAGCTGTGTTGATCTGATTCAAGTCGCGCGTGCGCGCGTGAATCAGCTCTTCCAGAATGCGGCGTTCCTGTTGCATGCGCGCAATGGGGAGTTCCGTCCCTTCGAGTGAATCGAGGACGCGAAGAAGGTGTTGACGCTCACCAAAAATGATCTGTGAGGTGCGCGTGACGGCCCCCTTTTCCCTTTCTTTATGCTGAACCAGGTCGGAACGTCGCATTGTCTGATTGCTCCAGTCCGCTCCCCTGCGAAGCTCGACGAGGAACCGGACGTTTATTGCATGCGCAGAAATTGGGCCACACGTGCGCCGGAAATCGCATCCATATGGCTTCAGCGGATTATGTTCCCCATGCGCGATGGGGTAAAGTTTGGTGCGTGGCGCGTGTGCCCGATGTGCAACGGCCATAGCAAGAGGACTCGAACGAGTTCAGCGAGGATTTCTGATGATGTCGGCATTCCAGGAACACAAGGAAGAGTTGGAGCATTACGAGCAAATGTTCGGGCGCGAACGCGGACGGCTGGCTGTGTCGCTGGACAGGATCACGAACGCGCTGGTGCTGGCTGGGCAGCATGGGGTGTATTGCACGAGCCAGCGAAATCCGGCTATTCCGGCGATGGACCTTCAGATGATCAATCAAGAACTGGTGCACGCCAAGGAGCTCGTGCAATCAGTGATGGAAGAAATCCGCCAGGCGAAACAAAAACCGGAAAACTGAAATTGGAAAATGGAAACTGGAACTTCGCTACCTTAGGCCCACCGCTCTTCGCGAACGGTGTGTTTTCCCTTCAAAAACTCGCTGTCCCTTAGAGCGAATCGGATAAACTTCGCATCCCCATTCTACGGTTCCGGTTGCAGAAATGGATTCGTCTGGCGCTCGTGGCCGATGGTGGTGACGGGGCCATGGCCAGGATGCACGATAGTATCATCGGGCAGATGCATCAATTTTGCGCGCAAGGAATTCATGATCTGCTCCATCGAGCCGCCCCAGAGATCGGTGCGTCCGATGCTTCCGGCGAAGAGAGTATCGCCGGAGAAAAGTTGCGGCGCGAGCACGATGTTTTTTCCCGTGCCGTCCGCAGTATTTGGTTTCTCAGCTTTGTCAGGAGCGGCGGCCTTTCCGCCTTGATCCGCGGCAGCGATTTTTCCAGCGTCGTGGGGGAGATAGAGCGAGACGCTACCGGGGGTGTGCCCCGGCGTGTGAATGACGCGGGCTTCGAAGAATCCCCAGTGCAAGACGTCGCCTTCTTTCAGGAGTTGATCGATGTCGGTGAGATCCGGTGGGAGCACGCCGAGGAAGGATGCCTGCATGTCCATCGCATGATAAAGCGGAAGGTCATCGCGGTGCATGAGCACCGGGGCGCCTGTATATTGATGGAGCTTGCTAAGCCCGCCGACGTGATCAATATGAGCGTGCGTGCTGACAATGGCCTGGACTTTGAGCTTGTGACGCCCCAGGAGGTCGAGGACCCGGTGAACTTCATCGCCGGGATCCACGACGAGCGCTTCGCGCGTGACGGGGTCGCCGATAATGGAGCAATTGCACTGCAGCATCCCTACCGGGATAGTGATGTGAATCAGTCCTTCGGTGGCAGCGTTCAGCGCGGGCAAACGATCGCTCATGCGCGCGATTATATCATCGGAGGACAAGAGATTCTGGGACGCCAATGCATGGTCTGCGGCGCTCTTTGATAGACTGAGTGCTGGAGGATTTGCGGTCAAATGGAAACGGCTCCGACGAACGAAATATTGGGCACAGCGCCAGCCGCGCCGGTGGATACTCCGCTTGCGGGGACGCACGCGGATGCGGACGCGAAGATGGGCGTGTGGTTCGGGTGCGCCCTGCCGGATGATTTCGGCGATGCGGCTGCCGAGTACGGGTACGCGAAGAATTCTGTTTCTCTGATTGATAAAAATTATCGCGCATATCTCTCCTTCACGGGGCCTGACCGTGTGCGCTATCTGAACGCTATCCTGACGAACAACATCAAGGATCTTCCCGTGGGACAGGGCAACGTGTCCTTGATGCTGAATCCGCAGGGACACATTCTTGCGGAAATTGAAACGTACGCGTTTGCAGACAAGCTGTTTTGCGTTTCGTACGCGATGATTCGGCAGCGGCTGATCGAATGGCTGGACAAATACATCATCATGGACGACGTGACGCTGACGGATGAGACAGAGCGCTTCGGGACGCTGGCGCTGGAAGGACCGAAGGCCGCGGTCATCCTGAAGCAACTCACTGGGGTTGATCTTGCGCAGATGACTGAGCTCGCCAGTTTGGAGACTGAGATCCTTCGCTTCGCTCAGGATGACGCCCCCAAGGCCAATCCCGCCGAGCAGTCGATTCCCTGCCGGATTGTGAAGCGTTCGCCGGGAGGAGTTGCGGGAGCGGAGTTCGTTGTGGGGCGGGAGAAACTCGCGGAAGTTTGGCGGATTTTGTCGGAAGCGGCGCGGAAGCACGGCGGCGGGCCGATGGGCTACACGGCGTTGAACGCACGGCGGCTGGCGCTGGGTGTGCCGTGGTTTGGCTACGACTTTGGAGAAAAACAGATTCCGCATGAGGCCGGGCTGGAGAAAAGCCACATCAGCTACACGAAAGGCTGCTACACCGGGCAGGAGATTGTGGAGAGGGTGCGCTCGCGCGGACAAGTGAACCGGCGGAGGGTAGGGCTGATTTTCACCGGTGAGGCGGTTCCCGAAGCGGGCGCCGCGTTAACACTGGACGGCAAGGAGATGGGGTATGTCGCGCGGGCAGCCGCAATTCCCGATCCGGCGCTGCCGCCTGATGCGCGGGTCATTGGCATGGGCTACGTCCGCAAAGAGGGAAATGCGTTGGGAACCATTTTGCAATGGCCGAACGGAAGCGCGACGGTCGCTCAGTTCCCCGGAACATTGAATAGGTAGCCCCCCTTTCTGCAAAAATCGCGGAAAGGAGGGCCACTCAGAAAGCCTTGCCGGATCGAAGGCAGGCCATGCGCCGGGCTACCCGTTACGAACTCGCGTCCTTGATATCCTCGTGGGCGCGCCTCTCGGCGTTCTTCGCTTCCACTCTGGAGTCGGCATCCGGCTTCAACGAGCGGATGGCTTTAGTCAAGCTCATCTCCTTGCCACTGGCAGGAGCCGAGCACGACTTGACATCCCCCTTGGGCTGCACGTTGGTCAGATCCCATTTCAGGCAATTGAATTTGATATTTAAATTGTGGCTGACGTGCAAAGCAGCGACGCATTCGCCCAGGTCCTTAAATCCCGCGCACGCGTCCTTCAGATTGGTGCGCGGCGGGAGCAACATCTGTAACTGCGTCGCAAGCTTATTCGCTTCGTCGCTGTGTGCTGCGAGCTCTTCGCTTGCTGTCGGCCCCGGATTTTTCTTGATCCACTTGAGCGGATTGTACGAACGGGCTGCAGCTCCCTCGGATGCAAGGAACACACCCATTCCGGCGAGTCCAACGATGATCCATTTGTTTTTCATTCTGTCCTCACAGGGGCTGGGCTTTGCATTAGCTTTAGTAAGCCACGCTCCTTGCCGCTTATCGAGGCCCCGGAAGTACGGTACTCCCCCAATATGTCACTCTGACCTGTCGGTCAGGTTCTTCCAAGGAATGTTCCTGTCCCATGCATGAATCCGCTTCTGCGCGGGAGCGCTATTCGGGCTCACAGATTGCCCTGAATGTAAGAAGGACATAAACTCATCCATCGGCCAACACATGTTTGAACGTTACACAGAGAGGGCTTGGCGCGTCATCTTCTTTGCGCGGTATGAGGCGAGCCAGTACGGCAGCCCCTACATCGAAACGGAACATCTATTATTGGGGCTGATGCGTGAAGATCGAGCGCTCTCCAGGCGATTTCTTGCGCAAGGCGACGTCGAATCGGGGATTCGCGCGGACATCGAGAGAAGGATTACGCGAGGTGAGCGCCTCTCGATTTCCGTGGAGATGCCACTGACAGCCGATAGCAAGAAAGCCTTGAACCTGGCTGCGGAAGAGGCGGAAAGACTTGGCAGCCGTCACGTTTCAACGGAACATTTTCTGCTTGGCATGTTGAGGGTGGATGGCTGCTTCGCCGCTGAGCTTTTGCGAGAAAGGGGCCTCGAACTGAAAACGGTCCGAGAGCAACTGGCCAAGGATTCGAGTCCCACGATTGTTAAACCACGGCCCGCCAAGCAAGCGCTATTGACACTGGACAGTTTCCTCGCCGGACTCAAGTGGCATAAATCGGAAGAATTGGCGGCTTTCTTTGCCAAGAATGCCCAGTTGGTGGATGTCTCCGGAAAACGATGGAATCGAGCGGAGATCGTAAAGCAATTTGAAACATTGTTTGCTCCTTACGCCAAGAAAAACGCAACATACATCATCGAGGAAACGCTCGCGGACACGAAAGATCTACTCGTTGCCACTGTCTTGTGGAAAAACGCAATCCTTGCCAGCATGCAGCGAGTCTGGGTCCATCGAATGAGTGCTGTTCTCGTGCTCGAAAGCGAGGAATGGACAATTCTCTTAGCTCAGGTGACCCCGGTGCAGCTTCCGTAGGACGGAGCCCAATTCAATTTCGCGGCGTCGCGGGCTTGACAGGGTGGATTCGCGGGGGTAGGGTTTGGCTGATTCCCAACCCAGGTATCTGACAGGCAAGGAGGTTGTCATGTGGAGAAGAGCCATTTGGGCCTTGGTGGTCGTGGTGTGTCTCGCGGCGCCCGTCACTGTACATGCACAGGGAGATTATCTCGACATATATATAGTCAAAGTGAAGCCGGAGAAGCTGGCCGACTTTCAAGCACTCACGAAAAAATGGATTGACGCTAACAATAAGTACAACGGCGATCGCTGGATCGCCATGGAATCCGTGTATGGCGAGGGCAACGTGTACCAGTTCACGAGCACGCGCCAGGACTACGCGGAGGTCGACAAAATGAACGAAGCGGCCATGGCCGCAGCCAACAAAGCGTTCGGCAAGGACATGGCAGAAAAGATGGGGCGCGATTTTCAGAGTTGCCTGGTGTCGTCGCGCGCTGAACTGCGCCGGCGGCGCTGGGACCTGAGCCGCAAAGCACCGGCTGACGCCGCAGCGTATGCAAAAATGATCGGCGAGTCTCGCGTGTTGCGAACTGTGGCGGTGCATCTGCGTCCGGGGCGCATCGCAGAGTTCGAAGCGTATTTGAAAGAAGCCAAGGAAGCGGGCGAAAGAAACGCCAACACTGCGCCGCTATTCGTTTCACAGGTCATCGAGGGGGGTAAAGGTACGACCTTTTATGTGTCGACGCTGCGGAGTTCGCTGGGCGGCTTCGACAAGAATCCCACTCTGCGAGAAATCCTGGGCGAGGAGGGATTTAAAAAGTACCTCCAGATGAACGCCGAGGCTGTAGAGGAAACGCAGTCGACGCTCTTCCGCTTCTCGCCAGCGCTGAGCAATCCGCCGGAAGAGATCAGTAAAGTGGCGGCCGATTTCTGGCACCCCAAGGCAATGATGGCAATGGCGGCTTCGAAGTCCAAAGCAGCAGGCGCCAAGGATGCCGAAATGAAACCGACCGCGGAAAAGCAAAAACCGTAACTACGAACCGCGGCCAAGCGAGGAAAAGCCAGAGGTTCACCCCGGACGCGTGATCTGAATGCGTCAAGCATATTAAGCGAGCACTGAGCTGACCTGGGCTTGCTGGGGGCCAAGCGCCTTGCTCTTGGTGTCGGAGTCTCCCTCCGATTCAGAGAGCAAGGCGCGCTGCGAAGTGTTGTATCCTGCGAAGAGCTGTTCCGTGGTCCTGGGGCTTCCCGCCGTCGCTTCGAAAGCAATCTGAGGTGAACTTTCCCCTGTCGAGTGCTGTGAAAAGGCGCTTGGTGGCTGGGACTGCGCATTGTATTTCTCGAAAATGGAGCAAACCATATGAGTCATCCAATGAAACCGACGCCGAACCGAGAGAAATTGGCGATAAAAGGCGGCGCTCCGCCGGCGCCACAGTGGCCTAGCTTCAGGGGCAAGTCGGAGTTCGTGGGAAGCAGCGCCAGCGGGCGTCTCAACGTGTTCGTCGATCCGGCACTGGGCGCAGATGGCCTGCAGAACGCCCAAGATCTCGTCAAGGATGGGGACCGCGTGGCGAACTCCAATGACGCGATCTTTGGGACGACAGGCGGGGCAGTGAGCGTCATTGTGTTTGCTCTTGGCGGAAGGACAGATGGCACCGGCGGGGCGGACCACATGGGCTGCGACTATACGACAGGCAACGCCATCGAAGTATGCGCATCGTTCGGCAATTCAGCACGTGTCACGGCGCTGTTCGAAGCGGAATTGAGCGAGTGTTCCATGGGAGGAAACTTGTGCGGGGTAAGCACTGGGGAGGCGCTGTCCCGCTGGTGCGCGGAGGTGACCAGCAACAACGCGCTATCCGACTTCGCAACGGCGCCGGCTTGGGCACAGGATGGGATGCCGGACTTCGTGAATAAGACCGCTCCGACCGACCAAGACGCCAACAGCACCGGGTGCGGGATGGCCTTCATCTCCTGGCTGATGAGCCAGGGCGTAAGTCTGAGCAGTATCGCACAAGCCTTGGTGTCGCTGGGGGAGACCGGAACATTTGCCCAACTCTACGCCAACCTCACGTCGAACCCGGTGTCCAACGCATGGCCTGCGTTCCAAGCCGCGGTTAAGCGCCTGCCTAATGGCGTGACCAACGACGACCCGTTCGGCGCAGCGGCTCAATCGGCGCAATTGGCGTACATCCCGCCTTTGACCGCGCCGCTGGCTGGAAGAGTCTTTGCCTCTATTCTCACAGATATCGCCGCCGCGAAGGAGCCCCATCAGATCGTGGCAAGCGTACAGGCGATCATGGCAGCTGCACACACCGCGAACATAGCGCAGGCAGCCGCCGTGGGTGGGCCGAGCAAGTCCCGGCGGTTGTTGCCACCCGATAAAACGCCGCCGGGGGAGACGAAAGTCAAAGGGGCTTGACTTAAGCCTTGTTAACAACTCCAGGGAATTTGGCGTCTGGAATGACATGGAATGGATAAACGCTGATTTTCCTGGAGGCCGATCATGACGACTCCACGTTCTGTTCCGCAGGCCATGTGCTGCGTACTACTTGCCAGCTGCTTTGCCATTTCAGCGGGATTATTGGGTTCGGAAAAGGCTGCGGTCTTCTCCGGGTTGACTGTGCATGAGTGGGGAACGTTCACTTTGATTGCGGGCGATAGCGGGCAGGCGGTGTCGTGGGCGCCGCTGACGGGAAACACGGACTTGCCAGGGTTCGTGGAGCATTTTCGTGACCCAGGATTCAAGCTGGGACTGCGCGGCACGGTGCGGATGGAGACGCCGGTACTGTATTTCTATGACCAGCGCGAAGAGACCGTGTCCGTCAAGGTGAATTTTGCCAAGGGCCTGATCACAGAATGGTATCCGCGAGCGAGCCGAGTGGAGCCGAAAGAGGTTGTCTCTGCTGCGGCGCCTTACGGCAAACAGGCGGATGGAAGTATTGCCTGGGACGCGGTGACACTGACGCCGCAATCGAGAGCGGAGTTTCCGCACGAGAGGCGGGACAGCTCTTACTACGCAGCACGAATGACGTCCGCGACGCCGCTGCGGGTGAAAACGGCGGGCGGCGACCAGCAGGAGAAGTTTCTTTTCTATCGAGGGGTAGCGGCGTTTGCTGTGCCGCTTTCGGCGAGACTGATTGGTGAAAACCAAGTGCTCATTGAAAATCATGGCGAAGAAAAGATTCCCGGCGTGATCCTATTCGAGCGGCGCGGGGACCGGGTGGGATATCGCATGGGGGGAGCAGTTGACGATAAGACTCTGATGGATGCCCCGGAACTCACGGGGAGCGTTACGGCACTAGGCAGAGAACTGGAAGGGATGCTCGTGGCGCAAGGGCTTTATCAGGACGAAGCGCATGCGATGGTGGAAACTTGGCGGAGTTCGTGGTTCGAGGAAGGCAGCCGGCTGTTGTATATCGTGCCCGGGGAGTTTGTGAACAACGTGCTGCCCCTAACGATTCGACCCGCGCCAGCGCAAACGGTGAGGGTGTTTGTGGGACGGCTGGAACTTGTTACGCCGGCGACGGAGAAGGAGGTGGAGCGGGCGTTGGCCACTCACGATGGGGCAGCGCTTGGGAAATATGGACGATTCCTCGAACCAGTCCTGGAGACGATGATGAAGAAAGGCCCAGATGCAAGACATGCCCGGCAGATCCAGGAAGCGTTGAATGCCTGCTATAGCGCGCAAATTGCCCGGAACGCGGCGCGAAACTGAATGGTTCACTCGAATTCGCGGCGCGGGACGGACTGTTCTGGCCCGACGCGGCCCGCGACGATTTCGGACTTCAAATAGTTCTCGCCAAGAATTGGCGAGCCCGCGAGGCGGCGGAGCATGGCGATCTGGCCGACATGCGTGAAGGCGTCGGCGACCGGGCCCTGGAAGAGGCCTTCGGCAGCTCCATAGAGCGGCTCGCTGGAAGCAAGATAGTCGTCGAATTTTTTCACTGCAGCGTAAAAGCGTTCGATCTCGGCGCTCCAAGTCAGGGGCGTGGAGTCGTGCCAGGATTGTTGGCCTTGAGCGATGGAAAGGGCCCAATCAAAAAGATCACCAAGGTGAGCGAGGATTTGCGCGGGCGTGCGCGTTTTGTCGCCAATGTGAAAGCTGGAGAAGTGCTCCGGAGCGCCGCGCAAAGTTTTACCGGCACGGTAGGCCACGGTGGAGACGGTGTGGCGGAGCAGCTGGCGAGCGGCGTCTGGCATTGCGGTAATGGGCGTTGCGGTCATGTGCGGTCCCTTCCTTAGTTGGAAATTGTGCGGAAGTACAGTTTAAACGCAAGACGTAGAGGACGCAGAGAAAAAAAAGTCGGCGTTCGCTTTCTTGCGGCGCTACTGTTTCGTATAGACGCGGACGTAGTCCACGAGCATTTGCTGGGGGAAGACAGTGGTGCCGTCGGGCGGGCCGGGCCAATTGCCGCCGACGGCGAAGTTGAGGATCAGGAAGAACGGGTGATCGAACACCCAAGTGCCGCCCGCGGGCCACTGGGATTGGTTGAACGTGGCATAGAGGTTCGTGTCCACGTAGAAGCGGACCACACCGGGCTCCCACTCGGCGGCGTAAAGATGAAAATCGTCCGCGAAGTTCTGTCCGGCCGGCAGGCTAAACCCGGATGTAAGGTCGCTGGTGGGGCCGGCGGAGCTGGGTCCATGGAGCGAGCCGTGAACCGTACCAGGCTCTTTGCCGATATTCTCCATAATATCGATTTCGCCGCACGCGGGCCAGCCGGCGGATGTGATGTTATCGCCGAGCATCCAGAAAGCGGGCCACGTTCCCTGCCCCGCGGGTATTTTAATGCGCGCTTCGAACCGGCCGTAGCTTTGGCTGAAGAGGCCCTGCGTTTTCAAACGCGCTGAAGTGTAGTTATTCGTTGAGCCGTCGCTGCAGGAATAGTTGGTCTGGTGCAACGCAGTGATCACCAAGTTGCCGCTCTTGATTTGAGCGTTCT
Organism: Candidatus Acidiferrum sp.; assembly: GCA_035704085.1. Classification (GTDB taxonomy): domain Bacteria; phylum Acidobacteriota; class Terriglobia; order Acidiferrales; family UBA7541; genus Acidiferrum. The sequence goes on along the minus strand of DASSXG010000083.1, from coordinate 19,621 downwards.
GCGTCAAGTTCGTGTAGCACTCCAGTTCGTTGTTGCCCCAGCCTTTCCCGCCCGTGTCGTAAGTCCATTTGGAGGAATCGGGAGCAGAACCGTCGGCGCCATTGAATTCATCGCTCCATGCGAGCGTCCAGCCGCCCGAGGCTGGAGGCGGCTGAAGAGTAGCGCCACCGCCGCAACTGAACAGTAGGAGAACCACAGCAAGTGGAAGAGGAGCGAAAGCGAGAGGACGCAGAGGGGGTCGCGTTTTCATCGGCGTTGAGTTTCGTGACATGAGAAGATTGCCGGAGGCGAGCGAGCACGGTCAGGCGAGATTCAGGGCGCGCTTGAAGGAGCCCTTTTCGCTGTCGATTTTTTTCTGGAGTTGAAGGATGGCGTAGAGGACGGCCTCGGGGCGCGGCGGGCAGCCGGGGACGTAGATGTCGACGGGAATGACTTGGTTGCAGCCCTGCACGATGGCGTAGTTATTGAAGACGCCCCCGGAGGTGGCGCAGGCGCCCATGGAGATAACCCATTTGGGCTCGGGCATTTGATCGTAGAGCTGGCGGATGACGGGAGCCATTTTTTGCGAAAGGCGGCCGGCGACAATCATAAGATCGGCCTGGCGCGGCGAGGGGCGGAAAACTTCGGCGCCAAAGCGGGCTACGTCGAAGCGGGCGGCGGCCATGGACATCATTTCGATGGCGCAACACGCAAGGCCGAAGCTGAGAGGCCAAATGGAGCTTTTGCGGGCCCAGTTCACCGCTTTGTCCAGCGTGGTGAAGATGATGCCTTCGTCTTTGAGTAGACTGCCGAAGTCGTCGGGCTTGGTAAGTGTGACGTGTTTGCCGAGAGAAGTGCTCATGGCTTCCTCATCAAAACCATTCTCGCACAGCGTGCAGGTCCAGACAAATATGCAACGCGCCGTCCCATTTGATCTCTTACTATTGTTCTGTCAGGTCGGGAAGAACCTAGCCTTCACCAAGCCAGCCGTTGTATTCCTGGCACGGCATCGAAATGCAGGTCACGGCTTAAGAGAGGAAGACGATGCTGCCTGCAGAGCGCCGCAATCCACAGGTCGTTGGCGGGAATCGGCCTCCCTATTTTTTTCAACTTCCAGCCCGATCGCCGCGTAGCAGTGTGTGGTTTCTTCCTCAATTTCCAGGACGCCGACCGCCCCAATCCATTCTCGAAGCCAGTCCTCGTAGCTGGCCCGGTGCCGTGATTGCGCGATTCCAAGCCGGTACTCACCCAAGACGATTACCGGAACCGCCAACCACTCGGCTCTGGCAACAATCTCAAGAGCGGCGGGATCGCGGTCTGCAGCCGCAGACACGGCCTTGGTGTCCAAAATCAACGCCACATCTCCGCATCGATTTTTTCGGAGTCCTCCTCAATCCGGCGGTTGATGTACTCCGTCTCTTTGTGGAGATGCTTCAGTTTGCCCATGTGTTTCACCCAGGACTTTTCGCCTGTCCCGGCGTTGGCGGCCAGCTTGTCCTTCACAGCTTCCGTGACGAATTCACGTAGGGAAATTCCGCGCTGGGCCGCTTTGGACTTGGCGCGCCGGAAGATGGTGTCCGGGATTTCTAAGGTCGTCTTCATAAAACCAATCCTCCCATATTTATGGGAGGCGCGCCAAATCCCGTCGATTAACGGCAGCTCAAATCTTCAATACGACTTTTCCGAATTGGAAGCTGGATTCGAGGTAGGAGTGGGCGGCGGCAGCTTCGGCGAGCGGGAAGACGCGATCGACGACCGGTTTTAGCTTGCCGGAAGCGACGAGTTTCATCACAGTGTGCAACTCAGACTTGGTGCCCATGTAGGAACCGAGTAGCGAAAGCTGGCGGCTGAAGAGAAAGCGGAGATCGATCTTGGCGTCGTAGCCGGTGGTTGCACCACAGGTCACGAGCCGCCCGGATGGAGCGAGGCTGGCGATGCTTTCATCCCAGGTTGCGATGCCCACGTGCTCGAAGACGACGTCGACGCCGCGCTTGCCGGTGATGCGGCGAACTTCGTCGCGGATTTTCTGCGTCTTGTGGTTGATCAGATGATCGGCGCCGAGGTCTTTGGCTTTGGTGAGCTTTTCGTCGGAGCCGGCAGTGGCGAGAACACGAGCGCCGAAAAATTTGGCGACTTGAATGGCGGCGCTGCCAACGCCGCTGCCGGCCCCTAGAATGAGCACGTCTTCCCCCGGCTGCAATTCAGCGCGGGCAAGGAGCATGTGCCAGGCCGTTTGGAACACGAGGGGGATGGAGGCGGCTTCTTCCCACGAGAGATTTTCCGGGTAGGGCAGGCAGTTCACTTCGGGGACGCGGACAAATTCGGCGCAGCCGCCGTCAATCATGTAGCCAAGATTGGTGAATTGAGGGCAACGGTTGTCCAGGCCGGAAATGCACGCGGCGCATTTCCCGCAGGTGACCCCGGGTGCGAGGACGACTTTTTGTCCGACGCGGACAGTGGTGACATCGGCGCCGATCTGGGAGATTTCGCCGGCAACGTCGCTGCCGGGAATGTGCGGGAGCGGAATGGGCACGTTCGGCAAGCCTTGACGGACCCAGAGGTCGAGATGATTGAGCGCACAAGCTTTGACACGCACGAGAACTTCAGTAGCGCGCGGAGCCGGTTCAGGTGCGTCGCTATATTTCAAGACTTCGGGTCGGCCGTGCTGATGAAAGACAACGGCTTTCATATGAGGTCCTGATGATCGACGAGTGTTCTAATGCCCTGCGTCGAGGCCCGCTTGCCAGCGCCACGTCTTTATAATCCAGTCGGAGAAAGGCAGCTCTTCCGAATACCAAACAATAGGAATTTCATTGTTCGCTTGGAAAACCTCCGAATCGTCCTGACCGAGCGCTTCCTTATCCATGCCCCAGAAAACGACGCACTGATTCTCTTCCATAAAAACCAGCTTCCCCTCAAGCATCCGCAACTTCCCCGGGCTGTAGAGCTGATTGTGCTCCTTGTTCAGTGCGAGCCGCCCGGCGATCGAATAGTATTCCCGAAGTGCGATGGGAATCTTGAGTTTGAGTTTGCGCTCTGCTGCAGCTACAAAACCCACTGCCAGACCGTCGTTCGGCTTGAGTTCTCGGCCAATCAGCGGAGCTAACCCCGCCGCATACTTTTTCGCGAACCGACTAACCTTCGGCATTGACTCTTCCTTCTGCAACTAGGAAGAGAGCATAGCAATGGCTGGAATCTGCTCACAAGGCAAGACTAGGCACGTCTCGTTGACACTGGGAGGCGCGCGCCGTAGGCTCAGAAGAGAGGAACCACGTGGACCTGTTTGAAGAGATTGTGAAGATGAGGCGGGCGGGGCGGCGCGGGGCGCTGGCCACGATCGTGTACACGAACGGCTCGATTCCGAGCTACGAGAGCTCGCGGATGCTGGTGCGCGAAGACGGCTCGATCGCGGGAACGATTGGTGGAGGCTGCGTGGAAGCGGAGGTGTGGGCGGCCGCGAATGAAGTGATGAAGAAAGAATCGCCGCGCAAGATGGTTTTCCATTTGAACAATGAAGCGAGCTATGACAGCGGTTTGATTTGCGGTGGAACGCTGGAGGTTTTTGTGGAGCCGATTCTGCCGCAGCCCATCGTTTATTTATTCGGTGGTGGGCACGTTTCAATGGCAGTGGCAAAGGCCGCCAGCGGGGCGGGCTTTGGCATTGGCGTGGTGGACGACCGCGAAGCGTTCGCGAACAAAGAGCGGTTCCCGATGGCGCTGGAGATTTTTACCAGCTACGAGGAAGCGTTCGAAAAGATTCATCCCAATGCGTCGAGCTATTTGGTGATCGTGACGCGCGGTCATAAGGACGATATGCGCGTCCTCGCTTGGGCAGTGAGGACGGAAGCGCGCTATCTGGGGATGATCGGGAGCAAACGCAAAGTCTTGTCCGTGTACAAGGCGCTGGAAAATGACGGTTACAAACCCGAGGAGTTCGAACGCGTTTACGCGCCCCTGGGATTGGAAATTGGCGCGCTTTCGCCGGAAGAAATCGCCCTGAGCATCGCGGCGGAGCTTGTGGCGGTGCGGCGAAATGCGCCGGCCGCTGCACACAAAAAATTGAAGCGGGAAGCGCATCCTGCGCCTGTGCACTCCATTGGCGAGCGCTGAAAGGGGCACATGCTGGCCGCCGTCATCCTCTCCGGCGGGGCCTCGAGCCGAATGGGCTCGCCAAAAGCGCTCCTTCCCTACCAGGGGCGCCCGTTCCTGGAACATCTGCTGGATGTAACGTCACTGCCCGAGATTGCTGTCCGCCGCGTGGTGCTCGGGGCGCATGCGGAGCCGATCGCCAAAGCTGTAAACCTGAAAGCGGACGAGATTGTCATCAATGAGGATTGGGAGAAAGGGCAACTAAGTTCCATTCAGGCAGCGCTGCGGAGCTTGCCGGCCGGTACGGATGGAATGTTGCTCTGCTTGATCGATCACCCGTTGATCAGCGCCGTCCTGGTGAAGGATCTGATCCAGCAGTTTTATAACACAAGAAGGCCGATCATCCTGCCGGTCTACGAGGGGCGCCGGGGCCATCCGGTAATTTTTTCCGCTGCTTTGTACGACGAGCTCCTCCGGGCGCCAATGGAAACAGGAGCGCGGGCGGTGGTATGGGCGCACGCGGCAGAATTGGAAGAACTGAGGACAAATGAAGAGGGTTGCGTGCTGAACCTCAACGACCCGGACGCAATGCAGAGAGTGTTGGGCGGGGCCTGAACAAAATCGGTGCTGGCGCTTAGAGGGATTTCGCCAGCAGAACTTCCAGGGCATCAATAGCAAGGTGCGCTCCATGAAACGTCGCGGGCGGAAGCCCACCCAGGGTTTTGGAAAGAGATTGCGGCGTCAGGCTGCGCAATTCAGACAGTGCTTGCCCAGCAATTTGTTCCGTAAGTAGAGACGCGCAGGCAATGGAGGTCGTGCAGCCGCGGCAGAGGAAACGTGCTTCGGCGATGCGGCCGTTTTCGACACGCGCGGAGAGCTTCAGGATGTCGCCGCAAACGGGATTGCTGACCTCCACGGTAATGGTGGCGCCGGTGAGTTCGCCGACGTTGCGCGGATTACGGAAGTGATCGAGAACGGCTTCGCTGAACATCACAGAAAGTATGACAAAGGCGATAGGCCGGCGACAACTTGCGAAAAACAAAATAAAATCAAAAGCGCGGAATTTTACACAGAGTTCGCAGAGGGCGCGGAGATCACAGAGAAGAATGGACGGGAGGAATGTCTGCCAAATAAAAAATCTTACTTCTTAGCAGACAAATACCTTTTTTCGATGGAGGCTACGACGACGTAGTTTGGGTCCACCATTTCGGTGAGATGGATTTTGCCGACCTTGGAAAGCAATTCGTAGGCGTCGAGATTGGAGAGGCCGTAGTCGGCGTGAATCCATGCAACCAGCTCGGTGAAGGCTATGCGCACGGCGTCGTCCACCGGGCGGTAAATGCCTGTGGCCATGATTTCTTTTTCGCTTTCAAAGCGCGGCCAGCCGGTATGCTTCCTCCTTATGACATCGAACTGCAGACGCGCTTGCATTGGGACTTCAATAGCGCTGCCCGCAATCTCCCCATCGCCCATGGCGGCGTGGCCATCGCCAAAATAAAAGAGCGCCCCCGAGACATTCACGGGCAGATACAGAGTGTTTCCCACGGAGACTTCCGACGCGTCCATGTTTCCGCCAAATTCCGCGGGCACGATGGAGCTGCGGGCCTCACCGTTGGCAGGCGCTACGCCGATGCATCCCAGAAACGGGTGAAGCGGGATTTTCACTTTGTAATTCGAATCGAGCGCTTGAAACGTCGCCGTCTTGTCCGCCTGATCGATAGGATAAAACCAGATGCGCTCCGGCAGAGGCTCCTTCTCCAGCATCGGCGTGTAGTGCGTAGAATTGATCGCGCCGAACCCCGGTGAAAACGTCCCGACGCCCTGTTTCCCATCGACTTGCAAGCCGAGAATGTGGATCACCAGTGTGTCGCCAGGCTCCGCCCCTTCGATAAAGAAAGGACCGGTGAGCGGGTTATCGCCCTTGACGAGGGCAAACGTGTCGCCTGGTTTTTGGAGGGCGTTGCCGAAACAGTCGAGCGAATTGGCCTCGAGGATGTTACCAGGCTTCAGGTGTGCTACTGGCGGAGCAACTCCGAAGACGTACTTCACGTTGTCGAGCGTGGCATGGTATTGGACCACGTCGGACTTGACGGCGGCCGGCGGAGTTTGAGCCGGGGACAGAAGCGGGCAGGCCAGAACGAGTGCAAGAAAAGAGTAGCGCAAGGGAATCCTCCGAGTTTCTATTTCGAGCTTCGAGTTTCCGGTTCCGAATTTCGAATTCTGGAATGCATCATATCAGCGCCAGCGAATCAACGGGCCAGGTTCACGTCCCGCGAGAGCGCTCTGTTATTCTCTTGCCAGGATCATGAATCCGAATCGAAACAGCTCGCTGCGGATCGTTTCGCTGGCGCCGAGCGCGACATCGATACTATGTGCCATCGGGGCGAAGCGCGCGCTTGTTGGGGTGACGAAATGGTGCGCCGATGTTGCACCTGTCGGCCATTTGCCGAAACTCGGGGATTGCTGGCACATGCAATCCGTCGATGAGATTTTGCGATTGAACCCGGCGTTGGTGATCGGGTCCGTGCCGTACAAACAGGAGACAGTTGCCAAGTTGTTGGAACAGCCGCTGAGCTTTCTCGCAATGAACCCGCGAACGCTGGCGGATATTGAGAATGACATTCGAATGTTGGGTGGCCTCACCGGCCACGCAACGGAAGCGAAGCGCACAGTGAAAGCGATGCGAGCCGGATTCGCAGATATCGCAAAACGAAGCAAGGGGAAGCGACGGAGGGTGCGTGTGTATTGCGAGGCGTGGCCGAATCCGCGCATCAGTTCCCCTCCCTGGGTTGCCGAGATCGTGAGGATATGCGGCGGCGAGATGGTTCTTCCCGTCGGAGAAAAAATCAGCGAGGCCCAGGTAGTGGAGGCGAATCCTGACGTCATTGTGCTGGCGTGGGCGGCTACGGGAGACAAGGCTGACCCGAACAAGGCCTATGACGTTGCGGCTTGGAAGGATGTTCCGGCGATTCGCGAACGGCACGTGCATGTGGTGCGCGACGAATTGCTGAATACGCCGGGTCCGCCGCTTTTAGCAGGCGCGAAAGCCTTATGGAAGCTGTTGCAGGTCGCGTTGAAAGAAAAGGACAACGCAGAGGCGCAGGGAACGCGGAGGAACGCAGAGAGATGAGGGTTGTCGTAGCGGCAGTCATTGAAAGAAGCGACCGGCGGCTGCTGATTGGGCAACGGCGCCGGAGCGATACGTCTCCACTCAAGTGGGAGTTTCCCGGCGGAAAAGTGGAAGAAGGCGAAGCGCCGGAGGCAGCGCTGGCGCGGGAACTGAAGGAGGAGCTGGACGTGACGCTAAAAAAAAGCGCTCCCCTTGGACGCGTGGTGCACAAATATGCCGCGACACCCGAGGAACTCGAAATCCTATTTTTTGCCGTTGAAATTTCGGAGAGAGAGGTTCTTCCCCGCGCGTTCGAAAAAATTGCTTGGGTTCTGCCGAAGGAACTTGGCGACTACGATTTTCTCGCGGCCGATGCACAATTGGTGGCGCAGTTAGCGACAGGGCGCATCAAGCCGCAGGAAATTCTAGAGGCCAGCCCCCACAGAGGAACCGAAGCTACGATGCGGGACCAAAGTAGCGGTAGTGGCCGGTGATCCTCCAATTGAACAGCACGTCTTCCATGCGCGGGCCCTGGCCGATGTTGTGAACAATCATATAGCGCCCGGTCGGCATGGACTTCCGATCCACGACAATCCCGACGTGCGGAACGCCTCCGCCTAAATCCCAAGTGACGATGTCGCCGGGAAAATAATCTTCGGCGCGGGCAGAGAGCGGCAAAGACTCGCCTTTTCGGGCGAAGAACACCATCAAGTTTGGGACGCGCCGATGATCGATATTGGAATCCGGATGACTTAGAAGCCATCGGCGTTGTTGCGGATAGAGAGCGAAATTCTGCTCCATGTCCTCGTGAACTTGTTTCTGGAGATCCACGCCGAGGCTGCGATAAGCGCGGATAATCTCATCTGTGCAGACGCCGGTGTCTGCAGGAACGTCACCGCCAGGGTAAGGAATCCGGACGTATGCCGGATCGTAGCGGACGGCGTGATGTGTGCGCTCGATAGCGGCCGCAACGAGGCGCTGGATAAATTCGTGGCGGCGCGATTGTGGACTGGAATTGGATGGGTTGGCGGCCTGCCGCAGGCCGAGCACGCCCCCCGGCTGGATTGGAGCGATGACCAAGAGTGCCAGCCCGACGTTGCGCCACGTACGAAGCATGGATGTTGCCTTAGCAAACGACCGGATTTGATTTGTCGGTGTTGATGCCCAGCTCTTTGGCGGCCTTGTCGAGGACGGCGCGCTCAATCTTTCCGTCGAGGAAAAGCTCGTGCAGCGCGGCCAGGGTGATGAAGCGCGAATCCACCTCGAAGAAGTCGCGAAGCGAAGTGCGGCCTTCGCTGCGGCCAAAGCCATCGGTTCCAAGGGAAGCCAGGCGCCGCGGCATCCATTTGCTCACCATGTTGGGAAGGGTCTTCAAGTAATCGGAGGCGGCCACTAACACGCCGGGAGCGTCCGCGAGACTCTTCGTGACGTAAGGGACCCGTGGCTTTTCGCCGGAGTGCAGACGGTTCCAGCGCTCCGTCTCGATGCCATCGTTGTACAGCTCCTTGTAGCTGGTCACGCTCCACACGTCGGCCGAGACGCCGTATTTCGTTTCGAGAATTTCCTGCGCACGCAGGGCCTCGTTGAGAATGGCGCCGCTGCCAAAGACTTGCGCGCGCAGTTTTGCCCTCGGGTTGGACGCGGCCCGGAAGCGATACATGCCCTTCAGGATGCCGTCCTTCACATCTCCAGGCATGGCTGGCATGGCGTACGGCTCGTTCATGACGGTGATGTAGTAGAAAATGCTTTCGCCTTCTTTGTACATGCGGCGAATGCCCTCCTGGATGATGACCGCGATTTCGTACGCAAAGGCAGGATCATAAGCCTTCACGTTCGGGACAGGCAGGGCAAGGATCTGGCTATTGCCGTCCTGGTGCTGGAGGCCCTCGCCGGAAAGCGTGGTGCGTCCCGCGGTACCGCCGAGCATGAACCCGCGCGTACGCATGTCCGCCGCAGCCCAGATGAAATCCCCAATGCGCTGGAACCCAAACATCGAATAATAAATGAAGAATGGAATCGTATTGATGCCGTGCGTGGCGTACGCGGAACCAGCGGCGATAAACGAAGCCATCGAGCCCGCTTCCGTGATGCCCTCTTCGAGAATCTGGCCGTCCTTCGCTTCTTTGTAATAGAGCAGCGTGTTGACGTCGACGGGTTCATACTTCTGGCCAATGCTGGAATAAATGCCGACCGTGCGGAACAGCGATTCCATGCCGAATGTACGGGCTTCGTCGGGAACGATAGGCACAACCAGTTTGCCGATTTCCGGATCTCTTAGCATTTTGCGAAGCATGCCCACGAACGCCATCGTCGTGGAGACTTCCCTGCCCTCGCTGCCCTCGTGGAATTCCTTGAAGAGATTATCGTGGTCGGCGACAATCGGCTTCGAGCGTACGCTGCGCGAAGGAACATACCCTCCAAGAGATTCGCGGCGAGCGCGCAAATACTGAATTTCGACGCTGTCCTCCGGCGGGCGGTAGAACGGAACTTCGATGCAGTCTTCGTCGTTCAGAGGAATTCCGAAGCGAGAACGGAATTCGCGGAGTTCATCTTCGTTCAGTTTCTTCTGCTGGTGCGTGACGTTCTTGCCCTCGCCTGCTTCGCCGAGGCCATACCCTTTGATCGTGCGCGCAAGAATGACGGTGGGCGAGCCTTTGTGTTCGACCGCCGCCTTGTAAGCGGCATACACTTTGCGCGGATCGTGGCCGCCGAGGCGCAAACGGCGCAAAGCCTCATCCGGGAGCGGCTCGACGAGTTGCAGCAGACGCGGATCAGTACCGAAGAATTGTTCGCGAACGTAGGCGCCGGAGGAAACGACCAGCTTCTGATACTCACCGTCGACCAATTCGCCCATGCGCTTGACCAGCAGGCCTTCGGTGTCGCGTTCAATAATCGGATCCCACTCGCTGCCCCAAAGAACCTTGATTACATTCCATCGCGCGCCGCGGAACGCGGATTCCAGTTCCTGAATGATCTGGCCATTGCCGCGAACCGGCCCATCGAGCCGCTGCAAATTACAGTTGATGACAAAAATTAGATTGTCGAGCTTCTCGCGAGAGGCGAGCGTAATGGCCCCGAGCGACTCGGGTTCGTCGGTTTCGCCGTCGCCGAGGAAGGCCCACACTTTTGCGTCGGTCTCGGATTTCAGGCCGCGATGTTCGAGATAGCGATTGAAGCGCGCCTGATAGATAGCCATCAGCGGGCTGAGGCCCATGGAAACCGTCGGGAACTCCCAGAAATCCGGCATGAGCCAGGGGTGAGGATAGGAAGAGAGGCCGCCGCCCGGTTTCAATTCGCGGCGAAAGTTTTCGAGCTTCTGGCCGCTGAGCCGGCCTTCGAGAAACGCGCGCGCGTAAATGCCGGGGGCTGCGTGTCCCTGAAAATAGACCGTGTCGCCTTCGAACTCTTCGGTGCGGGCTCGGAAGAAATGGTTGAAGCCGACTTCATAGAGAGTTGCTGCCGATGCATAGGTGGAAATGTGCCCGCCGATATTGTGCTCGACGCGGTTGGCGCGCACCACCATGGCCAACGCGTTCCAGCGAATCAGGCTTTTAATCCGGCGCTCGAGTTCCTGGTCGCCGGGGAAAAGCGGCTGAAGCCGCGCGGGAATGGTGTTGGCGTAGGGCGTGTTCGCGCTGAATGGGAGATCGATGCCGTTGACGGTGGCGTGGGCGCGCAGGCGCTCCAGAATTTCTGCGGCGACTTCCGGTCCGCTGGATTCGAGAACGGAGTCCAGCGATTCAAGCCACTCCTGGATTTCGACGTCTTCAATTCGGTGAGGGGAAGTGGATAATTCGTTGTCCATAACTTCGACTGGTTCCTCTACTTTCAGTTCTTCGGCTGGCACGGGCCAAGCGCAGCGGACTTATTATTGTCGACAAGAAGAATAGAATACACCGCAGCGGGATTCTCTGCACAGCGGGAATGGGAAATTGTTGCCAGGCGGCGGAGATTTGACCGCTTTCAGAATTCTACAGAGTACGCCCGCCGTCGACGACCAGCGTCTGGCCGGTGACAAATTTCGCGTGAATGAGATAGAGAACCGCGTCGGCGATGTCGCTTGGCGCACCAGTTCGGCGGAGCGGAGCGAGCTTGACGAAATCCGTCTCCAACTCGAGTGGATCGCCGGGCATGGTGATGGTGCCGGGGGCAATGGCGTTCACGCGCACTTCCGGGGCGAGCGCCTTCGCGAGCACTTTTGTCAGCATCACCACCCCGGCTTTCGAAACGGAATGGGGAATATATCCCGGCCAGCCGAGCAGTCCGCCCGTGTCCGCAAAATTGATGATCGTGCCCTTGGTGCGCTTCAAGAGCGGGGCGGCAGCCTGAGCGCAGAAAAAAGGCGCTTTCAGATTCGTATCGAGCGAGGCGTCCCAGATTTCTTCGGTCGTTGAGATGATGCTCGCCGGAAGAAAATTCGCCGCGCTGCTGATCAGAACGTCCAGGCGGCCGAACTGTTTTGCGGTTTCATCGAAGAGCCGCCGGATTTCCGCGACGCTGGCAAGGTCCGCGCCAATGGCCGCCGCCCGCCGCCCCAGTTTCTCGATTTCCGCGACGGCGCTCTGCGCTTCCGCCTTCGAAGAGCGGTAGTGAATGACGACATCCGCGCCTTCCTCGGCAAGTCGAAGGGCCACAGCGCGCCCTAAACGCTTTGCGGCCCCGGTAACGAGAGCTATTTGGCCGTTCAAAGTCTCAGTTCTTAGAGCGCACCCCGCCATGACCGAAGAACATACCATAGCCCTCAAACCAAGATAGCTTCATCGAAAAGGAGGACAGCGCGTTGTCCTCCAGCACCCCCAAACTGATAGAATCGGCTCCGCTGGAGGCTTGATGAATCTCGATCTGCTGGCGATTGCCGCACACCCGGACGACGTCGAACTGACCTGTGGCGGAACGCTGCTGAAGATGGCGCAGCGGGGTTACAAGACCGGGATCCTCGACCTGACGGCGGGGGAAATGGGCACTCGAGGCACTCCCGAAACGCGGGCAAGAGAAGCGGCGGCGGGTGCTAAGCTGTTGAAAGTAAAGTGGCGCGGCAATCTGGGCGTGCCAGATTCCGACGTTCAGCCAAGTCGGCAACACAAGCTGCGGCTGGCTTCCATCATTCGTGAACTCCGGCCGAAGACGGTCCTTCTTCCCTACTGGGAGGCGCGACATCCGGATCATTACCATGCATCCGCCCTGGGCTATGAGGGGTGTTTTCTGGCGGGATTGAAGCAACTCCCGCTCGAAGGAGAGCCCTTTCGCCCCTTCAAAATCCTCTACGCCACCGCCTTTGCCGACGTCCGCCCAACGTTTGTCGTTGACATCACGGCCCAATACCCCCAGCGCCACAGGGCCATCCTCGCCTTTGCCTCGCAGTTCCGCCAGGTGAAAGGCCAATCCAACAAAGCCTACAAGAAACAACAAGTTTTCCTGGCCATCGATCGGCTTGAGCAGCAAATGAATCAACTCGCCCGCCACTACGGGGAAATGATTGGAGTCAAATATGGCGAGCCATTCCTGCAAAAGGAACTCATGCGAGTGGATGACGTTGTAAAAATGGAGGTTAGGTCGATCTGAAGCTAAATCTTGTCGTCTTCCAGCGCGGGAGTGAATCCGGGGATGTTCTGCCCGCCGCCTTTGCGCTCCACCCGGAGCCGAATCTGCGCCTCGTCCTCGGCGCCGGACTTACGAAGGACAACCATCGTGTTCAGCGCCTCGGAATACAGCCGGGTAACCAGGTATACATCCCCGGTGCCGTCCTTCTTCCAAAGTTGCCCAATCTGGATCTTGGAAACGCTCATAAGACTGGCTTCGACTGTAGAGTGCGCCACAAAGTGTGTCAACTGCCTCTGGAGCACCTGGGACGCACTGAACACGTAGACGGGCCGAATTGGCTCCCCGTATCCTCGCCGTTGGTGGCTTACAGGGAAGTATGCGTCTGCTCTTGGCAACTCCCTTTAGGAAGGCGGCAATCTGGCTGGAATAGAAAACCTTCCGGAACCGTCTAACATCGTAGTGAATGAGACCCGATATGCGCCAGCCCGGCCATTCAGGTGTATACTGTTGGGTAGGCGGAGGTGAGCGATATGGCAAAGACTCTGCGGCAAGCCTTGGAAGTGACTCTGGGAATTGCCTTGATGGCCGGTACGGCCTTCGCCGCTCGGCAAAGCCAGGACCCAGCCTCCGATCCTTCCAAGACGCAGACGCCACCACCAGCGCAGACTCAGACACAGACCCAGCAGCAAACCGGATCACAACCCGTCCAGCAGAAAGATACCGTAACTCCCAAAAATTCCAAGGAAGACGTCGAAGCCATCGGCAATCGCGGTGTCGGCAAAGGCATTAATCTCTATTCTTTGGAACGGGAAATCTCCCTCGGCAAGCAATTGGCCCAGGAAGTCGAGCGCTCTTCGAAGCTGATTGACGACCCCGTCGTTACCGAATATGTGAACCGCGTGGGGCAAAACCTGGTCCGCAATTCCGATTCCCGTGTTCCCTTCACCATCAAGGTCATCGACTCGGATGAAGTCAACGCCTTCGCCTTGCCCGGCGGCTTCTTCTATGTGAATAGCGGTCTGATTTTGCGTGCCAATGAAGAGTCCGAGCTGGCCGGTGTTATGGGTCATGAAATCGCCCACGTGTGCGCGCGGCACGGCACAAAGAACGCCACTAAAGGCGAACTGATGCAATTGGCCTCCATCCCGGCGATGATTTTCATCCCGTACAGCATGGCCGGATATGCGATGTATGAAGGCTTGAACCTCGCGATTCCCCTGACGTTTCTGAAGTTCAGCCGTGACGCGGAACGAGAAGCGGATTTCCTGGGCTTGCAGTACATGTACAAAGCGGGATACGACCCGAATTCTTACGTTACCTTCTTCGAGCGCATCCAGGCCGACGAAAAGCGCCGTCCCGGCACCATCCCCAAGGTTTTTTCGACGCACCCTCCGACACCCGATCGCATTGAGAACTCCCAGAAGGAGATTGCGCGCATCCTGCCGGCGAAACAGGAATATATCGTGACAACGTCGGAATTCGATTCTGTAAAATCCCGCCTGCGCAACATCATGTTCACGCGCAAGGTAAACGACAATGGCCCCAATAAGCCGACCTTGCGCACCAAGACCGAGCAGTCCAAGAAGCAGCCCACCGGCAACGATCCCAACAGCACCGACGACGATCGGCCCACTTTGAAGCGTCGCCCCGATACCCAGCCCTGAGGGGCTAAGCAAAGTCTCTGTGCAGACAACGAGCGGCTTCGGGCCGCCCGTTGTCTTTAAAATTCGTTCAATTCAGACTGGGAACGGTGCGCTACCACCCAAGGGTGTAGGTGTGAGCCTTCGCGGCCCCATTCCCGGCTTCCGCATCAGGAACGCCGATGCTCCTGGTGGCGCTCGTCAGGAGAAGCGGCGATGCCGGCGCGGCGCAGTTCGTCGAAGTAGTATTTTCTGTGGAGCACATCCCACTCTTCGCTGCCTTCGAGGATTTCTCTTTTCTGCGAAGAGATTTTCTTGCGCACTTCCAGCTCGATCTTTTCTTCTTCCTTGAGCGTGGCGGTGAGAATTTGCACCACCTGCTGGCGGATCGTGTCGCGGTCGTCAACGAACTCCACATCCGCCCTGTCCACTAGCACGTCCGTGATTTGATGCGAAAGGCGGATGATTTTCTCGCGGGTAAGGCGCATCGTTTCTGGAATCCCTCGAATGAACTTGAAATCCACTGCCCGAAGCAACTGCTTGGACTGCCGCGCCGACGGCGCTCGCCGCTAACGCAGGATCAATTTGCGATCCCGGGCGAGTTGCTGCTTCACCTTTTTGTACATCTCCTGGTAAGAAACGCTGGTGCGGCGCATTTCGTCCTGATGATCGATCAGAATCTGCCGCACTTCGTCGTTAAGGCGATCCTCGACGGTAAGTTCTTCCATCATGCGCTGGCGAACGCGCTGCGAAACGGCCTCGGGCGCCTTGGCTTCAATGTGCCCGCCTTCCACCAGGCGTTTCACAACCTCGCTGGCCATGTGGGCTACGTAATCCCGGACGAGAAGCATCTCAGTGCGTTTCCTTTGCTAGAGTGCAAGAGAGTGAGTTTACTGGCTGCGTGAATAAAGTGCAAGGAAGGCGCTCGCCAAGAAAATTTATCGACGCATGGAATCTCTTCGAGGGTCAAAAAATGCCTGTCTCCGAATACGTTGACGGTTTTCGCCGCTTCCTGTACGATAATCTCCTGGGGGCGCTTAGCTCAGCGGTTAGAGCGTTCGGTTTACACCCGAAAGGTCGTCCGTTCAAATCGGACAGTGCCCACCATAGTGACGAAATACCCTTCAGCGGGAACGTAGTTCAGTTCCGCCTAAAAACTCCGAAATATCCAAACTCCCGTCAAACATCTGCTTTCGAGGACGGTCCCGCTTGTGCGGTTTGCTTGTTACAAACGAAGTTCAGGCCCTCAGGACGTTGCGGAAGAACTTCGCGGCCGGAAGCTGGCCAGCGCTTGGGTCTCGTCCTCAAAGCTGGGGATAATCTCTTGCAGGTGGATTACCTTCAACACGGTCAGCACCCGGCCACGTGGACAGAGCAATTTCAAGTCACCACCCTGACGTCTGAGGGAAACATAAGTCTCTACGAGGGCGCTAACGCCGGAGCTATCCACTTGCGTCAGGTCTGCTAGGTTCAGCAACAGCCTGTGAACGCCGCGGGCGACCAACTGTTCGAGATTGCTGCTCGGAAGGTCGCTGTCAACACCGACTGTGGCTCTTCCCTGAATGTCCAGAATGGTGATATCGCCGGATTCACGGATTGAGATTTGAAGGCCCATCATGGCCCCTCTAGAAGTTCGCCCTCGACAGCGCGAACTTCACTTGTGGCTCGCCCTTAGGGGAACCTCATCCGACGATTATATCCCCTTGTCAAACTCGATAAGCATGTTAATCATGCATATATCTCAAAGGGCTTCGGTAATCCGAGTCGGCCACCGCCGGGCTTACGGCGGGTACGAATTACTCTCGGGCCGACGCACGACTTCTCAGTTTCGTCCGTGATCAACCGAGGCGGAGATGAACGCCGGACGATCGGGCGGCTGGCAGGAAACAGTGGGTACGGATCTCCATGGAAAGACCCTGGGCGTTCTGGGACTCGGGCGAATTGGATCGCAGGTCGCGCACATCGGCACCGCTTTTGGAATGAATCTGATTGCCTGGAGCCAGAACCTGACACTCGAGGCCGCCAAAGCCGCGGGAGCAACCCTGGTTTCCAAGGACCAATTGTTTGCGCGAGCGGACATTCTGACGGTCCATTTGGTGTTGAGCAGCCGTATGCGCGGCCTGATAGGAGTTGCGGAGCTGGAGCAAATGAAGCCAACCGCCTGGTTGATCAACGCGTCGCGCGGGCCCATCGTCGACGAGCAAGCTTTGGTCAGCGTGTTGAAGAACAAGCAAATCTCCGGCGCGGCGATCGACGTATTCGACATGGAGCCGCTACCTCCGTCTCACCCCTTCCGGACCCTCGACAACGTCCTCGCGACGCCGCATATCGGATACGTATCGCATGGCCTTTACAAGACGTTCTACGAGGATACCGTCTCGCATATTCGGAAGTGGCTTGACACCCAGTAGAACTCCTCAAGAACAGGAAAAAACAATGCCTAAAAAGCTCGAAGGCAAGACCGCCGTCATCACCGGAGCTACCGAAGGGATCGGCTTAGCTACGGCAGAACTCTTCGTCAAAGAGGGTGCCTATGCCTTCATTACCGGCCGACGGCAGAAGGAACTCGACGAAGCCGTGAAGGCAATCGGCGCCAATGTTTCTGGAGTTCAGGGGGACGTTGCCAACTTGGCCGACCTTGACCGCCTTTACGAGATCGTTTCGAAGGTGAAGAGACAAATCGATATTGTTTTCGCCAACGCCGGCGTTGGCGAATTCCTTTTGGGGCTGTCACTGAGGAGCATTTCGACAAACTGTTCAACATCAATGTGAGGGGAACGCTGTTCACGGTGCAAAAGGCCTTACCGCTACTGAAGGACGGCGGCTCTATCATTCTCAACGGTTCCGTCGCCAGTGTTAAGGGTACCGCCGCGTTCGGCGTCTACGCCGCGAGTAAGGCTGCGATCCGCTCTTTCGTGCGAACCTGGACTACAGATCTGAAGGACCGTCGTATTCGCTCGACCGTTGTTAGTCCGGGTCCGATCAATACACCGCTGGTGAGCCGGCAATCTGCAGACGTGATTAGGCGGATTGTGTCCACCATCCCGATGGGACGCATGGGGAAACCCGAGGAAGTTGCTGAGGTAGCCTTGTTCCTGGCGTCCGATGACTCGAGTTTCGTCACGGGTATCGAACTGTTCGTTGACGGCGGCAGAGCTCAGATCTAGTCGAGCGGGAAAGTTTCGTTCCCCGCCCCATTCCTCCACCCCTACCGCTGATGATGCAAACCTTTTCCGCAAGCCTATTCGTCATTTTTCACTCATCCGTTTCTATTCGATTCCTCGATTACCGCTGCTTCGAGACTGAGCTTCGTTGCTTCTTTACCCGAGTCGGAAACCAGCCGGTTGCGAACGACAGGAACTACCTTCGTCCCAAGTAGTTCCGTTGCGTACATCCTCGTCGCGTGCGGAAGCGACGCAACGCTCATTTGGAGACTGGCCGTCTCGACCCCTCCGAGGGTCTCGTTCGCTAACAGGAATTTGTCGGCGACAGTTCGGGGATTGCCGACAAACAGTGCACCGTCCGGCTCAAGGAGTGCTTCGAACTGGCGACGGGTGACGGGAGGCCAACCGCGCTCCTTGCCGATTTCGGTAAAAGCCCGGGCATAACCCGGAAAGAATTCGTCTGCTGCTTGCTGGTCACTATCTGCAACATGGCCCAGCACATGGATTCCCACCTTCAACTGATCAGGAGAATGGCCCGCTCGCCGACCAGCCTCACGATACAGATCAATCAAAGGCCGAAACCGATGCGGCTCGCCGCCGATGATAGCGACCATTAACGGTAGGCCCAGAGTTCCTGCGCGCACAAAAGACGCAGGTGTGCCTCCCACACCCAACCAGATGGGAAGACGTTGTTGATACGGCCTCGGGAAAACGGCCTGTCCGGTAAGAGGCGCCCGGTGCGGACCAGTCCAATGCACCTGCGCGCTTTCTCGAATCTTCAGCAACAATTCCAGCTTACTTGCGAAGAGCGAATCGTAGTCGGAAAGATTGAGACCGAACAGCGGAAACGCTTCGATGAACGAACCGCGACCGACAATCATCTCGGCACGTCCGCGGGATAGAAGGTCTATCGTTGCGAATTGCTGGAACACACGAACCGGGTCGTTTGCACTCAAAACGGTAACCGCACTCGTGAGACGGATGTGCTCGGTCCTCACCGCCGCTGCAGCCAGAATCGTTTCGGGAGCAGAATCAAGAAACTCCGCCCGGTGATGCTCCCCGACGCCAAATACATCGAGCCCGACCCGGTCCGCAAATTCGATTTCGTCGAGAAGAAGCTTCAGCCGATCGGCGGGGCCGAGATTCTCGCCCGTGAGCGCGTCAGGCACCGCCGCCACAAAACTGTCGATTCCGATTTTCATCGCGTTCCCTCAGCGTTGCAAAATACCTTTGAACGCTGGCCAGACGCTCGAAACCACCAGAATCCAGAGAACGGTGACAAAAAGAGCCAACGGCAAGCCTGCTGGCGCCATGAAAATGTGAACGCAAAGGATGTTGAAAATAACTGGCCCCAGAATCGTAAGCGCCAGCGGAACGTATCGATTCACAAGCAGCAGGATGGCGGGCACGATCTGCAGAAGGAAAATCACGATATAAAGCCGGGACACAAACAATGCCCCGAAGAACTGTGCCGCAATACCCGTAGGCGGTGGCATGGGAATAAAATGCAGAAATCCGTTAAGCCCGAACGTCAGAAAAATCACGCCCAACAAGTACCGCGCGATAGTGGAAGCGATCTTCATATTCTCCTCCTCGTGGCCCGACTTTCAGTCGGCCATTCTTATTTGATGTCAAGTCTCTTGACATAGATACATTGTGAGGACAAGTATATTCAATAGTTGTTCCTGGGCTTCGTACGCCCATCACGGGTCCTAACGATGAAAGTCTTGAGGATTACGGTCTTCTGGGGGGCGTCGAAGTGTCAAAGCCACCCAAAACAGTACTTTGACGATACAAGGTTCCGCTATGCCGCTATCTCATTGTTGACGTAAAGGAGTCGGATTGACCCTTGTGCTCAGACTCTCGGCGCGCTTGCCAATCTTTTTCAATGTCGCTTCAAGGGCCCGCAACTCTTTCGGGCTTGCATCGGCAAAGACTCGCCTGATTTCGGCTGCGTGTTTGCGAAAAATCGGCGCGATCAATTCTTTGCCTTTTGCCGTGAGCGACACGACGCGGACGCGCCGATCCTCGGGACTCTCGACCCGGCTTACCAGGCCCCTTTCGACGAGGCGGTCCACGGCCGTACTGATCGAGCCGGG
>DASSXG010000126.1:0-40324 GCA_035704085.1 Candidatus Acidiferrum sp. | reverse complement strand
CTCGGCCTTGAGCGGCATGTCCGACGCGCCGAAATCGACGGTCTTGCTCTGGATCTGCTTGATCCCGCCGCCCGAGCCGATCGACTGGTAGTTCATGGCGACCCCGGTCTTGGCCTTGTAGGCCTCGGCCCACTTGGCATAGACCGGG
Source organism: Candidatus Acidiferrum sp. (assembly GCA_035704085.1). Classification (GTDB taxonomy): domain Bacteria; phylum Acidobacteriota; class Terriglobia; order Acidiferrales; family UBA7541; genus Acidiferrum. Next base: position 40,176 of record DASSXG010000126.1, on the reverse strand, counting down.
TACGGGAAGGTCGCACCCGCTCCCGAGATGTCCATCGCGCCGGCCGCGGCGGCGCCGCCGGCCAGGCAGGCGGCCGCTAGCGCCGCCCCCAGACGAGCTTTGACCTGCGCAATGCGAGATGGGATTGTCATCATACGAGGTCCTCTCCAGGTTGTGAAGCGTGGTCGGATTGCGGCTTCGACGCATGCCGCAGATACCCTGCGAGTATCGGACCCGTGTGTGACGGCCATGTGAACGGCGGCTAAACTCCAAGTGACTGCGTGGACCTCATTCTTCGGGCCGGGCGTGGCGGTCCGGGGTCCGAGATGTTACAGCGGTGTGACAGAGCAGGATCAGCCCTTGCTCAGGGAGTGGCGGACGTCGCGGCCCTCGACGTAGTAGATGACGTCCTCGGCGATGTTGGTGGCGTGATCGCCGATGCGTTCAAGATTTTTGGCCACGAGAATCAATTCGAATGCGGGAAAAACCACGCTCGAATCACCCATCATGTAGGTGAGCAGTTCGCGGAAAATCTGATCGCGATAGTGGTCCACATCGTCGTCGGTGGCCAGGACTTTTTGCGCCAGCTCCACGTCGCGGCGGACGACCGCGTTCAGGGCGTTGCGCACCATCTCTTCGACAAGCTCGCTCATGCGCGGCAGATCCACATAAGGCTTGACGCGAGGATGGCGGAGGATGCGCAGCGCACCCTGGGCGATGTTGACAGCTTGATCCCCGATGCGCTCGAGGTCGTTGTTGATGCGGGAAACCGCCAAAACAAAGCGGAGGTCAATGGCCATGAGCTGATGGAGGGCCAGAAGTTGAACGACGCGATCGTCAATCTCCATCTGGAGTTCGTTGATGCCGTCTTCTTCTTCGAGAACACGCTTGGCGAGCTGCTCGTCGGTGTCCAGCACGGCGTGAACCGCCTGATGGACGGCGCGCTCGGCTAGGCCGCCCATCCAGAGCAGCCGTTCTTTCAACTCGTTCAAATCCTTTTCAAAATGCCGTTCCATCAAGCCCTTCCCTCATATCCACTTGCTGCAAAAACAAACAGAATTCTCTCGCTTCGCTCAAAATGACGGAAAACTCCCAGCCTCATCCGAACCGGCCAGTGATGTAAGCCTCTGTGCGGGGATCGCCGGGCGTAGTGAAAAGCTGCGGCGTCGGGCTGAACTCAATGAGCTGTCCGGTGAGCAGGAAAGCCGTGAAATCGCTAATGCGCGCAGCCTGTTGCATGTTGTGAGTGACGGTAACGATCGTGCACAGATCTTTCAACCGCACAAGCAATTCTTCGATTTTCGCGGTGCTGATGGGGTCGAGCGCCGAGCAAGGCTCGTCAAGGAGAAGTACTTCCGGTTCGACGGCGAGAGCACGGGCGATACACAAGCGCTGCTGCTGGCCACCGGAGAGTTCGTAAGCCGACTTGTGCAAATGGTCCTTCACTTCGTCCCACAGTGCCGCGTGGTGCAGGCTTTTCTCGACAGCTTCAGCGATGGGCGCTTTCGAACCGTTGATCCTCAAACCGTAGGCGACGTTATCGAAAATAGACTTCGGAAAAGGGTTGGGGCGCTGAAAAACCATGCCCACGCGACGGCGATATGCGGTCACATCCTGCGTAAGTATATTCTGGCCATCGAGAAGAATTTCTCCCTCAAGGCGCGCGTGGCGCACGGTCTCGTGCATGCGGTTGAGGGTACGAAGGAGGGTGGATTTCCCGCAACCGGAAGGGCCGATTAGGGCAGTGACCTTGTTGGTGGCGATGCCCATGCTGATGTCAAAGAGCGTCTGCTTGCTTCCATAAAAAAAGTTGACCTTCGAGATGGTCATGCGCATGGTCAGCGCGGCGGACGACTCACGATTCGCAGCGTTTGTCACGGTGGTGGGTGGAATGTTCACAGACACGGCTGGCCTCGCAGAAGCGTGCATGGTTAAGCCCTCGGAACCGCGATGCCACGAGATAGAATACCCCGGGCAACGATATTGATGACCAATATCAATCCCAAAAGTACCAGTCCCGCGGCCCACGCTTGGCGGTGCCAATCTTCATACGGAGCGATGGCATAAGTATAGATCATAGCTGGTAAGGAGGCGGTGGGCTGTTCCCAGCCGGGGCTCCAGAAGCGATTGCCCAGCGCCGTAAAGAGCAGCGGCGCGGTTTCACCGGCGACGCGAGCGAAAGCCAGCAGAATCGCGGTCAGAATGCCGCGATAGGCGGCGGGCACGATGACCGTGACGATAGTTTTCCATTTGCTGGCGCCCAGGGCCATGGCGCCTTCGCGCAAGGCCCGTGGCACAGCGCGTAGAAATTCTTCCGTGCTGCGCAAGGTGATGGGAATCATCATTAGCCCTAGAGCGAAGCCGCCCGCAAGCGTCGAGAAGTGTTTGAATGGCAGGACCGCCACGCTGAAGGCAAATATGCCGATGACGATGGACGGAACGCCGTTCAACAAGTCCGCGGCGTAACGAACGACGAAAGCAGTGGCGCTCCCGCTGAATTCAGCGAGATAAATGGCGCCCAGAAACCCGATGGGCACCCCAATCAGCACGGCCAACAGAAGAAGTTTTGCACTTCCGACAATGGCGTTCGCCATACCGCCGCCGCTCTCGCCAACGGGAGCCGGGAGTTTGGTGAAGAAGTTCCAGCTGATGGAGGTTCCTCCATGATAGACGAGGTAGCCCAGGATAAAGAAGAGTACGGAAACGGCGATTAGCGCGCAGACACCGGTCATGGTCAGCATGAAGCCGCTTACAAACTTGCGCCAGCGCAGACGAGCGTTCATGCGTTGCCCATCTCGCTGCCGCGCTGCGACGTGGCCACGATCAAGAGCCGGGCAAGGCCATTGAGAAGAAACGTCAGAATAAACAACACCAGGCCCAGCTCGATCAAAGATTGCAAATAAAGATCGCCGGTAGCTTCCGTGAATTCGTTGGCGATGACGGCAGCAATGGAGTACCCCGGCGAGAAAAGCGAAGCGCTGATCGTCGGGGTGTTTCCGATGACCATGGTCACTGCCATGGTCTCTCCGAGGGCGCGAGCCAGCGCCAGGAAGATGGAGCCGAAGATGCCGGTGCGCGCGAACGGAATCACAACCTTCCAGGTCGATTCCCAGCGGGTTGCTCCCAGCGAAAGAGCGGCTTCGCGCTGATCCCGCGGGACCGACAAGAGCACTTCACGCGAAACCGAGATGATGTAGGGAATAACCATGATGGCGAGGACGATGCCGGCGGTGAGAAACCCCACCCCGTAGGCGGGACCCTGAAAAAGAGGAAGAAAACCGAGGGACTTTTTGAGCACCGGCTGGCCGTATTCGCGCATCAACGGAACTACAATGAAGACTCCGAGCAAACCGTAAATGACGCTGGGGACCGCGGCGAGCAGATCTATGAAGAATTCCAGAGTGTCGGAAATCCGCGCGGGTGCCAGCTCGGCCAGGAAGATGGCCGCGCCAATGCCCAAAGGGACGGCGATCAGCAGAGCAACCCCGGAGGTGACAAGTGTGCCAAAAATAAAGGGCAGCGCGCCAAATTGATCGAAGATCGGATCCCAAACGGAAGTGCGGAAAAAATTGAATCCGAATTTGTGACGCGGCATAGCGGAGCCTTGCCATAACTCGAAAACCAGCAGGACGGTGACAAGCACAACCGAAGCGGCGAACAGAAACGTGATGAGCCGCGCGATTTCGTCACCTTCGCGCAGCCGGGAAAGAAACGAACGCGAGCCCGCAACAGGGCCCGCGCTCGGAACAATTGTGCTCGTCGTTGCCACGTGTGCTCGGCCGGCCTTACTGGATCTTGTTGATGGCCTTTTCTTCCTTGCTCACGACCTCTTTCGGGAGCTTTGCATAGGACAAACTCTCCGCGTAGCTCTGCCCGTCGCTCAGCGCCCACTTCAGGAAGCCCTTAAGGGCGTCACGCTTCGCGGCGTCGGAAAACTTTTCCGGAATCAAGAGCCAAGTAAAGGTGGAGATTGGATAGGCGGCCTTACCGGGGGCGTTGGTGATGGACACGCGGAAGTCATCCGGCATCTCCTTCGCTGCACCTGCAGCCGCGGCGCTAACGGCCGCAAGGCTGGCTTTCACGAAAACTCCGTCGGCATTCTGAACGTCGCCGTAAGGAATCTTGTTGGCTTCAGCGTAGATAAGCTCCACATAACCGATGGAGTTCGGGGTATTCTTTACCGTTCCGGTCACGCCTTCATTGCCTTTGCCGCCCAGACCGACGGGCCAATTCACGGATGTACCTTTACCGACCTTGGTCTTCCATTCCTCGTTTACCTTGGAGAGATAATCTGTCCAGCAATAACTCGTACCGCTGCCATCGGCGCGATGTACCACAACGATCTCATTTGCGGGAAGGTTCACGCCTTTATTGGCGCCGGCGATCACCGGATCGTTCCATTTGGTGATCTTGCCCAGAAAAATTCCCGCCAGTGCATCGGGAGTGAACTTTAACGAAGCCTCTACTCCAGGAATGTTGTACGTGGGGACAACGGCCCCCAGCACCGTCGGAAAATGAAGAATTCCCGAACCATGTTTATCCTGGTAAGCCTTCAACTGGTCGTCGTTCATGGGGCCGTCCGTAGCGCCGAAATCCACGGTGCCCTCCGTCACTTGCTTGATGCCGCCGCCCGAGCCGATGGACTGGTAATTGATTTGAAGATTGGCATTTTTCTTGTGGTATTCATCAAACCACTTCGAATACATCGGATACGGGAACGTCGCTCCCGCGCCATTGATTGAAAGCACGCCTTGCGCTGCAAGGGCACCGACGAAGCCGAGCACAACCAGAGACAAGACTGCTAGTCGCTTCATGCGTATTCTCCACGCGTTGATTTGGCCGTTGTTGATACTAAGGAAGTGTCCTCCTTATTTGTTACAGGATTGTTACAGTCGAGGCAGACTTGCTTGAATCACTTCCTCCGCCACCCGGTAGCCTGATTTAACGCATACACGCTCTGCATGTTACACGAGTCCCGTGAATGCCTTCTGACAATAGAAAAAAGGGCAGCTCGATAAGGAGCTGCCCTTTCTGCCCCCAGGGGTGGGGCGCACCGCCGATTGCCGAGACTACGGCAGGTAGTAGCGGAAAGCGGTCCAAACCATGTTGTCAAGGGCCTTGGGGCGCTGGCTGAGGCCAACTGCGCCTGTCGTTGCGCTGGTGGCGTTGCCAGACCAGCCGACCTTCGTGATGTAGGAGTACGTAATGCCCCACCGCAGGCGGCCTTTCGAGCCTTGGTACATGTTGTGCCAAAAGCCGAGAGTTCCCTCAATGATATGGTGAATGTCGCCGTTGCAAGTGCCAGCGCTACTCGGATTGGCCGGTGTTGCGGGAGGCGGGAAAACTGGAGGAGTGGGGGTCGACGGGAAACCTTCCGTCGTGCAACCCGAGTTGTTGGCCAGTGGCGAGCCATAGCCGACGCCAACGGGGTTACCCGCCGCATTGGTGATCGTGAAATCTGTGCGAGCGGCGTATTCGCCACCGTAGGCGCCGAAAATGTCAAGTTTGGGACTGGGGTGAAGCTCGAATTGGCCCAAGTACGCGGCAGAGCGAATCGGAGCCAGCGTGCCATCGGGGCGGGCTGTCACGTCAGCCAACTGGGCCGAACTGTAGCGGCCAACACCCTCGCCACCCTGGACATGGCCCGCGAGTTCCAGCTTCTTGCTGAAAAGCAGGAGACGTCCGGTCGCACCGACCCCGCCACCCACTTTGGAATCGTTGAAGGCGCCAGCCACGGAAGTCCCGGTTGCGCAACCGGCGACGGGCTGGGGTACCGCACCGCAAGGATAGACCCGGCTACGGAAGGGGCTGAGAATTCCAACCACTTCGAAGTGGCCCATTCCGGGATCCACCGCTGCCTTGACGAGGATGTCGGGCGATTTGTTTGCCGTGTAACCGGCTGTATCAACGAAGTTGTAGAGGCCGCCGCCAACACCAGGGGTGTTGAAGAAGAAGTTGTTGCCGGAGTTGCGGCCTCCAAAAGTGGTCTGCGGTCCTTCGATCGAGAAGCCCAGGGCGAATTTGTTGTCAAAGTTCTGGACCACGCGGAAGCTATAGGCACGCTGCCAAGCCCAGCCGACATAGTACTGGGGATCGATCATCATCGGGAGAGCTTCCTGGCGATTCTCGATACCCTTCCTGTTCTCGGTAACCATGCTCCACATCTGGCCAGCGGAAACGGTGAGCCCACTATCGAATGCCGCGCGACCCCAGAACTGCCGGACGCGAAGAACATAGCTGTTGCTTTGGCGGTTGTTGGAGGTGACGCCAGTTCCGAGAAAATCGGTCTCGACATAGCCGGTTACCTTGGCGCTGCCGACCTTCGTATCAACCAGCATGGTGAGGCGACTCTGCCGAGCACTGAAGTTGTTCTCGCTGACTCTGCTCAGCGCGCTGTTGGGATAGGGGATGCCAGTGAACGGCGTATTTATGTCGCCACCCGTGGCGCGAGAGCGGTAAACCGTTGCAGCCTCCACGAAGCCCCCGGGCGTTATGTTTATCCCTTTGTACTTAATTGCGCTCGGGCCTTCTTCCGCAGCTTTCTGCGCGTCGGCTTGTTCCTTCGCCACGGTCGTCTTGAGGACCTCGTTGCTGGCCTTCAAATCGCTGACCGTGGAGTTGAGCGAAACCGCGGTGGACTTCACTTCAGCGGTGGTGTTCACGGCTTCAGTAGCTTTCGTGGAGGCGTCGGCGGCGCGAGCATTGGCTGTGGCGGCCGCTTCGCGCGCTTCATCAATCTGGTGGTCGCGTTTGGCCAGCTCTTCCTTCAGCAACTGCAGCTGCTCCTGCTGCGCCTGAACAGCCTGGCGGAGCTCTTCGAGTTGAGCCGCGATGGCCGAATCGGACCTGTCCGCCTTCTTGGCAGCTTTCGGCTTCGCCGGAGCCGCCTTGGGGGGCGGAGCGGGTGCGTCCTTCGTTGTATCTGCGAGAGCTATTCCCATGGTGAGGAACAGCGACAGTGCAAGTGCAGCTAGTTTTTTCATTTCCTCTCTCTTTGGAGCAAATTTCGATGTGCGATTCGCAAAGTATGCGTACCACCCCGAGGCAGAAGGTAAAGGCCGTCTTTTACAATTGCGTCAATCGAATGTCAATATCCTGTAACAATCGAATGCACTCAATCGCATCCTATTGACACACTTGTAGTTAGAGAATAGCCGTGACTTCAACAACAGGTAAAATCGAGCGGAGAACCGGCGGTCAAATCACCGGCGGTGCTCCGGAAAACCGGCTGTTGTTGGAGTGAGCGACTCATCCTCAGGCTCTCCAAGGAACGGCTTTATCCTTCTGCACCGGGAAGGGCTTACTTTGGCGCGGCTATGGTATAGGCGAGGACTAGTTCGGTCAAGCGATATTGGTATCGAGCATCCGTGTCGGCGATGTCCGCCTCGGTTTTCTGCAGCTCGGCCTGGCTGAATTCGACAATGGAACCGAGACCCAGGTTGTAACGTGCCTGAGCAAGGTCAAGCGCCAGGCCGGCTTGTTCACGCAGTTGCTGTGCTACGGACAGACGCTCGTAGGCGCGGTTGGTGTCCTGCCACGAATTCCTGACGTCGCGCGCGATGTTATTGCGCAGGTCGGCCAACTTTTGACGACGAACTTCCGTTTGCAGATCCGCTGCCTTGGCCCTCGCGTTAAACAGAAAACCGTTAAAGACAGGGATGTTGATGTTCACGCCGACCGCTCCATACCAGTTTGGAATATGGTCATCGCGAACCGGCGCTTCGCCTACGACTCCGAGGGCGTTCACGGTGGGACGCCAGAGGTCGTGTTCAGCGCCGCTGAGCTTCTGCGCGGCTTGCACTTCGTCTTGCAGCGCTATGACTTCCGGGCGCTGTTGCAGGGCTTGTTGAATGAGAGGCAGAGGATCCAAAGCGGGTGGTGCGATCGCCCCGGGCTCCTCCACGAGTTGAAAATTTTGTTCGTCGGGATAGCCCAGAATCGCGGAAAGCGTGGCGAGCGAGGCCTGATAGTTGTTTTGTGCCTCGAGTAGGAGTAGCTTCCCGCGCGCCAGGTCAACCTTGGTGAAACTCAGATCGAGCTCCGACTTGAGTTTAGCGTTGGTCAGCGCTTGGATTTTGTCGACCAGGAGTTGCCGGGCCTCGACGGTTTGTTGCGCAACGATCAGCAGGGCCTTCGTTTCCAATACGTTGTAGAACTCCTGATCGACCGTAAGAGTGATCTGCGCGGTGGTGGCGGCAGAATTCTGGTCCTCGGCCTTGGCCTGGTATTTGGAACTGGAAAGAAGACTCGTGGACCGGCCGAAGTCCGTGATCAATTGGCCGACCGCCGCCCCCGCCGCAGCCCGCGGGAACAGGATTGAATTGTTCAGTCCGCCGGCGGCGATGCGGCTTCCTGGATTGGCGTCTACGGCGGTCACGCTGAGATAGGCGGTAGGCAACAGCGCCGAGCGCGCCTCGCGCACATATTGATGCGCCACGAGAGCATTCAATTTCCCAACCGTAATCTGGGGATTGTTCTTGAGCGCGATGGCCTCCGCTTGCGCAAGCGTCAGGCTTCTGCCTTGAGGCTGCGAGGGCGCCGGCGGTGGGGCGCTCGGGGCCTGCGCGCGGAGCGGTGAGCAAGCCAGTGAGAGAAGAAAAAAAGTTCGAGTAAGAGTTCTCATCACGCCGGAGACTCCTGAACATTCTGAATTTCCTTGCGGTGTACGAGCAGGTAGGCCGCAGGCACAAGATAAACCGTAACGACGACAGAAACGAGCAACCCTCCGATGATGGCACGCGCCAGGGGCGCATACTGCTCGCTGCCCGCCTCTGTGCCCAGGGCCATCGGAATAAGTCCTAGAAGGGTTGCGAGTGAAGTCATCAAAATGGGACGAAGGCGCAAACGCGAGGCGAGCGATACTGCCTCCTTGAGCGGCTTGCCGTCGTGATGCAGGTGACGGCCAAATTCCACGATTAATATGCTGTTTGAAACGACGATGCCTACCATCATCACCAGTCCCATCAGGGACATGACGTTCAACGTCGTATTCGTTGCTAGTAAGAATAGGAGGACTCCCGCTAGGCCGGGCGGTATCGCCAGAAGAATGATGAACGGATCCTCCCAGGACGCGAACTGCGCCACGAGGACCAGGTAAACGAGAATAACGGAAAGAATCAGGCCGATCCCGAAGCTCTTGAAGGATGCGCGCATCCCCTGTACCGAACCGCGGAGGTTCACGCGAACGCCTTCCGGCAGATTGGCGTCTTTAATGATTGCTTCAATCTGCCCGGTCAGCCGTCCGAGGTCCTCGCCCTTCGGCGACGCATACACATCAATCACGCGGAATAGCTGGTAGTGGTCGACTTCGGTAGGTGAGGGAATCGTGCTCACCTTTACGACGCTGTCGAGGAATGTGGCGTCCATGCTCTTTGCGCCACGAAGGGGGATCTGCTTCAAATCCGTCAGTGTCTTCACCTGGTTTTCTGGATACTGGACCGTCAGCATGTACGGGTTGCCGCTCTTCGGATCGATCCAGTAGTTCGGCGCGATGACGCCGTTGGAGGTCAGGGCGGTGATGACGTTGTCCACGATTTCTCTCTGTGAAAGACCCAGGAGACTGGCCTTCTCGCGGTCGACATCGAGTTGCAGCGCCGGATAATCGATGTCCTGAGGGATGAGTACGTCGTTGGCGTTCTTCAGAGCGCGAACGGACGCGGCAATTCTTGCCGCTGCGGCGTATACGTCGTTGAGATTGTTGCCGCTGACTTGTATGTCGATGGGCGCGGGCAAGCCCAGATTAATTACCGCATCCGCCAGACCCCCGGACTGAAAGTAGGCACTGAGTTGCGGCAACTTCTGGCTCAGTTGCTCGCGCACACGCCGCATGTACTCGTAGCTGCCCACTATGTGGCCTTCCTTCAGGCTCACCTGCACGAATGCCGTGTGTGGCGCCGAGTTTGGCGTGTAAATCGCGGAAAAATCCGTAGTGATGCCGATGTTCGAGACAATAATCTGCAGTTCCTTGGCGGGGACTACTTGGTGGATGATTTGCTCGACCTGCTTCACATATTCCTCGGTGAACTCCACCCTGGTTCCAGAAGGCGCCTTCAGGTTGATCACGAACTGACCTGGATCAGTTCGCGGAAAAAAGGAGACTCCGAGAAACGGGTACAGGGAAAAGGACAGTAGCGAGACGCCCACGAGGCCGACAAGCGTGGTAACCGGCTTCAGCAAGGAAGTGGCCAGCGTGCGGTCGTACTTGTGGCGCATGGTCTCGAAATAGTAGTCAAATCTTTTGGTGATGAACGACAGCCGTGACTCGACCGAGCCTTCCCCAACTTCCTCGTCCGCTTGCTGCTTCTTGACGAGCTTGGCGCAAAAGAGGGGAACTACCGTCATGGCAACAACGTAGGAAGCGAAAAGCGACAGGACGACGGCCGCCGCCAGAGCCATAAAGAGGAAACGGCTGACTCCGTACAGAAAAATCACAGGAAAGAAAACGATGGCCGTCGTTATGGTCGCGGCCAGAACAGCGAGGGCGACTTCTTGGCCACCTTTCTCCGCGGCGGCCTCGGGAGCCTCTCCCATCTCAAGATGCCGGAAGATATTCTCTAGAACGATAACGGAATTGTCGATCAAACGAGAGAATGCCAGCGCCAAGCCTCCCAGAACCATGGTGTTGACCGTGCCGCCGCCGGCGCTAATTGTAAGGAAAGCGGCGAGCGCGGACAACGGGATGGAAAGGAAAACCGCAGCGGTGGCGCGCAGGCTACCGAGGAAAAGGAGAATCATCACGCCGGTCAGGACCAGCCCGATCGATCCCTCCCGGATGAGGTTTGCGATTGCCGTTTTTACGAAGAGCGACTGGTCGAACACGACCCGCGTAACCAGTTGTTTCGGAATGTCTACCAGGTGCCGGAGGGCTTCTCGGATCCCGTCCACAACAGCGATCGTGTTGGTGTCGCCGCCCTGCTTGAGAATCGGCAGGTAGACCGAAGCCTGTCCGTCAACGCGCACGATGTTGGTTTGAATGGCGCTGGCGTCCACGGCCTTGCCGATATCCCCTACGAGCACCGAAGATTGCCCCACCGTTTTCAAAGGCATGCTGTTTATAAATTTTGCGGTGGGGGCCTGGCTGTTCGAATAGAGGTTGTAGTCAAAGGGGCCGATCTTCACGTCACCTGCGGGGAGAATCAGATTGCTCTCATTGACTTCGCGCACCACGTCCATGGGGCTCAACTGGTGCGCCTGCAGTTTCATCGGATCGACGTAAACCATGATCTGCCGATATTTCCCGCCGAATGGCTGCGGCACGGAAGCGCCGGGAACGTTGGCAATCTGGTTTCGTACCGTGTAGCGGCCCAGATCTTGCAAATTGGTTTCGTTCAGTCCTTCGCCCTTTAGCGTAATCAAGCAAACTGGCAGGCTCGATGCATCGAACTTCAACACGACCGGCGGCAGCGTCCCCGGGGGCAGGCGCCGCAGGTCGGCCATCGCCAAATTCGAAACCGTGCTCAGGTCGGCGTCCGCGTTCGTTCCCGGCTGGAAATAAATCTTGACCAGACTAATGCCCGGAAGAGACCGCGACTCGATATGATCCACGCCGCTGGCCAGCGTGAAGAACCGTTCGAATGGGTTGGTTATGTTGGTTTCGATTTGCTGCGGCGGCATCCCGGAATAAAACGTCGCTACGACGACAACCGGGATATTGATCGGCGGAAACAAATCTACGGGCATCCGCACGAGCGTGACGCCGCCGACGATAGCCACCATCAGGCAAACCACAACGATGAAGAAAGGGTATTTGATCGCAAAGCCGGACATTACTTCTCACCTCCGGCCTTCGTGACGCCACTGCTGACCTCTTTTGGTTGAATCTTTTGGCCGCTGCGGAACTGGCTTCGGTTGCCTACCACCACGCGCTCTCCGTCACTCAAGCCGCTCACCGCTTCCACGTGCGCGCTGTCCTCCAGACCGAGCCTGACATGCCGTTCCTCGATGACATTCTGTGCGTTCACCGCCAGCACCGTTGCGTCATCGCCATTCCTCGTCACCGCCTCCACCGGCACAGTGAGTATGTCCCTCTTTTCGCGAAGAGCCAGTTGCGTTTCCGCATACATGCCGGGAAGCAGGCGTCCGTTTCGGTTGTTGATGTCAATTTCCGTTTCCATTGTCCGCGTTTGCCGGTCCAGCGAATCGGCAAGCCTCGAAACTTTTCCTTCAATATCCTCGTTCAGCGCCTGCACGTGAATCTTCACTGCGTCCCCCAGATGAATCTGGCCTGCGAAGGATTCCGGAATCGGCAATACCAGCCGCAGGACGGAAATCTCTGCCAGACGCACTATGGGAATGGCTTGTGTGCTCGATGATGTGCCGGCCGCAACCAGCGCTCCCGTGTCCGCATAGCGATTGGTGATGACACCCGCGAAAGGTGCGGTTATGCGCGTGTAATCAGAAAGCGCTGACGCCTGTCTCTGATTGGCCTGTGCCACTTCCAGCTCCTGCCGCGCCGCGGAGAGCGCCGCTTTCGCGCTGGACACCTGTGCTTCCGACTCAAGGTCCTTGGCTTGCCCATCGTCCAGCTCCTGTTGCGCGACCAATCCTTCCCGGGTCTTCGCCGCATCGCTCAGCCGCGCGTAAGCCGAATGCATTGCAGCATGATTGAATCTTGCGCGTTCCAGATCGCCTTCAGCGCGCCCGATCTCTTCCTTGGCCCTCCGTACTGCGGCGTCCGCGCCGGCCAACTGGGCGGCCAGCTCTGGGATTTCCAACACCGCTAGCGTCTGCCCGCCTTTCACATGGTCGCCCACGTCCACATAAATCTTTCGTATGTAACCGGCGACTTTGGCGTGAACTTCCACTTCCTGGAACGGTTTGAACTCTCCCGCGATCGCCAATGTGTTGCTGAGCGTACGTCGCTCCGCTCGCGCTACTGCCGCTGGCGTCCCCACCAGGTCCCCTGCCGATTGATTCGGGTCCGCGGCTTCTGCGGGCGCGCGTTTGATCCAGCGCCATGCCAGCAAACCAGCTGCAGCAAGGACCAGTGCGGCTATCCATAATTTCTTCGTTGTCATTTTCCATCCCACGCAGCGCGTCCAGCCAGGCGAGACCAAATTCTCAGCATGGGACACCTGCAGAATTTCGGAACAAAATAATTGGAGGAAAATCCCGGCCAGTTCAGTCCGCCGCGAACATTCCTTCCCGCAATAGCCGAGACAATGGATTACAGAACGGGAGGGGGACGGAACCAAAGGCTTTCAGACGCTGCTTCTCTCTCTGAAATCAGCGGCTCTTCCTGCGAGCCTTCCGCATCCGGCAGAAAAGCTTCGGGGAGTGGAACAACTTCAAGCACGGCTTCTTCTGGAGCATCCATCTTCGGCACTGCTTGTTTGAGGACACTCCTGCGCAATTCGGACGATGCGACCGTCCCTCGAAAACTGAGGGGATGCCGGACATTCAACCCCGCAGGCGAGCCATAAATGGTGAAAAACGGGTTATAGAAGAAAAGAACCGCTAGGAACAAGCAAACTCCCGCCCGCCAGGCAAAATTCCTGTTTTCTGTGTCGGGTTGTTCGCTTTGGACCATGGCGCTTTGGCTCATCGCTTCTTCTTTTTAACCATAGTCAAGAAGATGGCTCCCGGTCAAGGGGATGCCTGACCGGGTAGTGCTCCAGTTTGAGAGACGCACGATTTCTTGGATGTCCCAAACGTGGTCAGTGATTCCCGCAAAGTGAAGCACTACCCCCGACCGATGTGTCTCCAACTGAGGGGGAGATGGGGACCGGAGCCAGGGGTGCACCGGTCCCCGAGGTAGGACTGTACGTGAAGACTAAGCGCCCTCAGTGTCGCTGGCGGGCGTCACTTCCGAATGAAGGGAATGTGAATTCTGGGTGATGTTCGAGCCGGCTTTCGCCTCCCCTGCGGTTGGTTCGGCGGGCGCCGTCAATGCGCGGCCGTGGCGCACGTCCAAGCCACGCACCCAGAAGATGATGTCCTCGGCGATATTGGTGGCGTGGTCGGCAATGCGCTCGAGGTGGCGCGTGGCCAGGATGAATTGCAAGCCGGGGCTGACGAGCCCCGGCTCCTTGGTCATTCGCCCGAGCAGCTGCTCGAAAATGCGGTCGCGGTATTGATCCACGACATCGTCACTCTCCAGGACGTTGGTGGCCATCTCGACGTTGCGAAAAATGAGTGCGCCGAGGCTCTTGCTGACCATCGCACGAACCGCAGAGGCCATCGGGGCCAGTTCTTCCGGGATTTGCGCCCCGGGCATTTCTCGCAGGGAGACGACGCGCTCCGCCAGGTTTACTGCGAGGTCGCCGATGCGCTCGAGGTCATTCGTTATTTTCAGCGCGGCCACGATCAGGCGCATCTCATCATCGCTGAAAGAGCCGCGGCGCAGCAGCCGGATGGCGTGCTCGTCAATTACGATTTCCATCTCGTTGATGCGCGGTTCGAGTAGAAAAACTTCGCCGGGCAGAACCGCCGTTTGCGGACTCTCCAGGCTAACGAGCGCGTCCAGCGCGCGGTTCATCGCGCCTTCCACGGTGCGCGCCATGGAAACGAGATAGTTTACTAGCGTGTCATAAAGCACAGCTTCGGTGAGTCCTGCGGCAGATGCCATCGGTCCCTTTCCGGAGCTTAAGGCGGTGGTTACACCCTTACTCACAAGCAAAAGTGTCGCCTGAAAATGGTTACAGTCTGTTCACATGAATGTGAATATGCTGCAAAAGAGAGGACTTAGTGAAGTGCGAGCCCTTCGCCTTTCCCTTGCCCTTCGCACTAGCGCCCGGGACGGCCGTTTGCGCGCTCGGGATCGAAGATGGGAACGGTGAAATGGAATTGCGAGCCCCGCCCTACTTCGCTCTCCACCCAGATGCGGCCGCCATGAGTTTCGACCAGATGCTTGGCGATAGAGAGTCCGAGCCCCGTGCCGCCTACTTCGCGAGAGCGTGCCACGTCCACGCGGTAGAAGCGCTCGAAAATGCGCGGCTGATCGGACCGCGGGATGCCAATACCAGTATCGCTAACCGTGAACTCCACTTCGCCATTGTCGGCCGATGCGCTGACCATGATCTGGCCGCCCGATGGCGTGTATTGAATCGCATTGTCCAGCAAGTTCTGCAAAACTTCGGCGAGGCGCCTGCGGTCCGCGGCGATGTCCGGCAAACGCTCCTGCAGGTTGACAGAAATTTGCAGATTTTTTTCGGCTGCGGGGCGCTGCGACGTTTCCACGCAGCTCTCGACAAATTGGGAAGCACTCAAGCGGTGAATCTCCAGTTCGAGCCGGTCGGCATCCATTTTCGAAAGCATGAGAAGGTCTTCGGTGAGCCGCGCGAGACGCCGCGAATGCTCAAGTATGATTTCGAGAAAGCGGGTACGGTTTTGCGGGTCGTCAAGGGCGCCGGCGAGAAGCGTCTCCGCGAATCCCTGTATCGCAGTGAGCGGGGTCCTCAATTCGTGAGAGACATTGGCCACGAAATCGCGGCGAACGCGCTCCAGCTTGCGCAGCTCGGTGATGTCATGCAGCACCAGGACGGCCCCCGCCTTGTCTCCGCCTTTTACGGCCGTGGCGGTGGCCGCAAAAAAGCGCTGCCGCAGCGTTCCGGTCACAATTTCCGCGTGCACAGCGGTCTCGCCTGCCCGTACCCTCCGCACTGCTTCGATCAGTTCGGTCTGCCGGACGGATTCAACAAGGGGACTTCCGATCCTCGGCGCCACATCCAAATCGAGGATTCCCGCAAAGGCCTCATTCGAGAACACCAGCCGGTCTGTGCCGTCGACGACAGCAACCCCCTCCACCATGCTCTCGAAAATCGCGGCGGAGAGGCTGCGCTCGTCCTTGAACGAACGGATGGTCAAATCAAGACGCGCGGCCGTTTCATTAAGCGATGCGGCAAGCATATCAAGCGCGTCTCCTTCGGGGTCGGCAAAGAGCGGCTCGAAATTTCCATCGGCGACGCGCCGCGAAAACTGCGTGAGCCGGTCCACGCGATCCGAAAAGGACCGTGACACAAGCAGCGAGATCGTGCCGGTTACAAGAAGCATGAGCACGGAAGCAAGCCAGACCCGTTTGCGGAACTCCCACAGTTCCTCATCCACCGTCTTTACGGGGAGAGCGAACCGCAGGATGACGGGAGAACCTGCAACAGGCAGTCGCACCGCGTAATAAAGAAGGTCCTTGTTGATTGTGACGCTATGGCGTATGGATTGGCCGTCCCCTTTTGCAAGGGCATCGCGAATTTCGGGACGGCTGGCGTGGTTCTCCATGGTGGAGGGATCGGACTGGGAATCCGCGAGCACCAGGCCATCGGAGGTAATCACGGTGATGCGAACGCCGCTGGCGGCCATCTGCGCGACCCAGTCGCGGAGACGAGCGAGATCCACTGGCGCATTCGAATTGGGAGTGATCGCTTGCGGGGGGTGGGCCAGGGCGATGCGCGCAATGGCGGCGAGCTGTTCGAATCCCATCCGCTCATAATCGCGGCGGAGAGCTCGCTCAGCGTAAAAATCGACGGGGAGCAGGACTGCGATCAGCAGCGCGAAAAAAGAAAAACCGAGTTTCCAGAAAAGATTAAGCCGCACGGGTTTCGAATAAATACCCCGCGCCCCGAACCGTCTTCAGATGCAATGGATTTTCAGGATCGGATTCGATTTTTTCACGCAACCGGCGCACGTAAACATCCACGCTGCGCGGGGTGACGAACCGGTCGGTTCCCCAAACAGCATCGAGCAACTGATCCCTGGTAAACACACGATTGGGGCGGGACGCGAGGTAATAGAGCAGGCGAAATTCCAGCGTGCTGAGCGGCACCGGCTTGCCGGCATGGCTTACGCGATAGGCCGCCGGATCGATGGCCAGCTTGCCGATTTCAATCGTGCGCGGCGAATCGGCAGGCGGCTCCGCGCGGCGGAGCAGCGCCTTGACGCGCGCGAGAAGTTCGCGAGGACTGAAAGGTTTGGTTACGTAATCGTCGGCGCCCATCTCCAGGCCAACAACCCGGTCGGCCTCCTCGCCGCGCGCCGTGAGCATGAGTATGGGCAAACGATTCAGCGAATCGTCTTTGCGAACCTCGCGGCAGATTTCCAAGCCGGACAGCTTTGGGAGCATGAGGTCGAGAAGAAGGAGATCGGGCGGCGTCTTTTTCAAGGTGTTCAGCCCGCTGCTGCCGTCCAGGGCCGCGCTAACCTGAAAGCCCTCGTTGGCGAGGTTGTAGCGGACAAGTTCGACGATGTCCTTATCGTCTTCAATGATAAGAACGCGTTTCATGCTGTTGGAGCGCATCGCAGTCCGGCTGCGCGGCAGTTTACCGTAGGCAGGGGAATTGCGATAGGCATTGGATAAATTTTGATCACTGTAATTTTGGGTTGACACGTTTAAGTATGGCAGGCGGCTGGGGCCGCGTGATAACGCCGCGTTTACATGAATGTGAACGAAGCATGAACGCGGTTCGGCGCTCGGGAGCATAGTCATGACTGTATCAATCATGATAACCGATAGGCTTTTGGTGGGGAAGCACCTTCCGCGCTTTACACCAAGCTAGTCGTTCCTGGTGGTGGTGAAGGCCAGAGCGATTAGCGTTTTTTGCTCCAGCTCATGGGCTTTAGCCGAGCCAGTAGCGGGGCTGGCACTGGCGGACCGCTTGACAGAGCGGATATTGAGGCCGTGGGCTTTGGCGATCCGCTCGAGACGCGGCAGAACGTAACCGAGCGCGCCCATATTCCCGGGCTCCTCCTGGACCCAAATGATTTCGCGCGCCTGCGGATGCTCGGCGATGGCCATGTCGATTTCCATGCGCGGCAGCGGATAAAGCTGGTCGAGGAAAAAGATCGCGGTGCTGGTGTCTTTGCGGCGGCGGCGTTCCGCGCGCAATTCGTGGCCGACTTTTCCGCTGGCAATCAGGATGCGGCGGGCGTCTTGGATTTCACGATCCGGAACGAGCGGGAGGAAGCGCGGCTCGGTGAACGTCTCGATGCTCGAACTGGCGTCGGGATGGCGCAGCATACTCTTGGGACTGAAAACGATGAGCGGCTTGCGCCACGGGCGGCGCACCTGGCGGCGCAGCATGTGGAAATATTGCGCGGCGGTGGAAGGCTGGCACATCTGCATGTTGTCTTCGGCGGCGAGCTGCATGAAGCGCTCCAGCCGCGCGCTGGAATGCTCGGGGCCCTGGCCTTCGTAGCCGTGCGGGAGAAGCAGAACGATGCCGGAGGGGAGATTCCATTTGTCGTCGCCCGCGCTGATGAACTGGTCGATGATCACCTGTGCGCCGTTGACGAAGTCACCGAACTGCGCTTCCCAAAGAACGAGGGCCTCAGGGTAATCACGGCTGAAGCCGTATTCGAATCCGAGGCAGCCCGCTTCGGAAAGAGAAGAGTTGTAGATCTCGCAAAAGGCCTGATCTTTCGAAAGATGACATAGCGGCAGATAATTGTGTTCGGTTTGCGTATCAATCAGCACAGCATGGCGCTGATTGAACGTGCCGCGCTGGGTGTCCTGGCCGGTGAGGCGAACGGGAGTTCCTTCGAGCAGCAACGAAGCGAAAGCGAGGGATTCGGCAAAGCCATAATCCACGGGGCGCTTTCCGTGGCCCATTTCGGCGCGCTGTTCGAGGAGCTTGACGATTTTCGGATGGACATGGAATCCATCAGGAACGCGGACGAGGCCGTCGGTGATTTCAGCAAGTTTTTCGCGCGTCAGGCCTGTATCCGCTTCATATTCCAGTTTGTAACGCCCGTGAAAATACGGCGACCAATACTCGGGTAGCTTGCGGAGGCGCGGGATTTTTTTTATGGCGCGGGCTTTGATTTGTTCTTCTTCGTATTCGTTGCGGATGGCTTCAGCCATGGGCGCGGGGTCCAGGCCCGTTTGTTGCGCGTAAATCTTCCAGAGCTGCGCGTGATTCTTGATGCGTTCGTAGAGGAGCGGCTGGGTGATGGTGGGGTCGTCGACCTCGCTATGGCCGTGGCGGCGGTAGCCGATGATGTCCACGACGACGTCACTGCCGAAGGTAGCGCGGTATTCTGTGGCCAGCTTGCCGATGCGCACCACGGCGTCGGGATCTTCGCCGTTGACGTGGAAGATGGGCACGGACTGGCGCTTGGCGACGTCCGAGGCGAAACGCGCGGAATGCTCCTGCACCGGCGGAGTCGTGAACCCGATGAGGTTGTTCACGATGATGTGGATCGTGCCGCCGACGGTGTAGGCGCGCAGGTCCGCCAGATTGAGTGTCTCCGCCAAAATTCCCTGGCCCGCGAAAGCCGCATCGCCGTGCATGACGATGGGAATAACTTTATTTTGCGTTTCGCGAGAGCGATCGATGTAGCCGCCCCGCAGACCGTAGCGTGTTTGCTTGGCGCGAGCGCGGCCGACGGCGACGGGATCCACGGCATCTAGGTGGCTGGGGTTCGAAACCAGGTGGATGCTGATTTCCTTGCCACTGGTCGTGACGTACGTTCCGGTAGCTCCGACGTGATACTTCACGTCACCCGCCCCGAGCACGCTGCGCGGATCGACGTCTTCGAATCCGGCGACGACTTCACTCGGCGGTTTGCACGCGGCGTGCACCATGACGTTCAGGCGGCCGCGGTGGCTCATGGCCATGATCGAGGATTCCGCGCCGTGTTCGCCGGCGGTGTCCAGGATCGAGTCGAGGAGCGGAATCAGTGCAGTGACGCCTTCGAGCGAGAACCGCTTCGTGCCAAGATAGCGGGCTTGCAGAACCTGTTCGAACAGGTCGGCGCGAATCAGGCGTTCGAGAATTTTTTTCTGGTCCACTGCGGCGGCTGGCGTTTCCAGGCGTTCGATGATCCAGCGGCGCCTTTCGGGCTCTGGCAAATGCATAAAGTCTGCGCCGACTGTGCCGCAGTAGATGCGCCGGGCTTCCTCGGCGGCGTCGCCAGTCAACCCTTCCAGGTCGGGATGCTTCAGCGGCTCGAATAAACCAAGCGGATCGAGAGTGGCTTCTAAATATCCCCAGCGCCGGAACGCATCGAAAATGCGTTCACGCTCTTCGCTGCCACCCGCTTTCGAAGGACTGCCGGTCGCAATCTTCTTGGCCGCTTTCGGCGTGTTCGCGGGACGCTCTTCTTCTAATGTCGTACGGTGAGCCATGAATCGTGTTCTCTGAACTTTCTATTTTGCCATAGAACGCAGTGGGCCGCATGCCAACGGCCCTCACGCTCTCCAAGCAAATTCATTAGATGATCTACATAGTTACGGGAGTACATCGTTTGGGCGACGTCGGAAACCGTTTACAAGGTGCGGACCAGGGATTCGAGCTGGCTCGCGATTTGTTCTGGAGGCGTGCCTGGTGGAAAGGTGACGGGGGCGCCGATACGAATGGTGATTTCTCCGATGTGGGCGAGGCGGCGGCGTTCGCGCTTCATTTGCCAGACACCGTCGAGACGCATGGGGATGACGGGGATCCCGAGATTTTCGGCGAGCAGGCCGATGCCGCTCTGGAAAGGCGCCATGCGGCCATCTTCGGAGTTGTTGACTTCGCCTTCGGGAAACACGAGCACGCTGTAGCCGCGATCTGCGGATTCACCGGCGAAGCGGAAGCTTTCGCGGAAGCCGGAGAATCGCGGCAGCGGGAAAACATTGAAAAGTACGGAGACGAGCCAGGAGCCGAGCTGATAGGCCCAGCGTTTGGCGAAGAACCAATCGCGAGGCGGGCGGCGCATCTCTTGCAAAGTTTCTCCGCCCATGGCGATCGCCAGGCGGTGCCGGAACCGCAGCGGCAGCGCGGCGAGAACCAAGCCGATATCCGCGCGGCGGGTGACGTGATTCGAAACGATGAGCAGCGGACCGCGCACATCGCGCAGACGTTCGCGGCCCACGATCTTGGGATGCCCAAGAATCTGTGTCGCCGGCCAAACCAGTCCGTAATAGACAGCGAGACGCACCCAGCGAACCGGTTCGCGTTGCGTCCAGCGAGGATAGATGTACTCGGCACGGCGGGCGGCGGGTTGCTGGAGCAGGCGTTCGACGTCAGTGACAGTCTTAGCTTCAGCAAAAGCAGTTTCACTCAGTTCCACGTGAAACTGCTGCTCGAGGGCGCTCATCAACTCGACGCGATCCAGCGAAGAGAGTTTCAATTCTTTCTCAAGGTGGTCCGATGCCGAGCGGGAGGGAGTGAATTTTGACAGCAAGCTATCCAACGAACTCAAAGCCGAATTGGATGTTCCTCCGCCTGGACCTCCATCGAGGATTTGCGCCGCCCGGTTGGCAATGACGGAGAGCCGCGGCTTGCCCGTCGCGGTCCGCGGAAAATCCAGTTCGGGCCAAGTGATCCAGATGCGAATGTGCTGGTACTCCGCCAAGGAGGCGTTGGCGGCTTCGATGGCTTGCTGCGCTATTGAATCACCCGTGTCACGCAGCAGAAGCACGGCGCAAGGCTCAGCGTTGCCCTTTCGTTCCATCGGTAGGACCACGCAATCGCGAACTCCGGGCTGCTTGCGCAGCGCTGCTTCCAAGTCTTCGGGATAAATGTTCAGGCCGGCAGGCGTGACGATCACGTTTTTCTTGCGGCCCCGGAAACGGAGATTGCCTTCGGCGTCCAGTTCGCCCAGATCCCCGGTGCGCAGCCAGCCTTGCCCGGCAGAAGGCGCGAGAGCGCCCGCCTGCCAGTAGCCCGCAGACACGTTTTCACCGCGGACCAGAATCTCGCCGTCTTCGGCGAGCATGAATTCACGGCCGGGAAGAATCCTGCCGACGGAGCCTTCCGCCGAGCGGAAGGGGTGATTGAGGCTGATGAGCGAGGCGGTCTCCGTCATGCCGTAGCCCTGAACGACTGCGTACCCCATGCCCCTGAAGAAATCCTCCGTGTCACTCGAAAGCGCCGCGCCGCCGGAAATGAAAGCCCAGAATTTCCACCCAAAACGACGATGGATTTGGCGGAACATCCACGCGCGCCGCAAGAATTTCTTACCTTGCGCTTTCGCGAACTTTCGCTCGAACCAGGAAGACTTGCCGCGCGATTCGAACTCCCTTTCGATGCCGGCATGCAGGGCGTCCAGCATGCGCGGGACGGCAATCAGCGCGGTAGCGCGTTCGCGCTTGACCGTCCGAATGATTTCCGAAGGATTTGCCGACGGCTCGAAAACCGCCGCCGCTCCGAGGAGCGGCGGAACAAAAAGCGCCATGAACTGCCCAAAGACGTGGCTCAGGGGAACGAGGGTCACGAACCGGAGCGGATGAAGCCAGCGCTCGTATTTGCGATAGGGATCGATGCCGCTCTCCAGCGGCTCAAGGTTCGCAAGAAAATTGCCGTGGGTGAGGACAACTCCCCGCGGCTCGCCCGTGGTGCCCGACGTATAGACAATTTCCGCGATCGTGTTCCGCGTTGAGGTTCCTCCGGGATCCGCATTGGCATCGGGAGCGACGTCGGGGCTGATGCTAATATCCTTGAAATCATCGATGGTCATCGATGGAGGCGCGCCCGGAAGCTCCAGCTGCTGGCGGTCGCGCAGGATCAACTTCACGCCCGCATCTTGAATTGCACGCTGAGCAAAGTCCGGGGACGCCACTGAGTCCATCGGCACGACGATCGCTCCGCGCAATAGAATCCCCCAGAAGCAGCCGGCCCATTCAGCGCAATTGGAGCCCCAGAGAAGAACGCGGTCACCAGGCCCAATTCCTTGGCCCGCAAGCGCGCGGCTCCAGGAATAGGCGCAACCTCGAAGCTCTTTATACGTCAGTTTTTCCCGGCGATACCCGCGCTTTTGCACGACAGCTACGTCGCTACCGTAGCGGGCGAACTCGCCAAACAGGGATAGAAGGTTTTCTCGGCTCATGGCGGATTTGGTTCTTAATGCTTTGGAACTGAATTGATTCTACGCCCACACCAGTAGCACAGACCTCAGTCTGTGCTGGGCGACAGGTTGGCCCGGATTAGAGCCTGGCTACCTAACTGCACCCGCCGTGCCACGATGGAACGAGGTTTAGCATCTGAGTAAAAGCGGTCGAGCAGAAATGCTAGATTCTCAGTTACAATAGACGCTTGTGGTCTCTGTGGTTGGGAGACCCTGGGGGCTCGCCGTACACCCCTATCCAATTTCGCACTGAGCAGGGAAGATGCCCGTACCGATTTCACAGATGTGGACGGTCGCCACGTACGTCCTCAAACAAAAGCTCGCAGGACGCAAGCGCTATCCGTTCGTGTTGATGCTCGAGCCTCTCTTTCGTTGCAATCTTGCTTGCGCAGGCTGCGGAAAGATCCAATACCCGGCGCATATTCTGAAAACGGAACTCTCTCCGGAAGAGTGCTTCAAAGCCGTGGACGAGTGCGGGACCCCGATGGTTTCCATTCCCGGCGGCGAGCCGTTAATGCACCCCCAGATTGACAAGATTGTCGAAGGGCTGGTGGCGCGGAAGAAATACATTTATCTGTGTACCAATGCTCTCCTGCTGAAAGAAAAATTGCATCTCTTCAAACCCAGCAAATACCTGACGTTCTCCGTGCACATGGATGGTCAGAAGGAGCACCACGATTTTTCGGTTTGCCGCGTGGGTGGATATGAGCTAGCCGCCGAGGGCATTCGGGCGGCGGTGAAGCAGGGTTTCCGAGTCACCACGAACACGACTTTGTTTGATGGCGCGGATCCGAAGAGCGTGCGGGCGTTCTTCGACGAGATGATGGAGCTGGGCGTTGAGGGCATGATGCTCTCACCCGGCTATTCGTACGATAAAGCGCCGGACCAGAAGCACTTCCTGGGGAGGGCGCGGACGCGCAGGCTGTTTCGAGCAATTCTTTCCAACCGCAAGAAGAGCTGGCAGTTCAACCAGTCGAAGCTGTTTCTCGAATTTCTAATGGGCAAGCGCACCTACGCCTGCACACCGTGGGGCATGCCAACGTACAACGTTTTCGGCTGGCAGAAGCCCTGCTATTTGCTCCAGGACGGCTACACGGACACGTTCCAGGAGCTGCTGGATACGACCGAATGGCAGAATTATGGAACGGAATCCGGCAATCCCAAGTGCGCGAACTGCATGGTGCACAGCGGGTATGAAGCCTCCGCAGTGGATCATACGTTCAGCGGTTTGCGTGGGCTGTGGGCGACCATCAAGGCCGAGTTGAGCACTAAGTACGACGACGCAGACGCGCTGGCGATGCTGAACGAACCGGTGAAGCCCGTGCATTCCTATAACCCTCTGGTGCAAATTGATTCAAGCAAGGGCCAGCTCGAGGAGACGCGCGCGTGACGGGGCCGCGGCATGCGGACCGTCCGAGCCACACGGAAGGATCTCCGCTGGACCCGGATACACTGGAAGTTGCGCCGGGCACGCTTCATGAGACGGTACAGGGCTGGGTGCCGAAGCTGGCCACGGAAGAGGAATTGCGCATCGCTCTCGAGAAGGCCTTCGACTATCGCGGCGACGTAACGCTAACCCTCAAAGACAATTCCAAAATCGAAGGCTACATTTTTGACCGGGTAAGCGGCGCGACTCTCTCCTCGAGCTTTGTGCGCGTGCTGCTCAAAGATTCCAACCAAAGATTGAAGGTTTCCTACGCCGATATTGCGGCACTGGCCTTCACGGGCAGGGATACGGCCGCTGGGAAGAGCTGGGAAGCCTGGGTAGGCAAGTATTGGGAAAAAAAGGCTTCCGGCGAAGGCGCATTGAGCTTGGAACCGGAATCATTGGACTAGGTATTTTTTTCTCCGCCCACCCCATTGTCTCAACTCGGCCTTCAATAAACCATGTGTTTTCATTATGTTGCGTTACGCGACTCGAATCCTATGGCCGTGTCGGGGCGTGGACAAACACCCCAGTTTATGATACTATTCAAATAGCATTTGTTGCTCTTGTTATACCTTTTGACTCGTTTCGAGAGGCTGCAAGGACAAACTTTGCGGCCTTTTTTGCGGGTTAGAATCGCCATTGGGCTTGGAAGACCGGGCGGTAATCGCTTGGGGAATTATCAAGTGGTTGGCTGCACGTCATTAACCAGGTAAAGGGACCAAGAGAGACAAAGCAATTCCAATATCGAGGTAGTGGGAGTGAAGGAACAAGGCACAGTGAAGTGGTTCAATGCTTCGAAGGGCTACGGATTCATCCAGCGCCAGACGGGAGAAGATGTTTTCGTACACTTCTCCGCGATCGCGATGGACGGTTATAAGTCCCTGAATGAAGGTCAGTCCGTGGAGTTTGAAGTGAAAAAGGGTCCGAAGGGCCTTCAGGCCGAGAACGTTACCAGCCTCTAGCCTGTGACTGGAGGGCCCCGCCGCAGGACCGGGGGGCCACTCCGAGAGAGATCCGAATCGGGATTCAACGAAGTGAGTGGTCAAGGAGGACGTTGTGCAAGCAATGCAGGAAGGTCAAACCATCAAGCACGAAGTGTACGGCCTGGGCATCGTGACAGCTTCCGATCAGGAGCGCACGGCGGTGGATTTCGATGATCACGGGCCCAAGCTGTTCGTCACTAGCATCATGACTGCCGAATTGATCGGCGAAGCGCCGGCCACCCCTCCAAAGACCAAGCGCCGCCGCAAGGCCTCCACGGCCGCAAAGGCCGCCAAGAAAGCTGCCGCTGCCTCAGCCAGCAAGTCGTAATTCCCTGCTCGCCAACTCCGCCTTCCCCTCGCCTATCCGGCGCAGGGGTGTGTCGAGAGGCATTCTTCGCACATTCTGACGCGTTTGTGTTAGGTTGGGGGCGATGAAACGCTTCGTCATTATTCTCGCCGTGATTCTCCTCGTCTTGGGAGTGACGGGACTCGTGCACCCGAGTTTCACCTACCACAAGCAGGAAGAAGTCGCGAAGATCGGATCCTTCAAAGCCACCGTCAATGAAGAAAAGGTGGTGGAAGTTCCCGCAGTAGTTTCCATCGTTTTGCTCGTTTCAGGCATCGGGCTCATTCTGGTAGGTCCGCGCCTCCCGAAGTAAATTTGACCTCCTGCCCCCGCCTGTCATCCCGAATCCCCGCGCCCCTTCAAAAATCGTCGCGGGGTGAGGCCTGCCCGCCGTGGCGGGGATCTGCTTTTCAGATACCTGCCACCGGTCTTAGGGCTTACCACTACGCCGCGCATCGCTACCTCTGCATTGACAGTCTCTCTCCACCGGAATAAACAAGAAGCAGGGGAAGTCTTCCGGGCTTTTTCACGAGACGGAGAGAAAGATGAAAATGACATTCTTGAAGTACCTCCTCGGGCTGTGTGTGATTCTCGTGTGTCTGCCTGCTACTCCTCCAGCGCTGGCACAAAACGCCCCCGGCGTAACCGACAAAGAAATCCTGATCGGGTCATGTTCCGCGCTGGAAGGGCCTTCGCATTTCCTCGGAACGGAGACGGTGACGGGCGCGAAGGCTTACTTTGACATGATCAACGACGCCGGTGGTGTGGACGGCCGGAAGCTCAAACTGGTCTCCTATGACGACAGTTACGATCCCGCGAAAACGGAAGCCTGCTTCAACCGCTTGATGGAACAGAAAGTATTTGCGCTGGGGTTTTTTGTGGGCACTCCCACCGCCGTGAAGTATGTGCCGATGGCGGAGAGCAACAAGATTCCCTTAGTTGGGCTCTTTACCGGGGCGCAGACTCTGTATGTGCCCTTTCGGCGCTGGGTAGTGAACGTGCGCGCTTCGTATTTTGACGAAACGCGCGAACAGATGGACGGTCTATGGGCCGGGCTGGGCTACAAGAAAATTGGCGTGATCTATCCCGAAGACGCGTTTGGCGCCGCGGTGCTCGATGGGGTGAAGGAGGCGCTCAAAGCTCATGGCGCGGCGCCCATTGCAACCGCATCCTATCAACGGCAAACCGCTCAGGTCGGCGGGGCGATCAATACGGTGAAGGCTGCGCATCCGGAAGCTGTTGTCGTGGTGGGGCCTGCGAACACGGTCGCGCCGATCCTGCAGCAATCGCACGCCAAGGGCTGGAAGCCGCTCTTTCTGACCGTGTCGTTTGTCGGCACCGATGATTTGATTGAGGCGGCGGGCGCCGATGCCGACGGAATGGTGATCACCCAAGTGGTGCCGCCCTACTATTTGACGGAATTCAAGACCGTCGCGCTCTATCGCCGCACGCTGGCCAAGTATTTTCCTACCGCGCAACCTAATTTTGTGAGCCTGGAAGGATTCGTGGATGCCATGGTCCTGGTGGAAGGCCTCAAACACGCGGGCAAAGATCCAACGCGGGAAGGGCTCATTCGCGGCATCGAATCCATACACGACCACGACATTGGGCTTGGACCGCAACTCAAATTGAACTATTCATCGAAAGAACACAAAGGCTTCGACCACGTGCTCCCGACCGTCATACGCGGCGGCCGCGCGGTGCCCTTCACCGAGTGGTCCACCGCCGCGCCGAAATAGCTCGGTCTGCGGGCTACTCACCTTTGGGTTTGATAGTGCTGCGGAATCCTTCTACAGACTCGCGCCATTGCTGAAAGCTCTGATGTGCGAGTTTCAAATCGAAAAACTCTCCCCGCTGCAAATCAACACCCCGGAGATTGAGAGCATCCAGAAGAAACGAGATAGTGGGCAGTGCTTCGCCGCTCTCGCCCCGAGCAGCGATCCAAAGATACGTGATATTTTCAACGTCTCCCAGGCTAATTTCCAAAGAGCACGATTTGTCCGACCACGTTCCCCAGAGACTGTCTTTGACGAAACTGAATTGGACGCCCGGTAAGAGCACTCTGAGTTGGGCTTGCACTTCCGAACGCAGGCCAAACGGTGCTGGTTCCCATCCTTGAGGGAGATCCTCCGTGCGCGGAGACTTGAACTCCACCGGCGCTCGGAACGCGAGCAGGTCCCAACTCATTTCACCTCTTCGTTCCTGATCCCTGTGCCGCTTCCGCCTGGTCGAAGGCGTGGTAAGAAGAACGGACGAGAGGGCCGGACTCGACGTGCTTGAAGCCCATCGCTTCGCCGAGGATTTTGTATTCCGCGAATTCGTCGGGATGCACGTAGCGCACAATCGGCAGGTGCTCGTGCGTGGGCTGCAGGTATTGGCCCAGGGTTAGTATGTTCGTCCCTTGCTCGGCGAGCTCTTGCATCGTCGCCAGCACTTCGTCTTTCTCTTCGCCTAGCCCCAGCATCATTCCCGTTTTCGTTGGCACTTCGGGATGCGCTTCCTTCGACCGTCGCAATAACTCCAGCGATCTCTCATAGACCGCGCCTTTGCGCACCTGTCGATAGAGCCGCGGCACCGTTTCGGTGTTGTGGTTGAGAATATCCGGCCGCGCCGTCAGAACGATATCGAGCGCCGCCCAATCGCCGCGGAAATCCGGGATGAGCACTTCCACCTTGCAGCCAGGCACGCGCCGCCGAATCTCCTCGATTGTCCGCGCGAAAATGTGTGCGCCGCCGTCCGGCTGGTCGTCGCGATTCACGCTGGTGACCACCGCGTAGCGCAACCCCATTTTGGCCACTGCTTCCGCCACGCGGAGCGGCTCTTCTTCATCGGGCGGGCCCACCGGCTTGCCGGAAGGCACCGCGCAAAAGCCGCAAGCCCGCGTGCAAATATCCCCCAGGATCATGAACGTGGCCGCGCCATGTTCCCAGCATTCGCCCATGTTGGGGCAGCGCGCGCTCTCGCACACGGTGTGCAGATCGAGCGTGCGCATGATGCGCTTCAAGTCCTGGTAGCGTTCGCCGCCAAAAAACTTCACGCGCAGCCAGTCTGGCCGCGGATGCGCGCCGGGCAGCGGCACCAGCGGCCCCCGGGCATTCGAGGGCGCGGTCGCATTCGAGATAATGTTGAAGGGTGAGGCCATGGAGTCAGCGCGAAACTCTCATTTTACGCGCATCCCTCCAATCGTACAAATTTGCGGTACAGTTCCAGAAAGGGAAGAATAGCCCCCCACCCCGGCAGTTTTCGTAAGAGTGAGAAACAAAGGACCTAAGTAGAGGTTTCATACCTGTATGGAGGTATGACCATTGAGTTGAGTGGAGTGATTTTGCCTGAGGCGTGAGAAGTACCGCGCGGAGTGCGAGCATAAGCACCAAAAGAAAACCGATCCGTTTCTTCATTCTCATCGCGCCGCTTCAATCGTCGCTCGCCTTTTCTGCTTCCCAACGTTATAACGTTCAACCTTCAAACCTTCTAACGATTCCGTCTCTCCGCCAACAGCACAAGGATTTTCTTCATGAACGCAGCTCCTTTCGCGAGGCGCTGCAAGTCATGGCTGGAATTTTGCAGAAGACATCCCGACTGTCCCCGGATTCTCCGGACACCTGCCCCCTAGGACTCTGACTGTTCGGAGCTCGCGGGGAGTGAAGTATTGGCCGAAGTCACCCTTGAAGAATCCGCCCATGAATTCCTCAAAGGCTACGCCTTTCGTATCGAGCTCCGTACGGTCCAGGGAAATGCCTTCGAGATGCTCCACGCATTGCGCCAGTATGGGAGGCTCTACGTTAAGCTGGTCGGTGAACACGTCTGGCTCACGTTCCTTCTCAACGTCGTAAAGCTTATAGATACGCTTGGCGAGTTCGGCTGCAGTTTCGCCATCTCTGCGTTGGAAAGCATAGGGTTTGCCGTCATAAAGATCAGGGTCCTTCTCGTCGCGGTGTTTGACGAAAATAATTTTGCAGAACTCACCAAAGGCGGCGATTGGGCTGCGCCGGCCCCCTTCCCAAAGCGTCTGATGGCACTTTCTGATCGCGGCCCGAAGCTCTTCCCTTGGCACTGCCGACAAGTCCTGCCCCGGCTTGTTCTTATAAAAGCGCCACTCAGGGGGCCTTCCATACCGTTTTGGAATGTCTGTTAGGTGGTTCTTATCGCGCTCGCCTGCAGGAAACTTATCGAATCGCAATAGGCGACGGGTGAGGCCCGCAATTGATCCTGCGAAATTTGCTCCGAGACTGGCGCGGTTGCCGCAGGCTTGTTCGATAGATTGAGCGAACTCTGCGTCGCTGATGTCAGCGCGCTTGCACTCAAATACGAAATAAGGGGACTTGAGCTCGCTATCGTTGTAGATGACTAAGTCAGCGTAGTCACCCGGCGTTCTGCGTGGCACGCTCACCTCAAAACGGATTCGCTCAGGCTGATAATCGTATTTGTAGATAAGCTCTGCGCAGAACTCTGCGCGCACCTTCTCCTCTGGGTCAGCCCAGCGCTCGGAATGATCAGCAGCTTTGTAGAAGATGCGCTCGCTCTTACCCTCGCCAGTGATCTCCGCTAGGCCGTCGGTAATTGCGCGTTCGATGTAGGTCAGTTCTTGTTCATCGGGCATTAGGTCTTTCCTTTAAATAAAGTGACGATGCGTGCGCCACTTGTATCGTGAGGCAACGATTGTACCGCCTGAGTTCGGGCAGTGCCAGAGGAGAGGCGCAAGAGAATTTGAGGAATTCCGAGAAGGGAATTCGGAGGCAGACGGAGCGTTACTCAAGTTTGAAGAGGTTGGGGAAGTCGATCCGCCGGTTGCTTCGCACGGCAGCAAAACTGTAGACAATTGGCGTTCAGAGGAGTTACGAGACGAAGTCTTTTCTTTCTCTTGCTCAAAACTTATAACTGAGACCCGAAGACTTCCTCTACAGTGGGTGGCGCGAGGAGCGCACGAAATCGCGCAGGACCGTGACGTTGGGTCCGTAAGCGCCGATGCGCCCGGCGTCCACGGGAAGTCCAAGACTCTCGGCGAGATCGAGGTCCACGCCCGCGTCGTCCAGCTCTGACAAACTAAATCCCTGCGCGGGCAGCACGCGGTTCAGCCCCGTCGGATACACCGGCCGGGGTGGGCGGTGCCGCTGCCAGGGACGCCGCGCCAACTCGTAAAATTGCTGCCAATCGCGTTTGTGCCAAGTCGTCATGCTATTTCGTTTCACGCATCACTCACTTCTTTGGATGCACTTCCAACCCAAAAGGTTCATCAATCACTCACCGCACAGGCCCGGCGCTTTGGAGTGCGGCGGCCTGCCTGCCGCAGGCAAGCTCGACGCCGCCTTCTCTTCTGTATCTCGCCACTCGCCACTCGTTTACCCCGAGCTTCGGGGAACAACTCGCCACTGCTTCGTAATCCCGAGCTATTCATATACTGCACAATTCAGCCGGCAAGCCATTTTCCTTGCCTACTGTTTCAAACACGTTACGGGGCAATATGTTTCGAGAAATAGTGCGACGCTGGTTTCTATGGAGCGCGGTTTCTTATCCCTCGCCCGCTCCTCGTAGCCCAGACTTCAGTGTGTGCTCTTTGGAGTGCGGTTTATCCTGAGCCTGCCGAAGGGCGGCTTGACGCCTGCCCCCGAGACCCTACCCTTCTCGCCCCAGTCCGCTTTCAGCGCGACATAAGCTCCGCACGAGGTTCCCACTACCTTAGTTCTCCGCATCCTTCCCGCACGCCTCCGCGGGAACGCGCGGAGAATTTCTTCTCTTTGCTTTGTCGTAGGAGGCCCGCTTTTCCGTCGGTTCTCAGTATTTTGCGGGACTCAGTACGTTTTCTAGGAGCGCGCTTCACCGCGTCCCACGCGCCTGCCTGCCGCAGGCAGGCGCAGCGAAGACCTCTGCGCCATCGCGCGTTCTTTGCGCGGTGATGCCCGTGTTCGAATGGCCGCGAAGGCGGAAGAAGCCGCCGGGATACTACACACGCTAGCGGTCTTTTGCGTTCGAAGGGCCGGTTCGAATAACCGCGCGCTCCAACGCGATCCGCGCGGATACAACAAAGACTTTTCGTCAAGGGCCACGACGAACTCTGACTTTTCGCGCGCTACGAATCCTTGCTGACCGCAGCCTCATAAGATTAGACGCGCCCGTCCCGCGAATGTGAGAGAGGAAACAAAGACGCTTGGCGCAGACATTCCGCAAAGAATTTCTGGGGTAACAGAAAAAGAAAAAAAGCGCACTCGGCACAGAGTTACCGCGAAGAACTTCTGGGATCAGACGGATGTCTCCCCATTCGAATCAGCGTGCCCGTCCCGCGAAATGTGAGAGCGGAAACAAAGTAGTGGATCAGCTTGGCTACTAGCGTCAACACCCCTAAATTTCAGACTGACTCACTTCCGGAAACAAAGGCCGCTTGGCACAGAGTTGCCTCGAAGAACTTCTGAGGAAAAGTAATGCGCCCATTCGAATCAGCGTGCCCTCCATTCGAATCGGCGCATTGCCTCTTCACTTTCGCAGTATTTGCTTACCAGCGATTGCCGCGATCGCCACGATCTCCGCCGCCATATCCGCCGCGCCCGCCTCCACCCCCACCGCGTCCGCCGGAGCCGCCGCGCCCGCCTCCAAAGCCGCCGCGCCCGCCGGAGCCGCCGCCACGTTCCGCCTGGGGACGCGCTTCGTTCACGACGAGGTTCCGCCCGCCAAAATTCTGACCGTTCAGCGAATTAATGGCGCGGTCCGCGTCTTCGTCATTCGAAACTTCGACGAACGCGAATCCGCGCGATTGTCCGGTGAAGCGGTCGCGGATGAGATTGACGCCCGAGGGAGTAATGCCGATCTGCGAAAACCACTCGTTCAACTGATCTTCCGTAGCGGAAAACGGAAGATTCCCGATATAGAGCTTCTTCACCTGCTCACTCCTTCTGCCCGGAATCAAAGTGCGAGTCGCGGAGCGCGCCGAAGAGACAGAGATCGTTCACAGGGAGGCGAGAATGCGGGGCCGCCGCGAGAGCGAGACCGGTACTTCAGCGGTCACGTGCATGGTGTCGGAAATTGACCTGTTTTGCAACGGAAATTAATTCGAAACGGCGGGCAGACCGGGCCAAGGCGAAATCAATTCGAATCGGCGAAAGAGTGAGCCGGGGCGAGCGGCGGCCTTGTCCTCAATCGGAAACGTGTTTTGCAACCGAAATTGTCTCTAGACGGCGCGAAAATCAGGGCGGAACGAAGTTGGCCGACGTTCGCTCGATACTCGCGAATAGTGATACGATGCGTCCAATTTGACTCCCCGCCCAGAGAGGCCTCATGCGTGGCACGATGATGGATTTTCCGCTGACGCTGCCCACGATTCTGGAGCGTTCTGGAAAACTTTTTTCGCGCGTCGAGATTGTTTCCCGCAAACCCGATAAAACCATCGTGCGCAGCAGCTACGGAAATTTCTATGGGCGCGCGCGCCGCCTTTCGAACGCTTTGACGAAACTCGGATTGAAATCCGGCGACCGCGTGGC
This sequence comes from Candidatus Acidiferrum sp., assembly GCA_035704085.1. Taxonomy (GTDB): domain Bacteria; phylum Acidobacteriota; class Terriglobia; order Acidiferrales; family UBA7541; genus Acidiferrum. The sequence goes on along the minus strand of DASSXG010000126.1, from coordinate 7,212 downwards.
GTCGATGATGTGGAATCACGCGGGGCACCTGGAAGCTTTTTTCGGAGTGCCGTGCGCGGGCGGGATCCTGCATACCTTGAACCTGCGGCTGCACCCGCACGAAATTGCGGCCATTGCAAAACATGCCGGCGACCGATTCCTGTTGATCGACGATGTGTTAGTTCCCCTCTACCAAAAGTATTGCGAAGCTATTTCCCCGGAGCAAGTCATTGTGGTGCCTTATGGCTGCGAAACTGTCCCCGAAGGATTTTTGAATTACGATGAGCTGCTCGCCGCTTCGGACGACGATTTCCGCTATCCAGTTATCGACGAGAATGATGGCGCGGCCATGTGCTTCACTTCCGGGACGACCGGCTATTCGAAAGGCGTCGTCTATTCTCACCGCGCGCTGGTGCTGCATTCGTTCTGTTGCGGACTCAACGAAGTTTTTGGCATGAGCGAGGTGGACACAGTTCTGCCGGTTGCGCCGATGTTTCACGCAAATGCCTGGGGCCTGCCTTATGCATGCACGATGCTGGGCGCGCGCCTGATTCTTCCCGGGCCACACGTGGACCCGGAAAGTGTTCTTGGGTTGATGGAGAGCGAGCGCGTGACCATTGCCTGCGGCGTGCCCACGGTGTGGATCGCCGTTCTTGATACGCTGGAAAAAAATCCCGGCAAATGGAAATTCGACCCGCCGATCCGTGTCGTGTGCGGCGGCACCGCGCCGCCCGTCGAGTTGATCCGGCGCCTTGACCGCTTCGGCCTGCAAATCAAGCACCTGTGGGGAATGACGGAGACCACGCCGATTGGCACGTCCGGTGGACTTCGCGCGCACATGGGCGACTGGCCGGACGACAAAAAATATGATGTGCGCGCCAAGCAAGGATGGCCCGCTCCGTTTGTCGAAATTCGGCTGATGCGGCCTGATGGCCCCGAAGGCAAGTCAGGTGCGGCCGAGACAGCCGAGGCCAGATCGAGCGAGGTTCCGTGGGATGGCGTCTCCACCGGCGAAATCGAAATCCGCGGGCCGTGGATCGCGGGCAGCTACTACGAATCGCCGGACCAGGCGCATCGGTGGTCAGCGGATGGCTGGTTCCGGACCGGGGACGTTGCCACCATGGATGAAGAGGGATACGTGAGAATTGTGGACCGCGCGAAGGACCTGGTGAAGTCCGGCGGCGAGTGGATCAGCTCGGTCGATCTGGAAAATGCGTTGATGGGTCATCCGGCGGTGAAGGAAGCTTGCGTTGTCGGGATTCCACATCCGAAATGGCAGGAGCGCCCGCTCGCCGCCGTCGTCTTGAAAGATGGCGCGAAGGCGACGCCCGAAGAGTTGCGCGCCTTCCTCGCTGAAACGTTTGCGAAGTGGCAGCTCCCCGACGCTTTCGTTTTCGTCGACGCCATTCCCCGCACCTCCGTCGGTAAGTTCAAGAAAATCGCCCTCCGCGAACAATTCGCCAACTGGAAGTGGGAGTCCTAACCACCCGGCCGCGCATAAAAAGCATCGGAAGTGAGAAGGGGCAGGAGCCGTGGTTGGCGATCGTTCAGTTAGTGGGGAGTGTCAATCCATTCCTGGATTCGGCCCCGGTACAAGCGATACCGATATCGAAACGTCGTACCGTCGAGGTGCCTACAGTATTCTATCCAGGAATCTGGGTGGGCATCAATCTTGACCCATTTGTCGAAAAATTGAGGAAATCCAACTGCTCTCTGAAGACAAGCAAAGGACTTTTGGATCTCGCGAAGCGTACCGGAGCCAAAGTCGAAAACCGCGATTGCGGGGCAGTGAATGAGGGGAAATCGACGCTCGTCGAGGTAATCACGGTCGCACGTAATGAGGACGAAGCCATTCTTGAGTGCATACGCGGCATGATTCTCGTCTGGGTGTCTTCTCATTCCTTCAGCGTGAGCAGTGGTCACGCGTGCTCTAAACTTCTTCAAGAGTCGAATCGCGGGTGTCGGAAAATTCTCGTCTGTGTAGAAGCTAACCTTTGCGTTCCGGCGCTGATAATCCAAAACTTGGTCGATCTCTTTCTTTGTAGGGGGATTTGCCCTGACTAAGTCGCTTAGGTTTACCCAACCCATTCTGACACCTCCAAAACAAGCCGCCTGGACAAGTTCGTGCGAGGCGTCAAGGAGGCCAGCGCCGCTTAACTCAGAATGGTTTTCTGTGGCAGGTCTTTACGTTCCGAGTTCGACGTGGCCCAGCACGGACAAGCGAATGGACATAGCTTGTTCGCTGACGCCGTATTTCCTGGCCAGCTTTCGGATCGCAATCAATACATCCTTCCCAATCAGGGGCGTAACATCCTTGGATATGAAAGCGGCCGGCATTAGCAGGGCTGCGGCAAACTGATTTGCTTCGATCTCATTCTCGTCTTCGGCCTTGCTGGAAACTCCACTTCTCAGGCCGATAGGAAAGTTCTTATCGACATGCAAGGTCTCGTCTGTGTGAAGAAGGAGGTGACCGATTTCGTGCGCGATTGTGAATCGCTGGCGCTGTGCCCGGTGCGAAGAGTTTACGCCGATGACAGCGCTCCCATCTTTATTTCTATGAATAATGCCAGAGATCTCCCCTGAGAACGGTTGCAACACGATTTGGGCATTGAGGAGTGCCGCGAGTTTTTCAACGGGTATGGGAGCTTTTCGGACGCGTCCTCGTTTTAGCAGATCGGCCGCTAGTCTCTTTGCCAATGAGTATCTCGGGGGCATCGCGCTCCTTCTCATCGGGAGTTGATTTGCGCAGAATTAGATTCACGAAGCGACGTTCATCGTCAGGCAGGCGCTTCACCTGTTCGGTTTCGAAGGAATCCCCTTCCTTGCCGGTAGGAGGAATTAGCTTTGATATAGGGGTCTCAAGTTGCCGGGCGATTCGAACCAAGGCGTGGATGTAGATGGGCTGGCGTCCGGTTTCGATATTCGCAACGGAGGACCGCGACAACCCGACACTGTCTGCGAGTCTTCCCTGGCTGAACTTAGCCGAGTGGCGCGCGCGGCGCACCCGTTCGCCAAGGGCGCGATAGAACGGTCCTTGAGACAAAGCCACGTCCCTTTTGTAACCCAGGGCGGCGCTGCCGTCAATGCCCTGGTTCTGCGGCCATGACTGTTATAGAAACATGGGTCTAGGAGACTGGCATATTGACAGAGCTGGGAACTGGGCGTATTTTTGAATTGAACCGCTCCGGCGAAACCCGACCGGGGCGAAAATGAAAGCGAGGTTTTGAAAGGAGCTAGGTGTGAGTGGCCATCGTCATAATGAGGTATTCGTAAAAATTCACGACCAAGGGTGGGCAGTGAGCAAGCCAAATGCCGAGCGCGCCAGCGGGGTTTATGACACGCAGGCAGAAGCCATCGAAAGGGCTCAGGAATTGGCCGGTAACGGAACGATTCACATCCAGGGCAGGCACGGCAAGTTTCGGAAGCTCAGCGTTTTTGAGGAGGACTGATGGCCAAGTACCTAGTGAGAGTCGAGCTTCATGGAGGGACATGGGATGACTATGAAGTGCTACATGCCGAAATGGCCGACCGCGGCTTTGCGAGAAAAATAACAGGCGGTAACGGCCGCAGCTATCAGTTGCCGACTGCGGAGTACGTAATTCATGCGGATAATGAGCTGGAGGGGGTGCGCGGGCTCGCGGCCGAGGCCGCTAAGGTCACGGGGCACAAATTCGGAGTCATCGTGGCCGAGTATTCCCGAAGCGCCTGGGTCGGTCTCGAGTACGCATAGGCGTAGAGGCAAAGTATGCGGGAAACCGCACGAAAGGCGAGCCTATATGAATAGGCGATCATCAGATTCGAATGCGGTTGCGATTTTTTTGCTACTCGGAGGAATCGCACTCCTGAGCGATCCCAAGTGTAGATGCGGTTGTCGGACGGTGGCCGAGCACCTAATAAAGGCGGGCTTTAGTCTGCCGGGCGGTTCGAGAAGCTAAGAAAGATAAATTGCAGCTAGTAGGGCGGGGACGGTAAGGCGCCTTGCGGAGGATGCACGTTGAAACTCATCAGCTTTCGGGTGACGAACTTTAGGTCAATCAACGACAGCGGGGTGATAAGTGCCGCAAAAGTGACCACGCTAGTCGGGCGAAATGAAAGCGGGAAGACAAATCTTCTCCTTGGGCTTCACAATCTCAATCCTCCAGGTGGTCCGAAGGACCTGTCCGCCATAAAAGATTTCCCTCGCCATCGCCGGATGTCAGAATGCAAACCTGATACGCCAGTTGTGGAAACGGTTTGGGAACTTGACGCAGCGGAGCGAGCTAGGTTGGTGGGACTCTTTCCTCGCGCCAAGAGCGTGACCCAAGTATCCATCGGTCGTGCGTACAAAGCTGGGAATCGGTGGGTTGGGTTCGTAGGGCTCCGCGAGATTAAGTTCGATCATCCGGATGTGCTTGCCCAATTTCAAAAACTCAAGGCGGCTCTGGTTTCAGCGGGCGAGAAATTGGAGGCTGGTCCGAAGTCCCAATTGGACGCAGCTATCGCAACGGCCGAATCCGTCGTATCGAAGAAGGCTGATGCGAACGATTGGGCAGTCGCCGCGAAGCCCACGCTTTTGGCCTTACGTAAGGCATTGACGAGCACCGGCGCTGCCCTGGCCCTAGCTGAGGCCGAGGGGAAAATTGCGGGAGACCTTGAGGGCCTGGCCGATGGAATTACGGCCGATGAGAAAGCGCACTTGGAGGCACGCAAGTGGGTAATCAGTCAGCTGCCGATATTCGTGTATGTTGATGAATACCCCGAACTGGAAGGCCACCAAAATATAGACGAATACCTGCATCGGAAGGCGAGCAATCAGCGGACCCCAGCAGACCTAAACTTCGAGAAGTTGTGCAAGGTAGCAGATTTAGACCCGCAACTGCTTAAGGATTTGCTTGCAGCCAACGATCACGAAACGCGCAATCAACTTGCCAACCGTGCTGGAGCCGTTGTAACGGGGGAAATACGGCGGCTGTGGAAGGATCGGGCGCTGAAGGTTAGGTTTAATCCCGATGCTGCGCATCTCGACACGCTGATCTCTGACCCGAACGCGCTCTATGATGTAGAGGTCAATCTCGACGAGCGGAGCCGTGGCTTCAAGTGGTTTTTTTTCTTTTTACGTTAGCTTCGCTGCTGATACAAAAGGCGGTTCTGCCGAAAATGCGGTCCTGCTACTTGACGAGCCTGGCTTGTACCTGCACGCAAGCTCCCAAGGCGACCTCCTCAAACACTTTGCCACTGATTTTAAGAACCAAGTCCTTTACACAACCCATTCTCCCTTCATGGTGTCGACCGAAAACCTGGACTGGGTGCGTACAGTCAAAATAGGGCAGGACGAGGGAACGACGGTTACGAACGATCCGAGTGGAGATGAACGCACTCTGTTCCCAATACAGGCGGCCCTGGGATACCACCTCGCCCAAACGCTTTTTGTTGGTCCGGCGAATTTGGTGATCGAAGGCGTGACCGACTATTGGATCATGACCGCTATATCAGAGTATCTGCGCAGTGTTGGGCAGCCCGCGTTGCCAGACAATCTAACTCTTACCCCAGCTGGGGGCGCCCAGAAAATTCCTTACATGGTCGCTTTACTGACCTCGGAGCGGTTAAACGTGATGGTGATGCTCGATGATGAGAGTAAAGCTCATGGGACCAAAGAGGAGCTTGTCAAAGAAAAACTGATTCGTGATGAGAACGTCCTTTTTGTGACCGATGGTTTTGATTCCGCGAAACCGCCGGAAGCAGATGTGGAGGATCTGCTCGAACCCGCAGCCTATGAAGCCCTTGTGAATGAGAGCTATAAGGACGAGCTGAGAGGTAAATCCTTGAGCCTGAATCCAAAAATACCCCGAATCGTTAAACGCTACGAAGATGCGTTTCGAGCTTTGGGCCTTGAGTTTCACAAGACCCGGCCGGCGCGCCTACTCCTTCACAAGATGGCCAGTGCCCCGGCTTCAGTGGTGACATCACTGACGGGTGAGCGCTTCAAGCGCTTGTTCGGGAGGATCTCTTCGCAGCTGCACCGACATGCAGCTCGTGCCGCGACTCCCTTTCGGTGAGCCTTTGTATTCTGCGTGCGCGGCTGTGGCGGTGAAGAGTCCGGCGGGTTGGCAGAGGGATTCTTCGCTACGCTCAGAATGACAGAATGGGGACAGAGAGGTTCTTCGCTGCGCTCAGAATGGGCATGGGGGAGCAAGAGCGGGGAACGATGCGGACTAGCTGGCTTTGCGGCGAAGGTCGCGGAGCATGGCGGCGCGGAGGAGGGCGTTGGCGCGGGTCTGGTAGCCCTTGCCCTGGCGGCGAAGCCAAGCGACGACGTCGGCGTCGAGCCGGAGGGTAAGCTGCTGCTTTATGGGGCGATAGAAGGGATTGCGGGCAGCGTTCCGCCAAAACTTGTCCGTGAGCGGCGGGATGTCTGAAAAGTCGATCGTGCTATCGGACTGGCGGGCGAGTTTGGCGAGACGGCGCCGTGCGGCGGCTGAAAGCGTGTCAGAGGAAAGTTTCTTTCGCACGATTTTGGTCATAACGGTGACGCTCCTTGCGAGTCGCTCGGCGAGCAGAAATGACACGGATAATTTCATCTTCTGCTTCGCTGCGGACGGTGTGGGCCACCAGCAAAAGCACGACGCCAGCTGCCAGGCCGAGTGTTTGCCAGCGGAGCTCGCCGTCCTCGAGACGGTCCTGTTCGACAAGAGCGAAGGGGTCGACGAAGACCAGCATGGCGTCGTCAAAGCTGACACCGTGCTTGCGTTTGTTGCTTTTTGGCCTTGGCTTCGTCCCATTCGAACAAGACCATGCCATAAGTGTAGCATGATTTCTGTAGCTACAGTAATGTAGTTCTGGCAGCGTGCCACACGACAAAGGAAAGCGGGAGCAGGGCTCCCGCACTCCAAAAGGGCTAACTAGTCGTCGGAGTTGGGGAGGGATTTGATTACGGAGGAGAGTTCGAGGATTTCGATGTGGGGAGGGCAGTCGGGCCAGTTGTGGCGCCAGCACACGATGACGTCGCAACCGGTCAGCGGGTGGCCGTGGTCGCGGAAATTGCGGCTCTCAAATTCAAATTCGATGTGTACGCGCTGCCAGCGTTGCGGGGCGATCTGGCGCTTGGCTTCGCAGTCGGGGAAGCCGGATTGAACGGCTTCGACGATGTAGCCGAGTTCTTTGGCAACCATGCCGAAGAGAAGCACGACGCCCTGTTCGTTGACGGGTTCATGGCGCAGGCCGCGGAAGTCGATGGGGTGGCCATAGGAGGGGCGA
>DASSXG010000117.1:0-128944 GCA_035704085.1 Candidatus Acidiferrum sp. | reverse complement strand
CAGCAAGTGTGGGCGGAACGTCGACGCTCCCAAATTCGTAGTCGACTGTCACGCAGCAGGTCTCCCCGGTGCCACTTTGATGTAATCCACTCTTGTCATCTGTCGCCTCGTTGAATGCCTAGCTTGGTGATCCCGCCGCTCGCCGTTTGTCAGACTGCCGCGTGCGGTAGTCGGTCACGAAGAATCCGTTGAAGTGGGGGTACGACACCAAGCTCGCGAAGCCTGCGAAACTCCCCTCCGACTTCAATTTCTGCGCTGCGCACGTGAAACCGGTCCATGCAGCGAGAGCCAACGCACCGCCGACACTGATGCGTCGCACGCCGAGCGCCGCGATGTCGGCGACGCATAAGCCACTGTCCCGAACCACTAGGACGTTGATCGGCTTCGGCCGAACCGCGTCAACGAGCGCTTTGATCGCCGTGGGATCGTGGGGGCCGGGTGCGAATAGCACGTCCGCCCCCGCCTCAGCGAATGCCTGCAGACGCCGGACCGACTCGCGAAGCGCATCATGATGGCCGACAAGGAAACATTCTGCCCTGGCGGTCAGCAGGACGTCGGCACCGGATTGATCGATCGCCTCACGCGCAGCGCGCACACGCTCGACGGCGAGCGTCAGCTCGTAAAGCGGAGACGATGGATCACCGGTTGCATCTTCGATCGACAGGCCCGCGACGCCGGCCGCGATGCAGCGCGTGACATTATCGGCCACATCTTGCGGTGACTCTCCATAGCCAGACGCGAAGTCCGCATTGACCGGAACATCGACCGCGCCCGCGATATCGGCTATGTATGCCAGGTTACGCTCACAAGTGAGCGCAACTTCGGAGTCAGGCAGCCCCTGCGAGAACGCGAAGCCTGCGCTGGTCGTCGCCAGCGCGGGGAATCCGAGCTGCTGCAAGTACCGTGCAGAGCCGACATCCCACGGATTTGGAATCACGAAACAACCTGCCTCATGCAGAGCGCGGAACGCCTGGCGACGGGCTCTGAAGTTCTCTACCGATTCCGGACCTTCCGTTCCGACACCGTGCGTTGTCATCGGTTTCTTGAACGTGTTCATGGCATCTCCAATCGCAGTCAACCCTAGCAGACCGAGGGAAACAGCGCGATCTCACGCGGGTAGGAACTCAGATTCTAGCGCCTTTCGACCTTTTCCAGAAGGCGAGCAGGTTAGCCTACACGGAAACCGTTCTGCACGAGGAAGAGCATCTGCCTGTCCCAAGCCCAGAATCCAGCGGCCGACCGCGCGAAACGCGAAGAAATCAGGCATGTGCCCGAAGTGCGGAATGTTTGAGCCAGTCTTCAAAACGCGCCTCGCCGAGTTGTGCGCCATCGTCCGGAACCAATGTTCTCTCGCCCAACTTCACGCCGTAATACCGCGCCTGCGCATCAGCAACAACCTCGCGCGGATCCCGCTGCGCAGCGAGGTATAGTCGGGCGAGCTCATTGAGCGGAAACTTTTCCGGCCCTCCCACTTCAACCGTGCCATTCACTGGTGACCCCATCGCGATCCGTCCCACCGCACTGGCGACATCGTCGGCTGACATTGGCTGTATAAGCGCAGTCGGCAGGCGTACTTTGTTGCCGTCGGTGGAGAAATCGACGATGCCCTTGACGAATTCGAAAAACTGCGTGGCGCGGACAATCGTGTAAGGAATTGAGGAACTCTTGATCAAATTCTCCTGAGCGATTTTCGCTCTGAAGTATCCGCTTTCGAGCAGCCGCTCAGATCCTACGACTGACAACGCAACGTGATGCCCTACGCCTGCGGTCGCTTCACTGGCGAGGAGGTTACGAGTCGATGTCTCGAAGAACTCCATCACAGCCGCGTCTTCCCACGAGGGAGAGTTCGATACATCAACGACCACCGATGCACCCTTCAGCACTTCGGCCAGTCCCTCGCCCGTGAGAGTGTTGACACCGGAATTAGGTGACGCGGCCACCGCTTCGTGCCGGTGCTCGCGAAGCTTGGCGACAAGCCTTGACCCGATGAGTCCACTGCCGCCGATGACTACGATTTTCATGATTGCCTCCTTGATTATCGAGGATTATCGAGCTCGGCAGATTATCGACCTCGGCATTTCGAACCTGCCGGTCGTACTCGCTAAGACGGCAAGTTTACTCCAGATTCGTCCGGTCGCAACCCATGGCAACCAACCCAGACACACTCCGCGAAGTGGGGACAGGCGGCACCGGAATCAGGTAGTGGGTCAGCCTGAATTCCACAGAGTGCTATTCAATCGTTAGGATCGCAGCGACATTCCACTCCTGGTCTAGCACTCTGTTCTCTGGACCAGAAAGATTCACGGACGTCGGACATCCAGGATAGAGCGTTCTTGGACCGGGGACCTCAATGGCCACAATCAGAAAGCCATCATGGACGCCGTAGCACGACACGTTGAGCCACGCATAACCGGTACGCAATAGCTCGTCAAACCTGGCTTCGTAGTCCAGAGGACTGCGAAGTTCGTCCCGCCGAACATGAACTGTGCCATCCGGCGAGACGCGACGAATTTGACTGATTTCGACGATGCGGACGTCCCGCGACGGCGGATGAAGCCCGCAATCTTCGAGCAAAGCAAGAAGCCTGTCGAGATGGTTGGACAAGGCACTCATCACCTGCAAGTTCCCTCTTGAGTCGAAAATGGGAAGAATTGTACACCCTGGGCTTTAACGGATTAGACGCGCGGCTTCGGGCGGGGCTGGAACGAAGCCTCGGGGCGACTGATCCGAGGATACATCCAGGTGCAATAGACAGAGTGCCGCTTTGACGACAGCAAGTCGAAAAAAGCGATTGAAGCGCCCCCTCAGAAGTATAGTGACCGAATGGCAGAGGCGCTGTTCGCGTTTGGCCCTGCCATCCTGGCCGTTGCCGTGGCGGTGTTTCTTCGCATGCGCACGAGCAGACGGGAAGCACGCGAAGAAATCGCCGCGTTCCAGAATAGGAAGGCCGCTATTGAGCAGCGAGCCCGGCGACTGCAGCAGGAGCGAGGACAGAGCGGCGAGGGCGTAGGCGATAACTCGTTCCCTCAGAACGGCTCAAACTTCAGCGGGTTTAGGATACCAGTGCTTGAATCCGCTCCAGCCGCGCAACAGGCTCAGCCGGCGGGGCGGCCCACGCCATTTGCCGAGGTACGGGGCGAGCCTCTGGAGCAGCAGTTTCTTGTCTTCACCGCGGACCGAGATTTCAAACTAAGCCGTATCGACTACGTTTCAAACCGGGGAACGACGGTCATTTCTGAAGATGTCGAGAAAAGCGGTAGCCGCATTGAAGTGCCTATCAATGAGAAGAAAATTAGCCGTGTCTGGTATCTACTCCCACGCGTGGATGCCGCGCCCACACAATTCCGGTTCCTGTGCCACCTGAGCCTGGACGGGGTTGAAACGCAATCGGTTCTTCCCGCAGTGATTCAGCAAAGGCATATGTGGATTGGTCCTGCGCGCACGCTTTTCCGGCACGTTACTCTGACAGCGATCGCGAAACGGGAAGATTGAATAGCGCGACAGGAATGTTGGAGCTATTAGAGGTAGGCCGTTAGCGCGTCGAGTTGGTGGCCGCCGTCTTCAGACCAAGGCGCAGATCCCCGCCGCGGGGGCACCGAAAGGTTTTCCTCTTCCCCAGCCCTGAAATAAACGGGAGACATCAAGGTAATCGGAAGCAGGGCGTCGTATACGTGGATTCTGGCGCGAAGCAACATGGCTTGGACTTCTCCAACATTGATGTTCAAGATCCACGCGGTCGCTTCGAGATCGAGGTTCTTCACGTCATGAAGAAATAGCACTTCCGTGCAATTCTTGGGCAGAGACTCAACGGCACGCTCGAGTGCGTTACCCAGCTTGTTACTTTCAAAAGCCTTCCACGCAAGCTCACGCCAGGGTACAAAAGGTTCGTCAGGCCATTTGCCATTCGTCAAGCCATGGGTTCGTGGGGCATGGCTTCTTGGGGCGTTGGCTATGTTCGCCGACCGCAAGAAAGCCTTCTGAAAAACCGATGCTGCGATAGAAGGTCTCATTCTGCTCACACCCATTAGATGAGGGAAAGCCCCGAAAGGTTTTAGAGATATGCGATGCCGAGGCAGCGCGATGTGACGTCTTCCTTACCTGGTTGGGGCCGGGGAGGCAGGTGGAGCGCTTGGTAAGCGGAATATCAGGGTCGTATGATTGGCGCATGGATCGAGAGTCGTTCCGAGCCTGGCTAGATTCTTACGGGCGCGCGTGGATGGGGCGCGATCCCGTGGCGGCAGCAGGGCTGTACGCGGACGATGCGACCCATCAGGTGACACCGTTTAGTGAACCCTTACGCGGCCGTGAAGCAATCTACGAGTATTGGGATGGTGTCACAAAGACCGAGGAAAGAATACAATTTGATTGTGAGGTCGTCGCCGTCACTGCCGAGCATGGCATCGCCAGGTGGTGGGCATCGTTTGTCCGCGTGCCACCCGGTTTAGAAACCAAGCTGGACGGAACCTTCGTGGTCTCATTGGACTCGAACGGTCGTTGCCAGTCTCTCCGTGAGTGGTGGCATAAACTACAGTAGTACAAATGCTCCGTGTGGCGGACTCATCCCTTGGCAGGGCGGCGCACCCACTAGCCCGAAGATATTGGTACTTGACGACGCTTAAAGTATAGATATATTTTATCCTGCGTATAAGCCTTACCCGCCCTTGAACGCCAGCCGCAGCAAGCGGTGGCCGTTCACTGCTTTTCTGGGAGTCCCACCCACTGAAAAGAAGGGCGGAGAGTCCTTAACTATTCACCTGGAGGATCCATGAAAAGAATTATGGTCGTATTTCTGTTGGCCGCAGGCGTAGCCGCATTGGCAATGTTTGGCGAAGATTGGAGCGGCTCACGCACCGGCGCGGCGAGCGCAAGTTCGACGCCAGGCACTGACGTAACTTATGACATCAGCACGCTGGCGGGCAAAGTGGCGTCGGTGAATGGGACTGCGGGATTGCAAATCCGTTTTTCCGCCTTCATTGAACAGGAGTCGGACTTAATCGACTTCTTTTCGGGTCCCAGCTCGGGGCCGGTTACTCCATTTCAGATTTTGTCGAGTCCACTGGATGGCACGAGCGTGATGGCCCCGGACGTAACTGTGAATCAAGACACAGCGGGAGCGCCACAGAACGAAACGGCCATCGCGGTGGATCCGAACAACCCGAGGCGCATCGTAGCCGGCGCGAACGACTACGTGACGCTGACGTGGACGTGCAATGTCGGCGCCACACCGTGCAGCGCGCTGGGCGACGGATATTCGGGGACGTATTTTTCCAATGACGGCGGCGCTACGTGGTGCTGCGCGTCGAAGCTCGATGGGTCCAGCCTGGGGACGTTGATTCCAGGAGTCGATCATCTTGCAGGCGGGCAATATGACGCTGGCGGTGACCCGACAGTGGCCTTCGACAGCCGCGGTCACGTCTATTATGCGGGGCTGGGGTTCGACCGCACAGCCCCGCCCAATACGGTAGCGGTGAATAAGGGCACGTTCGACGCAAGTGGAAATCTGACGTGGGCGGCGCCGGTGTTCATCAATCAGACGACGGCTCCCTCCACGCTGAATGACAAGGAATGGATCGTGGCGGACTCCAATGTCGCAAGCCCATTTCGCGACAACGTCTATGTGACCTGGACTCGCTTTATATTCAACCCGCACAATGGGAGCTACGTGCAGTCGCCTATCGCGGTGGCGGTGTCGAGCGATGGTGGGAAGACGTTCAGCGATCCGCAGTTGATCGTGGGCAACGTGTTGTACGGCCAGGGTTCGCGGCCAGTGGTCGGCCCGGACGGAACGGTGTATGTGTTCTGGGATGCCTCGACGCGGCTGGCGACTCTCGACAGCATTTGGGTGGTGAAGTCCACGGACGGCGGCAAGAGCTGGAGCAAGCCGGTAGCAGTATCGCCGCTGGTGGACATCATTCCGGTGGCGAACACCGTGTTTCGCAATAACAGTTATCCGGCAGCAGCCGTGGCGCCGAACGGCGACCTCTATGTGGCGTGGGGCTCGATGATGAGCAATGGGGGCGGGCTCTGCCCGGCACGGACGAACTCCGGCTGTCACGCAGCGTCGCTCTATAGCAAGTCGACGGATGGTGGAGCGACGTGGAGCGCCCCGGCGCTGGTTTTGCCGGGCGTAGACGCTTCGACGCGGGCCCCAGTGGGTTATCCGGTGACGCAGCCGGATGGCAGCATGTTGAATGCGCCGGCGGCGCGAAGAGTGGACACGTTGTTCCCAGCGGTAGCAGTGTCCGCGACAGGGCGCGTGTACATGTCGGCGTATGCGGCTGACGTAGTTTCGCCGTGGCAAACTTGCGCGAATTTCGGCGCACCGAGCTTGAATGGAGAGAACTGCAAGACGCTCGGGCCGTATATCAACAATGCGCGGCTGGACTATGTGGTGAAGGACCTGACCAGCGGCGTAACCAATACCGTGACCACGCAGCCGATTAATACCCGTTACGGCTTTCGCGGCAGATTCTTCGGAGACTATACACACATCGCAGCGGGTTCGGACGACGTGTTTCACGCCTTCTGGACGGACAGCAATAACGTGCAGAACGTCAACTGGTGGGCGGGCGCTCAGTGGGTTGCCGGCACCAAGCAGCATCAGCAAGACGTGGTGGTGCGATCGGACAGCTTCTAGAGAGACGCACCTGAACTGAATCCTTGGCAAACCTGCGGGTTCGTTCTGGGAAGAGTTCCTTCCGGAAGGAACCCGCAATTTTTTGCGGTGTGATGCCAAGCGTTGCTCGGCCGAGCTTCCACCCGGATAGATTGCGAGAAACGGATGGAACAAGATGGCGAATGCGTGGGCAGAGGGGGAGAAGTCCTTCTATCATGGTCAGAAGGGGCATTCTCAAAGAATCTCAAAAGGGTAAAGGTGCAAGGGGTTGGCGGAGAAGAAGTTAGAAGGGAGTCAGTGGTAGGTTGCGACCAGAGGGCAATGAGAAGGAGGTGCAAACAGAAAAAGGCGAAAACCTGGACAAAGGCGGCACACCCAGTACCGCTTTTTTTTGGTACTTGACCCTGGTCGAAGTATAGGCAAAGCTTATCGCGTTTATAAGCCTTACCTGCCCTTGAACGCCAGCCGCGGGAAGCGGTGGCCGTTCCGTGCTTTTCTGGGAGTCCCACCCACTGAAAAGAAGGGCGGAAAGTCCGTGTCACTTCATCTGGAGGACCCATGAAAAAGATTGGGCTGATATCTCTTCTGGCCGCAGGTGTTGCCATGCTGGCACTATCGGGAATTATCGGTACGCAGTCCGTCCGGGCGCAGCAAAATGCAACCGTCGCGGAAGCTCCGATCGTACCGAGCAGAATCCTGGTCATCTTCAACGGAAACACAATGCCCTCGGATGCGGCTAGCAGAATTGCCGCCGCGGGTGGACAAATGATCCACGGGATCAGCGCTGTTGGGATTGCCGTCGTCACTCCCTCTACAGCCGACGGCGCGACGCTGATTCGCAATCTTCACAATGATCCGGCAATTCTTGACGCCGACTACGACCGCATGGTGGGGTTGATAGCGCCAGCTCAGGTGGTTAGCGACGATGCCGCCGACATTTCGCCGGACCAGCTTCCACATCCATTGCCGACATTTTCCACGGCGCTTCCGCCCGATTTCTTTTACACCTCGACGCCGCAGCAGTGGCCGGCCAAGCGCATTGGCGCGGCAGGCGGAGGGATCGCCACGCCGGCGGGTAATCCGACTTCTGGCGCGTGGGACGTCACGTTTGGCGCGGGAGCAAAAATAGCCATTCTCGATACGGGAGTGAATCCGGTTCATCCGGATGTAAAGGATAATCTAGCGTTCAATCTCGCCCTTACTTCCTACTCAGCATCGTTTGGCACACCCAATTGCGAGGTGCCGGACGCATCCAATCCGCCTTTCGATCTCCCTGCGGACCAAAACGGCCACGGCACTTGGACATCGTCATTGGCCGCCGGCGAAATTGGAGGCGGTTTGCTGATCGGCGTCGCTCCGAAAGCGAAAATCCTGAACATCAAAGTGCTGCGCGACATCGCGGCCTCGCCTGCGACACTAAAGGCCAACGGGTTGCCTGACACGCCCTACAACCGCTGTCTCTTGCGCGGCGGGAGCGGGTTTTTCTCTTGGGTGCTCGAAGGAATGGTGGTGGCGACGCTGGAGGGCGCCGATGTCATCTCGATGTCCCTTGGCGGTTTTGTGCCCCGCAACGTCCGCGGCGACGCGGCGATAACGAGCGCGTTCAACCGCGTCAGTAACTTCGCGACGAGCCATGGCGCCATCGTGTTTGCGGCGGCCGGCAACTCGGCGCTCAATCTGGACCGCATCCAGGCATTCATTGAGCTGCCGGGGCAGGCGTCCGGCGTGATACCGGTCATCGCCACAACTAATCCGGCGCTCTTCCCGCCAACTCCGCCAGCGCGGCAGCCTTGCGTGAACGGTGCCGACTGCCTGGCATTCTACAGCGACTTCGGCACGAACCTCGGCGGACTTTCCGCGCCGGGCGGCGATCTGCCCAGCGGCGGATGCGCTTTCAGCGGCAGTCCGTGCCTGCCCACGGGATTCGTTCGCGGTGGGTGCAGCTCAGGACTGTTCGGAACGGTCCCGCCGGACCCCTCAGCGACGTTCGGTGCGGGTGGGCCGCCGGCAGGCACCAGCTTCGGCTGCTTCAGCTTTACTGGATTGGCGCAACACGCCTGGTACGTTCAGGCGATCGGCACGAGCGCGTCAACGCCCCTCGCTGCCGGGGTCGCGGCGCTAGTGAAATCGGCTAACCCGGCGCTTAGCCCGGCGCAAATCCGCACCATCTTGCAGCAGACCGCGCAGGACATTGGCAAGAATGGCTACAGTGCGCTCTTTAACTTCGGGCTCGTTGATGCTAACGCCGCTGTCCACAAGGCCGTTCAATAGGGTCTACGGTGACGGCGATATTTCCGCTCGGCAAAACGTGACACGGGCAGAGCCCTGCAGAACGCGCTAACGAGCGGAATAGTAGCCGTCAGCGTAGCCCCTGCGAAAAAACGGCTCGAAGCGGGGATCGAAACGATCGGCGTAGCGGGTGTAATTTGGCTCACGACCCTCGCGATAGTCCTTTTGTCCGAGGCGGAAGGCGTCGTCATAGGAATCTTTTTCCTCGGAGCGCATGACGCTCGTATCCGGCCGGGCGGCGTCGTAGCCGTCATAATAGCCTTCGATGAAAGCCTGTTGCCATTGCGGGCTGACCTGATCCACGTGGCGGGCGTACGTACGGTGCAGGCGCGCCTTGTAGTCTTCGACGCCAAAACGGTAGCCAAGTACGTAAGCGCGCTTTTCGTCGCGGTCGGGGCGGTCGTCACGGTCGCGGCGATCGTCACGATCTGCGCGGTACGGGTTCGGGCTTGCAGGAACCGACGCGCCGATGAACACGAGGCGGAATCTCTGGTTATCCTGACCCGCCTTGTCCCAGGTGGCATACTCGACGCCGTCGTCATGCGAGCCGTGCGGCAAATCCAAGGCTTTGCCTAGACGCGACGAGAAGCGCACCCCGGGACCATGGGCTTCGATTCTCCAGAGCTGGCTGTCAGTGCCGACGGGCTGCGAGGTGATCACTCGCGCGCCATTTCGCGACTCGCCGCCATCGATATCCACCACTAGGCCGCTGGCAGCGGACCTGATGATGACAAACCCGTTGCCGGCGTCTGTGATATCCCACTGCTGACTCAGCGCGTGGGTGCGGGACGATTGCACGACGGTGCGCTGGTCCTGGCGGTTCAAGTCCAACACTTTGCCGCTGGCGAAGTTTTCGATTTCATAGCGGCCAGGACCGAGGTAAGCGCCTTGCGGGCTGGGTGTGCGCGCTGAGGCGGCAAGACCGCAAACCAAAACGGAAATCAGCACGAGCGAAAATAAAGTGGCAGGTTTGTGTGCGTTTGATCCATGCATGGTGATTTCTCCTGTTGGATGAAGGGCGTCCCTTGAGCCGATGATACTGCGGATGCGGAGCGTTTTCGACGTGGATGCAACCGAGTGTTTTCCAAGTGCAACGGGGTTTGGGTTGGGAGAATTTGGGGGAAAGGCGAGAGAGCGGGAGGTCGCGCAGCGCCAGTTACATAGCGCGGGGAGTGATTGCTGGTCGATCGAGATCTTCGAGGCGGCGCTTCCTGGGTTCAACGCCTAAGAGGAGGACGACGATGGCTTGAACGGCGAGGAGTCCGATCATGAGGCTGAGAACGCCGCCGACTCCGGAGGATCTGTAAAGAGTGACGACGAGAAAAGGAGTGAGGATAGTGGCCCCGCGTCCGAAGGTGTTGCAGATGCCCGCGGCGCGCATGCGAACTTCCGTGGGAAAGAGTTCGGGAATATAGATGGCGAAGAGCAGGGTGACCTGGACGTAGATAGGGATCATCAGGAGGAAGCCGCCGATGGGCAGGAGAACGGGATCCTTGATGAAGGGATAGATGCCGCCGAGGAGGATGGTGAGCAGAGAGGCGCCGATGATCGTGGGCTTGCGGCCCCAGGAATCGGCGGTGAAGGTGCCGATGGCGGAGCCAATCGGCGCACCCATGGATATGATGAGCGAGTAGGCGAAGGTGCGGGCGACGCTGCGGCCTTCCTGAACGAAAAAGGTCGGGAGCCAGGTGACGAAGCCGTAGATCAAAGTGTTGGCGACAATCAGTGTGACGGCGCCGACGAACATGCGCGGGAGGAGTAGCGGAGTGAGGAGCGCAGCGAGGCTCCGCGATGGCTGAGCCGCTGCCGTTTGTGCGGCCGGCGGGAGAGCGCCGTTTTGCTGCGCGACCTCGCTTTCGATGGATTGCAGCAGGGCGTCGGCTTCTTCGCCGCGGCCGATGGATTCCAGCCAGCGCGGAGATTCCGGCATGGACTTCCGCAAATACCAAACCACCAACGCTCCGATACCGCCGAGGACGAACATGATGCGCCAGCCGAAGCGCGGAATGATCAGCGCACCGGCAAGGGCGGAAATGGGGAGAGCCGTCACAACAGCGACGGAAAGCGCGCCAAGCCATTTGCCGCGAGCTTGTGGGGGAACAAACTCCGTCAGCGTGGAGAAGCCGACGACGATTTCCGCGCCGAGACCGAGGCCCATGATGCCACGCAGGAAAATCAAGATGGGCATGGAAGGCGCGAAGGCGGAGGCGATGGAGGCGAGGCCGAAGACCGCGAGATTGGCTTGATAGGTGAAGCGGCGGCCGAAGCGGTCGCCGAGAAAACCGGTGAGGAACGAGCCCAACATCATGCCGAGAAACGTGACGGAGACGAATTGGGCGTTCTGGGCGAGCGTGGAGAAGCCGCTGCGGAGCGTGGCTCCGAGGATCGTGGCAGCCGCGTAGACGTCAAAGCCATCAAAAAACATCCCGATGGCGATGAGGCCGAGAATGCGGCGATGAAATGAGGAGATGGGAAGACGATCGAGGCGCGCGCCCGCGTTGAAGTTCACAGGCGGATCACTTTTGCCTGGCCAGAAGGGCCAAGCTTCCGGCGGTGAGGGTTTTGACGGCGTGACGGCAGTTTTGGTCGAAGGAGTTTTGCTGGGCCGAGCGGAAAAATTCCTTGCATTTGCGGGCGGCGATTGGGTCGAGAGAAAGGATGCGCCAGACGAGGGCATCGGCTTCGGCGGTGAGCTGATCGGCGGGGCAGACTTGCGAGATCAGGCCGATCTGTTGCGCGCGGGACGGGTCAATGGGATCACCGAAGAGGACGAGCGGAAAAGCGAAACGCGGGAGAGTGTATTCGAAAAGATACGACATGATGGCCGTGGGCGCGAGGCCAGAGCGCATCTCTGGAAATCTTAGGACGGCGTGTTCGGCGACGAGAGAGAAATCGCAGAGGATGGCGAGACCAAAACCGAAGCCGGAGGCGTCGCCCTGGACTTCGGCGACGGTGATGAGCGGCGAATTTCTGAGGGCGCGCATGAAGTCGAGAATGCGGGCGCATTCGCGGCGAATGGCGACGCCGTTACGGCCGGCGCGTTCGCGGCCGGTGCAGAAGACTGTGCCGCGGGCTCGCAGGCGCAAGACTCGCGCACCGGGGCGAGAGGATTCCGCGCGAAGCTCGGCGAGCATGGCATCAAACATCACGCCTGTGACTTCGTTGCCGTGCGCAGCGTTGTTGAACGTGAAGGTGAGGACATCCGGTGCGTGTTCGATGATCAGGCCAGGATCCGCGCTGCTGCTGCTGGAGGATGCCTTTGTTTTCCCGGATGCCATGCGGGCACGGTATAGAAGGAGCGCAGGTCGTGTCAACTTTTTGCAGGAAATGGCTGAAATCTTGATGTGCGTGATCGGAGCGAGTGAAGCAGGACGTCAGTGCGCAGGCTCCAGAATTAATTTCTGGATGCGCCAGTTGAGAAGTTCCGCGACGTAAAGTTCGTTCTCGGAGGGACAAGCGATTTCATGGACCCAGCCGAATTGGCCGAGTTGCTTGCCCGATTTGCCGAAGACGCCGAGAAGTTTGCCGTCGAGAGAAAGCTTGTAGAGGCGGCTGGGGAAACCATCCGAAGCATAAAGAACCTGATTCGGCGGGGGCGTGATGCAAATGGCCCAGGGGGCACCGGGGGCCATGGTGCCGGTTGTGGCAGTGGGCTTATTGCCGATGGCAGGTCGAGCGTCGGCGGGGACAGGAGCGTCGATGGTGAACTGCCGAAGGAATTTGCCGTCGGTGTCAAAAACCTGGATGCGACGGTTGCCGCGATCCGCGACGTAAATATTGTCGCGCGCATCCACGGCGATGCTGTGTGGAGTGTTGAATTGGCCGGGTTGGTCGCCGGGTTCGCCGAAGGACTTGAGCCAGTTGCCGTCTTTGTCCACTTTGGCGACGCGAGAATTGACGTAGCCGTCGCTGATGTAGGTGTTGCCGGCAGAGTCCCAAGCGACGTCGGTGACCTGGCGGAAGAGGCCATCGACAGGAGGCAGCGGCGGCTTGACGTGCTTGAGCGGCTCGGTGCCTTCGTCAGAGGCTTCTTGTTTGCGGCCGAAAACCATGATGACGCCGCCTTCAGGGTTGAACTTGACGACCATGTCCGAGCCTTTGTCGGTGACCCAAATGTTGTCAGCGTTGTCGACCTTCACGGTATGCGCGAAAGACCACGCATAAAGATTGTGGCCAATCTCGCGGAGAAATTTGCCCTCAGGAGCGAACTCGAGGAGTTGCGCGGCGCTCGCGCCATAAGCGGGGCCCGTGGAGTTGCCGCGCGAGAAGACAAAGATGTGCCCTTTGGAATTCACGGCGACACCGGTGGCTTCGCCAAGATGAATATCGGGAGGGAATTTCAGAAAATCAGGGACGGAGCGGAAGCGGATTTCGGGAGGATTCTGCGCGAAAAGCGGACCGACGAAAAAAAAGAACAAAGTAAAGATGGCGCGTTTCATCAGAGTCTCCCTCGTGAGTTGGCCTCGCAGGTTCGCACCGCATCATACGCGGGTTCGCGGAATCAGTCGCCTGCTAAGGCCTTGTATTGGGCCGCGGTTAGGGGAACGACGGAGAGACGGCCGATGCGAACGAGCGGAGAGTCCGCGAAGAGTTTGTTGGACTTGATTTCTGCAAGCGAGACGGGGCGGGCAAGAGATTTTCCAACTTTGATTTTGAGGACGGGGTTTTTGGGAACGGAGGCATCGAGTGAAACGACGGTGGCGGTGCCGACGGCGCTTTTATGGTCACCGGTTTCATAGATGATGAGCTTGTCGCCGGAATTCATCGCTCGAATATTTCTCAGGGCCACGGGATTCGAAACGCCGTCCCATTCCGTGACCTTGTCGCGCTGGAGATCGGCGAAAGAGTATTCGGAAGGCTCGGTTTTGAGTAGATAGTCGGACGACATGAGATCCTCACAAATGAAGTCTGATGCGCCACCATTCTACATGTCGAGAGGCCGAACATGCTCGTAGAGAATTATGGCAAAGGATAGAGGTTCACTTCGGACATGGGAAAATCTTTTCGATTGTCAGTGACGAGCTGGCAATGCTGTTCGCGCGAGATGGCGGCGACGATCATATCGGCGAGCGCCAGGGTGTGTCCCTTTTGGGACCACGCGAATTTCCATTTGCCGGCAAGGCGCGCGGCTGCCCCGGTGAGCTCGTAGCAAAGGAGCCCGCCGAGAAAAGATTCCGTGCGGGCTTCTTCTTCGGGACGCATGCCGGAATATAGCTCAGCAATATTCAAGACCGTAGTGGTGAGGGTGTGGCCGGCGCGGGTCAGATCCGCCAGGAGTTCGCGACGCCGATTTCTTGCGCGAAGCACATCGATGAGGATGGAGGTGTCGAGAAGCAGCTTCATTGCTTCTTACGGCCGTGCTTCGAATGACGGCCCGTCTTTCCAAAGGGTTTTTCACTTTCCTCTCGCAGTTCGCGCACCCACGCGGCGGAACCTCGCGCCAACTCGGGGTGATCGTGGTCGTTCCAAGCAGGCGTATCACTGTCCAGAAAATGCAAGAGCTTGCGGCGGCGGACGGCTTCACGAGCCGTCTCGACAAGGAAAGCGCTGCGGCCTCGCGAACCAACGATGGCGTCGATTTCTCGAACGAGGTCTTCGGGGAGAAGGACGTGAGCGCGCCGGTTGCGAATGGATTTCATCATGTGCCTATAGACTGTGCTTAGTCAGTGTGCCATTTCTATGTGCTATTGGCAATGGGAAATGCCGGAAATGCGGGAGCAGGGCTCCCGCGCTCCAAGCTAAGAGGTAAGTTCGCTGGCGGCAGAGGCGAAGATTTTCGTGTGTTGGTCGATGTCAGCTTCGGTGGTGGCGGGGCACATGAGGGCCATGTTGTGGAACGGGGTCAGCAGCACGCCGCGGTTAAGGGCATAGAGATGGAGGAAGCGCTCCAGTTCAAAGTCGGTAGCAGCGGCGGATTCGCCGCCGTTGCGCGGAGATTTTGCAGCGAAAGTATATTCGGCGCGGGCGCCGAGGCGGATGACGTTCCAAGGGAGCCCGTTCGAACGGATGT
Source organism: Candidatus Acidiferrum sp. (assembly GCA_035704085.1). Taxonomy (GTDB): domain Bacteria; phylum Acidobacteriota; class Terriglobia; order Acidiferrales; family UBA7541; genus Acidiferrum. Next base: position 114,029 of record DASSXG010000117.1, on the reverse strand, counting down.
GTTCGGCGACGCCATCGTTGAAGCGCTGGGCGAGAGGGATCATTTTTGCGAATGCGGCAGGAGTGAGAACGTGTTCGAGCGTGGCGCGCATCGCGGCTATCGAGAGTGCATTACCTGCCAAGGTTCCGCCGATGCCTCCGACGTCGCAATCTTCGAGATGGATGCGGGCGTTGATGCGCTGCGCGATTTCTTCGCTGACGCCGTACGTGGCGCCGGGGATGCCGCTGCCGATGGCTTTGCCAAAGACGAGCATGTCCGGATCGAGTTTCCACTCTGCGGTGCAGCCGCCGGGGCCGGCGCAGATGGTGTGCGTTTCGTCGGCGATCAAGAGAGATCCATAGCGGTGCGCGAGTTCGCGCGCCGATTTCCAGTAGCCGTCTTCGGGGAGGATGATGCCGACGTTGGTCATGGCGGGCTCGGCGAGGATGCAGGCGACGTCGTGATGTCTGAGCGCGTCTTCGAGCGCGTTGAGATCGTTGAATTCCACGACTCGCGTGGTTTCGACGGGGTTGACGGGCGGGCCGATGTTGCCGCGGCGAGGACCGACGACACCGTCGTGGAGCGTGGCGAACGATTCGTCCACCGTCCCGTGATAGCAATAGTGGAAGACGAGGATTTTCGGACGCTGCGTGATTTCGCGAGCAATGCGAATACAAAAGCGGTTGGCGTCGGTGGCGGTCAAGGTGAATTGCCAGTACGGCAGGCCGAAGCGGCGCTGGAGATCTTCGCCCACCCACAGCGCGTCTTCGGTGGGTAGCATGAAGGTGATGCCCTCCTTGGAGCGGCGCGCGACGGCCTCGGCGACCACATCAGGAGAGTGGCCCGTCATCGCGCCAGTGTCGCCGAGACAAAGGTCCACATAGTCGCGGCCGTCCATGTCGGTAAAATGGGTGCCCTTGGCGGATTTCACGAAGATGGGAAAAGCGCCAGCCCATTTTTTCATCCAATTCATGGGGACGCCGCCAAGCAACGACGACTCGGCGCGAGCGTAGAGAGCGGAAGATTTTGGGTGTTCGGCCAGGAAAAGGTCTTCTTCACGCTTTTGGAGAGCTCTTAATTTGTCGCGGTCAACGATGGCCATGGGCTCGCGCCGAAAACAATAATCGGAATAACAAAAACGGGCAAGAGACTGCACGCGACAAGGCGATGTTGGGTAACATAGCTAGCGCAAACAGGTGCCCGAACAGGTTGAGTTGACTCCGGCGAAACGGTCTGGCGGGACAGGCAGACGAAGTTGACTTCGGCGGACGGGCGGAATAGATTGGCAGCCTCGAAAATAAGCCTACCGGGTGGGGTCCTTGAGGTGGGCGAGCGCTTCCCTGCGCGTCTCGCCTGAGAGAGTGGGTCTCCAACCGCCTCGGCATACGCAGGAGAATGACATGACAATCACTAAAGTACGCAGGCTACTGCCGGCATCGCTGTTGGTGTCCGTGCTGGTGGTGGCCAATGGGAGCGCTCAAAACAATAGTGCGAGCACCCTGAATGTTCCGACGCAACACAACGAATGGACGGTGGCACAGCTCCAAGCCGCGATGGCCTCAGGCAGTCTCACCTCCGAGGAACTGACGAAGGAATACATCGCCCGCATCATCGCCCTGGACCAGAACGGACCGGGAGTAAACGCAGTCATTGAGCTGAATCCGGACGCACTGGCCATAGCGCGCAACATGGACGCGCTACGCAGGCGCGGAGTGGTGCTGGGGCCCCTCCACGGTCTTCCGGTGCTGCTCAAAGACAACATCGGGACCGGCGACAAGATGCAGACGAGCGCCGGATCGTTCGCGCTGGTGGGCACACCAGCGACGCAGGACTCCACGGTGGCGGCGAATTTGCGGGCAGGAGGCGCCGTAATTCTGGGTAAAACCAATCTCTCGGAATGGGCGAACTTCCGCTCCTTTGAATCGATCAGCGGCTGGTCAGGCCGCGGGGGGCAGACGCATAATCCATACGGGATCGATCGCAATCCGTGCGGCTCCAGCTCCGGCTCGGGTGCTGCGGCGTCGGCGAACTTCGCCGCGGTATCCTTCGGAAGCGAAACGGACGGCAGCATCGTTTGTCCCGGCAACGCCAACGGCGTTGTGGCGATCAAGCCCACGGTCGGACTCACAAGCCGGGCCGGCGTGGTGCCCATCTCGCACACGCAGGACACGGTCGGTCCCCACGCACGAACTGTGGCCGATGCGGCGGCGGCGCTCAGCGTCGCGCAGAGCCGCACCTTCGACGGGCGCGATCCCGCCACCGGCGGAGTGCCGCTCGGCTGGCAGGGAACGCCCAATACGCGTCCCACGAACATTCCCACCGACTACACGAAGTTCGTGGACCCGAACGGTCTCCAGGGCGCAGTGCTGGGCATCACCCGACAAGGACTGAACGGATTCGATCCACTCGTCCCTACGCCCGGGCCGGTCACGGACGCCATTGAGGCCGCCTTCCAGGAACTGACGAACGCAGGTGCGACCCTGGTGGACCTGGACGCGCTGGGGTACAACTTCTCGGGAGGCCCCGGAGAGTTCCTGGTCCTCTGTTTCGACTTCCGCAACGACCTGAAGGCATACTTCGCCACGCGCGTCGGCGTGCCGGTGGCGCAAGGGACACTGAAGACCGCCATCGACTTCAACAATGCCCACGCGGACACGGAGATGCCGTTCTTCAACCAGGACATCTTTGATCTCTGTAATCAGATGGCTCCCGGGCCCGACGACCCACAGAACAACACTCCGCTCGTCAAAGCGTTCTTCGGTGGGATGACGTACAACCAGGCGCTCCAGGCGGACCACGACTTCACCGTGAACAACGTCGACGCGGCGATTAGCGCTCAGCATCTCGACGCGATTGTCTCCGCCACCGATAACCCGGCGTGGGCCACAGACCTACTCTTCGGTGACCACTTCATCTTCGGCACTTCCAGCATTGCGGCGGCCGGGGGCTATCCGATCGTGCAGGTTCCAGCGGGCTTTCCGAAGCTCTGTGCGTCGCCAACGGATCCGACCAAATGCACGCAGTACGGTGTTCCGCTGGGCATCAGTTTCTTCGGGACGGCGTTCAGTGAGCCCAAGCTGATCAAGCTGGCATCCGGTTTCGAGGCGTTCACGCATGTGCGCGCCGACAACCTGCCGACGTTTGCAGCGACGGCGCCTTCTACGAACGTGCAGGGCACGACACTTATCAAGCCAACCCGGCACGCTGCTCCAGCAACGAGCCAGGCAGTCAAGAAGGTGCCACACCACATGTAGCCACAGTTTATCGAGAACGATGAAGCGCCAGGGGCGCGGCCCGCTGCGGCGGGCTGCGCCCCTTCTAATAAGAAAACAATCAGCGGAGGGCGTGGATGATCTCGCGGGCGGCGTTGGCGCCGCTTGCGCCGGTGAGGCCATTTCCGGGGTGTGTGCCGGAGCCGCAGAGAAAAAGGCCGCGAATGGGCGTTTTGTAGCGCGCCCAATCGAGAACGGGCCGCATGGTGAAAAGCTGATCGAGAGCGAGCTCGCCGTGAAAAATGTGTCCGCCGCTGAAACCGTAAGATGTCTCTAGATCCCTGGGAGTGATGACCTGAATGGCTTCCACCAAGCTGGGCAGATTGGGCGCATAAGTGGCGAGAGTCTTTATGACGGTGACTCCCAGATCCCTGCGGCAATCATCCCAGTCCCCTTCTCTTAGCTTGTAAGGAGCGAATTGGACGCAGGCAGAGAGGACGTGCTTGCCGTCGGGAGCGAGAGAAGGATCGAGGATCGTTGGAATCGTGACATCGAGATAAGGCGATCTTGAATATTCGCCATACTTGGAAGCGTCGAAGGCGCGCTCGAGATAATCGATGTCCGGGCCGATGTGGATGCGTCCAGACAGGGCTTCGAGAAAGCCTTCATTAGCATCGAGTGCGGTGAAAGTTGGGAGGCCACCGAGGGCGAGATGAACTTTGGCGACCGTGCCATTGGCGCGGAAATTTTTGATACGATTTGCGAAAGTCGGATCAAGCTGCGAAGCTTCTATTAGATTGAAAAAAGTGCGCTTGGGATCGGCGCCGGAGACAACGGCTTCGGCCGCGATTTCTTCGCCATTCGTGAGCACGACTCCAATAACAGCGCCGTCCTTCAGGCTGATGCGCTGAACTTCGGAGTCCGTGCGAATTTCGGCGCCAGCCTGCTTTGCGGATTCGGCGAGGGCTCGGGTGAGGTTGCCGAGTCCGCCGCGCGGAAACGCAGCGGTGCCGACTGGGTGCGTATCGGAAGCCGCTCGCAAGAGAAGCACGGCCGTGGAACCGGCGGACCAGGGACCGAACGCAGTGCCAAAGATGCCGCGGGCCGCAATGACCGCGCGGATGAGTTCGGTCTCGAAGAATTCGGCGACGAAGTCTGCGACGGCCATGGGGCCCCAGCGGAGCAGGTCGAAGATTCCTTTTTTACTGAGCATGCGCACATTGCGGCCGGTTTTGAGGAGATTCCAGAGATCCTCGGGCGTTGGCTTGTCAATCGCGGGCGGCGTGATGGAAACAAGCTGGTCGAGAACGCCCGTCAGGTGGTCGAGAGAGTCCGCGAATTCGAGGTATTTGGCGGAGTCTTTAGCGGAAATGGCGGCGATGCCGCGAGCAGTCTTGGCGTTTTCATTCCAGAAGAGCAGCGCGTTGCCGTTGGGCGTGGGAGCGAAGACGCGCGGCCCGGGATAGAGGATTTCGCAGCCGAATTTATCGAGCTGCATGTCGCGCGCGATATCCGCGCGGAGAGGGCCGAGAGTGTGGGCAAGGGTTGAGGCGCGAAAGCCGGGATGAAATTCTTCGGTGATGGCGCCGCCGCCAACCATCTCGCGGCGTTCGAGAACGAGCGGCTTGAAGCCGCCCTTGGCAAGATAAAAAGCGGTGATGAGCGCGTTGTGACCACCTCCGATGAGAACTACACGCTGTCCGAGGGACATGGTCAGTTGGCCGCCTTCAATGTGGCCGCGGACGCGCGCGAAGAACCGCCTTTCCATTCTTTCAAGATGACCTGGCTGGCGAGGCGCCCGTTGGCGCCCATGATGCCGCCGCCGGGATGCGTGGCGGAGCCGCACATGTAAAGGTTGCGGATAGGCGTGCGGTAGTAGGCCCATCCCGCGACAGGGCGCAGGAAAAAAAGCTGCTCGAGAGAAAGTTCGCCCTGAAAAATATTGCCTTGCGTGAGGCCGAATTCCCGCTCGAGATCGAGCGGCGTAAGGACCTGCCGGCCAACGATAATGTCTTTCATGTTGGGCGCGTATTCGGCGATGGTGTTGACGATGTTGTCGCCGAACGCTTCGCGTTGCTCGTCCCAAGTGCCTTCGGCAAGTTTGTAGGGCGCGTACTGGACGAAGCAGGATAGAACGTGTTTGCCCGGAGGGGCGACGCTGGGATCCGTGAGGCTGGGGATGACCATGTCAATGTAAGGACGGCGCGAATAGTGGCCGTACTTGGCGTCGTCGTAGGCGCGTTCCATGTAGTCCGTGCCGGGAGAAATCGAGATGGCGCCGCGAAGATGGGCGCCGGGACCTGGCAAGCATTTGAAATTAGGGAGTGCATCAAGCGCTAGATTCACTTTGCCGGAAGAGCCGCGGAATTTGTAGCGGCGGACGCCTTCGAGAAAATCGCCGGGAAGTTCGCTGGGCTCCAGAAATCTTTCGAAGGTAAGGTGCGGGTCGACGCTTGACGAAACCACGTTGGCGAAGAGTTCTTCCCCGGATTGCAGAACGACGCCAGTGGTGCGGCCATTTTTTGTGAGAATTTTGGAGACGGGGGCTTGGGTGCGAATTTCGACGCCGAGTTCGCGCGCGGCAGCGGCGATGGCATTCGAAATGGCGCCGGTGCCGCCGCGGCTGAAACCCCACGAGCGGAACGCGCCATCAATTTCGCCCATGTAATGATGAAGAAGAACGTAGGCGGTGCCGGGCGAGCGGATGCCGAGAAACGTGCCGATGATTCCGGAAGCGGACATGGTGGCTTTGAGGACGTCGGTTTCGAACCATTGATCGAGGAAGTCGGCAGAGCTCATGGTCATGAGCTGGACAAAGGTGTAGCGCTCGTCCGAAGAAAGTTCGCGGAAGCGCTGCAGCAGGAAGTGGAGCTGCTTAAGGTCCTTGGGATTCAGTGTCGTGGGATCGGGCGGAATCATCGAGAGGATAGGTTTCACGAAGCGGCACATCGGCGTCATCATCTTCGAGAATTCATCGTAGGCCTCGGCGTCGAGGCGGGAATGGCGGCGGATATCGCGGATGGACTTGGCGTGATCGTTGACGCGCCAGAGGTAGTCGCCATTTGGCATGGGAGAAAAGGTGCCGTCGAGCGGAAGAATTTCCAGGCCGTGGCGCGGAAGATCGAGTTCGCGAATGATTTCCGGGCGAAGCAGCGAGACGACGTAGGAACACTCGGAGAAGAAAAAACCGGGAAAGATTTCTTCTGTGACAGCCGCGCCACCCAGAACGTGGCGGCGTTCCAGGACAACGACCTTCTTCCCAGCTTTGGCGAGATACGCGGCGTTGACCAGGCCGTTGTGACCGCCGCCGATGACAATGACGTCGTAGCGCTGCGACATTCCCTAGGACTCCGGTATGGCTCAAATAGAAAGAAAAAAACGGGAAGCAGAGACGGGACATTTTACTGAGACTGGCGATGGCGCACAAGCCTGGACGAAGAAAACCAACAATTTTGATAAGGACTGTGTGCAACGCCGCGAAATCAGTTCCGCAGCTAATCCTCCAGCGGGAAAGGTGTTGCCTCTGGAAGTGGAGCTGAAGGATCGGCAACGACACGAGCAGAGGCAGCTGACTTGAGACGCTCCAGTTCAACCTGGAGTTTCCCCCAGGCCTTGGCATTGCGCTTGGTCGCGTAGGGCGCATTCGGCTCGGCGAAGAAGTGCAAGATTTCGGCCTTCAATTCGGGCGTGACACCAGTGAAATTCTTATCCGCAAGCTTGTCCAACAACGTGGCGTGCGCTTCATCATTCAATCCGTACTTCCCCGGGCCGGTGTTCTCGCCGACGTCAAAATTGTCGTTCGGCAAGTTCACCTCGCCGCGGCGGACCTCGGACAGCAACTTGCGATAGTGATCGAGCGTGGCATTGAAGCTGGCCTCGAACATCTGCTCGGTCTGTGGCGTGGGTGTCTTGAACTGGAGGACCTTGAGCGGGCCGAACTTGGGAAGGAGCTTGTACAGGAACGCGAGGAAACGCTCACCCACATTGGGTTTGTGATAGTCCTTGCCCCATTCCCGCTCGTAATTCGAGCGCGACAGATTGTAGAGGAATTTTTTCTTGGTGGCGTCCGGAATGTCGTCCTTGATTTCATCCTGCTTGAGGTCCCAGGCAATGCGTGTGGCTTTGGGGATGAGCTTGCTCACGTCGTGGCGGTACGATTTGAGGGTCTTGTCTTCGTTGATGAGGACATCTTTGAGTTCGAGGCCGTAGGTCTCCCGGAAGGCTTGATCGAGAACCGCGCGGGCGACCTCGAAACCGATGAAGTCGTGGTAGCTGTCCGGTGCGTAGCGCTCCCGGGCGATTTCCAGAACGTCAAATCCAAATTCAGTTTTCACATGAGCGAGTTTCCCGTTTTCATAGAAAACCGTATCGCCGTATTTCTTCCGGAGGCTTGGGTAGAGGATCGGAACAGCACGATTTGTTCCGATGCGGTGTCCCTCATTGTCGGCCGCATAGTGGGCCATCGCGCCCAGGGCGAATGCGTACTCAGTGGGATCCTTGGCGTCGCGCAGCATCGCCTGAATGAAATCGCCGCTGCGGACATAATGGGTCAAGTCGCTGAAAAACGGGCTGCCGTAAGGGTAGTAGCCCATATCCTGGATGATTGCGCCGCCATAGGTATAGGCCTGCGCGCGGCTTAGATCTTCCTCCGTGGCCTGTGGGAATTTTTCCAAAAGTAACGGCTTAATGTGAGTTTCCCAAACAGCGTCAATGATGGCTTCGTGAGAGAGCACGGCGTAGGCGCGTAGCGAAATGGGCCATATCAGCGCAGCGGCAAGCAGGCAGACAAGCAACATACGGCCGCGGTGGGGCGGGCGCCGCACGGCTCCCGCAGACACATGAGAATGAGGTTTCAGCTGCACGCCCAAGAATAGAACAAAATCGGCAATCAGGGTTTGAGGAGTGGCTGGGCGTATCGAATCGGAACGCCGAAGTTGGAACCGCCAAATCCCCTGACGACCGCAAAGGTTACTCCGATCACTTCCCCATTGCGATTGATGAGCGGGCCGCCTGACCCTCCGGAAGTGGTCTGCGCGTCGTAAACAATTTTGTCCGGGAGAACGTCGCCGATGTGGCCCTGCGTCACAAGCGGACGAATGAGCTTGCGGCGCAGAAGTTCGTTGGCAACTTTTTTCGGATCTCCCCCGGTCGTCTTGGCGATATCGGTTACAGCATCCTCTCCCGCGCGGGCGAGAATGGCGCTGATCCCCGTGGCGTAACCCAGCGAGAGCAGCGTTTGCCCGCTGATGGCGGCTTCCTTGCGGGCATCCGTTTTGAGAACGGGCCGCTTCAAACCAGACAAATCACCCTTCAAAACCGCGAGGTCCGCCTCTTCAGAAATCTGCGAGATGCCGACGGGCACGCCGTCGGTGGCATCGGGAAAATAAGCGGTGAGATCGGCGATAGCGGGATCCAGCCCCTGATTGAGAACGCTGGAGAGATCGTCATTCTTCCACCACGGTTGCGCGACATGGTGATTCGTGAGAATGCGGCCGTCTCCTGCGATGAACCCAGTGCCAAAAAAATCGGCGCGAACTTCAGGCGCGCGCCCTTCCAGGGTATAGAGGGGATTGCCGTCGCTGTCCTGGAGCGGCTCGCCATCGCGATTGATTCCCGCGTAACGCAGCGGCCGGCCGGAAGCGCGGTCCACAAAGGAGACCGAAACGTGGAGGAGGCAGACGCTCGGCGCATAGGCGCGGATCACGTCCTCAGCGGACTGTGATTCCGATTCGATGCGTTTCAGGCGGCTGGTTGTTTCGTCGAGCTGTTTGCGGAGGGCAGTAACTTCTACAGTATCCGCCGATGAAATTTTCTGGCGCAGCTCTTCGGTCTGCTGCTGGAGTTTCTGTTTCTGCTCGGAAACATCGGCCCCCTGGAGATTCGCGCGCATGTTGCGGGCCTCGGCAATCAACTGCTCCTGCCGGTGCGTGCCGCGCTCAAGCTGGGCAATCACGGAATAGGCGCGGCGGGTCTCCTTTTCGGCGCGGCGCGAATAAAGGAAAAAGATTCCCGCGATGAGAACCGCGATGCCGAAAAGAGTGGAAACACCGATTTTAAGGGCACGCCCCAAAGAGAATGCGTCGCGCGTCATCTTTTCCGTTACCGCGAGGGCTTGAAAAGCGGTTTGCGCCATATCCCAGCCTTCGTCGGCAACGCGAGTTTTCTGATAGAGGTCGGCGAATGATTTCTTCGTTCGCAATTGGGCGCGCACGCGAGCGAGCAGTTCAGCAGGCTCCCACGGCGGCGAGAGAACGTCGTCGGCTCCGAGGTCAAGAGCGCGAGCGCGCTCGGCTCCCCCGCCGCGCGTCAGAAGAATGACACGCGTGTTGGCAGTCGAGGAATTTCCTTTGACTTCGGCCAGTGCATCGCAACACTGGATGTCGGCAATGTCGGCGGAGAGAATCATAAGGTCCACGCCGGCTTCACGGACAAATTTGAAACCCTCACCTTGCGATTGGGAGACGGCTACTTCGTAGCCCGCGGAACGCACCGTGTCCTCCAGCATGTGGAGCAAGGCTTCATCGGGGGCAACGATCAACACGCTTTCGTTTTTGGCTGGCAAATTTGCGGCCTCTTCGTCCGGCAGGTCTGCTTTGACCGTTCACTCGGCTTCTGATTTCCCGGCATGGCGCGTTGCGAAAGATCACCATAGCGAGTGAATCATCAATTTGATGCTTCTAACTGGATTTTGACACAAAGTATCTCAGAGTGGAATGAGCGGGGCGAATCAGGAAGAGGCACCGTTCAAGCCTCGTCACAGAGACTACAAAAAGCTTCCCGCGGAGTGCAAAGGAAAGCCGTGGAACCCGTGCTCAGTACTTCCGAAGAACGCCGATAACGCGGCCCTGAATTTTAACGTCATTGGCGGCAACAATGATGGGAGCCATGTCCGAATTTGCGGGTTGCAGGCGAATCTTGCCGGCACCCTCGCGGTAAAAGCGCTTGAGAGTGGCCTCTTCCCCGCTCACGAGCGCGACGACAATGTCTCCGGCATTGGCGACCTGCGTCTGTTCGCAGACGACATAGTCTCCGTCCATGATGTGATCCTCGATCATGGAGGTGCCCTTGACCTGCAGCGCGAAGGAATTTCCGCCGCGTGCGAAATCGCCGAGCGAGAGCGTCTCCCGCTCCTCGATCGCTTCCAACGGCCGCCCGGCAGCGATGCGGCCAACCAGCGGCAGTTCCTGGACCCTACGCTCAATGATTTGATCCTTGACCGACTTTGGCAATTGCAGGATTTCGATCGAACGGCTCTGGTTGTATCCGCGGCGTATGAAGCCCTTTTTCTCCAGAGTCGTGACGTGTTTGTGTACCGTCGCGAGCGAAGTGAGCTTCAAGCCCTTGCCAATCTCTTCGAAGCTGGGAGCGTAGCCATGTTTCGTTTCAAAGGAAACGAGGTAATCGAGGACATCTTTTTGTCGTTTGGTCAGGGCCATGGGCAGTGCCTCCACTCGCAAAACTTTTCCACAGGCACTTTAGGCGAAAAGAAAGCGAACGTCAAGCTTATTTTCCCCTTCGGAGTCCTTTCTCTCCCATTCGTTTCTGGGGATGGTGGTAAACAGGAAGTTGATGAAAAACCATTTGCGACGTTCTGGTTGTTTCACAGTCGCAGCGGTTTCCAGCGATCTCCAATGCTTTCAAATAAGACACATTCGCGTGCGAAGGCTTGTCCATGCGCCACGCGCGGCCCGGTGTGATATCCTCTTGGATGTCGGCTCCTGGCGGGCTGCCTTAGAAGCCATCCTTTCACCGCACCGCCTCATCCTTCAAATGGGCCGCACTCCTCCAGGGGATAGGGGGGAGTTCATCGATGAGCGGAGGATTCGGACAAGAATGTCTACACTCGCAGAAGTTCCACCAGTAAAACACAAACGCGAAGTGATTGATCAGGCGGTCATCCGCTTCGCGGGCGACTCCGGCGACGGGATGCAGGTGACCGGCAATCAGTTTACGAATACCGTTGCGCTCTACGGGAACGACATCGCGACTTTCCCCGATTATCCGGCGGAAATCCGCGCCCCTGCCGGGACGATTCCCGGCGTCAGCGGATTCCAGCTGAATTTTTCTTCCAGCGAAGTTCACACACCCGGCGACGCCATCGACGTGCTGATTGCGATGAACCCGGCGGCGCTGAAAGTGAACATCGCCGACCTGAAGGCCAACGGGATCCTGATCGTCAACAGCGACAGCTTCAAGGAGAACGACCTGCGCAAAGCGCAGATGACATCGAATCCGCTCGAAGATCATTCGCTGGACAAGTTCCGCCTTTTCTCGGTGGAGCTCGAACGGCTGACGCGGCATTCGCTGGAGCATCTCGGCCTGGACGCCAAGTCCATGGACCGCTGCAAGAATTTCTTTGCGCTAGGAATGTGCTACTGGCTCTACAACCGCTCGATGGAGCCGACCGTCCGGTGGATTGACGATAAGTTCAAGAACAAGCCACTGCTGGTCGAAGCCAATAAGCTGGCGTTAAAAGGCGGATATTCCTACTGCGAAGCCACGGAAGCATTTCAGATCAGCTACGAAATTCCGCCGGCGCAACTTACGCCGGGATTGTATCGCAGCATGAGCGGGAACCAGGCGCTGGCCCTGGGGTTTGTCACGGCGGCGCAGAAAGCGGGATTGACACTTTTTCAGGGCAGCTACCCTATCACGCCGGCTTCGGACATTCTCCACGAGCTGTCCCACTACAAAGACTTCGGCGTGATGACGTTTCAGGCGGAGGACGAGATCGCTGCGATCACTTCAGCGATCGGCGCGGCCTATGCCGGCGCGCTGGCCATCACCACAACGTCCGGCCCGGGCATGGCGCTGAAGACCGAGGCTCTGGGGCTGGCAGTGGCCGTCGAGATTCCGCTGGTTATTTGCGACATTCAGCGCGGCGGGCCATCCACTGGACTGCCAACCAAAACCGAACAGGCGGATCTGCTGCAAGCTCTTTTTGGACGAAACTCCGAAGCCCCGATACCCGTGCTGGCGGCCTCGACGCCGGCGGACTGCTTCTGGGTGGCCATCGAAGCCAGCCGCATCGCCATCAAGTACATGGTGCCGGTGATCATTCTCTCTGACGGTTATCTTGCGAACGGCGCCGAGCCATGGCGGATTCCGGAGGTCAGCGACATACCAGAGATCCCCGTAAAATTCGCGAGCGACCCGAATAGCTTCCTTCCGTACAAGCGCAACCCGCAAACGCTCGCGCGTCCGTGGGCGGTTCCCGGCACGCCGGGTCTCGAGCACCGCATCGGCGGCCTCGAAAAGCAGGACCCCAGTGGCAACATCAACTACGAGCCGTTGAATCACGAGAATATGGTGCGCATCCGCGCAGCAAAAGTAGCGGCGATTGCGCAGGACATTCCCAATGTATTGCCGGAAGGGGATCGAGAAGGCGATTTGTTGATCGTCGCGTGGGGCTCGACCTGCGGCTCCATTACCGCGGCATTGAAGGCGCAGCGAGCCAAGGGCCGCAAGATCGGCCATCTGCACCTGCGGCATTTGAATCCGCTGCCGTCGAATCTAGGCGACATTCTCAAACGCTACAAGAAAATTCTGGTACCCGAACTGAACATGGGGCAGCTCTTGTGGATCCTGCGGGCCAAGTTTCTCGTGGATGCAGTCGGCCTGAACAAAATCCAGGGCCGCCCGTTCAAGCAAGCCGAACTGGAACAAAAGATCGAAGAGATGTTGGGAATCCAGGAGAATTGACCATGGGCACAGCGACGCTGCCGCCGCCTCTCACCAAGAAGGATTTTCAGACCGACCAGGAAGTGCGCTGGTGTCCGGGCTGTGGCGACTACGCGATTCTCTCCGCGGTGCAGTCCGTTTTTCCCGAACTCGGGATCAAGCGCGAAAACTTCGTCATCGTTTCCGGAATTGGCTGCTCTAGCCGTTTCCCGTATTACATGAACACGTTCGGCTTCCACACGATTCATGGCCGCGCACCGGCGGTAGCAACCGGCATCAAAGCAATTCGTCCGGACCTCGAGGTCTGGGTAGCCACCGGCGACGGGGATGCGCTTTCCATCGGCGGCAATCATACGATTCACATGCTGCGGCGGAACGTTGGCATTAAGGTATTGCTGTTCAACAACAAGATTTATGGTCTGACGAAGGGGCAATATTCGCCGACTTCGGAACTCAACAAGAAAGCGAAATCGACGCCGTTTGGGTCCTTGGACCGGCCGTTCAATCCCGTTTCACTGGCGATCGGATCTGAAGCGACGTTTGTGGCGCGCTCCGTGGATGTGTTCCAGAGTCACCTGAAAGACACGCTGAAGCACGCGGCGGCGCACAAGGGCTCCGCCTTTGTCGAGATTCTGCAGAATTGCAATATCTTCAACGACGGCGCATGGTTCTCGCTGACCGAGCGCGACGCGCGCAGCGAGCACGTTCTCCAGCTCGAACACGGCAAACCGCTGGTGTTCGGAAAAAACCGCGACAAAGGGATTCGGCGCGGGTCCGATGGCGACATCGAAGTCGTCCAGCTCGGAAATGGCACCAAGGAGTCCGATTTGATTGTTCACAATGCGCATCACCCTCGGCCCTCCTATGCCTTCCTGCTTTCGCACATGGAGCACCGGCCGGGTTTCCCCACACCCATCGGAGTTTTCCGCGCCTGGGACGACCTGCCACGTTATGAGGATTTGATGAACCAGCAGATCAAGGACGTCCTCGCAAAGCGCGGCCCGGGCAATTTGACCCAACTTCTGCGAGCAGGAGATACCTGGGAAGTGAAGTAGTTTTCAATCACCAGCAGGCTTATCCAATTTGAATCATCATCGGGCGCCGCAATCGCCGCGATCGTGGCGGCCTTTCCTTGCCGGATGCTGGTTTGCCTTTAAGCTGCGAAGATACCGCGTAACCGGTGAGACACGAAGTTCCCGCAACGCCGCAAGTCCTTTGATTTCAGTGCGTCCGCCATCAACTCGTTAACGACATAGTGCGACATCTCGCTTCCCTGGAGGCTTGGCGTTCCTTGTCGCTTGAGCCTTGTCTACATGCCGCGTACGGTCGTCTCATCGGGCCCATGGCCCGAGAAATCGTAAGGGGCGCACATGTTTTACCACCGTCTGCACGTAACATTCGTCGGAATCGTCGCCACGCTGGTGGATTCTGTCGTGGTCGCGGAATTCGCCGGGTACTGGCTGCACCGGCTCTTGCACAGCGATAAGTTCCCAGCCCTCAGCCGGGGCCATTTGATCCATCATTTCCTGATCTATGGCCCGCGGCAGCCCATGCGCGCCGACGATTATCATGACGCGACGCGAAGCCGCTTTTCCGTCGGCAATGTGGGGATCGAATGGCTGGCGCCCTCGGCAATTATTCTTTTGTCTTGTTGGGGAGTGATGGTCTTGTTCGGCGTGCCGGGCATTTACCAGGTGATGGCGCTTTGTACGCTCCTCGGCTGGTCCCTCCTGATGTTCAACTACCTGCATGACCGGATGCACATTGAAAATTTCTGGATGTCGAAAATTCCCCTCTTGAAAACATGGTTCTTGAATGCGCGCAGGCTGCATGACATCCATCACCGAAGCGTCGACAACAAAGGCTACATGGACACAAACTTCGGCATCGGCTTCTATTTCTTCGACCGGTTCTTCCGGACGATGGCGAAGCGCCACCGCCCGTTCAATTGGTGCGGCTACAAATCAGCGATTGAACGGTATGGTTGGGACGAGGCGGAGGTCGAGTCGCTGCGCGGCTGCAGCAAAGGATTGTTTCAGAAAACGGAGAGAAAGCAGATCTGAGTCCACAGACCTGGCATTGCTTGCTTCACGGAGCGCCGCTCTGGCCCCCTTTCCAGCGGTCAAAGTCTGCTTCATCAGAAGTCCCAATCAAACTAAATCCTCAAGCTGTATTCTCTGGTGTGTGGTTTGAAGTTTTGAATTGTGCAACCCGAGGTATTCTGCTACATCCAATATAGACAAGCTGCGGACAACCATTAGCCATGGCAGATTCTCCAAATCCCGGGGCGTTCGCGCTTTTGGGGGATGCCGACCCCGTTCGTCCTTCGCGGGAAGCCATCACTTCCGAGCTCGCTGACAGCCTGGGCCTGCTCTACGAGGTCAGCCGCGAGCTGAGCGCCATCCTCGACCGCGAAGAGCTTCTTCGCCGCATCGCGCAAAAGGTCAAAGCCCTCGTGGACTTTGATGTTTTCAGCGTTATGCTCTGGAATGATTCATCGCAGCTGCTCGAAACGATTTTTGCCCTGAAATATAAGGACGCCATCCCCTTGCGCGTGTCTCTCGGTTTGCAACAGGGGCTCACGGGCGCGGCCGCAAGTGAACGCCAGGTCGTACGAGTAGGTGACGTCCGGCAGGATCCGCGCTACATCACCTGCCTGCATGGCATCGAGGTGCGCTCCGAATTGGTTGTGCCTCTTCTCGTTCAGGACCGTCTTATCGGCGTCCTGGACCTGGAGAGCACGAAAGCGCATTCCTTCACCTCATGCCATGAGCAGATGCTGCAGGCGCTCGGCTCTTTCATCGCCGTCGCTCTTGAGAACGCGCGGCTCTACCAGGAAACGCGCGATACGCAGCTCCGTCTCCAGCAAGACCTCGATACCGCTCGAGAAATTCAGCGGGGCTTGCTTCCTAACGGGGCGCGCGAAGTTCCAGGTCTCGATTTGGCCGCCGCTTATGTTCCCGCGCGGGAGCTGGGCGGGGACTTCTACGACTTTCTTCCTTACGGCAAGGGGCGTCTCGGCTTCGCCCTGGGTGACGTCTCCGGCAAAGGCACTGCCGCAGCGCTCTTCGGTTCGCTCGCCATCGGCATGCTCCGCGAGCATGTGGTCACACATCTGTGTCCGCCTGCGGAAATGCTCGCGACTCTCAATCATCGTCTGAACAATGCCAGGCTCGACTCGCGCTTCATCGCTATGCTATTTGCGGTTTATGACGCGCCGTCGCACCGACTCATGGTCGCCAACGCCGGTGGACCGTATCCGCTCCTCGTCCGCGATAGCCAAGTGAAGGTGATTCGCCTGGAAGGTGTGCCGCTGGGGCTGCTCGCTGGCACGGAATATGATGAGATGACGGTGGATTTGCGGCCCGGAGATATTGTTCTCTTCACGTCAGACGGAATCCTCGAATCGGAGAATGTCGCGGAGGAGGAATTTGGCCTGTCACGTCTATCAGCCCTCCTGGCAGGCCTGTCTCGGGAAGCTTCGGCGAGTTGCATTGCCGAACAAATTCTCGAGGCCACCGACAATCATGGCGGCGTGGGCGTTGCCCCGCGCGATGATCGCACCCTCGTTGTTCTCCGCGTTACAGACGAGACTTCCTCCGATTATTCGAAACTCCCTATCATCTATTAACCTTAGGACGTTGCGGAAGAGTGCCGCTCTAAAACGGAAAGCGCTGAGGAGAAATCCCTCAGCGCGAGTCGCGCAGCTCTAACTTTGAAAACTCTTAGTTGCCGGTCTTGAGTGACACCGTGTTGGTCGTTGACGTGAAATAGTTCTGTTCGCGCAGCTTGCGGTAGATGCGGCCCGCAACTTCTGCGGCGGTCGGGCCCTTGACGCGGCGCGTATTCCCACGCAGAAGCACGGCCAGGGCGATTCTCGGGTGCGCTTCGTCCGCGTACGTCATGAACCAGCCGATCTTCGACGGCGTGGTGTGGTCGTCGCACGTGCCGGTCTTGCCAATCGGCATTTCATCGCCGCCGCGATCGAAACTCGATTTGCCCGTTCCGTACAAAACTGCGGCGAGCATCCCTTCCCGGACATCCGGAAGAATCGGAGCGATATTCAACTCGCGCTTCACACGCGGCGCAAAATTCTCGACTTCTTCCTGGCTATGCGGGTATTGGAGGTAATAAAGTGTTCCGCCATTCGCGAACGCCGCGGAGAGCGCCGCCATCTGCAGCGGCGTGACTTGTATTCCTTCGCCGAAGCTGGACATGCGCGCCACTCCACCATAGGGAGGAGGCACGGTCGGGAAAGATCCAGGATGCTCGTCAGCCAGGTTGTAACCGGCAAGTTCACCCAGCCCGAGCAGGCGACCGTACTTGGAAACCGTGTCGAAACCCATTCGCGCACCGAGCTGCTCGAAAAATACGTTGTTGGAGTGCGCCATGGCCTCGGTGAGGTTCATATATTTGCGGCGTCCAACCCTTAGCATCGTGTCTCGCGTAATGACGCTTTCCTCGAGGGCTGCCAACGCGATCGTCGGCTTGATGGTCGAGCAAGGAATGTATCCCTCGCCGAATGCGATTTTCTGATTAACTACGGTGAGGATCCGTCCCGTGTTGGGATCGACGGCCACGACCGCACCGTTATAGCGGCCCAGCGCGGAAACCGCTGCGGCGCGAACGACAGGATCGTCATACGTGCTGTCATCGGCTCCGGTTGAGTCGGCAAAGGTCGGGACGCCGCGATAGCGGTTCACGTACCTGTGAGTGCGCGAGCTTCGTGTCCCGGCGCTCGGTGCTGCCGGCAACGGCGCTACACAAGTCATCGCCAACAGTATTGCAAGAAATGTTCTTCCCGATTGCCTCACCGTGCCCGCCTCTTTCAAGGTAACGACTTACCTAGTCTGGCCTGCCCCACGCCTGAAATTTACAGGGGCTGAATTAATACCTCACGCTGTCCCCAAGGTCAACAACCATTCCAAAAGATTGTTCCCTACCGCATACGGTGCCATGCCGCTTCCTGGCATGACTCCTGTAGTCATTGCATCCTGCCTGCCACTTCATGGCGCTGTTCATAAGATGCGACTTAGGCCCAAAAAAGCGCACCAAGCCGCACGCCTGACAGGAAGAGTCTCTCTCAGTATGAGACATATTTTGGACTGGTCTGGAACTAAACTGCAATAGCTATCTTGTCCCAGTACGCGCCTATGTGCTTTGTTTTGAATAGCTGACCGTCAGGGCAGGCCCCTGAACTTGCGTCCGGTTAGAGAGACACTTTGCGAATGGAAATACAATTCCCCTGTCGCAACTTGAAACCGGGGGGTGCGCCACTCAAGAAACAGCAAGGGGCACGATGAATCGTGCCCCTTCGAAGGAATTGGATTTGAGATGAGGCCGCTTACCGTGCCGCGCGAGCCTTTGTGGCGTCGGCGCCCGCTGTCGCCGCAGCCGTTTTCGCAGACGGCTTTTCCGCTGCCGCAGCCGCATGGCCGTTCGTTCCGGCCGCAGCGCTCGAATTACCCGGAGCCAGAATTTCCAACTTCTTGCGCAGCACATTTTCCAGCTTGTCGCGGATATCCTTATTCTCTTTAAGGAAGATGCGCGCGTTTTCCCTGCCCTGGCCCATGCGCTCGCCGCCGAAGCTGATCCATGTGCCGCTCTTTTCCAGCACGCCCTTGTCGACGCCGAGGTCAATCAGGTCGCCTTCGCGCGAAATGCCTTCGCCGTAAACGATGTCGAATTCCGCTTCACGGAAAGGCGCGGCGACTTTATTCTTCACCACTTTCGCGCGTGTGCGCGAGCCCACCACTTTGTCGCCTTCCTTGATCGACTGGATGCGCCGGATGTCCACGCGCATGGATGCATAGAATTTCAGCGCGCGTCCGCCGGTCGTCGTCTCCGGATTGCCGAACATCACGCCGATCTTTTCGCGAATCTGGTTGATGAAAATCAGGCAGGTACGCGACTTGGAGACAATGCCCGTCAGCTTACGCAACGCCTGAGACATCAGCCGCGCCTGCAAACCCATCTGCGGATCGCCCATATCGCCTTCGAGTTCGGCCTTGGGGACCAGCGCGGCGACCGAGTCCACCACCACAATATCCACGCCGCCGGAGCGAATCAGCGTCTCCGCGATTTCTAGCGCTTGTTCGCCATTATCCGGCTGCGACACGAGCAGATTGTCCACGTCCACGCCCAGCTTGCGCGCGTACACCGGATCGAGCGCGTGCTCCGCGTCAATGAACGCCGCCTGCCCGCCGAGCTTCTGCGCTTCCGCGATCACGTGCAGCGTCATGGTTGTCTTGCCGCCAGACTCCGGCCCGTAAATCTCAATCACACGCCCGCGCGGAAAGCCGCCAACGCCCAGGGCCGCATCAATCGAGAGACATCCACTCGGTATCACACTGACGGGCACGAGAACATCCCGGCTGCCCAGCCGCATAATCGCGCCCTTTCCGTGGTCCTTTTCAATCTGCGATATCGCCGCTGCGAGCAATCTATCTTTTTCTTCGGTCATGTCACACCTCGGTGGAGGAAATTAGGAACTTGGGTCCACCTGCTTCAGCAGGCCTGCCCGCCGCAGGCGGGCGGCAAAAGCGCTCGGCCCTCGGTCGATAACATTACGAAATGGAGAGTTTACCACTCGATTTATCTCCGCGCCATCTTTATTATTCGTCGCACCTGCTGCTGTTCATCTTGATCGCCGCCGCAGGCCATCGGAGAGCAGAACGTGTCATTCCGAGCCTGCCAGCGGCAGGCAGGATAAGCGAGGAATCGTGAACCTCTTCGTCTCCAGTACACGCCTATCCCCCGTTCCGTCCATCAAAGCTACCCCTGGCAACCGTGCTCCAAGTCGTGGTCTCTCAGCCGCGCTTGAGCCGTCTGTTCGCGCCGCTCCAACGCCACCCGTTCCGGCGAAGTCAGCCGCCGCAGCCGGGAAAGGTTCCTCCCTCGGTCGCGGGCCTCGGAGAGCTCCTCTTCGAGTCTCTCACGTTCCAGACAGCTTAGAACACTGCTCGACTTTTTATCTATAGGGCCACGCATGGTGCACCTGTTGAAAACGGCGAAGAGCAGAGTAGCACTAGGGCGAATAAAAAGCAAATATTGTTTTTGTCTTATATTCGCCCATGGAGCGCGGCAGCTTTGCTGCCGCTTTTCCTCCTCTTTGGACTGCGGCAGTATTGCTCTCGCCGGCCGTGCGATTCCCACCCCCTTACACAATGCAACACGGCAAGAACCCCCCACCGCCTCTGGCAACTCCGATTTGTTATGCTTGTCCCGGGTCCTGATTTTCCAAACCAAGGAGATTGCCCAGATGAAACTTCTGCTAGCAACCGCCGTTGCATTATTTCTCTCAAGCTCCGCTCACGCTCAAACCCCTGAAGCCCAGGCAGCAAAGCCGTGTGAAGAACTGAAATCCGAGATCGCCCAAAAGCTGGACGCAAAGGGCGTCAAGTCGTACGCGCTGGAGATTGTGGCCAAGGACAAAGATGCGGAAGGAAAAGTGGTCGGCACCTGCGAAGGCGGAACGAAAAAGATCGTGTATCGCAAAGGAGCCGCCCCGGCAGAAACTCCGGCTGCAGCACCCAGCAAACCCTCCTGAAAACGACTGATCAAGAGTAGTTGTAAAATCCGCGCCCGGATTTCCGCCCCAGCCAGCCTGCCGCTACATATTTCTTCAGCAGCGGGCACGCCCAATACTTTGGATCGCCCAATCCTTCCAACAATACGTGCATGATGTCCACGCACACATCCAGCCCGATAAAATCGGCCAGCTCCAGCGGCCCCATTGGATGATTCATCCCCAGCTTCATCACCGCATCCACGGCTTCGGCAGTGGCAACGCCCTCCATCACGCAGTACGCCGCTTCGTTGATCAGCGGCATCAGCACGCGGTTCGACACGAACCCCGGCGCATCGTTCACCGCCACCGGCGTCTTTCCCAGCTTCTTCGCCAGCTCCATGGTCATGGAAAACGTCGTGTCGCTCGTCTGCAGCGCCCGAATCACCTCCACCAGCACCATCACCGGCACCGGATTCATAAAGTGCATGCCCACAAATCGGTCCGACCGCTTGGTCAAGGCCGCCAGCGTGGTTATCGAAATCGACGAAGTGTTGCTCGCGATGATCGTCTCCGGCCGCAAAATCCCATCAGCTTCGGTAAGCACGGCGCGCTTGATCTCCATCTTCTCTGGCACCGCCTCCACTACAAAATCCGCCCCCGCAATCGCGCGCATTCCCGTAACGGCTTGCAGCCGTCCCAGAACCGTTCCCTTCTCTCCTTCCGCCAATTTTCCCTTCTTCACTTCCCGATCGAGATTCTTCCCAATCGTCTCAAGCGCGCGATCCAAAAACCGCTGCTCCACGTCGCGCAAAATCACCTTGTAGCCCGACCGCGCAAACACGTGCGCGATGCCGTTCCCCATCGTCCCCGCGCCCAGCACCGCCACCGTCTTGATCTCATTTATGTTCAAATCAGTCCCTCATTCATGTGAAGTTCAAAAAAGTAAAGGAAGCATAAGTGGAGGAGGTGGACCAGGCAAGAGGATTTAGACAACGCGCCCCGACAATCGCGCGCGTTCGAGGTCGTCGCGAAAAACCCAAACCTCATACTCAAAAGTGGGTTTCTGTGGTCCAATTGGAATTCCCAATATGTTCATCTGAAGATTGGCGTTCACGATTTCTTTGTAGTGACAAGGAATTTTCGCGCCATCCAGTGTTGCTAGAATTCGATCCAGCTCGCTCTGGCGATCTCCCTTCCAAAGCCTGGCGCTGCGCGAGGATGCTTCTGCGAAAGTCTCAACAAGAGCGACTTCACAGTCACTGTATTCTGTGAATCCCTCTCGAAATTCGGACCGACATAGAGGGCAGAACATGAACTCAATCCGGCGCGGTCAAACAATCAGACTGTTCCAAGTCGCGCAAAATCACCTTGTGCCCGGCTCGCGCGACCGTTTGGATGGAGTCAGTGGACATTCGTTAGGCCTTCGAATGATATCGCCTGACTAGGGCGCCGGCGAATTTCCCAGCTTGAATGCTTCTGGCAGGGGCTTTACTTGGGTGTTCTGGCCCGCGAGGATCCACCATTTCCCTCGCTCCTTGGACATTACCAGCAGAAGCCTATTGCCCTCGTCCCCTTCCAGAGGCTTGCCATCCCGATCGGTGTTCCGCTCCCGTACGTGGACGATGGCAAGGTCCGGCCTGACGAAGCGGATTTTCTCGACGGTCATGCGCATATAACTTTCCCGGAGGGGCCCGGCGAAGAGTGCAGTATGAATCCTGACGAGTTTTTCATGGCCCGAGATCCACTCGCCGAACACGTTGACGAAGTCGCAGTCGTCGACAAAGTCCTTATCCATGGCGACTGCGTCGTGCTTGTTCCACCCGGCCTGCCCAGAGGCAATCAGTACTCGGATGGCCGCGTCGTCGTTGGGCTGTTCCTTTCCTTGCGTTAAGTCAGCTAGAGTGACGAGGGGAAGCTTCTTTTGGCAAAAAGCGATGGTTAAGAAAGAAGCGGCAAATACACCAAGGTGACAACGGCTCTCGTCTTCATGTCCATCTCCTTGCTTGCAATTGAGACAGTTTTTTTCAACCCACGCAACTAGGTTGTTCCATTTCTCACGTCGATGATTTCGATGCTAACGCAAGCCAGGCGGCCAGCGTGGCGAACTTTTCATCCTGCGACCACGGTGCGCCGAACGGCTTCCCAAGATCTGTAACCCGGTGCAGAAGCGCGGCAGGCTGGACACGAAAAACTCCTGCGGCGCGCTCGAGAAGTTCTTTGTCCTTTATGCTCACGCTCTTGAGTCCGCACCGAGAGCAGGCGTGCAATATTGCCTCGCGGAATAGTTCGCCATCCGCCGTGTGAATCAGCGCATGAGAAGCAAGAATTTTTTCGAGGCTTGGCAGCGGCCTGCCGGAAGCCAACAGCAGACAACCACGTGTGAGCTTGATGCCCAGCTCGTTAGAAATGGATTGCAAGCCACAAATCGCGCGATAGGCAAGACGCCGCGCCTCCTCCTGCACTCGTGCGATGGATTCCCGCGCTTCGGGAAGCGCCATCTTCTCCGCCGAGTGATATGGCTGCCGGAACGCATAACTGAATGTTTCGACGAGATGCGGACGCTGTTTCGCGACTACGGATGGAGAGCCCTTCTCAATCGTGACCGCCACAGCCGCAGTCCACCCCGAATGCACGCGAAACCCGAGAGCTGCCTCTTTCATGCCAGCCTCTGCCGCCGAAGAATCTACTCCGGCGGCGCGCCCTGCACAATCTCCCGTACGATTTCCCTGGCTCGTCTTTCAGCCTCTCGTGGTACATAAATCGTCGAGCCCTCGCCTTGCCTCTCAAAGCGCATCGATACTCCATTTTCTCTGAGAGCGGATGTCAGGAATTCCCTTAGATTCTCGTCCTTGCCGGACCAGACTTCGCAAGTCGTCGTTTCGCCAGTAGGCGTGATTCTTTGCGGCGTCTCCCCTTTCTTCTCGTCCAGTGCCGGTAGCTCCATGTCCTGCGGCTTATCTTCGAGGAGTTTCGCCAAGATTCTCCTGCCCAGCTCCAAGTCTGACGAGAGCACAGCCACTTGATATCCGTATCGTGACATCGGTTGAAGCGGAAAATGGTCCCACCGCCGCACACCCGGGTAAATACTCAAGGGTTGGTCAAAATAGCGGATGGCTGCCCCTTCAAGGCCATGGAGAAGATCCTCGAAAAGCGCAAGGTCGTCGCCTTCCCAAAGTATCTCTAAGGAACCAGTAGAAAGCGCTTTAGAAACTCCTTCTTCGGCTGCAGGCAGCGCATCGACCAAATCCACGTCGCAGTCCGTGCAATGCGTGAATCCCGGACGATATTCGACCTTGCAATGGGGGCAGAACACAGAGCCGAGTCTACTACAATTCGGCTTTCCGTAAGTCATTGATTCGATGATCCTTGGCCGCCAAGGCTCCGCCCTGCGTCTTTTCGCCACTCCCGCCCGTATACCAGTTAGAATGAGCGCCACAACTACATGTCTGACCGCCCAGCAACCGGGGTTCTTCCGCGCCCACGCGGTTTTTGGCCCAGCTTTGTCGTTCTCAACGCTGATGAGCGATGAGGCGAAATCCATCGCCCGCGGCTTGCAACGCCGCGACCCCGATTTGCTCGACCGCCTGATCGAGCAGTATCAATACCGCCTGTTCCGTTACCTGCTCTCCATCACAGGCAACGAAGAGCGCGCCGAAGATTTCTTTCAGGAAACCTGGATCCGCGTCCTCGAGCGCGGCCACCAATACGATGGCAAATCGAAATTCGAAGCCTGGCTCTTCGCCATCGCCCGCCACCTCGTGATTGACTGGCAACGCTCCAAGAAACCGCAAAGCCTCGATACTCTCACCGACTCCGAGCAGGAACATCCCTTACAGTTAGTGAATGAGAAGGAGCCATCCCCGCTGCATCAAGTACTGAGCCACGAGTCCGAAGAGAACGTTCAGGCATCACTGGGAAAAATCGCCGCCATCTATCGTGAAGTTCTCGTGTTGCGTTTTCAGGAAGAATTACAGATTGAAGAAATGGCTGGGGTCCTGAGCATTCCCGTTTCCACGGTAAAGTCGCGCCTGTACCGGGGCCTGGAAGCGCTGCGCGGAGCGCTCGAGGGAGATACCGCATGAGCAAGGATCTGCATGCGCGCGCGCAAGAGCTCATCACGAAGGAGCGCGTCGAAGGACTCTCGCAATCTGAGCGCGAGTCGCTCGCCGCGCATCTGCAAGACTGCGCACGCTGCGCCGAACTATCGCGCCAAACCGAGCAAGCCCTGCGCTCGCTACGGACCGCGGCAATTCCTTTCCCGCCCGGCCTCGCCAGCCGCACCCAATTCCGCGTCCGCCTCCGTGCCCAGGAATTGCAGGAGCGCGAACCGCGGCACCGCGCGCTTTGGCTGGCCTGCGCTATTTCCTGGGTCTTCGGAATCGCCAGCGCTCCTTACGTTTGGCGCCTCTTCTCATGGTTTGGTGAGCGCATAGGCGTCCCCAAACTCGTCTGGGAAATTAGCTTTGGTCTCTGGTGGACGATTCCCGCGCTTTTCGCCGTGCTCGTCCTTCTTCTGGAGAACGCGCGGCAATCCGACGAGCCCGGCTGGATGAAGCGGGGCAGCTAAAGAAATTTTGGTGGGACAGGTTTTAACCTGTCCTGGTGAAGCGAGAGAAGATTTGCGAGTGCAGGTTAAAACCTGCGCTACTGAAGCGCAGGAAAGGTTGGGGAGCAGAGATTGAAACCTGTGCTACTGAATCGAGCAGAGAGAGAGTATTGATGACCGACTATCCACAACGCGTGACGGATTCCTTCAACGAACGAATGAGGCTCAACCGCCTCCGCAGAAAAAAGGAAAATCTTCGCTTCTGGGATGAGTTTCGCATCATTCCCCGGTGGCTCAAGATGCTCGTCGCCTTTCTCTATATGCTCGCTCTAGGTATCGCCATTCCCGTCAATCTGGCGCAGCGCTATAACCCTGGCGGCAATGAGATGTTTCCTCCGGAACTTCAAAACGAGCCGGTGCTGGCTTCCCTCGCTTTGGCCGGGCTTGTCACCTTAATGAGTCTATTCATGGCGGCTTTCATCTTTCTCACCGCCTACGTCAATCGCGACGCCGCGCGCCGCGGCATGAACGCCGCTCTATGGACCATTCTCATCCTGGTCTTTCTGCCCACCTGGGGCCTCATCGGTTTGGTCATTTATTTTCTGATGCGCGAGCCTCTGCCCTATCCTTGCCCGCAGTGTGGGTATTCCGTCAGCGCGCGCTTCAACTTTTGCCCCAACTGCAAATGCAACCTCCATCCCTCCTGCCCCCAGTGCAAACACGAAGTCGCCGAACTCGACAAGTTCTGTCCCTTCTGCGGCAACGACCTGAAAGCCGCGCCAGCCTCGGAGGCCCCGGTTCAAAACTCCGTGTAGGGCTTGCTTACTAAATTCCGCTTGGCTTCGCGACTAAGGCTGGCCTTCGCACTCAATGAGCGCCGTCACTGCACAAACTATTGCTCGCGCGGAAATGCCCATGTATCATTCGCGCCATGACACGCGTGCGTGGAATCGGCGGAGTCTTCTTCAAGTCAGAAAATCCAGAGGCGCTACGGGACTGGTATGCCAAACATCTCGGCATCGTAAGCGAAGGCGAAAACGGCGCGATGTTTCGCTGGAGCGATCCGGACAGCCCCGCGAAAGATAACCTTACCGCTTGGTGCATTTTCCCCGCTTCGACAAAATACTTTGGAGCGAGCAAGGCGGGATTCATGATGAATTATGTCGTGGACGATTTGCATGCCACCCTGAAGGCTTTGCAGGAGGCGGGCGTGTGGGTTGATCCTAAGGTCGACGAGTACGACTATGGAAAGTTTGGCTGGATCATGGACCCCGATGGAAACCGTATCGAGCTTTGGGAGCCGTTGTCAAAGAAATCAGGATTCTAGTGCCGCTGCAACTTTTCTTTCGCTAGTGCGTGTCCAGGATGTTGCACGGGCCCGGAACGGGCTCTACTGGGAACTACGGAGAAAGAAGTTTAAGTTGCACCACCCTTAGGTGCGCCGAGCAGAAGCCGGTCCACGCGCCGGCTCACGTCGCGGAGGTAAGCCTCGTCCCCATCTTCCAGCTCGACCGTGGCGCTGCCTGCGTAACCGATTTCAGCAAAGGCCTCACGAATTGCGGCCCAGTCCACGTCGCCATCGCCGAGGTTCACCCAGGCGTATCCGTTTTCCTTGCGCTTGAAGTCTTTCAGATGGACCTTAACAATCCTTTTGCCGAGAGTGCGAATCCAGTCTTGTGGATAGCCGTAAAACATCACGTTGCCGACATCGAACCAAGCCTTGATCCACGCGCTTTGGAACTCGTCGATGTATTTGGCCATTTCCAGAGGGCTCAGCAGAAACTTATTCCACACTTCCTCGATGGCAATCACAATTTTCAGTTCCTCAGCAAGCGGAATCAGCTTGTGGATCTCCTTTTGCGAGCGTGTCCAGGCATCAAGGTAGGACGTTTCAGCATTCACGACCGCTGGGACGAGCAGCACGGCGCCTGCGCCCCACAACTTAGCGTTGTGCAGTGACGTCCGCATCCCGGCCAGGCTCTTTTCGATGACCTCAGGGTCGCTAGAGGAGAACGGGTATTTCCAGTGATCCATGTTCATCACCGAGTCGATGCGGATGCCGGCGCCATCGGCGGCTTTCTTGATCTCTTCGGCTTTCTGCTGGTCGGGCGTAGTGGGGGCTTGCACTACGTCAAAACCCACGTCGCGCGCCATCTTGAAGCGATCAGCGTAGCTGAGCCTGCCTGGCAGCATGTCAAGGAGCACGCCCTTTTTGATCGGCAGTGGAGCGGATGCCGGCGGCGTGGCAGCTGCTCGGGGTGAAGTCGCGGTTGCCAACATGGACTCAGGAATCCCTGCGCTTAGGCCCGCCACGCAAGCTGCCCTGACCGAAGATTTCAGAAACTCGCGGCGCGATTTATGGCGCATCTGCGCACCTCTCCAGAGTATTAAGCAACAGCGCGGGCTCCACAATTTGTCGAGGCGAGGTGCCGACGGCAGAATTCAATTCGGAACCCAACCGCACGACTCAGCGCAACTTGCGCAAGTCAATCTTCGGGTCCCACACCTCGTCGGATTTCATCAATTCGTCCCAAGTGAACTCGCGGCCCGTGTAAGCGGCGGTACGCGCCATCATGCAAGAGAGTGCGGATTCCGCGCCCTTGGCGGCCTGATTGTGAAAATTGCCGCTGGAGATACTCTCGACAAACGACTTCTTCTTTTCCGAATCAGCCGAGTCAAGGTTTGAAGTGAACTTTCCCGTAACCGAGAATCCCTTCTCAGTGGTGTCCTTCGCGCCGGAGCCTTCCCACTGCCACGGTTCGTCGCCAGCAATGCCGAGCGGGCCGGTGTAGGGCGATTGCGACGTTCCTCTTGTGCCGAAGAATCGCTCGGTTACGTCCCACCAGCCCTTCGCAAACTGGGTCGAACTGAAAGTGACGTCCACGCCTTCAGGATATTGAAAGACCACGTGGTAGTTTCCGTAGACGTCGCCGTCGTTTGGCCTGCCTAACCGTCCGCCCGTCGCGGAAGCCTTCAATGGGTGCCCCTTGAGGACCCAATTGCAGATGTCGATCACATGGATGTTCTGTTCCACGATGATGTCGCCGGAAAGCATGCGGTCATACAACCAGTTGCGCAGGCGGCGCTCCGCGGGCGATGCGTTGGGCCAAGCCGGCCTGTCAATATAACCGGTCAAATAGTATGCTTCGCCGCACACAATTTTGCCGAGCGCTCCATTATGAATGCGTCGCACTAATTCCACGAACGGCGGGCAATCGCGGATCTGAAATCCCACGTCCAGACTTAGTTTTCCTTCGGCGTGCTTGCCGATTTCTATCACCCTCTTCGCGCCCGGCACGTCCACGGCCACTGGCTTTTCGAGATAGACGTGCTTCCCGCCATCCACTGCGGCTTCCAAGTGCTGCGGATGATAATAAGGCGGCGTCGCGATGACGATGACGTCCACCTCCTTCGAGGCCACAATCTGACGGTAAGCGTTCGCTCCAACGAAGAGTTGTGACGCGTCCAGCGCGGAGTAGCCTTTCGCCAGTTGCATCTTGTCGAAGACTGCCCGCGCGCTGTCGAGCTGGTCCTGAAACAGGTCCGCCAGCGCGACCACACGCGCCCCGCCCGTATCGATAAGATTCGTCGCGTCCTCGGTGCCGCGCCCGCCGCAGCCTAACAGCCCCACTCGGATCGCGGAATTTATCGCCGTGCCGCGCACCAGCGCCGGCTTGATGAGCATCATCCCGGCCGTGACTGCAGCCGCCCCAAGAAATTTCCTCCGGTCCAGCTTATCCGCAGAGTTAAATCGCTGCTTTACATCGTCCGACATGTCTCCCCCCGTTGCTGCTCAGAACGCATCGATGAGTTCCCCGCTTTGCCGTTTTCTTTCGACAACTATCCTTCCAATAGGTGCCTGTTATCACGCCCGCAAGAAAGCCACCGTCCTTCTTATGGCCAGGCCTCCAACTTGCCTAAAATGGGATTTAGCGACGTCCTGTCGGGAGGAACTCTACCATATGCTCTGAACCTTAGCCCATCACCTTAGAATCTCAGTCTTTAGCATTCTCCTGCCTTCGCTGGAGTGGAGTCTCGGCGCGGAAGGGCCGGTGGCGCCTTAGCTTTTTGGCGCGCACCATTCTCGATGGAGATCTCCTTCATTTCGTCGCGCAGTTGTCTCCACCCGCGTGAGCTCAATTTTCAGACCTTCTACTTTGCACTGGCGTCCACAGATTTCCACAATGAAATAATCACAAACCACTTGCCAGCACGAAATTGAAGCTCTAGGCTCACGCCACGCTGAACCGGGAAGCCCACAAACCTCTCCGGCTCAACGGAAAGAGGGCGCAACAGCTTACGGGCTGTTGCGCCCTCCATTTTTTGCCCCGCAGCGTACTCGGCCCTCTTCCGTCACCTAAAGCAACAGGCCAAGTGCCGATTTATACTGCGTCAAACCTCTGCAAAACGGACCAGGGAACCCGGGTGTGCTGGAACTTGAATCCTACGAAGAACGCGCCATTCTCAAGCTTGTGGCAATAAACCACCTCCCCGCGAATGGGGGTTTCTCCCTTCACCGGAGCATTCTCCGCCTGCGCGCTCCGTCGCCAAGGGCCCGCGGAGCGCACGCGAAGGCCGCGGGCTTTGCCTTTGGCGAAGTGCATGCGAGTTGCTCTGACGCCACGGCTCGGCAAAGTCTGAAGGCTCCTCGCACGTTTTCAGGCGACACTTTTTGAGCTAATCTACGCTACATTTCTTTGCTCGGCCCACGCTACACCTTGCGGCGCGGTGATTACCTGGGAGCGTCTGACATGCACGACACGAATGGATCCCCGAAAACCGCCACGAGCGATCTGCCGGACTGCTGGCCATCCCTCCCGCTTGCCTCCTGGAAGGACACCTACCTCACACTCCACATGTGGACGCAAATCGTCGGCAAGGTTCGGCTCGCGCTGACTCCCCGCGTGAACCATTGGTGGAATGTTCCTCTATACGTGGGTGCGCGCGGCCTGACCACATCCGCGATTCCCTATGCGGGCCGCACCTTCGAACTGCTTTTCGATTTTCTCAATCACGAGCTGGTGCTACACGCCAACGATGGCCAGGTCAAATCACTCCCGCTCTTCCCACGCACGGTGGCGGACTTTTATCAGGCCTTCATGGACATGCTGCGCTCGGCGGGTATCGAGGTCAAAATCTGGAGAATGCCGGTGGAAATCCCAAATCCGATTCCCTTTGACCAGGATCGCGTCCACGCCTCGTATGATCCCGAATATGCGCGCCGCTTCTGGCAAATCCTCGTCTCCGCGGATCGCGTTTTCCAGGAGTTCCGCTCCCGCTTCCTCGGGAAGTCCAGCCCAGTACACTTTTTCTGGGGGAGCTTCGACCTTGCGGTCACTCGCTTTTCTGGCCGCCGCGCCCCGGAACGTCCCGGCGCCGATTCCATCACCCGAGAAGCCTATTCCCACGAGGCCAGCAGTGCCGGCTTTTGGCCCGGCAGCGGCATCGAAGACCCCGCGTTTTATTCGTACATGGCCCCCGAACCGCTGGGCTTCCGCGAATCTGGTGTCCACCCGGACGCCGCGAAGTACCACCCACAGCTCAACGAATTCATTCTCATGTATGACGATGTCCGCCGAGCGCCATCTCCCTGCGCCGCGCTCCTCGACTTTTGCCAGTCCACCTACGAAGCCGGCGCCCGGCTCGCACATTGGGATCGCCAAGCCCTGGAAAAAACGGCCCACTCTTCCGCGAGCACCGTCTAGAAACCATCGAGAAATCATACTGACCTGATCTTCTAAGCAGGTCGTTGCAATTGTCGCCGCGTGGGCCTGCACCTCGGGACAGATTCCTCTTTCCGATCCGGAAGACTTATACTGTTTCAGTGGCGCAACCGGAGACTAGGATGGCGAAAGCAATTCTTAGCCGTGTAACCGTTCTTGCTCTGCTGTTTTGCTTCCTTCCCCCGATCAGCCTTTCACAGCAAGAGCCGCCCTCTGAGCAAAAGGAAGCCCCCGCTAGTCCACCCGTGCACCACTACGTGAGGGCCAAGGACCCGAACTGGTATGCAAAACAGCTCGTGCAATTGCGGCAGGAGCTGGTGGAAATCGATCACCAAATAGGTGTCATGCGTCAGGCTCGCAAAGACGGCAGAGGCACCACTGGCGCCGTCGCCTTGGACAAAGAACCCGACGCAGTAACAGCTGAAGATCACCTTGTTCTCTTGCAACAACGGCGCACCCAAGTGCTACAGCGTATCGGGGAAATTGAAGACGAAGCGCGACGCAATGACATAGCTCCTGGCGCGATTCGAAGGGAAGAAAAAACCGAGGAATCCGGACCTGCGAATGAACCCGCGGAAAACGAGGATGCAGGCAGTAGCCCCGAAATTGCGGAGACGGAAAACGCTCTTCGGCAAGAAAAAGAGCATTTGGAGCGAGCAAGGAATGAAGCTGACCTCGTGCAGCGCAAATTAGACCTGGATAAGCGCACGGTCTACTCGAATCCTGAATACTCCACGCGGCAAACGGGTAAGGCCAAACTGACGGCTATGCGGAATCAGATTTTAGAGAAGCAGGAGGAAATCCGGCAAACAGAGCAGAAGATAGCGGATTTAGAGGAGCATTTGCAGGATTTGAAGCTCAATCCTGATACCAAGAACGTCGCACCGGCGGGCAACGATGCTGAATCGGCCAGCGAAGTCAAAGTGGAAGAGAAGGGCGAGGCTTACTGGCGTAGGCGATTTGGCGACCTTCACAATAAAATCCGCATCGCGCAAAGTGAGCTGGATGTCCTTCAACGCGAACTTGAGGTGGCGCTGCTACAGTATGATGCGAATCCGCAGAAAGCCGTGCGAGAGAACGTGACGCGACAAGTCATAAATGCGCATCGCGACTCGATTGAGGAAAAGAAAAAGGAAATCGCTGACTTGCGAAGGAACTTGTCCGATTTAGAAGATGAATTGCGCCACGCCGGGGGCGAACCTGGGTGGTCACGCGAATAGGCGGATTAGGTGACGCCGCCGGCTCCTGCGACCGATTGGAATTGCGCCGCAGTTCAGCGTTCAGCCATTCCCATCTGCCAGTTCCTGCGTCAAACCCCAATCCAGAGGAGGTAAACTCACGGGCCAGAACTGAGGACTGCGCTCGTCAAACTCGAAAGAAGTTGTAAAGCTTCCTTCCGAGGATCGCTGGACTTGCACTATCCTGCA
The DNA here is from genome assembly GCA_035704085.1 of Candidatus Acidiferrum sp. GTDB lineage: Bacteria > Acidobacteriota > Terriglobia > Acidiferrales > UBA7541 > Acidiferrum. The sequence goes on along the minus strand of DASSXG010000117.1, from coordinate 81,951 downwards.
ACCTACTTCCTTTCCGGATTGCGGATTGACGAGAGTCATTCTTTGGCCCACGGTCAACCGCAAAGGACACTCCAACAGTCCGCCATGGGCGTTCACCACCGCGGCGAATGCATGTGCTTGCGCAAGACTTCCACCGGGAATCTCTGCCTTAATAAGGACGGCAACCTGGAGCATCACTCTTTGACTCCGACGCCGCTTGTGTGGATCCTGTTGGCTTGCGGGCTGGAGTCCCAGGGGCCCCGTCCTTTGAGGCCCATTGAGATTGCTCGCCAATTTTCCCGCGCCTTCCTTTTGGGTTTTCTTGTATTCCTTCCACTTCAACCAGGACCTCAGCGAAGACAAGGCAACTAGCACACCCAAAGACGTGAGAGCCGCACCCACAACGACCGACGATTTCCGATTTTGATATGGCGCCAAAGAGCAGAAGTGTACCCAGAAGACAGCAGATAATCCCAAAGACCATGGACAATTGATTGAGCATGCTCGCTGTCTATCCCCTTGGTATGCGCGGCTGGGGTCGCCGATTGATTTAGATGGGGTACCGGGTTGGCGGGAGGGTTGCTTTATGGCGGCGGTTTGGTAGCTGCCCTAGTACGTATAGTTGGGATGTCGAATCAAGGACGTCGCGTCATTTCCTATTTATCGTGAAGATTGAGGGTAAGTCAAGAAGAGTCTTCGACCAGAGAAGGGCACCGTGGCGGGTGGTCTGAGATTGTGAACTGCGGAATCGGAGGACACCTCAAGGCGGAGGGTTCAATTCTCTGGAGGGAAATTCACAGGGCGCCGAATTGAACGGCGCTTTCCAGTGAATCAGTATCGCTCGACGGCCAGCGCCACGGCATTTCCTCCGCCGAGGCACAGCGCCGCGATGCCCCGCTTCAGGTTTCGCCGCTGTAGTTCGTATAGGAGAGTGACCAGAATACGCGCGCCGCTCGCTCCGATGGGATGGCCCAGCGCCACGGCGCCGCCGTTCACGTTCACTTTTTCGGGATTGAGCTTGAGTTGCCGCGTCACCGCGATCGCCGCAACCGCGAAAGCTTCGTTGAGCTCGACAAGGTCCACATCCTTGTCGCGATTCCATCCGGTCTTCGCGAGCAATTTTTCCACAGCGTCGACCGGCGCCATCATCACCCACTTGGGCTCCACGCCGCTGATAGCCTGCGCCACGATTCGCGCAATCGGCTGCTTCCCCAGCCGCGACGCGTTGCGTTCGCTGGTTACGATTAGAGCGGCCGCGCCGTCGTTCGTGCCTGGAGCGTTCCCCGCTGTCACCGTGCCGTCTTTCTTGAACGCCGGCTTCAATTTGGCGAGCGCTTCCGTCGAAGTGTCCTCGCGGGGTGATTCATCGTACTTGATCACCACGGCATCGTCTTTTTTTTGCGGCACTTCGATCGGCAGGATCTGCGCCTCAAAAAAACACGACTTCCGCGCGCGGATTGCTTTTTGGTGGCTTTCAACTGCGAACTTGTCCTGCTCTTCTCGCGTGATTCCGTATTTTTCCGCGACTAGTTCGCCGGTCATTCCCATGTGGAAATTTTCGTACGCGTCCCACAAGCCGTCGTTGATCATGGAGTCGACGATTTTGCCGTCGCCGAGGCGGTAGCCGGTACGGGCCTGGGGCAAAAGATAGGGGCAATTGGACATCGATTCCATGCCGCCGGCGACGACGATTTCCGATTCGCCGAGCTGCACAGTCTGGGCCGCAAGCGCCACAGCTTTGAGCCCGGAGCCGCACACTTTGTTAATGGTCATCGCCGCGACACGCGCATCGCAGCGGCCCTTAAGCGCGGCTTGGCGGGCGGGATTCTGGCCGAGACCGGCCTGCACCACGTTTCCGAGAATGGCTTCGTCAATTTGTTTCGCTTCGAGGCCGGCGCGGCGGATCGCTTCCGCGACAACTTTGCCGCCGAGCTCCGGCGCGGAAAATCCGGCAAGACCGCCCTGAAATTTTCCGATGGGTGTGCGAACCGCGGAGAGAATAACGGGTGTTTCCACGCTCATGACTGGCCCCCAATGAAGAGACAGCCACCATTATACCGCGATGCCACAAAGCAAGCTGTGGCTACGATAAGAAAGCGAGGGCGGAGAGTTTCCGCCCCCAGCCTGTGATTCTAATTTGCCGCGGCTCCGGCCGCGCCCGGTTGGGCTTCGTCCGCGCTCGGTCCGTACAGCCCCGGCACTGGAATGCCGAGCAAGCGGTAATATACGGTGAGCTGCGCGCGATGATGAATCAGGTGATTCAGGCACATGCCGCGAATGCAGGCCACGCGAGGCATGGTGAAGATCTCTTGGCCGCCGGCAAGGAGCTTCCAGCTCTTCATCATGTCCGCATCGCTGACCTTCGCGAGTGCGGCGCGCGCTCCGGCGGATTCTTTGTCAAAAACCGCGAGCAGCTCCTTGCGATTCGAAATCTTCGGCGGTTCGTATGCCGGGCCGCCCACGGGTGCGTAGTCCAGCTCTTCGGTGGTGAGGGTCACCGGTATCCAGCCGATCATGGTCGCGATATGGCCGGCGAGCCAGCCAACCGTGCCGGATTTCTCGTGCGGTTTCCAATTCCACTTTTCGTCGGGACAGCGCTCCAGCGCCTTACGGGTGTTCTGCATCTCCTGGTCAAATTCCGATAGCATCGATTGTCCAATGGTCATAGCGGTCTCCTTGAGGAATCCCAGATTTGGGCGCAGCAATACTAGGCGAATAAAAAGCGAATTGTCAAGTCTTTCTTTTCGCGTCCCACTTCCCAACTTGGCATCTCGCCTCTGCTCCACATGGTTGAGTGAACCTTCGTCCCGGTTACTTCGAGATTTCTGACGCCCTCCGTGTGTTCGAATTTCGGTTGACAGCGCGGGTGTAGAAGACAAAATTACGTCATGGCACACCAATTCACGACTTCGTATTTGAAAGATTCCATCGATCTTTTCCGCTATTACAAGAAGCTCGCGGAGCGGGCCATGGCGCAATGTCCCGACGAAGGCCTGTTCGAAACGCTGGACGCGGAATGCAATTCCATCGCCATCGTTGTGAAACATATGGGTGGAAACATGCGCTCACGGTGGATGGATTTTCTCACTACGGACGGCGAAAAACCGGACCGCAACCGCGACACGGAATTCGAAGGGCCGCCGAAGACGCGGGCGGAAGTTTTGGAGTTGTGGGAACGGGGATGGAAATATGTTTTCGATGCGCTGGAACCACTGACTGATGCGGACTTGGCGCGCACGGTAACGATTCGAACGGAGCCGCATTCGGTGACGCAGGCCATCAACCGACAGGTCGCACATTACTCCTACCATGTCGGGCAGATTGTTTATCTCGCGAAACATTTTGCAGCGAAGTCAGGAGAGTGGACTGCACTCACTGTGCCGCGCGGACAGTCCAAGCAGTTTGCGGCCGACGTGGCGGCGGGAAAGAAGTCACAGCGGTGAATCGTCGAAAGATGGGGCGGCGATGCACGGGCCAAGGAATTTTGAGTTTCGCCGTCTGTTCGCCAGCAGACAAGTAGGGGAGCGCAAGCTGCTCCTGTGCATGGGCTCGGAAAATGGCCGAAACGAGGTCTCGTCGAACGGAGGCAGCAACTAATCTCGCCTGACGGGGTTTAAGCTGGGCACTCAGGGGACTTACGGCAGCGGACGAGGGAAGCTTGCTGGTCGAACGCCAGCAAAATCGTGTGGCAGCCAGCTTTCAGGCCGAATCATGAGACTGAATAAACACGAACAGGTCAAGCCCAACATGGCTGGACTCACGTCTCAAACGCAACAGGCCGAGATGAAATTAATCCTGGCCGGCAGGTGGCCACCCCTCAAGCCGTTACCGGTATTCAAATATGAAACCGATGAGTATCGCGCCTCGATTGATTTCGACAAGACGCGCGGAGAGTGGGTCTGCCGCAAAACATCTTTACCGTCCAACAAGATTCAGGAACTGCGCGGCGGATTGACAGAAATAACCACGGGATTACCCCATGGTCCAGCGAAGGTGTTCACCGAAGCTGTGGTATTAGAACAGCAAGAACAAGAATTTGAGAAGGAGGCCTATCGCCGTCTCCGGGCCATTCTTGAGTGGAGAGAGAATTACGAGAACGGCGCGCTCTATTCTGAACTGCAAGGCTATCTTTCAGAAAACCAGCAAGACGAAATCGACGACAGCATCCGGCTAACTCTTACTGCCCGGCAGCTGCAGTTCAACGCGAAGAATGTTGCGTACGTCTTTGACGCACTTTCGAAAGCGGGCGGCAGGCTGGCAACACTGATCGAAATCGCGCAACGGAAAAAGGCGCAGGAGGAAGCGGGCGCGCAGGAACAAACGGAAGCGGTCGCACTTGAAGCCGAAACCCAGGCGCCGTGTGAGGCGATTTATCCCAAGTGGGACCGCCGACTTCACACCCGCGCCAGTCCTGCTGCCCGCGTGCACGTCGAGCTCGGCGATACCAATGGAGGCACTATCCTCAATATAAGTGAGACGGGTATGGCCGTTGCCGCTGCCGACCTCCATGAAGCCGGTGACTACCTCCCACGTATTCGCTTGCAATTGCCCAGCACCAGGCGATGCATCGAAGTCTCCGGGCAGATTGTGTGGCTAGGGGAATCGAAAAAAGACGCTGGCGTGCGGTTTGTTGATCTCACTGCCGACGCCCGCAATCAAATTTCAAATTGGATCGCGTCCGAAAAGCCAACCCCGGAATTTGAAGGCTCAACGCCAGCGACTCCTGAGAGCCTCATCCCCGCGACGCTCGAAAATTTCCCAACAGATCCGATTGAAAGAGTTTTCCGTGAGCAAGACCAAGCCTTCGCGCCAGCGCCCATTACGCCCACTCCTTTTCAAGCGTCTAAGATCGTGACGCCTGAGATCCCGGATACGAGCCGCCTATCGCTTGTCGAAGATCTCCAGGAAAGAGTCCGCCACGACGCTCCAATCACAGGTGTTGGACCGCTAGTTCGAACAGGCAAAATCAAGCCGTCAGCGGATCGTATCGAGGGCGCGCCCTCACGCTCTTATGTTCTTAAAATATCCGGATCTCAGGTGGCCGCAATCGTGTTTTTGTTCGCGGTGATCAGTTTCGCCGTTGGCCTCACACTAGCACGCAACCCGCTCGGCAAGCGCCTCCGAGACGCACAGAAATCCATACTGTCTGTTGATGCCACGCCATCGGCGGTGCCCAATCGCCCAGGCGAGCCAGTAACGAGCCGATCCGTCATCGATTCCGATCACTCCTCGGTCTCGAATAAACTCGACGACGCCACGCCTTCCGAAGAAAAGCCGAAAGAAAGCACCCTGGACTCCGCATCTTTCGCGAAAGCGCCGTTTACAGATTTAAATTCGTCGCCGGCAATAGAAGCTAAACCATCCGCCAATACCGAAGCCAAACCTGAGCGCAATAACTCGACCGGGCTAATCGCGCGAAACGCGCCGTCACCCGTGAGTCCCAAACCCGCATATTCACCCAAGGCTGTCGGCCCGATCAAGGGCGCGCAGAAAAATCCCGCTCCACGCAGGGTAAAGCCTGCGAAGGGCGGAGCGCCGTACCCGTCACGGCCACCCACAATCCTGGTCAGTGCCCCAGCCGAAGGCAGCAAACCGTTCAGGGTGTTTTTCCAGGAAAAAGCGATCGCTGCCACCTCTTCGTACGCGATGACCTCGCAACTTTCTGTTCTTGTTTCTCCCGAGCCCGGGCCCGCAATGGCTCATCAACCCGCTCGATTGCAAGCTGGTGAGCTTGTCTCCTGGGTTTGGCCTCGTTATCCAAGGCCGGGGGATCGCTATGGATCGGCAGAAACCGTAAAGGTCCGCACCACCGTCGGACAGCTGGGCCAAGTGCTGGATATAAAGCTGGTGAGCGGCTCGAGCTCTCTTCTTCCAGCTACAATGAGCGCCATTCGTCAGTGGCGTTACAAGCCCACGCTCCTGAACAACACGCCTGTGCAAGCGCAACAGGACGTCACGATAGAATTCCGGCCGCCCCTGCATTTGTCGCACGTGCACACGCAGCATCCATCGCACAACTAGCGGCGTATCCGCGTTCACAAGACTTTGCGCGTGATGTCAGCCGCATTAGGATTGGAGATCGCTAACATATAACTCCCCGAACCATCATAGCGTTTCGAACTGTACCCCTGCCCCTTTTCTTGTTCGCTTCCTCTTCGCCCTGAAATCCGCTACCCTTCTTGAAGTATGGCCACTCTGTTCGAAATGGCGCCGCTCGGTGAGAGCGGCTTGAAATTGAATGAAGCGCAGAGGCGCGCGATCACGCACGGCGACGGGCCGCTGCTCGTGATTGCAGGCGCGGGGACGGGGAAGACACGGGTCATCACGGAGCGCATCCGGCATTTGTTGCATTCGAATGAATCGCTGTCCGGCGAAAACATTCTTGGACTTACCTTTACCAACAAAGCTGCGGGAGAGATGAAGGCGCGCGTGGTGCGAGCCACGGGCGAGCGGGGAAAAACGGTGACCCTGGCAACGTTTCATGCGTTTTGCGAAGGGCTCCTGAAGGAAGCGGCGCCGGAGCGGCTGATGATCGACAAAGTGGATCACTGGATCCTGCTGCGAAGAAACCTGGAGCGGCTGAAATTGGACAAGTACCGCCGGCTGGCGGATCCGGGACAGTTCCTGAACGATTTCGTGGAGTTGTTTTCGCGCTGCCAGGACGAGTTGGTTTCGAGCGAAGACTATCAGCATTACGCCGATGAACTCGCGGCAAAGCTGGAAGCAGAACACACTTCACTCGATGACGATACATTCCAGGAACGAACCGAAGAGGTGGCGCTTCAGCGGGAAATCGCGCGGGCGTATCGCGCGAGCGATGAACTTTTGCGCGAAAAGAAGCGCGTTTCGTTCGGGTCTCTGATTACGGGCGCCGTGGAGCTGCTGGAACAGAACGCGGGGCTGCGGCGAACGCTGCGAGAAAAATACCGGTATATCCTGGTTGACGAGTTTCAAGACACCAACATCGCGCAACTCCGCCTGCTCGAGCTTCTGACTGGCGAGGCGAAAAACATTGTGGCCGTGGGGGACAACGACCAGGCGATTTACCGGTTCCGGGGAGCTTCGTTCGGAAGCTTCAAGTTATTTCTGGAACGGTTTGCGGGGTGGCGCGAAGACGGGGACTCCACCAAGTTCCGCGTCTCGCTGACAGAAAATTATCGCTCGACGCCGAACATCCTGCGAGTGGCGACGCAAGTGATCGGGCAGAACACGGTCAGTACGGACTTCCCGAAGAAGGTGCTGAGCGCCAACAAAGAGGAAGGCGAAGAAATCCGCATCGTGCAATTGGAGACGGAGCAGGACGAGGCGCGCTGGGTGGTGAGCGAACTCGAACGGCTGCACGGAACGGGGCGCAAGTGGAAGGATTTCGCGGTGCTGTACCGGCAGCACGCGCACCGCGATGAACTGGCGGAGGAACTGTCGCGGCGAAGGATTCCATTTGTGATCAGCAGGTTGTCCATCCTGGATCACCCCCTGGTGAAGGATGTGCTGGCTTACCTGCGGATGATTGCAACGCCGTTTGACGGTATCGCGTGCGCGCGCGTATTGGCCGCGCCGGCGTGGGGACTGGAGGCGGCGGATCTTGTGCGGCTGGCAGAGCGAGCGAAAAAAGAAAAGAAAGCACTCTACGACATGCTGCAACTGCCGCAAGGGCAGCTCCCGTTCGATGCCTCTCATGCGGCACTTGGAGAATTGGTGGGGTCCCTCTCCGAGCAGAGGAAAACGCTGCGGCAGCGGAGCGCGCGGGAGATTCTCGCGGATTTGCACGAGTGGCTGGAAATCGCGCAGCGGGCGAGTCCACAGGACAGCAAGTACGTAACGCGCCTGACGGAATTCATGAAGGAATGGGAAGCGAAGAGCGAGACACGAGGGCTGCCGGAATTCGTGGAGTACATCGATTACTACGGGCAAGCAGGAGGGAAGATCTGCCTGGAGGATGACGAGCCGGGCGATGCGGTGCAATTGATGACCGTACATGGCGCGAAGGGACTGGAATTTCCGCAGGTATTTCTGCTGCGGGTCAACAACAAGAAATTTCCAGCGACGGAGAGGCCGCGGGTATTCGAATTTCCCGCAGCGCTGATGAAAGAAGGAGAGCCGGCCGAACAGTTTCACATCCAGGAAGAACGCCGGCTGTTCTACGTGGCGCTGACGCGGGCGGAGAATCGGCTGACGGTAACGACGATTACGGAGAAGAAGGGAAAGATTCCGGTGTTCATCGAGGACATTCTGATGGAACCAGCGATCAAGCGGCGGGACATTCGCCGGCTCAGTCCCCGGCTGCCGCAAATGGGCTCAGCTGCAAAGAAAGAGATAGGCGACGGCGGAGAGGCTCTGCTCTTCCCTGCATCGCCGGGGGCGGCGAAGATTTTTTCGAGAATCGCGGACTGGGCAGTGGAATTTCATCCCGCAGCGCCGGAGCCACTGGCACTCAGCCCTTCCGCCGTGATCGCATACCGCAGCTGCCCGCAACAATATCTGTTCAACCGTTCGTGGTCGCTCAAGGAAGGACCAAGGGCCGTGTTGACCTTTGGCAGCGTGATGCACACGACAATCAAGCGGTTTATGAATCAGCTTCGCAAGGGCGTGAAGCTGCCGTTTGAAGAAGTCGCGCGGATTTTCGAAGCAGAATGGACAACGGCGGGATTTGAAGACGAGTACCAGGAAAAAGGCTATAAGGAGGATGGCATCGAGCAGTTGCGGGCCTTTCACGCGACGATGATCGAAGCTCCACCGAGGATAGTGGAACAGGAAAAAAGTTTCGAATTGCCGCTGGAGAACAACGTGATCATCACGGGCCGGATGGACCAGGTGAACTCGCTCGGCCGCAACGATGTCGAGATCGTGGATTACAAAACGGGGAAGCCGAAAAAAGATGTGGACGCCAAGAAAGATTTGCAATTAAGTCTCTACGCGCTGGCGGCACGAGAGATTTTCGAATGGAACCCCGTGCGCCTGGTTTTCTACTACGTGCAGAACAATCAGACCCAGGTGACGACACGCGATGCGAAACAGCTCGACGAAGCAGAAGTGTTGGTTCAGGAAGCAGCCGGGGACATCCGCGCCGGCGAATTTCCGACGAAGCCGGGGTTCATCTGCCGCAATTGCGCCTACAAGCCCATTTGCCCGGCGCATGAAGAGGCCTTGAGCGCCTGACGTAACACTACTTAGGTCCCCTGCGTATTGAAGGGAAGTAAGAACGCCGGAGGGCCTCCTATGAATCGCAAAAACACCTACCTGCTTTTTTGCATTCTCGGCGTCGTGCTTCCCTACTCGCAATTCGTTCCGTGGGTTTTAGAGAATGGGCTACACATGGAATTTTTCATTCGACAACTCTTTGCCAACCGCATTGGGGGATTCTTCGGGATGGACGTGCTGGTCTCGGCCGTGGCGCTGATCTACTTTGTCCGGCGGGAAGGCAAAAAGCTAGGCGTGCGTCACGTCTGGTTGCCGATTGCCGGAGTGTTGACTGTAGGCGTCTCTCTCGGATTGCCGTTGTTTCTTTACCTTCGCGAGCTTGCGATGGAAAGCGCACGAGACTCCGCGGGCACAACACCGGCGGCCAGGGTCTGATCATGCTGGCAACCGAGGTAAGACATTCATCCCGTGTTACGCAATCCCGCAGAGATTCCGTTGATTGTGGCGCCCAGGGCGTAATTCAATTCCGTTGTATCTTCGCCGGCGCGCTTGCGACGCAACAGCTCCAGTTGAATCAAGCTCATGGGGTCCACGTAGGGATTTCGCAAGCGGATAGAGCGATCCAACACATGATGCGTTTCCAAGAGCCGTGATTGGCCCGTCACGCGCAGGATTATTCTGGTCGTCCTGTCGAATTCTTCTTTCAACATTGAGAAGGTCCGCTCACGAATGCCTTCATCGCTTACCAGGGATGAATAGAGCCGCGCAATATCGAAATCCGCTTTGGCAATTCCAATCTCAACATTGCGAATCATATCTTCAAAGAGATGGAAACCGTTCACCATCTGACGTAGCAAAGATTCATGGTGTGCGCTCTTGGCGGCAAACCTCTCCAATGCGTGGCCCACGCCAAACCATGCCGGAAGGACGTGTCTGCTCTGCATCCAGCCGAAGACCCAAGGGATCGCTCGCAGATTTCCAACGCCGGCCCCTGGGGTCCTCCACGAGGGGCGAGAGCCGATTCTGGCCAATTCCAGCTCCTTTACGGGTGTTGCCTCGTGGAAATAAGTGATTACTTCCGGGTTGCCAACAATCTTGTCGCGATAGAAAGCAAAGGCGCTTTGCGACATTTCCTCGAGCGCTGCTTCCCACTTCTCCTGCTCCTGCGTAACGTTCTGTTGCCCAGGCCGTACCAGCGCCTCGAGAGATGCCGCAACCATCAGCTCTAAGTTCCATTCCGCCAGCACCGGCGCGGAATACTTCCAATTCAGAACTTCGCCTTGTTCCGTAATTCGAATCTCGCCACTAAAAGCGCCGAGAGGCTGGGCTATAATGGCGCGATGGGTGGGTCCCCCACCTCTTCCAACGGTGCCCCCCCGTCCGTGGAACATTCTCAATTTGACGTTGCACTCATCAGCGACACGATGCAACTCGCGGTGCGCCTTGTAAATTTCCCAAGTGCTCGTCAGCATACCGCCGTCTTTGTTTGAGTCGGAATATCCCAGCATCACCTCTTGGCGGCGGTCCCAGGAATTCATAAATCGCGCGTATTCCGAACTGGTCCACAACTTGCGGCATTGCTCCGGGCAAGCCCGCAAAGATTCGATGGATTCAAAAAGGGGAACAATGGTCAGGCCCGGATCAGAATTCGCCGCCATCACCTGGAGGTCGTTCCATTCGGCCAGCCGCACGAGCGAAAGAACATCATCCGCCGTGGACACCCCGCTGATGACATATTGCCGAATGGATTGCGCCGGGAATTCTCGCTTAAGTTGAGCGATGGTGCGGAGCGTGCCCATCAGGCCGAGTGTCGTCTGCGAGGGCGGGACCAAAGACTTAGCAGTACCGCATATCTCCGTTAGGGCTTGCTGATGAATATCAGCATGCTGCCGGATGTCAACGGTGTGCAAATGAAAGCCAAAACATTCCACCCTGCGAAGGAGAGGATCGAGGATGGTGTGAGCGAGTCTCTCGCCGCGATTCTGCAAAAGGCTGTCGCGAAGAACGATCAGGTCTGCGACGAATTCATCAGCGGAGGAATAGGCCTGTTCACGCGGTGGTTGCTCCATGGCTCGCGACAGGCGCTCCTGAATTCTGGCGAGGACAACACGATAGATTTCATCTTCCGGTCCCCAGGGCTGTTTGCGCAGCTGGACAAGATTTAGATAGCGATCGCGCAGACGCAGGAGATCCGGCGAGACGCCGATTTGCTGGCATGAGGAGCTCAGTAATTCCATCAGGCGCTGCGTTGCACGCAGGTAATATCTCAAGATCAGCGCGCGCGCCATTTGCAAAGCGTCGCGCGTGGCGTCCGGCGTCACGTTTGGGTTTCCGTCCCGGTCACCGCCGATCCACGATCCGAAACTCAGGAGTTGCGGCAGGTGTGACGCTCCTCTGTAAACCTCTTCAAAGGCGCCATGCAGTTCCTGATACACAGCGGGCAAACAATCGATGATGCAGGTTCGGTAGATGTCCAGGCACATTTTGATCTCATCGCGGACGCTGGGCTGTTTGCGCCGTACTTCGTCGGTTTGCCACAAACCGGCAATTTCCGCGGCGATTGCTATTTGCCCTTCGCGAGCGGCATCGTCGGTCAGAGGCAATTTGTCAAATTGCTCCAACTGTTCGGCAATTCGTCTTCGTTTGAAAAGAACAGTGCGCCGCGAAACTTCTGTGGGATGGGCCGTGAATACCGGCGTAACCTTGATCTTCTCCAACGCTTCCAGCGCCTGTTCACGGGTAAGTCCCGCTTCTTTCATCCTTTGTAATGTGCCTCGAAAAGATCCCGGCAGGTAGGCAGCGCCTTTATGGAGTTTTGCCGCCCGCCGCCTGCGCTGCCGATGATTGGTCTCTGCGAGGTTGCTGAGCTCGAAAAAAGTGGCGAAGGCTTTTGTCATGCGCTGCGCGTCGCCAGTTGACATCGCTGTGACTCGATTGCGCGCACTCGCCATCAATTGCAAAGCATCCGGCGAACTGGGTCCCGCTTCTCGCCGCTTCACCATGGTGGTGCGCAGCTCTTCGACCACGGCAAAAAATTGCGGGCCGATTTGCTCAACAAGAGCATCTCCCAAGAGCTTGCCTAGCGAGCGAATATCGCGCCGTAACGGCACTTCCTTTTCTTCAGGAGCATTACTGGTGAGCTCGTTTAACCGTTCTTCCTGGATCGGAACGGCCCAGAGAAATTCCTCGTTTTTCTGCTTCATATCCTAGAAGTTTCCCATAACCATGCTTACAAAGTGGCGGCTAAGATTTCAACGAGCTGAGATGAGGAACAGCAGCGCATGAGGCTCACGGACATCCCGTAGATGAGAGAATTCTTCCCGGAGTTCATGCCACAGTTTTTCCGCTTGGTCTCTGGACTCAATGGAATGATAATCGAGAGCTGTCCGTTGGAAAAAAAAGGCGCCCCGATTTCTTCGGGGCGCCTGGGTCGGCCAAAATTATCGGAGCGGTTCTACTACCCTTTCTTGCCGGTCTTCTTGTCGTCTTTCTTGCCTTTTTTCTTCATGCCGATCTCCTTCTTAGGCTGAGCAGATAACAGGCGTGACCGCCGGCCACCTACTTTGTTTCCATATACGAGCGGCCTGAACAAGAGTCAAGCATTTTCGTCTCCTACCGGTGGCCTACCAGTTTTCAGCATGCGACAATCCGCCCGCACTCGGTGGCTAGCACCATAGAGCTTCCAACTCTCCACAACCGGATTTAGTGGCGCTAGGGGGACGCCGAGTAGCGCCCAGCGGGGGCATTTGCGGCAGAGTTGCCACCAGCCTGCTGTTACCAGATACGGCAGAAATTCTGGCGAACCATTTTTTGCCCCTCATGGCAGCCAAAGGCCTGCTTGAACTCAGGCATGTTGGAAACCACATTGTTGACGCGGTACTTCGGATAGGAGTGAGGGTTGGTCAGCACTAAAGTGCGAATGAGCTCCGGCCTGTATTGCTCGCACCAGCCAAAGGCATAGGACAGGAAAAATCGCTGCAAATTGGTGAAGCCGTCGGAGCCCTTATCGCTGAGGCTTTTGCCCTCGCGAGCCAAATCACTTTGCAGCGCCAGGAGCGCCAGGTGGAGTCCGCCGTTATCGGCGGTGTCTTCCCCCTGGGTAAGGCGGCCGTCCTGCTTCACGCCGGCGCCCGCCTCCGGAATTTCCTGGGTGTACTGATCCGCGATGCACTTTCCGCGCAGGTCGTATTGTTTGCCGTCGGACTCCGTCCACCAGTCGCGTAAATTCCCTTGAGCATCGAACTTGCGGCCCTGGTCGTCGAACCCGTGGATGATTTCGTGGCCGATGATCGCGCCAATCGCACCGTAATTCACCACGTCATCTTGCTGGGGATCGAAGTAAGGTGGCTGGAGGATACCAGCGGGAAAATTAACGGTATTGGACTGCGGATCCTCGTAGGCGTTGATGGTCGGAGGGGTCATGCCCCATTCTGTGCGGTCCAGCGGCGTGCCGATTTTGTTCACCCAGCGGTGGTACTCAAAGGTCGTGGTGTGCTGACGGTCGAGAAGGTAACTGGAGCGGCCAATGGAGACGCTGGAGTAGTCACGCCACTTATCGGGATAGCCGATCTTGTTGAGGGTAGCGCGAAGTTTTACCTGGGCCTGTTTCTTGGTTTCCGGAGTCATCCAATCCGCCGCTTCGATGTCCTTGGACAGGACCGCTTGGAGGTCTTGCACCAACTGGAGCACGCGGCGCTTGCTGGAGGGAGGAAAAGCTCGCTCTACGTAAACCTGGCCGAGAGCCTCGCCAAGGTTGGCATCGGTGGCCCGCACGCAACGACGCCAACGTGGCTGCAGTTCCTGAGCCCCGAATAGCGTGTGATTGAAAAAATCAAAATCTTCGCGAACGAATGCTTCGCTCAATGCTCTGGCGCTGCCGTGCAGCATCTGCCAACGAAAGTACGTTTTCCAATGGTCGAGAGGATGCTGATTCAGCAATACCTCGAGGCCTTTGAAGAAGTCCGGGGAGGTCACGAGATAGTGCGGCGCAGAAGGAGGGGCCTTCACGAGCTTCAAATAGAGATCCCAGTCGAACGAGGGCGTGAGGGCTTTCACCTGCGCGAGTGACATCTTGTTATTAAGATTCTTGGGATCGCGGCGTGCGACCGGGTCCATGGCCACCTTGGCCATCTCCGTTTCCATGGCCAGCACAACATCCGCATCGGTCTTAGCCTGCCCGGGCTTTTCGCCGGAGAGCACGAAGATGTTGGCGACATGTTTGAGATACTTTGCGCGGATTTCCTTGGCTTTGGCGTCTTCATCCAGATAAAAGCTGCGCCCGGGAAGGGCCATGCCGCCCTGGTCAATCCCTGCCACGTTGTGCGAAGCGTCATCGAAATCGGGCTGGCCCGAAAAACCGAATAACGCCGCATCCGTCGCATTGTCGTTCCCTTCCCAGGCGCCAGGAATGGTCTGGTGCAGGTGGGCGACTTCCTCGGCGACGCCTGTCTTGTCCTTGATACTAGCGATGCGATCAAGTTCCGGCTTCAGCCATTCGGCGGTGTGCGCGTCGATAGCCTTGGTGTCCATGCAGGCGAAGTAATAGTCGCCGACCTTTTGCTCATTGGGCGTGCGCTTGGGATTGTCAGCAGAATTCTGCTCCAGAGTTTGTAAAAGAACAGTTTCGTTCCAAAGTTGAAGCGGACTGGCGACACCCCAAGTCACCTGATCGGCTGGTATCGGATGGGCAGCGAGCCACTTTCCATCCGCATATTTGTAGAAATCGTCGCAAGGCTCGGCCCTGCTGTCCGCGTTGGTAGTGCTGAAATGTTCCAATTGCGGGAGCTCTTTTGGCGGAGCTTGGGGAGAAGTTGAAGACTGCTGAGCGAAAGCGGACGCGGCAAGAAGATTTATGACTCCCAAGGAAAGCATGATTCGCATGGCGACCTCTCAGGGTGGAAAGCAGCAAGGATTGTATCAGACCGCGCTTCCGGTATGACGGATAGATGGCGTCAATGCCGGTCAAGCGCTGGTGAGTTCTTTCAACAACGCTTTGCCCTTGCGAAACCATGGCCGTTCGCGCCTCTGCATGTAACGAGGGAGTGTCTGTTTTTTCGCCAGCAGCTTTTGGGCCCACTCGCGCGCTTCTTCGCGCCGGTTTGCCGCCTTCAGAAAGCTGGCGAAGTTGTATAGCGTTTCCGGGGTCGTTGAAATCTGCGTGACTTCGGCAAAGAGTTGTTCAGCGCGCTCTAGTTGTCCGGTTCGAGCGTAAGCATCGGCCAGCAATCCCGCCGCGCGGTAGTAATCAAATTTCCGGTCGGCCACAACCACGCGCTCCAGATCAGGAATCGCCGCGGCCAGATCATTCAGCCCCATCGAACACTGCGCCCGTGAATAAAACGTGTAGGGCGAATCGCTTCTCGCCGCAATGGCCTCATTGAAGGCATCGCGCGCTTTCTCGTATTGCCGTTGATCTTTGTACAGCTCTCCCAGTTCTTCGTAATTCGCGACGGAGGGATTGTCCAGGATGAGCGTTTCGACGGTTTGAATGCGCGACCGCCGACCGAACCCTTGAAACACTCCGCGAAGAAGCCCAAGGTCCGGCAGCACTTCCGCGACGATATAGACGCCTGCTCCCAGGAACCCGCCGAAGAAAATAATGTAAAACCAGTAGTTCTCCGGGCGCCTCCGCACAAAATGCACGATGGCGAATATTTGCACCAGAAATCCCCATGGATAAAAAAGATGGCTGAGCCCAAACATGGGTGACCGTCCAGTCAACAGAATGGCTTTCCCTTACCGGCAGGTCAAACGGAACGTCTGCGCCCTATGAGCAGGAGTTACTGGCGCTGGGAGACTCGTTCACCTACTATGATGGGCACAAATGAGCCCGATCGAGACTCTCGGGATGGCTCTGGGAGCCGGATTCTCCTCCGGCCTCAACGTTTACGCGACTGTCGCGACACTCGGCATTCTCCAGCGCTTCGGAATTCTCCACCTGCCTTCTTCCCTGCAGATTCTTTCTCACACCTGGGTGCTGGGGATTGCGATTGCACTGTATTTAATCGAGTTTTTCGCGGACAAGATTCCCTATTTCGACATCGTCTGGGATGCGGTTCACACATTCATTCGGCCGCCAGCAGCCGCGCTCTTGGCGTACGCGGCAGCGGGGGCGGCGCCTCCGGAGTGGCGCTGGGGCGCCGCACTCGTAGCCGGCGGCGTCGCGCTCACTTCACACGGCACAAAAGCCAGCGCACGAGCCGCGGTGAATGCAAGCCCGGAACCGTTCAGCAATTGGATCCTAAGTTTTGGAGAAGACCTTCTCGCGGTTTGGCTGACGTGGATGGCGACCGCGCATCCGCTTGCGACGACTATTGTCGTTGCCGCGCTCGTCACCATTTCCGCATTCTTGCTCTATCATCTCTTTCGTTTTGCGCGCAAAGCCTTCGAGCGTCTGCTCGAGGCCTGAACGCCTCGCTATTTCACATACAAGGCCAGCCAGTCCAGAAAAGTCTTGTACCAGAACTGGCTGTTCTGCGGTTTCAGCACCCAGTGCCCTTCATCGGGAAAGATAACCAGCTTCGAGGGAACACCCTGGCGTTGCAGCGCGCTGAAAAACTCCAGCGATTGCGTGTAAGGCACGCGGTAGTCTCTTTCTCCGGCGACTACCAGTGTGGGCGTTTTGAATTTTCCCAGCTCACCGGCGTAAGTGACCGGTGACCACTTTTTGTAACTTTCTGGGTTTGTCCATGGCGTGCCCTGCATGTCGTGCTCTTCAAACCACAGCTCTTCCGTGGCGTACATCGCAACTTGGTCATATCCGCTCGCGTGGCTCACGATGGCCTTGAATCGTCCCGTATGTGTCGCAATCCAATCCGCCATGAACCCGCCGTAGGAGCCGCCGGCCGCAGCCATCCGCGTGCCGTCCGCAAACGGATATTTTTTCAGCGTGTAGTCCACGCCATCCATCACGTCGACATACGCTTTTCCGCCCCAGTCATTGGTGATCTCATCCGTGAATTTCTGGCCGTAACCCGTGGACCCACGCCGATTGATCATTAGCGTCACGTATCCCGCCGCAGAGAATACTTGCGCGTTCCAGCGATAGCCCCACGCGTTCGACCACATCGTCTGCGGCCCGCCATGCAGCACCACCAGCAGCGGATATTTTTTCGTCGCGTCAAACTTCGGCGGACGGATCAGCATCGCTTGCACCTTCGCGCCTTCCGCGCCGGCAAACCAAAACGTCTCCGGCGCATTCATTTCCAGCGCTGAAAGGATCGCCTCATTTAGATGCGTCACTTGCCGGACGTTTGAGCCGTCGCCCGCCGCGGCAAAAACTTCCGCCGGCATCGTCAGGCTGGCGCGCTCGAATACCAGCGTTTTTCCGTCCGCGCTAAAAGAAATCGCGCTGTTGAACCCTTCGGTGATTACTTTTGCCGGCAAGCCACAGTTGCAAGCAGGGAGCGAATAGACAGGCTGCAGCGTTTCGTTCTCCGCGGTGAAATAAATCGTCTTGCTATCGGCGGACCAGGCGAGACCGTCCGCGCTCCGGTCAAACGTCTCGGACAAATTTTCAATCTTGGCCGTTTGCCGCTTGTAGAGCATCACGCGCCAGCGGTCCGCTTCATACCCGGGCGTGAGCTGCGCGTGATACGCGATGTATTTTCCATCCGGCGAGTACACCGGATTCCCGTCGAATCCCGGATTCGTTGTTATGCGCTTTGCTTCGCCACCCGCCACCGGCACGATGAACAAATCGGCATTCGTGTTGATCGCTTCCATTTTGTCGGTAACGGCGGTGAAGCAAATCTCTTTTCCGTCGGGAGAGAAATTGATGTCGCCCGGCCCGCCGCGCTCGTCCGGCGGCACGTCGTAATTCGCGCCCGGGGTCAGATCCCTGGGCGCCCCGCTGCCGTCTGCCGCCGTGACAAACAGATGGCTGCGCTTGCCATCGTTCCAGTGCGTCCAGTGTCGATAGAGAAGCCGCTCGGCCACGTGCACCTTCACTTTGTTTTTTTCTTTTTCCGCGTCGCGCTTGCCGTTGCAATCATCGTCCTTGCAATCCGGGTAGACAGACGATGTAAACGCGATGGTCTTTCCGTCCGGCGACCACTTTACGGTATCCGCGCCGGTCGAGAGTTTTGTCAGCTTTTGCGCTTCACCGCCTTCCATTGAAAGCAAGTACACCTGCGAATCGCCGCTGCGCGAAGAGAGAAACGCCAGCGTCTTTCCGTCCGGAGACCAGACCGGCGAGGAATCATGCCCGCTCTGCGTGAGCTGAACTGCCGCGCCGCCTGCTGTAGCCACCACCCAGACATTGCTCGCGTTGCGATTCGAATCCATGTCTGGTGTCGTGACCGTGAATGCGGCCCACTTTCCGTCGGGCGACACCTGCGGTTCCGAGACGCGGTGCATGCCGATCATGTCCGTAAATGTGATGGGATGTTTCGCTGCTTCCTGCGCCGCAACAGCCAGTCCGCATGCCAATACCAGCGCACCAACGAATCCAAATCGCCGAACGATACCTTTCATCTTTCTCTCCCGTGAGAAACTGCGAGCTTCAAAACCCCTCTGAGAAATCCGGATGATGTCACGATTCGGCATCGAATCCAAGAGTACGATTCCGTGCCCAGAGCCAATTCACGAAAGCGAGGGCGGCGGTCATAAAGATTACGATGAATTCGCCGAGGTGCATTCGAATCACCAGCACTGCGGTGAAGAGCAGGCCGAGCGCGGCAATGGCGATGCCGAATGGCAGGCGAAACGCATCGGCTTGCGGTTGTTTTTTTCGCAAGACCGGTAAGGCAGCAGCGACGGAGCCGTACACAAAAAGCCGTGCGACGCTCGAGAGCATGGCGTTCCAGCGAAAATTTCCCGCGATGGAAAACAGAAGCAAAGCCACAGCGAAGATGACGATGGAAAGATGCGGCGTTCGAAAGCGCGGATGGATTCTTGCGAAGATTGCCGGAAAATCTCCTCCCTCTCCCATGGCGAACGTGATTCTCGGCGTGTGGAGCATGTTTGCGCTGAGGTAGCCGTAAGCGGAGACGAGCGTTCCAGCTGCGACAATTTGGACTCCGAGCGGTGAGAGGAATTGCCGCGCGGAATCCACGACCGGCTTGGTGGACGCGCCGGCATTGGGAATCGTATGGATGACCAGATATTGGACAGCCATGTACAGTAGGGTTGTCACCGCCATGGCGGTGAACAGAGCAAAAGGAATGTCTTTGCGGGCATCGCGCGTCTCCCCCGTTGCGATGAGGGCCGCTTCGAATCCTCCATAGGAATAAATCATGAGCAGCACGGCTTCGAACCAGTCGGCGGCGTTCGTATGAATCGTGCTGGGTGTGATTCGAATGCCGGGATACAGCACGAGCGCGGCAAGACCCGCAACAATGAAAAACGCGAGGAGAGTCACCTTCGTGATGGTGAAGAAATTGCTGACCCAATTCCCTTCCGTCACTCCGCGATAGTTCACGGCGGCAAGAAAACCAATCAGAACGGTCAGGACGGCAGCCCGGACGAGTGGTGACTTCACAAGGGGGAAAAATTCGCTAAGATACGTGATGAACAAGTTTGCCACCGCCGAGACGGCCGCGACCCTCGTGAGCCAGGTCAGCCAGCCATTCTGGATGGCGAGAAATCGCCCGAATGCTGCTTTGGCGTAAAGATACGGTCCACCTGCTTCCTTGAATTGGGAGGCTACTTCGGCCATGCACGCAGCGATGAGAATGATTCCCGCAAAGGCAACGAGAAATCCGATAGGGCTCAAAGCGCCGAGACGCGCAGCAATCAGCGCGGGGAGACCAAAGATGCTGGCGCCAATCATCGTATTGATGATCAGCGCCACCAGGCTCCAGCGCCCGATGGTTCGAACGAGTCCGCTCGATGTCTCCTTCAATTGCTCTTCCCATTTTTCATGGATTGGGTGAAGAAAAACACGCTCTGTTTGCAAAAAGCCGCGCAAGCTTAGCACAAGTTTCTTCGGCTAGCATGTTTCTGAGGGAGAATCAGAATCGGCAGGCCGAGTTAGGATTCCTTCAGGAAGGAGTGTTCTATGCCGTTTGTCGACACTAACAGCCTTCGCATTATTGAACGCTTGCCCGGTTGGCACGGACGCTATTTCCACTCGCCGAGCATGACATTTGCACACTACGATTTCGCGCGTGGTTCGTCCATTCACGAGCATTTCCATCCTCAGGAAGAAGTCTACGAAGTGATCGAGGGCGAGCTTGAGGTGACTATTGACGGCGTAGCACAGATCGCCCGAGCAGGCTTGGTCGCGATCGTGCCGAGTGGTGTCCGCCACTCGGTCAAAGCGCTCACCGACGGCCGAGCCATCATCGTCGACTACCCACGAAGGCACGAGTTCGAGTAGAACTGACCGATTGCGATTCTTCTCGTCGCGCTGGCACGACCAGCGACTCTGCTACAATCCTTTCCCGGACATCCCATGCCGAAGAGCAGCGGACTTTTTTCGCGCAACTTCAAAAAAACTTTTCCCATTGCCGCCCGCGGCGAAGGTTGTTGGATCATTGCTGCCGATGGCCGCCGCTATCTAGACGCTTCCGGGCAGGCCGCTGTTGTCAGCATTGGCCACGGGGTTGCCGAAATTGGCCGGGCCATGGCCGAGCAATCTTCGCAGATTGCGTTCGCGCACACCTCGCAATTCCACACGGCTCCCGCCGAAAAACTTGCCGCGCGGCTGCTCGCGATGGCGCCGCCGAACTTCCGCAATGGAGGGCGCGTTTACCTTACTTCGGGCGGCTCCGAAGCCACCGAAACCGCAATTAAATTGGTGCGACAGTATCACCTGGAAACCGGACAGAAGGATCGCTACAGCGTGCTTTCGCGCCGGCAGAGTTATCACGGGAGCACCCTGGGCGCCATGTCCGTGAGCGGAAACGTGGCCCGCCGCGCACCGTACGAGCCGCTTATCGCGGACTGGGGACATATCGCCCCATGTTTTTGCTTTCACTGCCCATTTGAAAAAACGTTTCCGTCCTGTGAGCTGGCTTGCGCGGACGATCTTCAAGTCCACCTATCCGAACACAACGCCAAGCAGGCTGCAGCCTTTATCTTCGAGCCGGTCGTCGGCGCGACGCTGGGCGCGGCAGTTCCGCCTGAAGGATATGCCGCCCGTATTGCGGAAATTTGCCGCAAGAATGGCATTCTGCTGATCGCGGACGAAATCATGACGGGCATGGGACGCACGGGAAGACCGTTTGCGGTTCAGCATTGGGGGATCGAGCCGGATCTTATTTTAGTGGGCAAGGGGGTCGCGAGCGGATACGCGCCGCTCGGCGCGGTTCTCGTTTCTGCTCGCGTGGTGGAAGCGTTCGAACGCGGCTCCGGCGCCTTCATGCACGGCTTCACGTACCAGGCGCATCCTGTTTGCACGGCCGCAGGCAATGCAGTTCTGGACTATCTTGAGTCGCACAAACTATTTGATCGCGTGAATCCTGCCGGGAATCATTTGCGCGAAGCACTTTCTTTGCTGCAATCGCACCCTAACGTCGGCGATGTTCGTGGGCTCGGGCTTCTCCTGGGAATTGAATTTGTGAAAGATAGATCCACGCGAGAGCCTCTTCTCAGAGCGGAAAATATTGCCGAACGCATCCGCCAGGCGGCAGTTGCGGAAGGCGTGCTCACTTACCCGACGCAGGGCTGCGTTGACGGGCAGCGCGGCGATCACGTCCTGCTGGCGCCGCCGTTCACGATTTCGCCGGATGAATCCGCGCTAATCGTCCGAGCGCTCAAGTCAGCTTTGGCGAAAGTGTTTAACTGATTCTGAGCCGGAACTTTTCTTTGGTAGTGGTTTGCTCGCTCATTTCCCAGGGGGGAATGAATTCATAAATGAGAACTCTTAGGCGCACGATTCGAATGTGTTTTGGTTCGCTGCTGCTCCTTGCGTTTGCGCTATCAGCGCAGCAAAAGCAGGGTGTTCCGGCGGCTTCCACGATTCTCGGTTTTTCCGCGGCGCATGCCGCCGCCGAGCATCAATTGGAGAACGCGTTTCAGGCAATCCCCTCTCCAGACAAGGCTCGCGAGTGGCACCGCACCTTAACCGCTGAACCTCACCCCGCAGCCTCGGCGCGGAATAACGAACTCGCCGATTTCATCGCGGACGGATGGCGGAAGCAGGGTTGGGAAGATGTCTTGCTGCGACGCTACGACGTGCTTCACTCGAAGCCGCGCAGCGTCTCGCTGGAGATGACAGCGCCGGTGCACTTCACGGCATCACTCCGCGAAGATGCTTATGACGTTGATCCGGACACGAAGAATCCCGCGGTCTCGGGATCGTATTTTGGATATTCCGCCTCCGGGGACATCACCGCGGAAGTCGTCTATGCGCACAGCGGCAATCCTGAAGATTACGATCTGCTGCGAAAAAATGGCATCAGCGTTAAAGGCAAAATCGTTCTCGTGCGCTATTCGAATCCGTACAGCTATCGCGGTTTCAAAGCACTTACTGCGGAACGTGAAGGCGCTGCGGCACTGCTCATTTATTCCGATCCCGCGGAAGATGGGTTTGCGCGCGGCAAAGTTTTTCCCGATGGCCCGTGGGGGCCTGAGAGTCACATTCAGCGCGGGGCGATTACTTACGATTACATCATTCCGGGCGATCCCACGACGCCCGGCTGGGCTTCTGTTCCGGGCGCAAAGCATATTGCCCCGGAAGAGGCTCGGTCGTTGCCGAGAATCCCCGGGCTTCCGCTTTCGTGGCGTGACGCGAAGCCGCTTCTGGAAAATATGGATGGGCCGGAGGCTCCCAAAGACTGGCAAGGGGCGCTGCCGATCACCTATCGCCTCACCGGCGCGGTGAAAGTTCATGTGAAAGTGGATATGGACACGAGCATGCAGCCTTACACGGTGGTCGAGGCGCGAATCCGCGGCGACGAGCTGCCGGACGAATGGGTCGTGCTTGGGAACCACCGCGACGCCTGGGCGTTTGGCGGCGTGGATCCTTCGAGCGGCACCGCTTCCATGATGGAGGTAACGCGGTCGCTGGGCGAACTGAAGCAGCACGGGATCCGGCCGCGGCGCACGGTTGTTGTGTGCAGTTGGGATGGCGAAGAATACGCGCTGACCGGTTCCACGGAATGGGGCGAGCAATTCGCGGACGACCTGAAGAAAAAACTCGTCGCATATATCAACGTGGATGAATCCGTTGCGGGCGCTGCGACGACGGCAGGCCCGGATGGGTTGAGTTTTTCGCCTTCCGCGGTTGCTTCTCTCGCGCCGATGCTGGTCGAAGCTTCGCGTGAGGTTCGCGCGCCTTCCGGCAAATCCTTGTACGAGGTGTGGCGCGCCACAAGCGCGCGGAATTCGAAAACAGGCACGGCGCCGGCCGACAGCGCGCTCGTCGAGACGCGCATCGGGAGCGGCTCCGATCACACCGTGTTCCTGAACCATCTCGGCCGTCCAGTGATCAATCTTGGCTTCACGGGCGACTACGGGGTGTATCACTCGATGTACGACGATCATTACTGGATGTCGCATATCGGAGACCCGACGTTTGAATACCACGTGGCCCTCACGCGCATTTGGGGACTGGTCGCTCTGCGTCTCGCCAATGCGGACATCTTGCCCTTGGACTTTGGGTTCAATGGAGCAGCACTCGAACAATTTCTCCGCGAACTCGAGCAGAACAACAAATTAAAATCACAACTCGACTTGAAACGGTTGCACGCGCGCATTGCCGAGTTTGAGAAAGCCGGGAACAATCTGCGCCTCGCAGCCGAGAATGATCTTGCTGCTGGCAACGTTTCGCCGGAAAAGATTGAGCGCCTCAACGCGGATCTTTTTCAAGTGGAATCCAACTGGCTCGATCCCGCCGGCATTCCGGGGCGCCCGTGGTTCCAGCATCTTCTTTACTCTTCCCGGTACACCTACGCGCATTTAGAGTTCCCCGGTTTGACGGAGGCGGTCGAGAAGGGAGATTGGAAGCTGGCCTCGCAACAAGCAGTGTTCCTCGAAAGAGCGGTAGAGAGAAACACGGAATTGCTGCGCTCCGCACAATCCTCCTGGGAGAAAAAATAATAGATGATGCGCTTCGCCCTTTCTTGTTCCATCGCAATTTTCTTTTGTTCGCTTTCAGCGATATCTCCCACGCTAGCTCAGAACAACACGCCTGCCAAGCCGCGCGCCCGCGATCTTGGCGTTCCGTTTGATGGCACACCGGGCCTCCTGAATGCCATCACAGACGTATCCGGCGTCACGGTTGGCCATACGACTTTGATTTCCGGTGAAGGCAAATTGCAAGTTGGCAGGGGGCCGGTTCGCACCGGCGTGACTGCAGTTCTTCCGCGCGGGAAGGATTCCATGAGCAATCCCGTTTTCGCAGGCTGGTTCTCGCAGAATGGAAACGGTGAAATGACCGGCACCACCTGGATCGAGGAATCCGGCTTCTTGGAAGGCCCGGTGATGATCACCAACACGCACAGCGTCGGCGTCGTTCGCGACGCAGTCATCCAGTGGCGCGTGGCGCACGGCCAGCCGGATCCCACGGGGTATTGGTGGTCGCTTCCGGTTGTCGCGGAAACATGGGACGGCTGGCTGAATGACATCAATGGCTTCCACGTGAAACCGGAACACGCGTTTCATGCGATGGATTCCGCGGCGGGCGGGCCAGTGCAAGAAGGCAACGTTGGCGGCGGAACAGGAATGATTTGTAACGAGTTCAAGGGTGGCATCGGAACTTCTTCGCGCAAGATCGAAGAGAAATTTGGTGGATACACGGTGGGTGTGCTGGTGCAATGCAATTATGGCGTGCGGCGGAACTTGCGGATTGCGGGAGTGCCGGTGGGGATAGAAATTCTGGAGGACCCAGCCTATCGATCAGAAACATTTGCGCAGGATGACTGGGGTTCCATCATTGTGGTTGTCGCTACCGATGCGCCCCTGATTTCGCATCAGCTTAAACGTCTCGCGCGGCGCGTTTCCCTGGGCCTCGGACGCAACGGCAGCATTTCTGGAAATGGCTCAGGGGATATTTTCATCGCGTTCTCTACAGCGAATTCAGGCGCCGCCAAGCCGGGTGGGCCGGTGCAGCTCACGATGCTTCCGAACGATCGGTTGGATCCAGTGTTTGCCGCCACCGTGCAGGCCACCGAAGAAGCCATCGTCAATGCCATGGTCGCCGCCGAAACCATGACCGGAATCGAAAATCATAAGGTGATCGCACTGCCGCACGACAAACTCCGCGCGGTCCTCAAGAAGTACAGCCGCCTGTCACAATGATATAGCGACACCTTGAATCGACGTTGGACTCAAATCGTTGGAACTGCTGTTTTGCGAGCAGGATTGAAGAACGGCATCGGAACCACTTTGGCCGAGACGGTGTGGCGCACGGCTTCCACGGTCATTTCGATGCTCAGTGTCGTGCCGGCCCGTGAGCTCTCGCGGCTCACGCAGGCGAGCGCAATCATTTTTTTCAACGTGGGCGACCACGTCGTGGACGTCGCTTTGCCAACCTGGCGGCCGCCACGATACACAGGCACTGCTGTTCGCGAGGCCATACTGGGAACCTGTGGCGCCATTTTCAGTTTGTCGTAAAGCGCCTCAACTTCGTTCCAATTGATTTCCAAGCCGACCAGCGCGCGCTCCGCGCCCTCCTTTGCTTCCACGGCGAGCGCTTCGCGGCCTACAAAATTTTCTTTTTTCAAATCCACCAGCTTTCCCAGGCCAATCTCCGCGGGCGAATATTTTTGAGGTTCGATCAATGCTTTCTTGCTGGAGATGTAATCCACTTCGATCAAAATCAGCCCCGCTTCGATTCGCGCGATATCGAGAGCGATCATGCCGGCGGGATGAATATCGAAAGCTTTTCCCTTCGTCACCAGCACGTCCCACACTTTCAAGGCATCAATCCACGGCATCCAGATTTCAAAGCCGAGATCGCCCGTGTAGCCGGTGCGTGAAATGTCCACCGGGACGCCGGCAATTTTCCCGCGGGTCACGCGAAAATATTTCAGGTTCTCGATCTTGGCGTCGGTCACTTCTTTCAAGAGCCTTCCGGACATGGGCCCTTGCAGGGCCAGCGCCGCGGTCTGCTCCGAAATATCTTCGATATTTACATCCAGCCCCAAGGTGTTCTGGCGAAACCAGCGTAAGCTCGGATCGGCAGCCGTCCAGCGGTAATCGTTCTCGCCCAGGCGGGTGATCGTGCCGTCGTCGATCACTTTTCCTTCGGGATCGCACCAGCAGCAGTAAATCACCTGATCGACGGCGACCTTATTGATGTCGCGCGCGATGACGCGGTTCACGAACTTGGTGGCATCACGTCCGGTTACGCGGTATTTGAAGAGCGGCGAAATATCGATGAGCGCCACAGAATTTCGAATGGCGTTGTACTCGTGGTCGTGGTGCATTTCATAGACGCTGACAGTGTAGTAGCCCGACCACTCCCTGTAGTTCAGGCTCTCGCAGAGCGCCAGAGTTCTCTCATGAAATGCGGTTCCGACCGGCACGATTCCTCCCCTTGGGCACTGCGGCGCGACACTGCAAAGACATCGGATTATAGGTTCGAACGAACAGCCGTCGCAAGGCGCAGCGTGATCGGCTTCGCAAGTTTTTCCTTTGAGCAAACATAGGAAAACCTGTGTACGAAGCTCTCGTAGCAAAATAAACGCAATCTTCGGACGCTGATGCTTCTTACGACGCCGACGCCTGGCGCCGCCACCACTCCTGGGCATCATGGGACAGAGTGTAGACAGGATCGTAGTATTCGTAGAGACGCGTAAGAGCTTCGGGGTCGTTCGTCTCGATGCCGGTCTTGTAATTCTTCGTCCAGTAGGAGATGCCGTGCTCGCGGTCGTATTCTTTCAACTGTTGCACCCACCGTTTGCCGACAAACGGCACGTCGCAAACAATGCGTGGCGTGGCGAAGCCGGGCAAGTAACCCATGATGTCGTGCTGAAGCTGCTGGGCTTCGTGAATCGCGAGGCGCCAGTGCTCTGCGTTGGGGATCATGTCGCACTGATAGAAGTAGTAAGGCATGATTTTCGCGTGATCGAGCAGCGTGAAGCAAAGGTCTAGAAGTTCTTTCGACGTGGTGTTCACGCCACGCAGCAAAACGCCCTGATTGCGCACGTCGCGAAAACCCATGTCCAAAAGCTTTCGAACGGCTTTGGCCACAAGGGGCGTGACCTGGCGGGCGTTGTTGACGTGGGTGTGAAGCGCGAGGTCGATGCCGCGTTCGTGAGCTTTCTTCGCGAGGCGCTCCATGCCCTTCAGAACGTCGTCCTGAAGGAAATGTTGCGGAATGCCCATGAGGCCCTTGGTGGCGAGGCGAATGTCCTTGATGTTGGGAATGTCCATGAGCGCGGAAGCGAAAGATTCAAGCTGGGCGATAGGCACGTTGGCAATATCGCCTCCGGAAACGACGACGTCGCGAACCGAGGGCGTTTTTCGGAGATAGTCGAGCATCTGCTCGTAGCGGTCTTTTTGCGGAATTTGAAATCGCAGCTTAATGACTTGCGGAACGTCGTTGCCGACGAGGTCCATGCGCGTGCAGTGGCCGCAATACTGCGGGCAGGTGGAGAGCATTTCGGCAAGAACTTTTGTGGGATAACGGTGCGTGAGTCCCTCGACGGCCCACATATCCGCTTCGTGGAGACTATCGCGGCTGGATTTGGGATGGCTGGGCCATTCCGGATTGCGATCATCAAAAGCCGGCAGCATATAGCGGCGGACCGGATCGTTCCACAGATCTTTCTCATCCATGGTGTTGAGCATCTGCGGTGGGATGAGGATAGACATGGTGGCGCGTTCTCTGATGTCGCGCTCCATGCTTTCGAGCAGGTTTTCCGGGATCAGCGATCCGAAGACGGCTTGGAGTTCTTTCAGATTCTTGACGGTATGGCGGCGCTGCCAAAGAGCGGTTTCCCATTCGGCAGCGGTGACGCCCTTGTAGCCCGGCAAGCGGCGCCAGTCCGGCTCGCTGAATTCGTGCTGCAGTGGATACTTGAAAGGCTGGACGCCGGCGCCCACTTTTCCTGCGGGCCTCCAAACCGGCCGGGCTGTTTTCACTTCATTCATTCCGTCAACCCTTGGCTGCACGAAGATTCCCTTGAAAAGAAAATAGTCTCTTCCAGAAAGTGCGGGGAGGAAATTCGATTCACTTAAGCATACGACGGATTGAGGAAGAATAAAACAGCGCGTTGAGGTAAAGTGCGGGAAACAACTCTTGCCGAACGCGCCTATTCCTGTGATCGCAGTCACCGTATTTCCCAGGGGAAAAAGGTAAAAGCAATAAGGAGAATGAAACTTTACACGCGGTTGAGCGTAGTTCTATAGTCAGCAGATATACTGGCTTGCACACTTCATGAAGCTCATCCAACTCTCCAGAACCGCTGCGATCTTCTGCCTATTTTTCCTTGGGACAAGACTCACCACCGCAGAAGACATCAAGACCATTCATCCCAGCGGATATGTAACCGACCTCGCGGGAGTCATTCGAGAGGAAACGAAGGCGCGGCTGGAGGCACTGTGCACGGAGCTGGAACAGAAGACCGGGGCACAGATGGCGATCGTGACGGTTCATTCGCTGGACGGCGAAAGCGTGGAGACGTACGCGGTCGATCTGTACAAACAACTGGCAGTCGGGAGCAAGAAGGAGAATCGCGGGGTGCTGTTACTGGTCGCGCCCAATGAACGAAAATATCGTATCGAGGTGGGCTACGGACTGGAGCCGGTGATCAATGATGCGCGGGCCGGCGATGCGGGACGCGCCATGGTGCCGTACCTGCGGCAAGGAAATTACAGCAACGCTATTGAAACTGCAGCGTGGCAGTTGGCAAAGTACATAGCCGATGATGCGAGCGTAACACTGAGTGGCCAGCCGCCGGTACGGCAGATTCGAACGCGAGGCCGCGGAGACGCAACTGTCGGCATAATTTTTTTCATCGTTTTTTTCATCATCCTTTCTATCATCGGAAATTTGTTAAAGCGCGGGGGAGGCCCGCGCAGCGGGGGAGGCGGCGGCCTGCTATGGTTTGTGTTAGGGTTGCTGGCGGGCAGTTCCGGTGGACGCTCGGGAGGCAGTTGGGACGGGGGAGGATTTGGCGGCTCGAGCGGCGGATCGGGCGGCGGCGGGTTCGGCGGATTTGGCGGAGGGAGCAGCGGGGGCGGAGGCGCATCAGGCGATTGGTAGCGAGCGTTTGTAGGGGTGGGGCTTGTCCCGTCCGTTTAGGCAAGAGGTAGAGAAGGAACGAAAGCGAAATGCTGTCCACGGAAACAAAACTCAAAGAACTGGTGAACCGGCTGAAAGAATTTGCAGGGACGAATCTCGAGTGCGTGATTCTGTTCGGCTCGGCGGCCCGGGGAGATTTTCGCGAAGGGCACTCGGACATCAATGTGGTTTGTATTCTTCGTTCCTTGACGGTGGAAGAATTGGGCCGGCTGACAGGCATAGTGAAATGGTGGTGCGTCGAACAAATGGAGCCTGCGCCGCTTTTTTTCACGCACGAAGACTTGCGGGAAGCCGCGGAAGTTTTTGCCATCGAGATTCTGGACATGAAACACGGACGGCGAGTGCTCTACGGAAAAGACGTCGTTGCGGAAATCGAAGTGCCGATGAATCTGCATCGCGTGCAGATCGAACATGATCTGCAAACGACTCTTTTGAAACTGCGGCAGCATTACCTGCGCGCCCCTGGAAATGCGAAGGAGCTGACGCCCGTCCTCAAGAAATCGTTTTCGGGAGTACTGACGCTTCTGCGCCACATTGTGATCGCGTTTGGCGAACAGCCGCCCGTTACGTCCCATGAGATAGTGGCGCGGGCGTCAGCGCTAACGGGGTCCAGTTCATCGGCGTTCGACGCCATGCTGAAACTGCGCGAAACCGGTGAATTGCACGGTGAAATTGTTGTCGTGTACGGCGCGTATTTGAAAGCGCTGGAAAAGGTTTTAAGCGCGCTGGAGCATCACTTTCCAAAGCGCGAATGGCAGCGCGTGAAGAAAGCGAATTCGTGAATCCGACTGATTCGAGGTGGATATGAGAGTTGGCTTAATCATTTTGGTTGTCCTGATAGTTGTTGCGTTAATTCTGGGAAGTTCGTTCGTCGGCCACAGAAATCAGATGGCCATCAAACGCGAAGCGGTGAATGCAGCCTGGGCGCAAGTGGATGTCGTGTTGCAACGGCGCGCAGACCTGATTCCGAACCTGGTGGAGACGGTGAAGGGCTTCGCAGCACAAGAGCAGACGGTCTTCGGAGATATCGCCAAGGCGCGTTCCGCACTGCTCGGCGCGCATTCACCGGCGGAGAAAATCGCGGCGAACGGACAATTAGACGGCGCGCTCGGACGTTTGCTCGTGGTCGTTGAAAACTATCCGCAACTGAAATCCAACGAAAATTTCCTGCGCTTGCAAGATGAATTGGCGGGCACGGAAAACCGGATCGCCGTGGAACGGCGGCGCTACAACGAAGCGATTCAGGACTACAACACATATATTGCACTCTTCCCGAACAGCCTCGTGGCGAGCCTTAGCGGATTCACGCGCAACGATGCCTACTTCAAGACAGAAGAAGGGGCACGCCAGGCGCCCAAGGTGAATTTCAATCCACCGGCGGCACCGAGCACCGCGCCCAAGCCGGCGCCGGCACCGGCTAAGCCCTGATAAGAAGAATTATTGCTCCGAGCGGAGCGAGGAATCTGCTTCCTGAAAAAGGCTAAGAAAAAGCAGATTCCTCGAGACCCTCGCCCCCGAAAGGACCCAAAAGGGGGCGCTTTAGGAGCCATTCAAATCGCGTACCAAGCCAAATGACTGTCCTGGAATCAGTCATTTATTCGAACAACCTAAAGTAATATCTTAGGTCTGCGAGCAGACTAGTTTGCGGATTGCCCCTCTTGATTCCGGCCCGGCCGCGGAAGTTCATACTCACAGGTCCAGGCGTTTACGGATTTCCGAAACAATTTCGGTCGGAGGGGGAGCGACGTCAACGGTGATAGCGTCCGTGGGTTCCTCGAGGGTTGCGAACTGGCTAGCTAAGAGTTGTTCGCCAGCATAGTGTCCTTTGCGCGCGTGCAAGCGTTCCCTGAGTAACTCGTAGGATCCCTTCAGGTAGACGAGCTTTAAATCGGGACTGATCATGAGGCGTTCACGGTAACTCTGTTTGAGTGCGGAACATCCGAGGACGACGTTGCGGCCTTGCGCCTGCCATTGCAGCATGGCCTCGCGGATGGAATTGAGCCACGGGATGCGGTCGGAATCCGTGAGCGGAATGCCGCGAGACATCTTCTCGATGTTGGCGGGCGGGTGGAAACTGTCGGCATCGGCAAATTCCCAGCCAAGCTGCGCGGCGAGCAATTTGCCGATAGTGGTCTTTCCAGATCCCTCAACGCCCATCAAGAGTACGATCACGGAAGGATTATCACCGGTTACGGTATTGCGAGAAACTCGCCGAGCAGCATGTGGAAGTGGTGGACACCGTTTTCCCGCTTTACGGAATAGCGGCCACGGTCATAGGTCGAGGAGCGCAGACCGCGCTGAACGTTTTCGCAGAGGCCGATGTCTTCCTGCTGCACTTCGTCGCTGAACGTAACGGCCTTCCGGATGCGCTCCTGATTTTGCGACGTGGCCACATCGTGAAAAAACCATTCGAAAATCGTCAGGGTCTTCTCGTGGGAAAGAGGGACGATCACGTTCGTCGAGATATTGTCGGGATAAATGTTAAGCATCAGGTTTGGGAAGATCCAAAAATAGAGAGCTTCCTGGAGGCCTGTGCCGGGAGCGTACATGCGCTCGCCGGTATCTTCCGGCTTCATGGCACGGATGGGCGCGAACTGCTGGGAGTAGTAACGGAAAGTTTCCGTGTGGTAGTGGGCGTAGTCAATCTCCTTCATCAGGCCGGGATGGGCGATGGGGATGTGGTAGCCCTCAAGATAGTTGTCAACGTAAACCTTCCAGTTGCAATGGATGACGTAGTCTCGGCGTTCGGCAGATTGCAGGCCTTCGAATTGGAATCCACGCGCCTGCTCAGGGATTTTGCCGAGGCAGGAGGAGAGAGAGTCGGCGTTGGGATCAAAATTTACGAAGATGAATTGTTCCCAAGTCTCACAGCGAAGGGGCACCATGCCCATGGTGCTGCGGTCGAAAAATTCCACGCCTTCGACGTCGGGGGTGCCGATGAGGCGACCATCGAGCGTGTAGGTCCAGCCGTGATATTGGCAGCGCAGGACGCTCTTGCAGCCGCTACCCAGAGCGATGGGGCCCGCGCGATGACGGCAAACGTTGCTGAAGGCGCGGAGTATTCCCTGCTTATCGCGAACAACGATGATGGGCTCACCGGCCACATCGGCGGTGAAGAAACTTTCCGGATCGGAGATAGAACGCTTCACGCCGTTCACTTCGCCACAAACCTGGCTCAAAGTGCCGACAAGCTGCCAGGTGCGGCGGAAAATGCGGGACTTCTCGATTTCGAGAATCGCGGGGTCGGTATAGAAACGCGAGGCGAGCGTCTGAGCGCACTCGATCTGTTCGTTCATGTCCAGATGTAGAGGTTTCGTGATCATCGAAATGAAATCCTAGCGATTCAAGTCAGATACAAGCAATTCTCAGGTGCTGGTACAAAACGAAAGAAAAGCAAATTCCTCGCTGCGCCTGCCTGCGGCAGGCAGGCTCGGAAAGACAACCAACACTACCTTTTAGCAACCTCTCAGAACTTGCGAGTCTCTTGACGCGACCATCGTTCGACCACGATCTTCGATTCGGTAAAGAATTCGACGGCGTCGCGGCCTTGGCCGTGGAGAATGCCGAAGAAACTTTCTTTCCAGCCGCTGAAGGGGAAATAGGCCATAGGAGCGGCCACGCCGATATTGATGCCGATGTTTCCGGCGGGCGCTTCGTAACGGAACTTGCGAGCGGCGGAGCCGCTCGTGGTGAAGAGCGAACCCTGGTTTCCATACGGGCTGCGGCGGAGAAACTCCATGGCTTCGTCAATAGAATTCGTATGCACCAAGCTGAGCACGGGGCCGAAAATTTCCGTGTTGGCGAGCTGGCTGGTGGAGGGCAAATCGTCGAGGATCGTTGGCGTAAGAAAATTTCCGGACTCGTATTTCGGGATTTTCGTGTTGCGGCCATCGAGGATAGCTTTGGCGCCTTCACCGACACCGGCGGTGATGAGCGTTTCGACGCGATGTTTGCTTTCCTTGGTGATCACCGGACCCATCTGAACGCCGGCCTCGAGGCCGTTACCCACGCGAATTGAGGAGGCGGCATGCGCGATGGAGTCGCGAAAAGTTTTTTGCGCTTCGCCGATGGTAACGGCGACGGAAACCGCCAGGCAGCGCTGTCCGGCGCAACCGAAAGCGCTGTCGCTGATAATCTGCGTGGCGAGCTCCATGTCCGCATCGGGGAGAACGATGACGTGATTTTTTGCGCCGCCCTGACACTGCATGCGTTTGCCACTGGCGGCGGAGCGCGCATAAACATGCCTAGCAACGGGAGTGGAGCCCACAAAACTGATTGCGCGGATTTGCGGATGGTCACAAAGCGCGTTGACAACGTCACGGCCTCCGTTGACGAGATTGACCACGCCTTTCGGCAAGCCAGTTCTTTCGAGAAGCTCGAAGGCGCGGCGCATCGAGAGAGGTACGCGTTCCGACGGCTTCATGATGAACGTGTTTCCGCAAGCGATGGCGTAGGGCAGGAACCAATAGGCAATCATGGCCGGAAAATTGAACGGCACGATGGCGGCGACGACGCCGAGGGGCTGGCGGATTTGCATCTCGTCGACGCCGGGAGTCACGTCCTCAAGGTTGTAGCCCTGCATCATCATAGGGATGCCGCAGGCAACTTCGACGTTTTCGATGCCGCGGCGGAGTTCGGCTTTGGCCTCGGCGAAGGTCTTGCCGTTTTCGAGAGTGATGATGCGGGAGAGTTCATCCACATTTTCTTCGAGGAGATTTTTGAGCTTGAAGAGATATTGAACGCGCTCGCCGGGAGGCGTGCGGCGCCAGACGGGAAAAGCATCGGCCGCGGCTTGAACGGCGGCGTCGACGTCCGCAGAGGTCGAGAGAGGGGTGCGCGCGAGCAATTCGGCGGTGGCCGGGTTGGTCACGTCGAAATATTGGGATGCGGCGGATCGCTGCCAGGAACCGTTGACATAGTTCAGCAAATCGGGGGCTTGGGTGGTTACGGCACTGCTCATACGCTGCTCCTTGGCCCCGGCGTGAAATGGGATCGTTTTCACACGAGCCGTGCGCGGTGAAGACTTGCGTCTAGCTAGTCTACCAAAACATTGTAAGGCGAGGAGACGAATCGCGCGGACTGAAACGATAATTCACCAAAAGGCTGGCTTCGTAGCTAGCGGTCGATGGCGGCGAGGGCTTCGTAGGCGGCGCCGAGGAGCGGGGCGGATTCATTGAGGACAATGGAGACGGGGATGTTGCTCAAGAGACCTTCAAAATGCCATTTGTCCTTGAAGGCGTGGAAGAAGGACCCGTCC
The DNA here is from genome assembly GCA_035704085.1 of Candidatus Acidiferrum sp. GTDB lineage: Bacteria > Acidobacteriota > Terriglobia > Acidiferrales > UBA7541 > Acidiferrum. The sequence continues at coordinate 47,440 of DASSXG010000117.1, read as the reverse complement.
TTCATCTTTTCCAGAATTTTTACGGCGATTCCGCCAGCGACGTAAACGCCACCGAGCGCGAGAACTTTCAAAGCCAAGTTTCCCGCTTCGGCGCCATAGATGGCGGTCCAGAGATCGAGAGTGTCCGAGCAGACGCGGCAGGATTTATCCAGGCCGCGCCGGGTGATCTCCGGGGCGGGATCGGCGTCAGGATCGTCGAAGGAGGCGTGCCACACTTTGGGGTTGAGGAATTCGTGAAGCGTACGGAATCCACGACCGGAGAGAATCAGTTCCCAGCTCACCTGGGGGTAGCGGCGGCGCATGAAGCGAAGCAGCTCGATCTGCTGCTCGGTGTGCGGAGCGAAATCAGAGTGGCCTCCTTCGGAGGGCACAACGCGATAGCGGCCGGTATCCCAGACAAGAATTGATTCGCCCAGCCCCGTGCCAGCAGCAAGCAATGCCCGCGTGCCGCCCGGCTCGGGAGTTCCCGGATTTAAAACGCAAAAATCTTCCGGCGCAAGGTGCTCAAGGCTATGGCCCCAAGCGCCCAGGTCGTTCAACAAAACGACTTGCGGCACATTCAGCTCTTTGATCAGGATTTGCGTTTCGATGATCCAGGGAAGGTTGGTCGCCCGCACACGGCCATTGATGACTGGCCCGGCGATGCCGAAGCCGACGGCGTCAATGCGATCGCCGCCAAGATGCTCGGCGGCCTGGCGGGAGAATTCCTTGACGATGAGATCAAACTGCGCGAATTCCTTGCTGGCGAAGCGCTGCCGGAAGACGGGCGTGAGCTTGCCGCCCTTTTGAGAAAAGAGAGCCAAATTGCATTTAGTTCCGCCAACGTCGCCCGCCAGGATCACCAGTCCTCCCGAACCGCCAGGATTAAAACCTTTTAAACCGGGTTGTGTCTATGGGTTGTACCACCGGCGGCCGTCGCGTTCCAGCAGAAGATCGGATTCCTTCGGCCCCCAACTGCCCGCCGGATATTGTGAGACGGAGGCGCTTCTTGCTGCGGTCCAAACGTCGAGAATGGGATCCACGAGGGCCCAGGCGGCCTCGACGCTGTCACCGCGGTCGAACAGGGTTGCATCGCCACGGACACAATCGTTGAGCAGCGTCGCATAAGCGCTGCGCGTAGCCTCGCCAAAGCCTTCGCGATAGCTGAAATTCATGTTGACATTACCAATGCTCATTTCCGTTCCGGGCCGCTTGGCGCCAAACGAGACGGAGATACCTTCATCCGGCTGTATGTTCAAGACCAAGCGATTGGGCTCAAGGTCACGAGAGCGAAAGACGATATGCGGGGCGCAGCGGAATTGGATCATGATTTCCGTGCTGCGTTTGGCAAGACGCTTGCCAGTTCGAAGATAGAACGGAATGCCGGCCCAGCGCCAGTTGTCGATGGACAATTTGCAGGCGACAAAGGTTTCGGTCTTGGATGCGGGGTTTACACCGGGTTCCTGCCGGTAGCCCGGGAGTGACTGATCGCCGAGTTTCCCTGGCGCATATTGGCTTCGAACGGCGGACTGCGCGACCATTTCCAGGTCAAACGGGCGGATAGACTGCAAGACCTTTATCTTCTCATTGCGCACGGCGGTGGCATCAAACGATGCCGGGGGTTCGACGGCAACAAGCGAGGTTAGCTGCAGAACGTGGCTTTGGATCATATCGCGAAGCGCGCCGGTCGTTTCGTAAAATCCGCCGCGGCGTTCGACACCGAGAGTCTCTGAGGCAGTGATCTGAACGTGGTCGACGTAGTTCCGGTTCCAGAGCGGTTCGAAAATTCCGTTGCTGAAACGCAAGACGAGCAGGTTCTGGACGGTGTCCTTGCCCAGGTAGTGATCGATGCGGTAGACCTGCTTCTCTTCAAAAACGTTGAGGACAATTTGATTGAGCGCTTTGGCGGAGGCCAGGTCGCGGCCGAAAGGCTTCTCAATGATGATTCGCACCCAGGAGTTTGGAGAGGCCGGACGGGCAAGGCCCGCGCGGCCAAGGTGTTCGACGATGTCCGGGTAGACTTCCGGGGGCGTGGAAAGATAGAAAAGACGATTGCCGCCGAGATTCTTTGAAGATTCAAGCTCCGCTAGACGCTTGGCGAGTTGCGCGTAAGATTCCTGATTGCCGTAGTCGCCGGAATTGTAAAAAAGGTTGGATGCGAACTCGTCCCATTTTTTCGGATCGATGGGACCCACTTCGGAAATGGTCTTTGCGGCTTCTCCGGCCATGGTGCGGAAACTTTCGTCGGTCATGGAGGTGCGCGCAAAACCGACGATGGCGTAACGAGGACCGAGCGAATCATGAATTGCCAGGTCGTACATTGCGGGAACGACTTTGCGCTTGGCGAGGTCTCCCGAGGCCCCGAAGAGAACGACCGTGCAAGGTTCGGCTACGCCTGCGTACCCTGAACCGGAACGACTCGTATCCGCTGCCATTTTCTCCCCCTCAGTGCAATCGCATCCCGTTCAGGCAGATCAAGCGACGCACAAAACTATACCTCAACCCCGTATTTTCCAAGCTCGGAACGCAACTGCTCCGCGTTTTGATGATGAATGGTGTTCATTCCCAGGCGGCGCGGGCTTTCCAGGTTCAGAGGCCGGTCATCAATGAAGAGACAGTGCTCAGGCGGACGCTGGGTGACTTCAAGGGCTACGCGAAAAATCAATTCCTCGGGCTTGCGAGTTCGAACGTAACAGGAACTGAAGAAGACCAGAAAGTTCCTGCGAAGATGGAAAGCTTCAATGCGATATTGATTGAGCTCGAGCGGTTCATTATTTATAGCACCGATGAAGTATTTCTCTCCGGCGGCGAGTTTGTCGAGAATAGCGCGCGTGTCGGGATATTCCTTCGATTGGGAGAACATGAAAGCCGTGAATTCCTCGCGCGTAAAGGGACGCGGGCGATAAAACAACGTGCGGTCCAAGTACTCATTCAACGTAATGAGCCCGGAATCGAAGGCTGGGAAGGAAAGATCGTGACGATCCTGGAACTCCTCCCAATCCAAGTGGAAGGCGGCCGCAGCCGCCTGGCGCGAGCCACGGTCCCAACCGTTCGTCAGAATGACTCCGCCGATGTCCCAGAAGAGGGTGGTGATTTCAAGCAAAGTGTCACCTCCGGTTTTCGAGCCGACATCGGCCCCAACATTAGATTAAGAAGAACTGGAAAGGATATGCAATTTATGGCGCAATGGCACGCTTTATCCCAACTGGGTAGAACGCTAAGTGGCAATTCCCTCCAGCTGCATCGCCAAACCCTCCAGCTCACTAGGAATTTGCCCGAAGTTGCAGTAAGGTGAACAGGAGCGATGTTCGTGAGGTGAACAGAATGGCGGACGAATCCTGCGATCCGATACCTGCGCCGAGTGAAGCGGTCAAGCCGGGCACGCGTATGGTGATGTGTGTCAAATTCGGCAAAGAATTACCTGGACTGGATCGCATTCCCTGGAGGGGAGAGATCGGCAAGCGCGTCTACGAAAACGTTTCGAAAGATGCGTGGAAGCTGTGGCTGGAGTATTCCAAGATGGTCATGAACGAGTACCGGCTGAATCCACTTGATCCCAATTCGCAGAAAATCATGGAAGAACAACTTGAGCAATTTTTCTTCGGGGAAGGCGCCAAACTGCCCGAAGGATATGTCCCACCCAAAGCGAAGGGCTAACGTGCTACGTTGTTCAGCCGCCGAGTGGCGGGATGTTCTACGGAAAGCCGCGGCGTGATCGAGAATTTCAGTTTTTCATGCGCAGACCGCAGCGCCTGCTCTACTTCTTCGGGTTGATTTCCCCTGGAAAAAATAAACCCGAGATAGCTGGAGCCTTCGGGCCAGGCGACAATGTAGTCGCGCATGCGAGCGGTAATGTGCAGCTCGGCAATCCCAGGGGTCAAACGAGCCGCATCTTCGCCGGAGATTGCATCGAGGGTGCCGCTCGCGGGAACGGGAATCATCATGACTCCGGAAGCCAACGGCTCGCGGGGTGTGTCGTAGCCCGGAAAATCAAGCGCGTGGCGGAGAAGCAATTCTTCGAGTCCGATTGGTTCAGATTGCTCGCCTGACAAGAATTGCAGTGCGCGGGCGCACAGACCACCGATGGGCCGAGGCGCTACTTCGAGTGGCCAAATCCCGTCTTCGTTGATTCGAAACTCCGCGTGTATGGGGCCATGAGAAAGCCCCAAGGCGCAAATTGAATCCACCGCGCACTGTTCGATAGCCCGCTGCTGCGATTTCGGAAGACTTGACGGCGTAACATAAATGGTTTCTTCGAAATAGGGGCCTTCCAACGGATCGGGTTTATCGAAAATCGCCAGGATCCGCAGAACACCGGCCGTGAGAAGTCCTTCGACAGCCACTTCGCTGCCCGGGATATAGCCTTCTACCAACATGTGATTGAGATGGGATTCGCGCGTGGAGAGAATTTCCGGGGACTCAAGCAGCCGGCGTATTTGCGCTGCTGCCGCCAGAAACTCTTCTCGATTATTTGCGCGGACCACTCCCTGACTTGCGGAAAGCGAGAGCGGTTTCAAGACGCAGGGGTAGGAGATGCCGAGCAGTGCGGGTTCGGGCGCGGGATGAAGGGAGAAATTTCGAAACCAAGGGACACGAAGTCCCGCATCACGAAAGACCTCTCGTGTTCGAAGTTTGCTGCGGCAGGCTTCGACTGCGGCGGGATGGTTGTACGGAAGACCCAGCCCGCGGGCGGCGTAAGCAGCGGCGACGGCAGGACGGTCGCCGAGAGCAAGAATCCCGCCAACATCCTTGCCGCGGAACGCTTCCATCACCGTGTAGGCCGCCACTTCCGGATTTTCAAAATGTACCGGGATAGCGTGATCGCCCCAAGGATCTTCCAATTGGTGGCATCGGTCGGTGACATATTCGAGTTGAACGCTCAGTTTGCGCGCCGCTTCTTCGAAACTGCGCGTCTGGTAGCCGAGCTTTCCGGTGAAGAGCAACAATTTTTTGGAAGAGGTGGTCATGCGCAGCGATTTCCAGTTTTGGATCACACAAAGCCATCGGCATGGACAGTAGCAGTTTTTGCCATGGGCTTTGGACCGCCAATGGATACCAGCTGATCCGTTGTTGGCTCGGCGCAGCAATACCAGGGCTCACTCAGGAACGGAATGCCGGGCGAAGAGCTTGGCACAGCGGCAAGCGACGGTGCGGACATGCCAGCCGCGGCGTGCGCTGCCTGCCAGATGCGTTCGAAGGTGAGCGACCGCGATTCCTTGCGCTGCTCAGCAACAGCTGCAATCTCTTGGACGGTCTTACTCAGCGCATCCACTCGCGGATCGGCGTTTTCCCACGGATAGGCCAGGGACTGTGGATCGAACGGCCCGATCACTCGCTGCACATATTCCAGCTCCAGCATCCTCGACCCTTCGGGAATCAGCAAACGAATCCCGAGCTGAATTGGCGTAACATTTTCAATCAAGGCTTGCTCCTGAAGCACACCGAGCAAATCGAGATACCCGCCGAGCGTGGTCCAGGGAGTAAATGGCACGAAAGTGGGATGGAGGGTCATGCCCAGCTTGCGGAAAATTTTCACGACGTGCAAGAAATCCTGTCGCGTGTGGCCTTTATCCAGGAAATCCAAGACTGCGTCGTCCACCGATTCGATGGCGCTGACGACAAAAAGGCATCCGGTGTCGCGGAGCTTCTGGAGGTGCTCCTGGTACTTGCGGAGATGTTCGATCTTAATGGTCACGTCATACGTGACGGCAGGAAATTCACGATGGAATTCTTCCACCAGTTCCAGGGCGTGGCGGATGCCGTTGAAGAAATCCGGATCGCCGAAAGAGATGTGCTGAGCGCCGGCAGCCATTTGGCGGCGGATATCTTCGAGCACGACTTCGCGGCTTACGATTCGAAAGACGCCCTTGTACACCGGCACGATGGGACAGTGGCGGCAGAGATGTTTACAACCGCGGCTAGCCTCGGTAGAACCAACGTTCCGGTAACCATTGCCAGGAACGATGAGGTGAGCATAGTTCTCGATGGATGGCATTCCGGCACGGTCCGGTACTTCAAACGGCAACCGGGCAAGAGAAATGAAAGGCTCGAGTTGCTGCTCAAGATGTTGGTGACTACCCGAGGCCAGGCGCTCCGCCAAATGTACGAGTCCATCTTCGAATTCGCCGCCGAGGATCGTTGCGATGCCGAGCGAATGCAAATAGTCCTGGTTCATGGGAGCGTAGAGTCCGTAACAACAGAAGTGCGCACTTGGATTCAGTTCGCGCAGGGACGGAATCAACCGCACCGCCAGCCGGGTCGCTGTGTGCATCGGCAAATAGATCGCGATTAACCGGGCATCGCGAACTGCGAATTCATCCAGTGATTGCCGAGACAGGTCGAGCGAAACAACCTGGTGGCCACGCTTGCGCAGCCAGGCCGCGGGCGAAGCAAGCCCAAAGGGCTGCCTGCCCAGCTCGTAGGTCGAAATGAGGACGACGTTCACAGACCTATAAGTATAGCCGCACGGCGCTTGGATTGGATTTCGGTTATCATAGAGAGCTACGAGCCAAGCGAAAGGACCGTGAGAATGGCCATCAACGCGGGCAATTCTTTCCGCACGCGCGACAAATTGAATGTGGGCGCGCAAACTTTCGACATTCACCGGCTCGAGCTCCTCGAAAAGGAGGGCATTGGTGACCTAGCGAAGCTCCCTTTCTCTTTGCGTATTCTCCTGGAAAACCTGCTGCGCTTCGAAGATGGCCGTTTCGTCCACGCGGAAGACATTCGCACCCTGGCCAACCGCCGTCCCGGCGATCCCGAGAAAGAGATTGCGTTCATGCCGGCGCGGGTACTGCTGCAGGATTTTACGGGTGTGCCCGCCGTCGTTGACCTTGCCACCATGCGCGAAGCGTTCGTGCGCATGGGCGGCAATCCAAAAAGGATCAACCCGCTCTTCCCTGCCGAACTGGTCATCGATCACTCCGTGCAGGTGGATAGCTTCGGCAACGTAAACGCCTTCGGCTTGAATGCAGAGATGGAGTTTCAGCGGAACGTGGAGCGCTACGCGTTTCTTCGCTGGGGGCAAACCGCCTTTCAAAATTTCAAAGTGGTTCCGCCGGACACAGGCATTTGTCATCAGGTGAACCTTGAATATCTCGCGCGAGTGGTTTGCGCGATGCCCTCGGGCAGCCGAGTTGAGGCTTACCCGGATTCGGTGGTGGGAACGGATTCGCACACGACGATGGTGAATGCCCTGGGAGTTTTCGGCTGGGGAGTCGGCGGTATCGAAGCGGAAGCCGCGATGCTCGGCCAACCTTCCTCGATGCTCATTCCGGACGTCGTGGGTTTCCGTCTCCATGGCCGCCTTCGCGAGGGGGCGACGGCCACGGATCTGGTGTTGACGGTTACGGAGATGTTGCGCAAGAAGGGCGTCGTGGGCAAGTTTGTGGAATTTTATGGTTCGGGCTTGTCCAGCTTGAGCGTGCCCGACCGGGCCACCATCGCCAACATGTCGCCTGAATACGGCGCGACGATGGGCTTTTTTCCGGTGGACGCGGAAACGCTGGCGTATTTGCATTTCACGGCGCGGCCGCCGGAACAGATTGCCCTCGTCGAGGCCTACTGCAAAGAGCAGCTGCTTTTTCGCACGGACGCCACGCCACCCCCTCTTTTCAATAGCACGTTGGAGTTGGACCTGGGAACGGTCGAGGCCACTGTTGCCGGCCCGAAGCGCCCTCAGGATCGCGTGCCGCTGCGCCAGGCCAAGTCTTCCTTCACCAAAGTTGTGGAAGGCACGCCCGCAAAACACGTGGCTGTGCGAAACAATGGCGATTCGTTCGATCTCTCGAGCGGGTCTGTGGTCATCGCCGCGATAACGAGCTGCACCAACACATCGAATCCTTCGCTCATGCTGGGTGCTGGCCTGCTCGCAAAGAAAGCGGTCGAGCGGGGCCTCCAAGTGAAGCCGTGGGTCAAGACGAGCCTCGCTCCCGGTTCGAAAGTCGTGACGGACTATTTGCTCGCGGCGGGCCTGACGCCGTATCTGGAAAAGTTGAAATTCCATTTGGTGGGATACGGATGCACGACGTGCATCGGCAACAGCGGCCCGTTGCCGGACGCAATCGGCGCCGCGATCAAGGATAACAATCTGATTGCTGTTGCCGTCCTAAGCGGCAATCGCAACTTCGAAGGACGCATTCACCCGCTGGTGCGCGCGAATTATTTGGCTTCCCCGCCACTCGTTGTGGCCTACGCGCTCGCCGGCCGCATGGATCTCGACCTCACCGCCGAACCGCTCGGAAACGATACGGCGGGCAAGCCAGTTTTCCTGAAAGATATCTGGCCGTCTCCATCGGAGATCGAAACGACTGTGCGAGCGGCTGTTTCCACCGAGCAGTACGACAAGCAATACGGCAAAATCTTCGAAGGCGACGCGCACTGGAAGTCCATGCCGATTCCGCTGGGTGACATCTACAAATGGGATCCGAAATCCACCTACATCAAGATGCCTCCTTATTTCGAGAATATGCCAAAAGCCCCATCCGCTCTCGCGGACGTCCGCGGCGCGCGAGTATTGGCAATTCTCGGCGACAGCGTGACCACAGATCATATTTCGCCCGCCGGCTCGATTCCGGTGGATTCGCCTGCGGGCAAATATCTAATCGCCAATGGCGTGAAGCCCCACGAATTCAACTCGTATGGCGCGCGCCGCGGCAACCATGAAGTGATGATGCGCGGCACCTTTGCGAATATCCGCTTGCGCAATCAACTTGCTCCCGGCACGGAGGGCGGCTGGACGTTGTACCTTCCGGCCGGCGAAAAGCTATCCATTTACGACGCCGCGGTGAAATATCGCGAAGCGGGTGTGCCGCTGGTGGTCCTCGCCGGCAAGGAATACGGTTCCGGTTCTTCACGCGATTGGGCTGCGAAGGGCACGCGTCTTCTCGGTGTGCGTGCGGTGATTGCGGAGAGTTACGAACGCATTCACCGGAGCAACCTGATCGGCATGGGCGTGCTCCCGCTGGAATTCAAGCCGGGGGAGAATCGCGAATCCTTCGGCCTGACGGGTCATGAAGTTTTCGAATTCGAAGGCGTCTCGACACTGGCGCCTAAGAAGCCGATAACGGTTCATGCCAAATCCGGGGACGGTAAGGTGAAGACGTTCTCAGTCGTTGCCCGAGCGGATACGCCGGAGGAGGTTTCCTATTATCACCACGGCGGCATTCTTCAGTACGTCCTGCGGCAGATGTTGTAAGAGCGGGCTCAGCTCGTTTCGCTGTGCCGCTCTTATGCGGACTTGATTCTCCAAAGCAAGATAGTCCCCGCAAGAATCGAAACGAGACTGGCGGCCTGCGCGTTTGACATGCCAAAAAATGAGCGCGGATTGATGCGGATGAATTCGATCAAGAACCGGGCGATGCCTGTCAGGATGAGGTAGCCACCAAAGATTTCGCCCTTGGTACCGCCGCGAGCCAAGGCTTTGTGTCCCAAGCGCCACAAGAAGGCCGCAATCACCATCCAAATAAAGAATTCGTAGATGGGTGTGGGATGGACCCGCTCCGTTGTGGGCACGACCCCGTTGGGAAAGCTCGTGCCCCAGGGGAGCGCTGTCGGAATACCGTAGTCGCCGTCGCCGGAGAGCAAGCAGCCGATGCGCCCGATGGCATAACCCACCGCGGCTGCGGGAGAGCACACGTCCATGAATGCCAGCACGGGAGTTTTGTAATGCTTCGCCAGAAAAACCAGCGCGACAAAGCCGCCAAGAAAACCGCCAAACCACGCAAATCCAAACCGGCTGACCAGCATGGATGGATCGGCGATCAACTCCCGGGGGCTCTCCAGCACATGATAGAGCCGCGCGCCAACCAAGCCGCTGAGACCTGCGATGCCGATAATCAGGAATCCTTCGTCGTGATGGCTTGGGTCTTTGCCTTCCTTTAAATAGCCGTTCTTCAGGAAATTCGCTCGGCGACGGTCAAAATCGGCTTGCAAGACGTAGGCGGCGACGAACAGGCCAGTCGCGACCATGAGGCCAAACGTTGGAATCGTCAGAGGGCCAAGATGGAGGAAAGGGATCATCAATAGCGAAGAAAATCGCCGTCAAAAGTATACACGAGTGCTAGTGCGAATCACGCCCGCGGGCAGTGAGTACTAGGTCCGAATCTCCAGAACAATCTTCTCCGGCGTGACTACGAGAGCGAAGCCTATCTCAACAGGGTTTTTGGACGGCGAGGTGCGTTCGAGGCTCAAGAAATTTATACCGTTTGCCAACAGTTTTGACGGGATTTTAACGTTCCACTAACCGAACTTGCCTGAGACTCATTGGGCGGCGGCCTTGGGCTCCGACGTGTTCTGAGGGATGGGTACACTCAATGGCAGACGCAGGCTCGGAACTTGCATTGATGTTCGAAACTGAAGATCCAAGGAGAAACTTCATATGGCTCATTGGTTTACGAGGACGCTTGCCGGAGTGGCGGCAGCGGCCATCGCGCTATTCCCTGTTCAACCTGCTTTCGCTCAAGGTGGCTCGACGGCAACGCCCATTAAGCATATTGTGGTCATTTTCCAGGAAAACGTCTCGTTCGATCATTATTTCGGGACATATCCAAATGCGACAAATCCAACTGGCGAGCCAGCCTTTTACGGCAAACCCAACACCCCCGTCGTAAATGGCTTGGGCCCCGCGCTCCTCACGAAGAACCCCAACCTTAATCCGGCGAACGGCACTGGTGCGGCCAATCCGTTCCGCTTGGATCGTTCGCAAGCGGTCACGCGAGATCAGGGCCATGGTTATAAGCAGGAGCAGCAGGCCTTCGACAATGGCTTGATGGATCTTTTCCCTTCTACTGTTGGAAGGGCCGATGTACCGCCGGCCGGCGGAGGCATCCTCAACACGACCGCTCTGAATCTGGGCTACTTCGACGGTAACACCGTCACAGCCTTGTGGAATTACGCGCAGCACTTCGCCATGAACGACAACTCATTCAGCAGCACGTTTGGTCCGTCCACGCCTGGCCTGCTCAACCTGGTTTCCGGCCAGACCAACGGCGCCATCAACCTTGCGCCGACTCTGTTTCCCGGTGCGGTTGTGGATGGCGGAAGCGGGTCGTTCAGCGTCATCAGTGACCCCGACCCGCTCGGCGACACCTGCTCTAACGCCGCTATTACAATATCCATGAAGGGACAGAATATCGGCGATCTGCTCGAAGCCGCTGGCGTCTCTTGGGGATCGTTCATGGGCGGCTTTAATTTGCAGACGGTGAACCCCGATGGTAGCGCCGGCTGTGCGCGCACTTCCACGGGACTGTCGGGCAAGACAAAGGATTACATCCCGCACCACGCCTTTTTCCAGTATTCCGCCACGACTTCCAATCTCAAGCACACCCGGCCGCTATCTGTTTCCGAAATCGGCCACGACGGTCCTGCCAATCACAATTATGACATCGTGGACTTTTTTGCCGCGGTCAGCGCCGGTAATTTCCCCGCAGTTAGCATCCTAAAGGCCCCGGCGTTTCAAGACGGCCATGCCGGCTATTCCAATCCCTTGGATGAGCAGAATTTCATTGTCGGTGTGCTCAACTTCCTCCAGACACAACCCGAATGGGCAAGCACCGCCGTTGTGATCATGTATGACGATTCCGACGGCTGGTACGACCATCAGATGAGCCCCATCGTCAACCAGTCCCAGGGCGCACAAGACGCACTATCCGGCGCGGGGCTATGCGGCGCCTCCGCAACTTCGACGGCATTACCCGGAGTGGATCCTGCCAACACGCACGCGCTTGGCCGCTGCGGCTATGGTCCGCGTCAGCCTTTCCTGATTGTCTCTCCGTGGGCGCGGAAAAACTTCGTTGATCACTCGATTACGGACCAGAGTTCGGTTATCCGCTTCATCGAGGACAACTGGCTCGGCGGGCAGCGCATTGGCCAAGGCTCATTCGACGCCATCGCTGGCCCCATCAACGGAATGTTCGATTTCAGCCAGCAGGGCAACCAGAATCAGGGCAATCCCTTGATCCTCGATCCGAGTACCGGCACCGTTCTGAATCAGCAGAATCAACAGTAAGCTGCCGCGCTCGCACGCGCATCAGTTGCCCTGGAGGAAGGCCCGCCCCAGTACATTTTGGGACGGGCTTTTCTTTTGCACACGGACAACCTTACCCCGGATTCGCGACATCTTTTGAGTGATCCTCCTCGGTGCAAGGAGGGATGCTGGTGCGTTGGCTTGCGACTTTCGTTTGCTGCGGCTCTCTCTTGGCCGGAGCGGCTCCTGCTTTGGCGCAAAATCGCGACCAGCCTTCCGAAGCTCCGCGTGGTTTCTTGAACACGTCGCAACTCACTATTGTCGATGAGCTGCGTTTTGCGGGATTACGACGAATCGCTCCCGGCGCAGTCGCTGCGCAAATCAGCTCGCACCCCGGAGATCGTTTCGACTCTGCAAAGATTGATAAAGATGTTCGTGCCCTCGCTCATCTAGGCTGGTTCGAATCGATCCGCGTCGATGAGGTACCTTCCACGGCACATGCGTCTTCCCTTATTGACGGTCATCGGCACATCGTTCTCATTTTTCATCTGGAAGAGCGCCCGTTTCTTTCTAAAGTGGAGTACTCCGGCTCCCAGCTGCTTTCCCGCAATCAGATCGAAAAACTGCTCAAGGACAAACAGCTCGCGCCGGGCCTCGGAAAACCAACAGATCCCGCTTCACTGCTGCGGATCGCGACGGCGATTCGGTCGAACTTGAACGAGCTAAGCCACCCGGAAGCCGTGGTCCGAGTCCGCCGGAGCGAATCCCCGGATGCCACGGTTACGGCTCGATTCGAGATCCGTGATGGACCTCTCTTGCATGTCCGGCGCGTCAATTTCACCGGCGATCCACAAATCCGTTCGAAGTTGTTGTGCAAGCAAATGCGGGAAATCGCTCCCTGGAAACCGCTGGCTTCGTGGCGCGGCAAGGACGCCTACACGCAGGAAGCGTTCGAAGCAGACCGCCGGCGCCTCCTGACCTATTATCAGGACCACGGATATCCGGAAGCACGAATTGGCAGCGCCCTAATCACGCCGTTGAATGAACAATCCCGCAAATGGTTTCCCTGGCCCCATGAAACGGCGAAGACCGGGCTCGCCATTTCGATTCCTGTGCAGGCGAATACTTACTACCGCTTCGAATCCATCGGGGCGACGGATGCCCTTCGCCAAGCCGCGAATGATCGGAGCGGGAAGCCTATCCATTCTCTGCAACTTGAGCAGACGAGACCCTTCTCGCAGGAAGAAATCGAGAGGCTACGCCGTTTTTGGACGGCGCGCATTCAGTCGAAGAGTTCCAATGTGGCCTTGGTTTCCCCCGGATCCGTTGCGGTGAACCAGATCTTTAGTCCGGAGAGTCATTCCGTCCGCGTTGCATTCGATCTAAGCGACTCGCCTCCCTACACGGTGCGGCGGATCGAATTCCGAGGCTTGCACAAATTCAGTGACCGTTACGTTCGCCGCAGAATTCCTTTGCGCGAGGGCCGTCCCGTCGACGAGCACCTGCTCGAGGCCGGTTTGCTGCGTCTGGCGCGAACGGGCTACTTCAAACCCATCCACAGAGAAGATATTCAAGTCCAATTCGATGAGACCAGCCACACCGCAGACGTCTCGATCCGCCTGCAGGAAATCGGCCAGCAGCGCGCCTCGCTGGCCGGAGGCACCGGTCAATTCGGCAGCACCTTGGGCGTTGTCTACACCGTCTTCGATTTGTTGAATCGGGAAGAGCTCCTCTCTGCACAACTCGATGGAGGCCCAGAGAGCCTGCAAGTCATGCTCGGACTCGCAAAGGAGGGCATTTTCGGCACGCGCGCCTCGCTGGCATTCTCAGTGTTCAATAACGTTCTTCGCCCACGATTCGCTAGCGGCGTAAAGGGCCCCTTCTTTACTTCGCAAAGCGAGGGAGTCAGCATCCCCTGGGTCTACGCGTTAAACAACTCGGACTTTCTCAACATCAATTATGCGCTCGCGCTCACGACAACACACTATCCGGCAACGCATCCGGCAGATGCGCCTGGCTTGACCATCAGCGACGTTCGTACCAAGGTGTCAAGCCGTTCTGTTGGAATTGGCTGGGCGCACGATACAGGAAATGAGCGGGCATTGTTCTCAAACACTTTTTCCGGAGGACTGCTGGGTGGCAGCGAAAATATGATTCGTACCTCGGCCGAGTATGGCCGCGCTGCACGCGATCCCATCTTTGCACATGCGAACTCCTGGGCCTTCCGAACAACTTTCAGCGGAGCGGGCAGCTATCGCGGTGACATGCCTTTCTATGCTCGTTTTTTCTCGGGCGACGATCTGGTCCGCGGCTTCCGTCCTGGGGAACTCGGCCCTTACGCCGAGACGGCCGGGACTACGGCCTCTGGCGCAGCGACGCGCTCTGCGGCCCCTGCCGGTTCAAATCTCATGGCCGCCGCAAACGCCGAATATCGCATTCCGCTCGCTGGGAGAACGGAGGCCGCCGGCTTTTTTGATCTCGGCTCCGGCCGCCTTCTCCCCAACTGGCTTGGCCCTACAAAGCCGCTACTGCTGTCGGCCCCCAACGGGGCGTTGCACGGCTCGACTGGAATCGAACTCCGCTGGACCCTGCCTGGCGTCCAGGTCCCGCTTCGCTCCTACTATGCAGTTAATGTGCTCCGCCTCGACCGCCGCATTCGCCTTTCCGACAAATCTCTTTTCTTCGCCCGCAATCGATTCGGCGTATTTGGCTGGGGCCTCGGCTCGCTGTTCTGAATTCCGCGCCTGTACTACACTGCCGTCATTATGAAAAACGAAAAACTTTTAAAGGAAGCTTCGCGCATCATCGAGCCCTACTGCATCACCAAAGGAGAAAGATTCCTCCTCAAGGATCACAACCCCGCCGACACCAACGGCTTCAAGGACAAGCGCCAGACGCAGAGCCTCCTCGAAGACGGCGCTGTTTGCCTCAGCCACTTCCAGGAAATGCTCTACGCCCAGGATCGCTGGGCCCTTCTGCTCATTTTTCAGGCTATGGACGCCGCCGGCAAAGACGGCGCCATCAAGCACGTCATGTCTGGCGTGAACCCTCAGGGCTGCGACGTTCATTCCTTCAAGTCGCCCAGCCCCGAAGAGCTAAATCACGATTATCTCTGGCGTTCCAATCGCTACACTCCCGAGCGCGGCAAAATCGGCATCTTCAATCGCTCTTACTACGAAGAAGTTCTCGTCGTGCGCGTTCATCCCACGTATCTCCGTGCACAAAAACTTCCCGGCCGCCTCGTCACCAAGCACATCTGGCAAGAGCGCTACGAAGACATCAACGCTTTCGAGCGCTATCTCACCCGTAACGGCGTCGTCATCCGCAAATTCTTCCTCCACCTCTCCAAGGAAGAGCAAAAAAAGCGTTTCCTCGAGCGCCTGGAAGATTCAAAAAAGAATTGGAAGTTCTCCATGGCGGACGTTCAGGAGCGCAGCTTCTGGAAGGACTACCAAGAAGCTTACGAGGAAATGATTCAGCGAACCGCCACCAAACACGCCCCCTGGTACGTCGTCCCTGCCGACAATAAATGGTTCACCCGTCTTGTCGTCGCGGGCGCCATTCTCGAAGCCCTCAACGGTCTCAATCTCTCTTTCCCCGACGTCGAAAAATCGAAGCGCAAAGAACTTCAGGCCGTCCGCACCTCCCTGCTCGCCCAGAAAGACTGAGGGCCCGGAGGCATCCACGCTTTGATAGGATGTAAATCGCGAGTCGTCGGCGCGAGTCCTAAACCGAATTCTTCACTTGCCCTTCTCAATTCTCTCGCGTCATTTCCATTCGAAGCTTTGGGCGAGTCCGCCGATCTTCACGTCAAAAACTCCTGGCTCAACGACGCGCTTATTCTCCAAACCAATGAAAGACAAGTCGTCCGGCATAAGCTCGAATGAAACACGGCGGCTCTCGCCGGGCTTCAGCGAGACTTTTGCGAAACGCTTCAAGCGCCTTAGCGACGGGGTGACGCTTGCTACCCTCTCGTTCATGTAGACCTGTACGACCTCTTTTCCTTCGCGGTCCCCCGTGTTCTTCACCGTTACGTCCACGTGGATTGCTTGGGTTCCCGATGCCACGGGGGGAGAAACGTGCAAATCAGAATAAGCAAAGTTCGTGTAGCTCAAACCGAAACCGAATTCAAATTGCGGCATACTCAACGCTTTTCCTGCTCCTCCATCATCTCCTTCAAATACTTTATGGTCGTAAGTGGTGAGCCGATTCGGCCATCGCGGGCAAGTGATGGGCAATTTGCCGCTCGGATTCACATCGCCAAAAAGAATGTCGGCGAGCGCTTGCCCGCCTTCATTGCTGGGATTGTAGGCCATGACGATGGCCTTGGCCCCATCCGCAATTTCCCTGATGATTCGCGGCCGTCCCTCGGTCAAAACGAGAATCACCGGCTTCTTGGTTTCCAGAATCCTACGGACCAGGGAAAGCTGCGCGGTGGGCAAGGTGAGATCCGCGATATTCCCGGGCGTTTCCGCATAAGCCCATTCCCCGATGCAAATTACGATCGCATCCGCCTTTGACGCCGCTTCGACGGCCTTCGGGATGTCAATTTCACGGTCGAACGCCGTACCTGGAACGAAGGTCACGCGGTCGCCGCCGATTTTCTCCTGGATCGCTTTCAGGATGGTCGCGTGGTCTTTGGGATACGCGCCTTCGCGATCGCCTTGCCATGTGTAACTCCATCCGTTGTTTAGAGGGATCAGCGAATCGGCGTCCGGGCCGGCAACGAGAATGTGCGCGGTTTTCGCGAGCGGCAGCGCATGATCATCATTCTTCAGCAGCGTAATGGATTCGCGCGCCGCCTCCAGGCTGACTTTCCGCGATTCCGCGGAGCCAATTACCGTCTTCGATTCCATCCCGCGCAATGGATCGTCAAACAACCCGAGTTGATATTTCACAGTGAGAATTCGCCGCACGGCTTCGTCAATACGGCTTACGGGAACTTTGCCTTCCTGCACCAGTGCGAGCAGAAGATCGCTGAAACTGTAATCGCTAGGCACCATGCTCATGTCCACGCCCGCGAGGACAGAGATGCGCGTCGCTTCCTTCTCGTCGGCGGCAGCGTGATGCACGCTCACGAGTTTCTTGATGTCCATCCAGTCGGACACGACCAATCCCTGGAAGCCGAGTTCGCCGCGCAACACGTTTTTCAATAAATAGCCGTTGGCATGGCCGGGAATCCCGTTCACTTCGCTGGAATTCACCATCACCGTATGGGCGCCGGCATTCACCGTCTCCGCAAAATTCGGGAGAAAATATTCGCGCAACGTGTTTTCCGGAATCAGCACGGGGCTGCGATCAAAACCGGCCGTGGGATAGCTATACCCTACGTAGTGCTTCAACGAAGCAACCACACTCACAGGGCTGGAGACGTCACTGCCTTCGTAACCGCGAACGGTCGCCATGCCCATCACTCGAGCGAGATAGGTGTCCTCGCCGAACGTCTCCCATAATCTGGACCACAGTGGTTGCCTCCCGGCATCCATCACTGGCGAGAAAGCCCACGGAATTCCTGCCTTCCTCGTTTCTGCCGCGGCGATCTGGCTGCCGCGCAGCATCAACTCGGGATTCCATGTCGCCGCCATCGCCAGCGGCTGCGGGAATAGCGTGCTTCCCACGATGTAGTTAGCTCCGTGAATCGTGTCAATGCCGTACAAGACCGGAATGTGCAATCGAGACTTCTTTGCCTCAGCCTGGATCGCCCGAATAATCTCATGCCATTGCTGCTGCGGCAGCGCTTGGTCCTTCACATTCAGGATGGAACCCACTCCGTATTCGTCGACGGCTTTGTGCAATTTCTCAGGATTGATTCGAATGGCCTGATCCACTCCATCCGTCACCATCCCAATCTCGAGCTGCGTCATTTGGCCAATTTTTTCTTTCAGCGTCATCTGGCCCATCAATTTTTCGATCGCAGCAGCGAACGCACTCGCCGGGGGACCTGCTGGAATCGCGCTTTGTTGCAAGAACGTCTGGCTATCCACTACTGCTGAGGCTGCATCGTCGGCGACGGACGGCAATGCTAGGGCTGCGCAAAACGCTAGTACAATAACGATATACCGAAGCTTCCGAAACGGGGTGTTCACGGGTGTCTCCTGGCCTTGCATCCTACCCCGTCACGCCGGAAAACTCCAATTTTCAGTTTTAGCAAGAATTCAATTGTGGTTTACCGAAGGCTGGTGCCTTGCTTCTCCTCAGCGTGGCGCGACGTATTGATATCGCAAGCTGGGAGGCATCTTGTCCGACCGCATGCGAGTGTTGTATTCCAGTTGGTAGCCCAGATGTTCCGCATCCGCGGGGTATTCTTTTCCCTCAGGATACGGATACGGTAGCAACGAGTGTTTTGGAAGCGGTTCGACTGTGAAGGCATGCGCGGCGTAAAAATCAAGATCTTTCTCGAAGCCGTCGGCATAAAAAAAGTAATCGCGCACCCAGCCGTCCGGCAGTGCGGGGAGTTTCCGAGGATCGAAATCGAGTTTTAGCCCCTCTCCTGATCCAAATACCACGAAGCGGTCATCGGAATCGCGCAATAGTTCGTAAACATTTCCGTATCGAGTGTAATTCCCTGCGGCACGCGCGTAGGGTCCCGTCATGCTTCGATGCGCATAGGAATAGATTGTGTCGCTAGCAGGCTTCAGCCGGATCTCCTGCGGATAACCGATGAAGTCCAGTCCAGCCTTCGCAAGCGGCACTTGCGCGACGCGCACTTCACTGCTTTCCGCAGTCTGGTCGATTCGAATCGCATCCCAGTAAATCTTCAGATTGTTCACGATGCGGATTCGCCGCGTTCCCTGTGGCAGCTTGCCCGTCAAATCCGCGACCATTGTGCGCTCCAAACCAGCCGGAAAACCCATGTCTTCGACAACGCGCGTCCACTTGCCCTGCGCATCCTGCGCCTCCACATACGGCGCAATCACTTTGATTCCCGCCTGATCCGCCGCGTACATCGAAGTCGCCGTGAAGTAATCGGTGTAGCCATCCAGGATCAGCCGCAATGGCTTCTTCGCATCCCACTGCCCAAGATCAAGTTCGATCCAGTGCAGTTTCGCGAATCCTGCGAACGGCAAATCTTCAAAACCAGTCACGTACTTGCGATCATGCTTCGAAATCAGCGGCAGGACATCGTTCCCGTGATCGTCCCGCGCGCCGAGCGGCGGCCGCGCATCGCGGCTCGCAATCACCCGGAACTCTGGGAAAGGCGGCGCGCTGACGAAGCGCTCGTTCGGAAAAACTTCATAAGCTGCGGGGCGATCGATCGCCAGCAGGCGTACTTGATCGAGATAGACCGTCTCCTCCATAGGCTCCATGAAGCGGAAACTCAGCATCCCGTTGCGCGGCTTCACGCTGCGCGCAGGCACCTTGAGATACTCGTCCGGATCGGGAACGTCGCGTTCTCCCGGCGCGACCCAGTGCCCGACAACACCCGGCCCAATCATATCTGCGATGAATTCGTATTCCCGGCCGTTCCACGAAAATAGAATCGGGCAGGAGCTCCCGCGACGGTCGAGTTCCCCGATGCTCTGCGTTTTTTGCGTTGCGAGATTGATTTCATCCTGAGGAACACCTGTTGGCCACAGCAGCCGTACGACTTCCGCGCTGCGTTCGGTGCCGAGTCCGGCCAGGATCGTGCCGGCGTTCTGTCCCAGGTAGCCGGACGCACCTGCCACTTCCCACTTCTGATAGAGGGTGCCGGCGTACAGCTCCACCTTTGTGCCAATGCCGCTCTTGTTGTCGTTCAGCGCCTTCAGTTCAATGCTCAGCCAGTTGTGCTGGTTTCCGCCCTCATTGCGCAGAACCACCGGCCCGCCGCCGATTTGCGTCACGACAAGATCGGCGTCGCCGTTTCCATCGATGTCCGCCACCGCAATCGCTCTCGGCTGCTTCAACTTGACGGCGTCAAGCCGCACGTCTTTGGTGACGTCGCTCCAGCCTTTGCTTCCCAAATTTCGCAGCAACCGGAGTTCTCCATCCGAACTGGATTCACCAGCAGCCACAAGATCGATCCACCCATCGTTGTCATAGTCGAGCGCCGCAATCCCCCAGCCTCGCTGCCATCCAAAATCTGGCAATGGAATGCGCTCCAGCCGCTTCCCTTCGACGTTCCTCCACAAACTGATTCCCGGCGCGCCCGCATGCGTGAACGCGAGATCCATCCAGCCATCTTTGTCGAAGTCAAACGTGACGACACCGACCGCGGGAGGCAAATTCTCTTTGTTGAAATCAATTCCTGCGAGCGGCATGAACTTCCCCTCGCGTGGATTCAGATAGACGGAAGCACCTGCCGATCCTCCGGCAAAAACGAAGTCAATTGCGCGGTCGTTGTTGAAATCCGTTGTGACTACGCCAGCTCCGGTAGCTGCAACTCCGAGTCCGGTTTCAGCTGAAACTTCCGTGAAGGTGCTATTCCCGTTATTTCGCCAGAGAGCATTGTGCGCTGTCGTGCCCGGCGATCCGGAATCGGCCGCCATCGTGATGTACAAATCCAGGTCGCCGTCGTGGTCATAATCCACGAACGTCACACCCACGCAACCTTTTTCCCTGCGAATCCCAACGGCTTCTGTTACATCTTCAAATTTTCCATCGCCCTTGTTGTGCAGTAGCTTCGCACCGTCGTTCAAACACAGCGCTAAATCAGTTTTTCCATCATTGTCAAAATCACCTGCCGCGCAACCCAAGCCGCCGCCCGTGAGACGGATGCCCACCCTCTGCGTCACATCTTCAAAACGCCCGTCGCCGAGATTACGGAGCAAATGGCTGGTGCCATCCGCCGTCCCGCTTACCTGAAAAAGATCAGCTTTCCCATCGCCGTCATAATCAATAAAGCAAGCGCCCGTGCTGGCTCCGATCGCCACAGGATTTCCACCGCCGCTCTTTGACACAAACGGATTTGTCTCCGCCACAAATCGCACCGGAACTGCCGCGGGTGCTTCGACAGCCGAGCTGCGCGGCAACTCTGCCAGCGAGTAGCGCCCCTGGTCTCCGTAGCCCGCGCCAAACGGCGCTCCCAGATGCTCGGTGGTAATTTTCTGAAACCGCGCCAGGTGCTCGCGCGCCGCCGCGCTGTCGCCCTTCCGCTGGAGTGCCCGCGCCAACCCGAATTCGGAAGAAGCATGATAGGTATAAAGAGACAGCCCCTTCCGAAACGCCGCGATCGCCTCATCATATTTTTGAAGCTGCGTGTTCAGATATCCGATGAAATAATACGCATCGGCTTCTTGCGTGATTTCCGTGACGCGCTGAAAGGCCGCAATCCCCTTCTCCTGCTCCCCGATATCTTTGTACAACAGTCCGAGGTTGTACCATGCGTATGGATCACGTGGCAGTTCTTGTGCGGCCTGTTCGAGTGCCGCACGTGCAAGCTCCTGCTTCTGCTGGCCAAGCAACGAAACGCCGAGGTTCAACCGCGCTACAGCAAACTTCGGATCCGCCTCGAGCGCTTGCTCAAAGTATTTTTGCGCGTCCGCAGGACGCTGCTGATTCATGTAAGCAACCCCAAGCGTATTCAGCCGGTATGCGTCGGCAGCGCTGCTCGATGCTGCTTTTTTCTTCGGCGTTGCGCTCTTTTCCTGCCCAGTCTGCGGACTGGATGCGAGCAGCATCGCGCCGCCACAAATCAAAATGGTGCAAGCCAGAATGCCGCCGATACTACGCCGAAGCCGTATTTGCATGAATGTTTTTCTTCCTGTGCGTGCGGCATGCCTGCAACGCCTAATCGGCGCTTCCGGGCGCACTTGGAATTCTCCCGGCTGACGCGCGTATCGTCAACCGTTTTTCCGCCTGTCTTCTCGCACGTCATCTGCATCCTTGACGTGTTCCCCTCGCGCGCATACTCTCTCGCTTCACCTTATGAGCTCTCTTCCCTACTCCACCATCGAACAAGTCACACAGGCCATTCGTTCCAGGAAGATTTCCCCTGTCGAGGTGCTTGAATCTCATCTCCAACGCGTCGAATCGTGGCAACCCAAACTGAATGCCTTTGTGCATCTCGACGCCGAAACCGCTCGCCAGCGCGCGCGCGCCGCCGAATCCGCGGTTTCCAGCGGCGCCCAACTCGGCCCACTTCACGGCGTACCCATCACAGTTAAGAGTTGCATCGACGTCGCGGACTGGCCGTGTCCCGCCGGTTCCCTCCTCCGAAAAGACTACGTTGCCAAACAGGACGCTGCTCTGGTTTCGCGCTTGAAATCCTCCGGCGCCATTCTCCTAGGCAACACCAACACCCCCGAATTTTTAATGGCGTACGAAACCAACAATCTTCTCACGGGAAAAACGTGCAATCCCTGGGATTTGTCCCGCTCTTCTGGAGGCTCGAGCGGTGGCGAAGCGGCCGCAATCGCGGCGGGTTGTTCGATGGGTGGCGTCGGCAGCGACGGCGGCGGTTCCATCCGCGTCCCCGCGCATTTTTGCGGCATCTGCGGACTGAAGCCCACGCCCGGCCGCATCCCCGCGACGGGTCATTATCCTCCGGGCGCCGGCGCTTTTTCCTGGATCGGCGTCGTGGGCCCTATGGCGCGAACCATCGCCGACGTTCGTCAGCTCTTCAACGTCATGGCTGGTTCAGACCCGGGCGATGCCCTGTCCGCACCCGTTTCTCTGCGCCCGGTCTCCTCGAACGACTCACGCAGCGTTCGTATTGGCATTCTGGAGAGCGACGCCCTCGGCCCCGCCACTGTGGAAACACGCGCAGCGGTGGACCGAGCCGCCAAGTCTCTCGCCGAGAAGGGATTCATCGTCGGACCGTTTCGTCTCGCCGGCCTCGATCGCGCCCTCGAACTCTGGTGGCTCTTCTTCGGGCCGGTCATCGGCCATCTCTTCCAGCAATCCACCACCGGACACGAAGCGCACCTCAGCCCGATGTTCCGCGAATATCTCGCCTTCGCCGCCGCAGAGGCCGTGCCCACCCTCGATCAATTTATCCAGGCCTGCGCCGAGCGCGACATCCTGCGCGCCAAGATCCTTCACCAAATGCAGGACGTGCCGATCCTGCTTTCTCCCGTCTCCGTCGCCGCGGCTTTTCGACATGGTGAAGGAAATTATCGCCCTGGCACCGGCTACCGTGACACCATGCGCCATTCCCAATGGCTCAACTTAACCGGCTTCCCGGGCGCATCCGTCCCTGTCGCCCTTTCGAAAGAAGGTTTGCCCATCGGCGTCCAGGTCATCGGCCGCCCCTTTGAAGATGAGTTGGTTCTGGCCATTGCAGAAGTCATCGAGGAGGCGCGCGGCCCCTGGCAAACGCCTCCACTTCCCCTATAAAGGGCCTTGCCGGCAAATTTCCCTCTTGACAGGACCCATCGTTTGGAATATTAACTCGATTTAATTACGCCAATCCGATGGCCAGTTCCGCTGGTGCAAGCGGGCGATGCAAAGTGGGTTTGGGGGTCTCGTTATGATTGATCGCCACTCCAGACTGGGACTGTTATCGCAATTTCCATCGATCTCGCGTGTTACCTGCGGCGCACGCTTTTCTGCTCGAAGGGTTCTCTCGCAGCGCTGCTGTTCGGGATTTTTCTGTTAGTGTAAGTTCACACGGCCGGGAAGTGGATTGTTTTTAGGGGGGTGTGATGGAAAATCGTTCTAGGTTTCTTACGTCGGCTCTTCTGCTCGTTTTGGTAGCGCTTTTTAGCTCAAACGTTCTTCGTGCTGATGTCACGGGGTCGATTCTGGGTGTGGTCCACGACCGTTCGCAAGGTATGGTTGCTGGCGCACGGATTATAGCTACGAACGTACAAACGAATCTCAGCCAGGAAACTGTGTCTGCCTCAGACGGTTCCTTCCGGATCCTGGCTCTGCCTGCCGGGACGTACAAGCTCACAGTCAGCGCGGCTGGATTCAAGCAGTACAACACGACAGACATCGACTTGAAAGTGAACGATCAGTTGCGGTTCGAAGTAACGCTCGATGTGGGCAGTGTGTCTGAAAAGGTGGAAATCACCGCCAACGCCGTGCAAGTGCAGACGGAAAGCACACAGCTAGGCGACGTGATCGAGTCGAAGAAGATCCTGGCGCTTCCGCTCAATAACCGCAGCTATATCGATCTGCTTGGCCTGCAGGCCGGCGTGGCGCCCTCGACCGCCGGGACCATTGGCCTCCCTAACGGGCCCGGGTCCACCCCCGACCGGGCTGTCTCGGGCAATCTGTCCGCGGGCAACATCTCCGTCAACGGCCAGCGCGAAACAGCAAACGCTTTTCTTGTGAACGGCGGCGACGTCAGCGAGGGCCGCAACCTGGGCGCTGGACTAATTCCGAACCTTGAGTCCATCGAAGAATTTCGTTTGATCACCAACAGCTTCGACGCAG
Source organism: Candidatus Acidiferrum sp. (assembly GCA_035704085.1). Lineage (GTDB taxonomy): Bacteria > Acidobacteriota > Terriglobia > Acidiferrales > UBA7541 > Acidiferrum. The sequence continues at coordinate 23,196 of DASSXG010000117.1, read as the reverse complement.
AATATGGAAAATTCAGCGGCGCGGTCGTCAACGCCATCACCAAGTCGGGCACCAACGGCATCCATGGGGATGTATTCGAGTTTTGGCGCAACGACAAGCTGGATGCCAGCAATTTCTTCTTCGCTGGCAAGAAGTCCGAGTTACGGCGTAACCAGTTTGGCTACGCCGTAGGAGGCCCGTTCTGGAAGAACAAGCTTTTCTGGTTCACGGATTATCAGGGCACGAGAGAGGTTGATGGTGCCGAAGCCAACACTACCCTGCCGAACCTCGCCCAGCGCGGGGGTCAGTTTGACCCTACTTTGTTGACCGGTTCGATCGACGGCGCTTTCTGGGCCCAGACGCTTACAACAAGGCTGGGTTACACCGTGTGCTCAGCCGTTGTGACAGTTGCTTGTCCTTCGGGCATCGCCGAGAAGTACAGCTTTGCGGGCTGCAATAGCACAAATCCAGTCACTGGCTGTGTCTTTCCTGGTGGGTTGATTCCTAAGGTCGGTATGACAGGAAACACGGTTTGGTCAGCCCCGGCTATCGGAATACTGCCATTTATCCCCATGGGCGATCCGATCACAGGCGCTTATACAAACAACAGTCAGAAGAACACGATTACAGATAACAAAGCGGCACAGCGCGTGGATTTCGTCAACCAGAAGACTGGCAACTGGTCCTTTTATTACCACTTTGATGATTCGACCTTTCTCAATGCGCTGCCATTCGCCAGCGTGCCGGGCTTCCCCTCGTCTACACCCGCGCGGGCCCAGCAGTTCGTCATGAGCAACACCAAGAATTTCGGACCCACGGCCGTCAACGAGGCGCGCGTGAGCTTCTTCCGCGCCGCCGTTCACAAGGACAATCCGACAGGCAGTTTCGCGAAACTCTCCGATCTCGGTTTCATTACTGCGCCCGGCTCTCTCGGCATTCTCCCCGATGGGACGCCCGGCTATCCCCAGTTCGTGCCGCAGATTACCTTCAGCAACTTTAACCTCGGCGTGCCCGAATTGAATACCTTTCAGCCAGACAATACCTATATGGCATCCGACGGGTTTTCGAAGGTGCTGGGCAGGCACACATTGAAGTTCGGAGGGGAATTCCGCTACCTCCAGGTCAACGAGCGAAACATCGCCGATGTCAACGGAACTTTCGGATTTAATGGCAGCGTGACCGGCGTGGATTTCGCCGACTACCTTCTCGGCGCGCCGCAAGCCGGTGGCGGCTACATCCAGGCTGCCTTGCAGCTTCTGGATTCGCGCACACGCTACGGGGGCGCTTACATACAGGACGCATGGAAGGCAAAACCCAACCTCACCCTGAACCTCGGCCTGCGCTGGGAAGCGAGCATGCCCTGGTATGACACCCAGGGCAAGATCGAGACGTGGGTTCCCGGGGAGCAATCTGTGATTTTCCCGAATTCTCCAAAAGGCTGGGTATTCCCCGGCGACCCGGGCGTTCCAAAGACACTCGCTCCAACGAGATACAACAATTTCGGTCCACGCGTCGGTCTCGCCTATTCGCCCGACTTTAGCGACGGAGTTTTGGGCAAGATTTTTGGCGGGCCCGGCAAGACCAGCATTCGGGCATCTTATGGCATCTACTACACCTCCATCGAGGACCTGAACCTGTTTTTCGAGGTGGCTGACGCTCCGTACGGCTTGTTCTGGGTCGCCCCAACCGGCGTTTTGTTTGAGGAGCCTTTCCGAACGCGCACCGACGGAAGTTCGCAGACACAGCGCTTCCCATTTACTCTGCCGACTCCCGGCAATCCCGCGAATAAGACCCTGGATTTCTCCGTTTATGAGCCAATTAGCTTTTCACCCGGGTACCTCACTCACGACAAGCTCCCTTACGCCGAACACTTCAATTTGTCAATTCAGCGCGAACTATCGAAATCAACCGTGCTGACGCTGGCGTACGTCGGGACGGCGGGCCACAACCTTATCACCTCGAGTGAAGCCAATCCGGGAAGCGCGGCTCTGTGCAAGCAACTCAACGCGCAAGGGTTTGTGGATTTGAGCACGGGCGGCCCCTGTGGGCCCAATACCGAGCAGGACACTTTCGCTCCCGCTGCCGCGACGTCGTGTCAGCCATTTAATGCAGCCTGCGTTTACGGCACGAGGAATACGCTCCTGAATCCAAACTTTTGCCCAACGGCCGGTACGCTGTGCTTTGGAAGCGGAAACACCTTTACACGCACCGACGCAAATTCGATCTTCCATGCCGGTGAGCTCAGCGTCGAGCGCAAGGCCACCGATGTGACCTTCTTGGCCGCTTATACTTTCTCCAGAGCGATTGATAATTCCTCTTCCTTCGGAGACTTGATCAATTTCTCGAATCCTCGGCTGAGCCGCGGGTTGTCCTCGGCCGATGTGACCCACAATTTTGTAGGCAGCTACATTTGGGCCATCCCCTTCGATCGGGCTTTCGGCCGCTGGCCGAAACGTTTGACGCAAGGCTGGCAAATGCAGGGTATCACCCGTTTCTCCACTGGGTTTCCCATCCAGCTGGGCGAGAACGCGGATGATACATCTCTTGCTGGCAGTTCATCCACGGATATGCCGAACCGCGTGGGGAACGTCGTTACGGTGAACCCGCGGAAAGTATATCCGGGTTGCCATGCTGACCCCAATAATCCCACCGTATCGACTTCAGGATGCTACTTCCTGCCCGGCGCGTTCGCCAAGACCAGTTGCACGTTCAGTGCGGCCGGGCTTCCCAGCCCGGACTGCGGAACTTTTGGGACCGCCAATCGCCGGTTCTTCCACGGCCCGGGCTTCAACAACACCGATTTCGGGCTCCTGAAGAGGACCGCCATCAGAGAAAAGATGGCCTTCGAGATTCGCGGTGAATTCTTCAATATTTTCAACCATGCCCAATTCTTCAATCCGGGCGGCAACATCGACAGCAGCGCAAACTTTGGAATCGTCAAGGTCGCTCGTCCCCCGCGCATCGGACAGCTCAGCGCGAAATTCTACTGGTAATGTGCACAGCGTCTCGGTTAAATTTTCTGGACCGATGACGCCGGGCACCACTCTTAAGCCAACTCTGGCAGGTTGTATCCGAATCGTGTGTTTGCTGGTTTTGGGCGTTCTATTTGCTGCCTCGTCCTACGCGCAGGGTGCCGAGGGCTATCGTCAAAGGGGCATCGAACTCTCTCGCGACAAATCCTGGGACCAGGCCATCGAGAGCTACCGCAAAGCGTTGGAACTTGAGCCCAACGATGCACTTACGCATTACAACCTGGCGTTGGCGCTGAAATATAAGGGCGATGCAAAGCAGGCGGCCGAAGAGTTCGAAGCCACCCTGCGGCTCAAGCCCAAATGGGCCGACGCGCACTACGGGTTAGGCGCGGCCTGGTACGATCTGCACGACCAGGCTGCAGCGCTCAAAGAGCTGCGCACAGTGGTGAAGCTCGATCCTGCGAACGCCGGGGCGCATCGCTTACTGGCGCGCATTTATTTAGAACAGAAGAATCCTTCGGCCGCTGAGGGGGAGTTGCGCCGGGCGCTCGAGTTAAAGCCCTCCGCCGAGATGCATTTCGAGCTGGGCCTGACGGAGGGACAGCTCGGCAATTTGGAGGGGGCCGCGTCCGAGTTTCGCCGCGCCCTCGGCCTCAATCCCCGGTTAGCGCCGGCTTACTCGCTGCTCGGCGTGACGCTGCGCCGCCAAGGCAATCACAGCGGCGCCCTCGGGCAGTTCCGCAAAGCTGTCGAAATCGAGCCCAAAGATCCGGAGATGCAGTACAACCTAGGCATGGAGCTCAAAGCTGGCGGCGATACGGCTGGCGCAATCGCGGCGTTCCGGCGGGCGATCGAGCTGAAGCCTGATTTCGAGGAGGCGCACTACAACTTGGGTATCGCGTTGCGTGCTCAGGGCGAGAACGGAGCTGCGCGGAAGGAGCTGGACGAACAGAGTGCATTGCACGAATTCCGAGCGCGCCTGGCGCAAGCGAAATACCTGATTCTCCAGGGCGTGGACGCGCTTAAGCAACAGAAGCTCGACGAGGCGCTGGCGCTCTTTCAGAAATCGGTCGAGCAGAGTCCCGAGCTGCCGACAGGGCACTACTATTTGGGCGTCACGTGGGAACGCAAACACGACACTGCACGCGCATTGACAGCTTATGAGAAGGCGCTTGAGCTGAAGCCGGACTACGCCCAGGTCCATTCGAGCCTCGGTCTGCTCTATTGGCACGAGAACGATCGCACGCGCGCTCTCCAAGAGTTCCGGCAAGCGGTGATGTCGGATCCTGATCTGGCGGAGGCGCATTACAACCTCGGTCTCGCGCTGGCGCGATCGGGGAGTTTAGACGAAGCGGCACGCGAGCTGAATGAAACCATCAGTCTCGATCCCAAGTACACCGACGCCCGGATGCAATTGGGACTGGTCCTCGGCCAGGGCAACGATACTGCCGGCGCCACCAATGTCTTCCGAGAACTCGTGCGTCGTGATCCGAATTTCGCGGAAGCTCACAACAATCTCGGTTTGATGCTGATGCAGGCCGGCGACATCCGCACGGCGAAGGCGGAATTTGCCGAGGCCGTGCGCCTCAAGCCTCGTTATGCGGAGGCGCATTATAATCTAGCATTGGCTCTTAATCAGGAAGGAAAGGAGGCAGAGTCGCGCGTTGAATTCGAGAAGGCGTATGAGATAGCGCCGGAGTTGAGAAACGCGTCCCACCCGTAACCTCAGGCCGCCCTTCTTCTTTTTGGTGAATCCCTGTTCTCTTGCTCCCCAGAAAGAGTAAAATGCCGCCCATGAATCGGCGCACATTTATCGGTAGTTCCATTGCTGCAACCATCGCCACCGCTGCCCGGCCTTCTTGGGCCGCAGACTCTGCCCATCACATCGACAAAATCGGCATTCAGCTCTACACCGTCCGCGACGCAATGAAGACCGACTTTGAAGGCACCATCGCGAAAGTTGCCGCCACCGGCTACAAGGAAGTCGAGTTCGCCGGCATTCTTGCAGCCAACGCCGGCTACTACGGCCATTCTCCGAAAGACGTTCGCGCCATCCTCGACAAGAATGGACTGGCCTCGCCTTCCTGCCACGCGGGCTACGATGTTGTCGAAAAAAGGTGGCCCGAAGCTCTAGAAGCCTCGAAGATCGTCGGCCACGGCTACATCATCTGTCCCTGGATTGACGAAAAGCAGCGCGTCGAACCCGATGGCTGGAAGCGCGCCGCCGAGCTCTTCAACAAAGCCGGTGAAGCCAGCAAAAAGGCCGGCATCCAGTTCGGTTACCACAATCACTCGTTCGAATTCCAGCCTGCCGATTCCCTCGGCGGCAAACTCCCGTACGATTTTCTTCTCTCCGCCATGGATCCCAAACTCGTGACCATGGAAATGGATCTGTGCTGGATCAGCGTGGCAGGCAAAGATCCGCTCGCCTACTTCAATAAATATCCCGGCCGTTTCCCGCTGGTGCATGTAAAGGATTATGTGAAAGATCCCAATTCGACGAGCAGTTACGATGGAGCGACAGGCTCGGTGAAATTTGAAGGCCGGCTTGCTGATGTCGGACAAGGTTCTATCGACTGGAAAGGAATTTTCGCACAGTCCGGAAAGGCCGGGATCAAGCATTATTTCGTCGAGAATGACGAGCCCAAGTCGGCCTTCGATGACATAAAAATTAGCTACGAATACCTGCACAACTTGAAATTCTGAGGACTTCGATTGCTCTCACAGGAGTTGCTGCGATGCTCAATGTTTCCTTGCCTAAAATCTTGCTGGCGGTTTTCGCCGGCTGTTTTATTTTCTTCCTTGCCGCGCGGCCGCAGGAACCAGCCTGGAAACCTCTCTTCAACGGCAAAGACCTTACCGGTTGGAAGCACGTCGGTCCCGGCAAAATGACCGTCGAAGACGGCCTCATTCGAACGCACGGCGGCATGGGCCTTCTCTACTGGACCGGCGGCAAGCTCGGCAACTGTCGCATCCGCGTGGTCTACAAAATGCGCGACTTCAACGATAATTCTGGCGTCTTCATACGCATCCCCATCGAGCCCCGCGAAGAATGGATGCCCGTTCACTACGGCTACGAAGTTCAAATCGATAATCATCCCGAAGATTCGAAAGAAGACGAATATCACGTCACCGGCACGCTTTATTCTCTAACCAAGCCTCTCGCCAAGCCTGGCAAGCCCGGCCCCGACTGGAACACCATGCTCATCACGCTCGACGGCCCTCACACTGTCGTTGTTCTCAACGACGTGACCGTCACCGACTACACCGAAGGTCAGCCTGTGCCCGAACGCAAATTCAATTTCGAACCGCAGCGAGGTACTCGCCCCAACGACGGCTATATCGGCCTGCAAAACCACAGCGACAACGATATCGTTTTTTTCAAGGAAGTCAGCGTTCAGTCGCTGCATTAGTTTTTTATTTTGCTCTTAGTTCTTCACCCTGGTTTTTCGGGCTTGAGACTGTTCACCGCTACGTCGAGGAGCATGTCATGAAAAAAGATCTCTCACGCCGCCAGTTTCTCCATCGCACCGCAGGAGCCGCTGGTGCGCTGGCAGCATCGCCGGCAATTTTTCTCGAGCCGGAGCACATTTCTTTGCGGTTCGAATCGGTGCCGCCGAGCGACCGCATTCGCTTCGGCATTATAGGCATCGGCATGCAGGGTTCCGGCCTCCTGAAAGACGCCATTCAGTTGCCCGGCGTCGAATGCATCGCGGCCTGCGAGCTGTATGACGGACGTCATCTTTTGGCGCAGGAAATTGTAGGCAAGAAAATCCCCACCACGCGCCGCTACAAAGAACTCCTCGACAACAAGGAAATCGACTGCCTCATCGCCGCGGTTCCCGATCACTGGCACAAGCAAGTCGTCGTGGATGCGGTGAGCGCCGGAAAGGACATCTACTGCGAAAAACCGATGTCGCATTCCGCCGCCGACGGCGTCGCGATGGTCGCCGCCGCGCAAAAAACCGGGCGCGTCGTGCAGATTGGTTCGCAGCGCGTGAGTTCGGTTATCTGCGCCAAAGCAAAAGAGCTTCTTTCGAATGGCATCATCGGCACACTCACTCTCGTCGAAGGATCGCTCGGCCGCAACGATCCCACCGGAGCGTGGGAATATCCTCCGCCGCCCGATCTTGCTCTTAGCAATTTCGACTGGGACACCTGGCAGGGCGAAGTCCCTAAGCGGCCCTGGGACCCCAATGTTTCGCCGTTCACCTTCGCGCGATGGCGCTGCTGGAAAGAATATGGAACGGGCGTCGCGGGAGATCTGCTCGTTCATCTTGTCAGCGGCATGAACTACATGCTCGGCTGGAACGAGCCGCCTAGGCGCGCCATGTCCCTGGGAGGGATCCTTCGCTTCCCTGATGGCCGCAATATGCCGGACGTCCACGCCACATTATTTGATTATGGCCGCGCCCCGGTTTATCTCCGCTTAAACCTGGGCTGCGACACGCCGGAGATTTATCGCTTCCAAGGCTCGAAGGGAATTCTGGAAGTGATGGAATACACGATCAACTACTACCCGCAATCCGGCGAAGACGAATCTCCCAGCTACTACACTTCTGGCTATCCTAAGGCGATGCGCGAAGAGTACCTGAAAAAGTGGCACGAAGAGCACGACCCCAAGCCCGGCAAAGAACCCATAAGGGAAGGATACGCATTTCGCGGCGCCTCCTGGGACGAGGAAAAACCTCATCTGTGGAGATTTTTCCAGGGCGTGCGCAGCCATCAGCAAGTTACCGAAGACGCCGTCTTCGGCCACAACGCGGCGCTGGCCTGCCATATGGCCAACGAATCCTATTTCCGCAAAGCCGCCGTCACCTGGGACGCAGCCACCAACACCATAAAGTCCTAGACAACGATCGCGGGCCAGCTACGCGCCGATTATGAAAGGGCAGTCAGACAGCTAATCGATCTGAGCTTGACGGCGCGGAGCTATCGGGATTGCAACTTACTCCGGCAAGGAAGGGCAGCCGGGGAATTCGCGGACGGAGGTGTTGCCCATGTATTGCAAATCGGCGATGCCGATCTTGCTGGTATAGAAGCCATCGCAGGTGAGGCGGCGCAAGAACGCGAAGAAGGCAACGCCCTGGCTGAGCGCGGCGTCCTGCTTGGCGTTCTTGCGGAAGGCGATAAGATCGAGGACTTCTTTTTGCTGCTCGGGCTTACAGTCGAGGAAAATGTGGGCGTAGCGGTCGGTGCAAAAACTATCGAGCCAGAACAGCCCGCCGCCGAGCTTCAATTGGTATTCGGGATTCTCGCTGGTGAGGAGGTCGATGAATTCGGGTGCGCCGGCATCGACAGCGCCGCCGGATTTTTCGTCCTTGGGGATGATGGTGTCGCAGAGAGTGATGAGCGCAGCGTACTGCGGGGCGGAAAAATATTTTGGGGCGTACTTCCCTGCCGGCGCGGCGGCCTTTTCTTTGCGCACCATTTGGTGGACGTAGGCGGCGGCTTCGGCGGGGATGACCTGGAGGACCGAGCCGCCGGCGGCGGTAACAGCAAGAGTTTTCAAGATATCGCGGCGGGAGATGCCTTGCGTTGCCATGTCAGAGGTTGCCTTTCTTGGCTTCGTCGAGCAAAAACTCAGACGTGCGCCAGGAGAGAGCCATGATGGTCAGCGTGGGATTCTTGTCAGGATTGGTGACGAGAGAGGCGCCATCGGCGACGAAGAGATTTTTCACGTCGTGGGCCTGGCAATAGCCGTTGAGGACAGACGTTTTAGGATCGGCGCCCATGCGCGCGGTACCGACTTCGTGGATGATTTTTCCGCCTTCCTGAATTCCGAAAGGGTACTGGCCGTCGATGGCGGTCTTCGTTTTGTAGACACCGCCCATGGTTTCAATAATCGAGCGGAAGGTGGCCTGCATGTCCTGGGCCTGGCGCAGTTCGTATTCCGTCCACTTAAAATGGAAACGTAGCGCAGGGATGCCCCACTGGTCCACAACGTCGGGATCGATTTCGCAGTAGGTATCCGGATTGGGGAGCATTTCGCCACGGCCGGAAAGACCGACGCTGGTGCCATAGACTTGGCGGGCGCGCTGTTTGAGTTTTGCACCGTAGCCTTCTTCGTCGTGGCAAAGGCCATCAAACATCCCGACACCGGGCATGTTGCGGCCGCCCCCGAGTTCGATGTGGTAGCCGCGGGGAAAATCATTTTTGCGATCAAATTTCCACCACGGGATGTACATATGCATGCCGCCGACGCCGTCGTGGTTGTGCGGCGGCATCTTTTCGAGCTGGGGGATTTCGCCCGATCCGTCGCTGCCGACGGAATCGGTGAGATACCTGCCCACGGTGCCCGAGGAGTTGGCGATTCCATTCGGGAAAGTGGACGACTTGGAATTCAGTAGCAGGCGGGCGGACTCGCAGGCGCTTGCGGCAACCACGATGGCGCGGGCGTTTACACGTTTTTCCGTACGGGTCGCTTTATCAATGTAGGAGACGCCCTCGGCTTTGCCTTCTTTGCTGACGAGGATTTCGCGCGCCATCGCACCGGTAACTAAGGTGAGCTTTCCGGTTTTCATCGCGGGAGGCAAGAGCACCTGGGTGGAGCTGAAATTCGAAGCGGTGATGCAGCCGCGGCCGCATTGGCCGCAATAGTGACAGGGAAGGCGGCCGTTCACGGAGCGAGTGAGGATCGCCATGCGGGAGGGGATACAAATAATGTTGAGCTTGTCGCAGGCTTTCTTGAACAAAATTTCGGTGCACCGCGGCTTGGGAGGTGGAAGGAAGACGCCATCGGGGGCGCTGGAAACGTTTTCTTTGGTCCCGAACACGCCGATGTGGGATTCCACCTTGTCGTAATACGGTGCGAGATCTTCGTAGGTGATCGGCCAGTCGTCGCCGAGGCCGTCGCGTGTGCCGGACTTGAAATCGATCGGGGCAAAGCGAAGAGCGATGCGGCCCCAGTGATTGGTGCGCCCACCGACGATGCGAGAACGGAACCACTGGAAATTCGCACCGGGAGCGGAAGTGTAGGGCTCGCCTTCGATCTGCCATGCACCGTTGGGAGCGAGGAATTCGCTGAAGTTTTCGCTGGCATGGCCGCCTACCCCCGCGCCGCGATGCGGCAGTTCGTAGGGCCAGGTAAACATCTTGAAATCTTTTTCGGGAACGAGGTTCGGGCCGGCTTCGAGAAGGACGCAGTTGAGGCCGCCCTCGGTGAGAACTTTAGCGGCCATACCTCCGCCCGCGCCGGAGCCGATGACGCAGACGTCGTACTGCTTCGGAGAACGCATGACCTGGGACATTTGGAAAAATCTCCTTGGATGCTGCCATCCCTGGCGAGCAGGGCCGGCTGCCTGGGCAGGCCCCGCTCCCTACAGATTGTTCTTCTTCATCTCGGAGACAGCGAAGTCGCAAGCACGTGCTGTCAGGGCCATGTACGTGAGCGACGGGTTCACGCACGAAGAAGAAGTCATGCACGCGCCGTCGGTGAGGAAAAGATTTTTCGCATCGTGCGCCTGGTTGTGCTCGTTCAGCACGGAAGTCTTGGGATCGCGGCCCATGCGCGCGGTGCCCATCTCGTGGATGGCGAGACCGGGAGGCGTAATCCGATGGTGAACGGAAATGTCTTTTGCGCCGGCGGCAGCGAGCATTTCCGCGGCCTGGACGGAGATATCCTTGGACATAGCGTGCTCGTTGTCACTCCAGCCGCAGTGAATTTTCAGCGTGGGGATTCCCCAGGCGTCGAGCTTGTCTTGGTCAACTTCGACGTAATTGTTGTGATTGGGAAGGCATTCGCCGAAGCCGCCCATGCTGATCCGCCATTTGCCAGGCATTTTCAGGGACTTCTTGAAAGCGGCGCCAATGCCGATCTGTGTGACGCCCCGGGACCAGCCTTCGCGGCTTCCGCCGCCCTGGTAGCCATAGCCGCGGACGAAATTCTTGTGCTTGGTTTTGACGTTTCGAAAGCGCGGGATGTAAAAGCCATTGGGGCGGTTGCCGAAAGGCATTTTGTCTTCGTGGCCGGGCATCTCGCCGCTGGCGCCGCTTCCCATGTGATGATCCATGAGGTTGTGACCGAGTTCGCCGCTGCTGTTGGCGAGACCGTTGGGAAATTCGGAAGTCGCGGAATTGAGGAGGATACGGGTGGACTCGAGCGTCGAACCGCAAATAAAGAAGACGCGGGCTCTAAATTCGACCGTGCTCTTGGTTTGAGCGTCAATGACGCGAACACCGCTCACGCGGCGTGTTTTTGAATCGAACATGAGGCTGTGCACCACGCTGTAAGGGCGCATCGTAAGCCGGCCGGTTTTTTGCGCGGCGGGAAGAGTGGAGTTCAGGCTACTGAAATAAGAACTCGTGATGCAGCCACGGTGGCAGGGACCGCAATAATGACAGGGGGCGCGGCCCTTGTGAACGCGGGTGAGAACGGCCGCGCGGCCAATGGTCAACATGCGGTCGTCAAAATTCTTGGCGAGCGCGTCCTTCAGGTCGACTTCAACACAAGTCAGCTCCATGGGAGGAAGAAATTTTCCGTCGGGCAGCTGTGGCAAGCCTTCGGCTTGGCCGCTGATGCCGGCGAATTCTTCCACGTAGTCGTACCACGGAGCGACGTCCGCGTAGCGAATTGGCCAATCAACGGCAATTCCCTCTTTCAAGTTAGCTTCAAAGTCGAGGTCGCTCCATCGATAGCTCTGGCGTCCCCAGGTGATGGATTTTCCACCGACTTGGCGGCCGCGAATCCAGGAGAAATGTTTTCCAGGTTCGGTGGAATAGGGGTTTTCCTTATCGTTGACGAAAAACTGGTGAGAGAATTCATCACAGGCGTAGTAACACTCACGCTGAACGGGCTGAATGGTTTCTCGCTCGGAACGATTGTCCCAGCCGCGGTGCTTTAGTTCCCAAACAGGAACATGTTCGACATAGTCGCGTTCCGGAACGATGGAGCGTCCCGCTTCCAGAACAAGAGTGTTGAGACCTTTTTCCGTGAGTTCTTTGGCCGCCCAGCCACCGGTGATTCCAGAACCAACAATAATTGCGTCGTAGCTTGTGGTCGCCATGTTCGCCCCTATCCGTCCGCGTCCCCAGTCCCGGGCGCCAAATGCGTGCAGCCGTGTTGCGCGCCGGGGATGATTTGGAGGTTGAGCTCTTTAGTGAATCCGACTTCCGAAGTGTAATAGCCGTGGAGAGTCAGCTTTTTGAAGACGGTGAAGAAATCGTCCTGGAACTGGGTGTCGCGGCCTTCCGGCTCCCAAAACGGAGGTCGCTCTTCTTCGCGCTTAGAACGGGCGACGGCAGCGGCCTCGTCCATGGAGCGCAAGAGCGTGACTTGCTGTTCGGGAGAGGCCGCGGAAAAATCCTTGGCGAACAACACGTTGCTCTGCTTGTCCACATCTGTGAGGCCATTGAGAAAACTGCGGCGCTCTTCGTCGTTGGCCCATTCGGTGAGGATGACGTCAATGAATTCATTGACGCGAACGGCTTTGGCCCCGGGAGTGTCGGTTTCCGGGATGATCTGGTCGATCATGGCCACAATGGTGTCATTCTGATGAGAACCCAGAGTGCGGAGGGCGTAACCGGAAGCGGGCTGGGCCTGGCGGTACAACGCAAAAAGTTTGGGAGTAAGAGCGGGGAGAAGAGATCCCGCAGTGAGGATGCGAAGTGCGTCACGCCGATGCATAGTGCCTCCCCGATTCGACCGAGCGCGCCGCGCCAGCACGTGCGGAACGCACACTGTTGAAGACAAGCTCTCGGGCTGCGCGCAATTCCTTAACGGGGTCGCCGAGGGGCTTGAATTCCATGGCGAGGTAGCGGGAATAGTGGAGCTCGGCGAGCTTGCGGAAAATATTGGAGTAGTTGATTTCACCGGTGCCGGGATGATTGCGGCCGGGAACGTCGGCGACATGGACGAGGCCAACGAGGTCGATGTTTTTTTCGAGTTTGGCAATCAGATTTCCTGCGGCGATTTGTTCGTGAAAAAAGTCGTAGAGAAATTTGACGTGCGGGTTGCCGACAGAGCGAATGATTTCAAATCCCTCAGCGGTGAGGGTCAAGAAGTATTTTGGATTTTCTTCGGGGTCGATGTTTTCAACGAGGAGTTCGATGTCGTTTTTCGCCGCGATGTCTCCGCCGCGCTTGAGGGTTTCTATGCAGTTGGCGTGCATCTCCGCCTGGGAGAGACCGGGCGCTTTATCGCCGGCCTGCATGATGAGCCGGGTACACTCAAGCTCTTTCATGGTGGGGATGAATTCGCGAAGCGACTTCAGAAAAATTTCGCGCGCCGCAGAGTCCCCCAGGGGCTGCCAGACGCCGGTGGTGCCGTCAAATTCGATGCCGAACTCCTGCTTCTTGCGGCGGGCATCAGCAAAATCCTGCTTCTTCCAATCCTTGAACTCTCCGACGAGCTCCACCGCATGATATCCCGCTTCATGAACCTTTTCGAGGCGTTGCGCGAACGGCAGATCGCGATAGACGGTCCAGAGCATGACCGACAGGGAGAAAGGCACTCCCTCAGCTTCCGAATCCGCGCGGATTGGCAGTGTAGCGACGGATGGGGCGCCCGAGGCAGCAGCCAAAGCGGCGCCCGTAAACACACCGACAAATTCCCGGCGACGCATGCTATACACCCAATATCTCATTGCGAACATTTTTCAGAACGTAGGCGGCGCGTTCGACGCCGACCTCCCCGGTGAGGATGGGATCTTCATTTTCGATGCTGAGGATGCCTTCGTAACCGACATCCATATACGCTTTGACAACCGACTTCCAGAGGCTGGCGCTGTGGCCGTAGCCAACGGCGCGGAAGGTCTCCGAGGCGGAGTCAAGATCGTTTTTTTCAAAGGCAAAATTCAGGACGCCGTACTTATTGACGTTTTCCGAGTAAAAGGTGGTGTCTTTCATGTGCGCGTGATAGATCGCGCCTTGTTTTCCGAGGAATTGAATGACTTCAACGGGATCGCAGCCCTGCCAGAACAAGTGGCTAAGGTCGCAGTTTGCGCCAATTTCTTCACCAACGGCTTCGCGAAGTTTCATCAAAGTGCGAGGGTTGTAGACTGAGAAATTAGGGTGCATCTCGAACGCCAGGCGTTTGATGCCATGTTCGCGCGCGTATTTCGCCTGTTCTTTCCAGTAAGGAATTAGCTTCTCCCTCCACTGCCAGTCCTGCATCTGCGCGTACTCGGCGGGCCAGCGGTAGGTGATCCAATTCGGTTGAGTATCCTGGGGCGTGCCGCCCGGGCAGCCGGAGAAACCGACGATAACTCTTACGTCAAGCATTTCGGCAAGGAGAACGGTTTTGCGGAAGGTATCAATGTCCTTCTGGGCGTGCTTGGCATCGGGATGAACGGGATTGCCATGACAACTGAGAGTGGCGACCCGGATGCCTTTGTCTTCGAACTTTTTCTGCCATGCTTTGGCTTTGCTACGGTCGGCAATGAGTTCGTCAAGAGGACAGTGATGGTTGTTCGGGTAACCACCAGTGCCGATCTCCATGGCCTCAAGACCGAGGGCGCTGACTTTGTCAAGCATGGCATCAAGCGAAAGGTGCTCGTAGACGGGATCAAAGACGCCAATGGGGATTTTTCGCAAACTGGCGGGAGGTTTAGATTGGAAGGAGGCACTAAGGGTGCCTGCGGATTCGACTGCGCCGGCGATTTTATCGGCCCCAGGTACGCTCACAGCCAGCAGGCCTCCCGTTCCAGCGAGAAATTGCCTGCGACCCATGGCAGAGTCAATGCTTCGCTTCTTCACGCGCGTGTCCTCGGCAAACCCGGCAATCGGACAAGAGCAGTGTTGCCGGCGCATTATACGACGGAGAGGGGCCGAATGAGTGAAGAATATCGATATTCGAGGGGATGTGACCTGTGGAGGCAGATGTGGGCTTTGGGCTGGATCGGGCGCGTGGAGGGAATGCTCAGTAGGGCGCCGTTAATCGCGGCGAAACGGTTTCAGGTCATCCAAAGGCGGAATTGATTTTGGAACGGTTAGCGCAGTCGCGGGCAGCTCCTTGTCTTGCTGAATGGTCTGGAAGAGCATTTCCATGGCTTGGCCAGCATTGGGAGGAACGAAGACCGTGGCCGCGAGAATGCCAGTGCGTACCCAGGCTTGGCCGGTCTTGGGCAAACCGTCGCAGCCCGTAAAAGGGAGTTTCAACCAGCGTTCCTGGTCCGACTCGTTTGGCAGCTCTTGAAAGGCTTTGCGGGCGCCCATGGCCATGGAATCATCCTGAGCTCCGATAAGGTCGATGGCGGCTTTCTGCGACGTGGATAACTTCAGCCAGGATCGGACGGAGCGTTGCGCACTCTCTTCGGTCCACTGACCTCTGAGAACGATAGTGTGGATATTCGCGGGTTTGGTTTCCTGCATGCCAGCGGTACGTTCCCTTGCCGCCGAGTTCTCCGCGGGGCCCTGAATATAAAGAATCGAGCCGCCATGCGGGAGCAAAGCGGCGAACTGGCGGCCCTGGATGCGGCCTATTTCCATGTGGTCGGAACTCAAAGAGAAAACGGGCACCGACGAGGTCTTACGGAGCTCCGGGATGTAGTTAGCGTCGCGGTTGAGGACAGCCCAGCCGATACCGGAGGTGACGGCGGCGCGGGCGACCTGGGGCAAAGCGGTGCCTCCTACTGGCTCAAAGATGATGGCGTCCGGCCGCAGATTCTCCGCGGACTGGATCGTCTTCAAAATTTGCGTACTTTGGGTGATGGCATCGTTTTCCGCGTAGATGATGCGGACTTCCACGCCCAGCTTTCGAGCAGTCTGCTCAGCGGACTGAGCTTGCTCGACCTGGTAATCGTTGTCGTCCGTCGTCAATGCAACCAGAAAGTTTAACTTTTTCATGGTTATAAGAGAGCGTATAGCCGAACCAAGCCTCTAAGATACATCCGAAGCCGGGCGCTTTGACGGGAAATGGATTGCGAGGTGTCATCAAGACAAACCCATACTCGCGCGGCAATTGCCGATTCGAACAGCGATGGCTGGCCAAGAGGATCAGGGCTTGTCCGCTTCAAGGCTTTCGCGTCTCTTCAGCCTGTTAGTCTCGATGAGCTTTTGATACGTGGACATGGCCTGCTGCGCCTCCGGCGAGCGACCGAGGCGGCGGTAGGCCTGACTCAATTGAAAATAGGTGGCTTCACGGTCAGGGAAGAGCTTTCTTGCGGCTTCGAGATTTTCTACCGCGCCGGCCGCGTCTCCTTGCTGAAGAAGCGCTCGGCCGAGCTCGAACCGAGCAAGTTCATAATCAGGCTTGGCGGCGATAACCTCGCGAAAGATAGCGGTGGCCTGTTCCACATGTCCCTGCTGGAAAAGCGCATAGCCGAGATGATAGTTGGCGGCTGTGTCTGCGGGGCGAATCTCAAGTTCGGAACGGAACTCGGCGGCTGCAGCGTCGAAATCACTTTGACGAAGGTGGATGAGACCCATATAGAAGTGAGCTTGCGGGAGGCTGGGATCGAGCTCCAGAGTGGTTTTTAGCTCGGCGAGGGCACTTACGAAATCGTCCTGCTGAGCGTAGGCCTGCCCGAGGAGGAGATGAACGGCGGGGTTGCTGGCGTTTTGTTCTAGCAAGCGCTGGAAGATGGCCTTGGCAGATTCGGATTGGCGCGTTCGAACGAGGGCCGTTCCCCAGGCAAAAAGGAGGCCGGGATCATCGGGAGGCTGCTTAAGAAAAGAACGGTAGACTTCGACGGTCTTGGCGAAATTGTCGGTCATAAAATAACTGAGACCAAGAAGCTGGCGGACCAAGGCATCGCCCGGAGTTGAGGCAAGCTGGCGTTCGAGAGGAGGGATGGCCCCGGAATAGAGCTGGGCGCGGTAGCTCGCGAGCCCCCAGTTGCGATCGAGGCCGGGGAGATTCTGCTTCCAGGCAGAGGCCTGCTTGAAGTATTCGGAGGCTTCCGTGAAATTGGAGGCCTTTGCGCGCATGACGCCGAGGTCGTTGTAAGAACTGGCGAGAATCCCCGAAACAAACTCACGATAGGCGGTTGCGGCCTTTGATTCGGCGGCCTGCGGAGCCGCCGGCGGCCGCAGAACGCCGGGGGTTTCCCGCACGCCTCCCTGCGCCATCGCTTCCGCGGATTTCTTCTGTTCCCCGGCCCTCGATTCGAGCAGCCCGGCGATGCGGTCTGAAGTGTGGCTATCGCCGTCAGCAGGGACTGCGGGCTCATCAAAAATGTGCTGGGCGTCATAGCGGAACTTCGCTTCGCGAAAGCGCTGCGAATTCGCGAGGGCCTTCTGGGCTTCCTCGAGGCGTCCCAGGCGGCGCAAGTCCTGCCCAAGCAAATAGTAGGCACGGCTGACGTCGCGTGGAATTTCCTCCGGGTTGGGCACCACGCGGAGATATTTTTCGAGAGTCTCGACGGCCTGGGGAAGGCGCTTCGTTTCGCTGTATGTTTCTCCGAGATAGAGATAGGCGAACGATTCCTCGGGACGCAAGCGTATCGCGTGCAGGAGAGCGGCTTCCGCGGCCGGAAAATCGCGGAGCGAGACGTTGGAAAGGCCGAGCAGCAGCAACGCGTTGTAATCTTCGGAATGGAGCTTCAGTTCGCGTTCGAATTCCAAGCGAGCTTGCGGATAAGCGTCGTCGCCGCGGAATTCGAGAATCGAGTAGCCAAGCAGGGCGTGAGCGCGCGGATATTTGGGATCGAGTTGAATGGCTTTGCGAAATTCGGCGACGGCGGATTCCGGAAAATGCCCAATGACGTACGCGCGCCCGAACAATACGTGCAACGCTGCGGAGTCTCCCATGGTCTCCTGCAAGCGTTGGAACAAGTTCTGGCCATCAGCGAAACGCTTGGCTTGCAGGTAGGAAACGCCAAGAATGTAGGAGGTTTCGAAATCGTCTTCCTGTGCGACAGAAGCCTGCAGATCGCGGATGGCGGCGGCAAAGTCTCCGCGGTAGAACTCGATACGGCCAAGCACGTTTTGCGCGCGCGTATTACGCGGGTCGGCGGCGACAGATTGCGCCAGTTGCCGGGCTTTTTTCACGTCGCCGGCGCGGAATGAGGCGATTGCGGCATCAAGCACTACATCAGGATCACCTGGGGCCAATTTGAGAGCTTCGTCAAACTCGCGCCCCGCTTCATCAAAGCGGGATTCGTTAACGGAAAGATTGCCGAGTTGCCGAAGACCGAGAGCAATGGTTTGGCGGTAACCGCGTTCGGCTCCCGAGAGGTCTCCGGTGGAAAGGGCGGATTTTGCGGATTCGAAATGGCGCTTGAGCAGAGTGCCGGGATCATCGGCAGCATGAATTGTCGCCGGAAAAAGGGCGGAAAGAACAAAAAGTCCGGAGTGGAACTTAGTGCGCACCGTTCGTCGCTCCACCCACGGGGGGCGGCAAAGCTTTGATATCGCGGATTCCCGCGCCTTCCACGACCGTATAAATGCAGTCAGCGGCAACGTTCTGGAGGGTTTCTACCGTGCCGTTCGGCCAGCGAATCTCAACGGACTCCATTTTTTTCGCCGTGCCCAGGCCGAAGTGCAGGCGCAAATCGTTTTGCGAAAGGTAACTGGCTCCGCCGCGAACTTCGCTGAATTGCTTAACGCCGGCAGCGCGAATGGTTACGCGTGCGCCGATCGCCGCGCGGTTGCTCTTCGTGCCGATTAGCTTGAAGAGAACGCGGTGGAAGCCAGTGGCATTCATGTTCTTCAGGAGAGAAGGTGGCTCGCCGACGTTTAGAAGAAGGACATCTATGTTTCCGGTGTTGAAGATATCGCCGAAGGCAGCGCCGCGGCGCGATTTCAACGGAATATTTTGCAGGCCGGCCTCTTTCGAAACTTCGTCGAAGGTTCCATCGCGATTGTTGCGATGGAGGACGAGTGGCTCGCGAAAGCGGGGACCAGTTTCCAACGTGTCGATCTGCGGGTAGACATGGCCATTGGCTACAAGGATGTCCAACCAGGTGTCATTGTCCATGTCGAAAAAAGCGGTGCCCCAAGCGACGTAAGGATAGCTGGGCTGGCCGACGCCGGAGGTCCAGCTGACGTCGTCGAACCCTTGCGACCCCATGTTGTGATAGAGGGAATTGGGCTGTTCCTCGAAGTGGGTTACAAAGAAGCTAAGGCGCCCGCTGTGGTCGTAGTCACCCCAATCGACGCCCATGTTGCCCAGCTCCATGCCTTCGCCACTGAGAGCCACACCAGTCAACAAGCCTACGTCCGTAAACGTTCCATTGTGATTGTTGTGGTAGAGATAGTTGGGCACGGAGTCGTTGGCAACGAGCAGATCGGGCCAGCCATCGTCGTCATAGTCCACCCACGTGACGCCAAGGCCGTAGTAGCCGATATCGTCGTGCACGCCAGCTTTGGCGGAGACTTCCTCGAAGGTGCCGTCGCCGCGATTGTGATAGAGAAAATCGCTTTCGCCTTCGAGCCCCCAGGGACCGCACTGCACGAGGATACCTTTGAAACGGCAGAATTTGTTGCTGCCAAATTCGGGCAGATGATTCATGTCCAGATGGGAATAGCGCGAGACGAAGAGATCCACATAGCCGTCGCGATCGTAGTCGCCCCAGGCCGCGCCGGTCATAAAGCCGCTGCCGCCGACGCCGGCTTTTTCTGTGACGTCCTCGAACTTGCAATTGCCAAGGCCGTGGTAAAGGACGCTGCCGCCGAACCCGGTGACGAAGAGATCGAGTTTGCCGTCGTTGTCGTAGTCGGCGACCGCTACGCCCATGCCCCAGCCGCGATGCGTCAGGCCGGCCTCTTTGGTGATGTCCTTGAAGGTGCCGTCGGGTTCCTGATGGTAGAGCGTGACTAGGGGGTCGCCGCCCGCGCGCATGCGTTCGACAGTGGAACCGTTAATGAGGACGACGTCCAGCCGGCCATCGTCATCGCAATCGAAGAGGCCGGAGCCGCCGCTGGTGGAGTCAATGACGTAATGCGCCTCGGGAGCAGCAATGTGAGAGACGGTGAGGCCTACTTCCTTGGCGATATCCTTGAAGATTGGGACCGGAGGCAGGCCGCTGCGATCTTTCTTGGCAGGTCCAGGCAGCTTGGGGAGAGGAACGCGGGCGCTGCCGGTTTGCTGGCTGGGGGCTTGTGGACGCAAGGTGCTCGTGAAAGCGAGAATGAGGATAGCAACGGAAAGAATCTGGAAAAAACGCCACCAGTGAGTCCGGAGCATGTCTTAATTGTATCCCAAAGAGTTTTTGATGCCTTAAACAACTGACGCGCGGCTAGACCGATTCAAACGTGCTACAGATGGGCGCGGTGAGAATGAAGCGTCCCGCCAAGCCCCTTGGTGGGCTTGGCGGGACGCGGAAGGGGCAGTCTGTGCCAATACTACGATCAGAAGGTGAGCCTTAACGAGCCCTGAAGTTGCCGGTCTCTCTGATTGTCGGCGGTCACCCGTCCCGGAGTCGCATTCGCCGACGAGTTGGCAATGGAAACAGCGTTTGCGAGGGACGTTGTGGGAGCTCCCGTCGCGTCCACAAACGCCGGGAGTACGGCGGTGTTGACGGCATTGAAGCCTATTTTCGCGTAACCGTTCGTATTTCCATTGTTGGGGTTGCCATATTGGGGATGGTTGAACAAGTTAAAGGCGTCCACGCGGATTTGCAATTTGAACCGTTCGGTGAGGCGGACAAACCTCGACAGGGACAGGTCTATCCTGCCTACTCCCGGCCCCAGGCAATCGCCAACCGGCGCATTCCCGATCGTTCCCAGCTTGAAGCCGTTCAAAGTATACCGGTTCTGGTTGATCCACTGGAATTGGTTGGAAAAGTTAGAGCTCCGGCAGGGCTGTCCGGCCACGATGTTCGGCCGGTACGCGCCGTCTCCCAGACCTATGCCGGAAATCTCACCCACGCCCGACCCAGCGGCACTGAAACCATCAATGACTGGCGTATAGGGAGTCCCGCTGGAAACGTTGATGATTGAACCGATTTCCCAATTTTCCAGGGCACCCCGTTCGATCTTATTCCAGTTGTGCATGGTAGGGGTGTCGTAGATAAAGTTGGCCGCGAAAATGTGTGGCCGGTGAATGGTCGCGAGTCCGTTGAAGGCACCCGGATTGAAGGGGTCCAAAATGAGGTTGCCGCCCCCATTGTTGGACCTCAGGGGCACATCTGAAATCGTTTTAGAGTACGTGTAAACAAGCGCGAGACTAAGACCGTGCTGGAGACGTGTGTCGAACATCGCTTGGAGGGAGTCGTATGAAGCATTACCGTGATACGAGTAAACTCCGATATTTCCGGAATTGATCGCGTTAAAAGGCTTAAGGTTATTCGCATTTCCATTTGACTGTGCAAAGGCGAGCCGATCCGTTGGGCTGATCGCGTTCGCGTCGTACTTGCTTTGGGCGTTAAACGTCCTGCTGGCCACGTAGCCCACTTCAAGCTTGGTATTCCTCCAGAGCTCACGCTGGACGGTTAAATTGTACTGCAAGGTATAAGGCTGCCGGGCTACCAGTTCAGTGCCGACAGAGGCGTTTCCAAGCCCTATTCCATAGCAGCCAATCACCTTCCCACTTGTTGGATCCACGAAATTGGCGCAGGCGGGAAGCTGGTTGGTATTGTCGAGGAACCGACCATTGCCGTTGTTCTGTTTAAAATTGCCAACAAACGGAGGGTTAGCTCCGCCAAGGCCGTCCGTCAATGAAATATCATCGCGGTTATAGAATTGACCGAAACCAGCCCGCAACGCCCACTTCCCCGTTCCAGTCGGATCCCATGCAACGCCCAGCCGGGGCGCGAACCCACGGTTATAGTTATTGCGTAGAGCCCTGTTGGGACCAGGCAACCCGCCTGTTCCTGGCGGGCAGGGATTCGCCAGCAGGCCGGCGGAGTAGTACAAGCCGTTGCAGGTTGCGTTGCCGAGAGAGGGATTGAATGCCGCTTGGTTAAATACCGTGTACTTGTCATTCGCCGCGTAGGGATTGGGCAGATAGGAATAGCGCATGCCCAGGTTTACCGTTACGCGGTTGTTGAGTTTGATGTCGTCGTTGACATACCACTCCAAGTTTTGCCAGCGGCCGAGGTTAGAGAAGAAATTGCCTTGCTCGTTCCATCCGAACGCCATACCCGACAGAAATAAATCCGATGTGCCGTACCCGGTCTGATTGGCGGGAAGGGCTTGACAAACAAGGGGTTGATTGGCGCCGGTGCCCTTGCAGCCATTGAAACCGACAGACCCAAAGACGAGGGCTCCGTTTTCCGTGTCAAAAAGGTCCTGGTTTTTTTGGTTCCGGCTGTAGAGGGCGCCCAGCTTCCACGTGTGACGGCCGATGACCTTCGAGAAGTCATCCTGAAAGGTATAGAGATTTTCGGCGTTGTGCCACGGCCCAAAATTCCAAACGTTAGGAAGATTTCCGACCGCGATCCAGGTGGCCGGTCCATTGGCAGGGGTGAATCCCTTATTGGCAGCGGGCAGGAATTGTGGAAACGCGCCCGAGAGCTTCGCCGCCGCCGCTTGATTGACCTGCGTAATATTGATTCGATTATCGGAGAAGGAGAATTGGAAATCGTTCACAGCACTGGTCCCAATGATCTTGCTCAACCGGGCCACGGCAATGCGGCTGGGCTGGGCCCAGCTTTCCGAAAGGTTGGACGTGCCGGAGTCATCGCCCCAGCCGGAACTCCCCGTAGCGGGAGGCCCAAATTCGTTGTTGTCCTGTACGTATCTCAACATCAGCTTGACGGACGGCGAAAGATTGACATCTCCTCGGATGCTTTCTTCCCGGAAGTTGTTCTTCTGGCTAAATGACTTAGAGAAGTTGGTTCCGCACCCATAGTTGGGAGACCCGGGGGCAAGCGTCGGCAGCAAATACGTGGTCAGAACGATGTCTCCAGCATTACTCATGCGAGAGGCGGGGATGACGTCTATGAAATTCGCCCCTGTTTGTGCGACATTATTATTTGCGCTCGCCGTAAATGCGCCGCCCACGCCACTTCCCGGGTCCTTGAGTCCGCCCTTAGGCAGGCAGCCGACTGTATTCGCCGAATTAGCGGCCGTGTCGTTGGCTTGATCGGAAAAGTCGCCGGTCCTCTCCAAGGGTGTGGGCACACGACCCGAGTTCACTCTTCCCGTAATCTGGCGATTCCATTCCTGGGACCAGAAGAAAAAGATCTTATCCTTCTTGATCGGCCCACCAACGGTGTATCCAAAGTCGTTGCGGCGAAGCTTGGGTGTCGGGGCGCCCGGATTGTTGAACTTAAGATTTGTATTGTTGGCGTCCAGGGCGTCGTTGCGTCCGAAGTAATAGACGCTTCCATGAAATTGGTTGGTGCCGCTTTTCGTGATGACGGTGACTTGGCCTCCGGAATTTCCGCCATATTGGGCCCCATAGCTGTTCCGCAGGACCTTG
>DASSXG010000096.1:0-7375 GCA_035704085.1 Candidatus Acidiferrum sp. | reverse complement strand
CTTTCCGCTGGATCCTGTCGCGGTGCTGCCCTGCAGCGTGCGATACGGTTCCAGGTCCACAGGTTCGGCCCCCTTCGAGACCAGATATGCATTCAGGAAATCGCGATGGCTCATCTCGTCGTCGGTGATGTCATGAATGTATTGGGAGAAATTGCGATCGATTTTCCTCAGTTTGTGGGTGTAGATTGGATTTCCGCTGCCCCCTGGCTGTTCGCTGTCCCGGATTCCGCCCAATTCGTTATATTGGGTGTAAAAGTCAGCCTCGATGGCTTCTCCTGCGGCCAGAAATCGCAAGATGGCGGCATCACCTGCCGTGAGGCTGCTGGTTTGCGCCAATG
This sequence comes from Candidatus Acidiferrum sp., assembly GCA_035704085.1. GTDB lineage: Bacteria > Acidobacteriota > Terriglobia > Acidiferrales > UBA7541 > Acidiferrum. Next base: position 7,037 of record DASSXG010000096.1, on the reverse strand, counting down.
CCTTTGTTCCGCGCAGCAGCAAGCCGGTCCCCACGGTTGCCGCTGCTAGTCCAGTCTTCAGAAAGCTGCGGCGATTTTCACTTCTAAACAGATTGGACTTTTCCTTCATCTTGATCCTCCTTTGCAATTCTTCCTGTGAAACAACACCGCGCTACCGGAAAGCGAGCCAGATCTCAAATTTCAGCCCTTTTCTTGCTTAATCCACTCCCGTACATATGCCGGACAATTCTTGAGCGTGATGCCATCGGTTTCGCAACGCCTAAGAAAATTGACGACGTCTTGATCCACGAGGATCATGTCACTCAGGTCCAGGAAGATGCCCTGTCCGCTCGTTTCCCCGCTGAGCAGCGCTTCCAACTCAGCTATGTTTTCTGTTTCAATCCGACCGCTCAGCTTAAAGACCACTTCTCCGTTTGTTGTTCTCGTGATCCTTAGCATCTCCCCTCTCGGCAGAATCCTTGCCTATGTGATCTCGCTACAGAACAGATTGCAATGACGAGTCCAAATCTAAGCCGTTGAAAACAAGGTCATGAATGGAATCCCGCAATTCGAAATTTCGCAAATTTGCGAAATTTCGCAAGCTGACATTCTGGCGCCGATGGGGGGCTTACATGCGGTCTGTTGAGGGATCTGTGGGTTTGAAGCGATTCTTGTTGATCTTAAGAGACTTGATCTTCGATTCTAGCGTAGATCCTGGAATACCGAGCTTGGCGGCCGCGCCCGACGCTCCGGATACCCGGCCTCCACTTTCGCACAGGGCTGCTTCAATCATCTCTTTCTCTTGGGAAGCAAGTGTTCGAGTTAGTTCCGTGCGGCTTTTCGGCTCGTTGGCAAGAGGTTGCCATGAGAGCCAGCTTTCGTCTATCGAGAAAGTTTCCGTGTCGCACACGATTACTGATCGCTCGATGACGTTCTGCAATTCACGAATATTCCCCGGCCAAGCGTACGCCTGAAGCAATTCCAGGCTCCTTGCATTCATCCCGCGGATGGTCTTTCCTGCTTTCCTCGCATAACGATGGATGAAGTACTCAACCAGCAGCGGAATGTCTTCCCGTCGTTCGCGGAGGGAAGGCACCTCGATCGGAAAAACATTGAGCCGGTAATACAGGTCACGCCGAAACGTACCCCCAGCGATGGCCGCCTGCAAGTCTCGATTCGTGGCGGCAATCACCCGGACATCCGTTTGGATGGATTTAGTTCCACCAACACGCTCAAATTCATGTTCCTGCAGAACACGCAAGAGAGCGATCTGCGTCTCGGCAGGCAACTCTCCGACCTCATCGAGGAAGAGTGTTCCCCCTCCGGCCAATTCAAAGCGGCCCAAACGTTGTTGGGTGGCCCCTGTAAAGGCCCCCTTCTCGTGGCCGAACAATTCTGACGCGATCAAGTCACGCGGGATTCCCGCGCAGTTAACACCCACAAATGCGCGTGCGGAGCGATGAGACCTCTTGTGGATGGCGCGAGCGACGAGTTCCTTGCCCGTCCCAGTCTCTCCGGTGATCAGAACGGTGGAATCAGCCGATGCGACTTTGGCGACTTGCGCCAGAGTGTTGCGGAGCGCTTTCGAGGAGCCCACAATCTCCTCGAACAAAGATGCTTGGTCGATTTCTTGTCGTAGGGCAATGTTCTCTTCGAATAATTGGTCTTTCAGTTTCTTGATCTCGTCGAACGCCTCTTGCAGTTCATTTTCGGCCCGCTTGCGATCAGTGATGTCGGTGGCAGCACCGATGTACTCGACATCATTAGAAGCATTCCTCGCCGCTTGTGCCACCACATGGATATTTTTGGTGGAACCATCGGGCATGAGAAGTCTATGTTCAAAATCCAACTCACTGCCGTCCTGAGCAGCGCGTCCAAGGGCCTTTCTAACCTGCTCACGGTCGTCCGGATGAATTCTGTCGAAAACCAAGTCGAGAGTGGGCTTCATCCCCCGAGCGTGGCCCATAATCCTATAGGTTTCGTCTGACCAAAAAATCTGACCCGTAGAAACATTCCATCCAAAACTGCCTGTCCGGCTTAGTGTTTGCGCCTGTGTTAGGTAAGACTCACTCTTTTCAAGATCGGCGTAGAGGCGTGTATTCTCCAACGAGATCGCAGCTTGCGACGCCAGCAGTTTCAGAACCGTGATCCTGTTTGAAGTGAAGACACGAGGAGTCAGATTATTTTCAAGGTAGAGCACACCAATAAGTTTGGCCTGATTAATCAACGGCAGGCAGAGGATCGAGCGGGCGTGATACCGACAGATGTATGTGTCAGCGGAATACGGGTTTTGTGTCGAGGCATCGTCCAGAATGACGCTTTCACAGGTGCGGGTGACAAAGTGGACGATTGACTCTGGCAGGGCGCTAATGGCCGATTCTTTCCGGCGGACAATCACGGTGTCGCCGCTGATAGTCGCTTCCGCCTCGACCCGCAACTCTTCACCTGTGGGGAGAATCAACAGCCCACGCTCAGCTCCCGCGTGCTCAATCGCGGCGCGCATGAGCGCATCGATCAGCTTCTCCAGAACGATCTCGCCGGACACGGCTTGCGAGACTTTGACAACTGTAGCTAGATCCAGATGTTCGACAGGCGCCTCGATCGTACTTGTGAGGCCGGCCACTGGCTTTGTCTCCTTGAGGTGCGGATATAACCCGTCGAGTTGCCGCACCTTTCCTGTGGCTCCCCAACGGAGGTAGCCGTACCGCGCGTCCCGAAAGTACGCATGCGCGATCTTCTCAAAACCACGTGCCAAGTAGAATCGCCCAGCAAGCTCATTAGCGAGTGCCTCGTTGTGGACAAAGCCGCTCGCGTGCGCCGAGCGAATTGCCTGTTCGTAAAGCTGTTCGGCGTCGAGTTCGCGGTCATCGATGCGCGCGATTTCAGCGGCAACCAGGGCGGTGCGGGTTTCGAAATTCTCAGGACAATTCTGCGCCCACACTTCGAGCTGCCTGTGGTGCGTGGAGAGCGCCTCGAAACCCTGCCGATCGAGAGACGCAGAGTTGCAAGACGCCGCGTGGGAAAGCGCGGCATAGAAATGATACTCCGCCCTTTCAAAAAATGATGGTGACGTCCAAAGCAACCGTTCGGCATTTAGTGACGCATTGACGGCAGAAGGATAGTCCCCACTAAAAAAGCGGGCTTGCAGTTTTCGGATCCAATACCAGCACTCAGAGATGGCCAGCCGCGGGTCACCTGCTAAATGGCGCTCGAACAAGAGTTCATCAAATCCCTTGTCGTCAAAAGAGCCGAATTTCGGCGTCAAGCCACGAAGGGTCCGGATAAGCCCGAGCTGTGCGGTGATGACGTCAATGACGATGCCGAACCGGGCCTTCTGTGCAAACTCTAGGCTATTTTCGGCCTCACCTTGCACCTCAGGAAGCGGATCTCCCGTCGCGAGAAGGATCGTGTTTAGGGTGTTGCGGCTGTACGCCGCAAAAGTGCGATCGCCGCTCCTTTCCGCAGTCTCGAAAGCACGACGTAACAGATCGCAGCAAGTCCGGACATGCTTGGTCCACGGCATAACGAACTGTGCGAAACACAGATAAGTCCTTGCCTGAAAGCGCTTCAGACGGCGTTGTTCGACCAGTTCGTAGCCTAGGCTACCGAATCGAAATCCGTCCTTGTAGTTCCCGAAGAGTGCGCCGGCTATCATGCCAAGCCATACATAGCCGAAACACGAACCGTCACTGTTGCCCTGCTTGAGGCTGAGATTTGCAATCCGGCAGATAATTAGGGAGAGGAGGTTGGCATTCGTGAACAATGCGGCCGCTACGCCCTTCGTCAGAACGTCCAGTGTCGCCAGGGATGCGAGGTCGCTCATCAAGGGCAGTTCAATAAGCTCCTCAATCGCGCGGTTCCCGAGCTGTGACCAAATCTGCTCATATTCGCGTCGCGCTTCGTCCGTCGACGGATGCGGGGACCATTCAACGCCCACATGTCGGAGGTAGTCGAGACATACCTCAATAGCGCGATCCGGCCTATCAAGGGCCGTGTGCACATCCACTAGTAAGCACGCGACAGCAGCTTGCTCGACATTGTTTGCGGCCCTTGAAGTAAGCACAGTCAAGCGCCGCGCCGCGACCACCTGCTCCCCCATCAGAAACTCACATTCCGCCCGGTGCAACTCCAGAGCGAAGGTTAGCTCATGCTGGTGCTCCCAACAGTCGTCTGCCAGCAGTGCCGCGCCAGCGATTAGATACTTGAGCGCTGAACCGTAGGCCGTAGAGGTTTTGGCGCGCTTGCCTGCGATCAGGTTGAGCTGCGCTACCTCCTCGCGTTCGTCTCGAGAGGTGATTAGTGCGCTCCCGCGATTGAACTGGTTGACAATCTCGAAGACCGCCTCCTCCTGCTTCTCCTGGGGAATGCGGGCTGTTAGCAGCCTCCCTATTCGGAGGTGGGCCGCGGGCCGCATCTCTCGCGGGATTAGCGAATAGGCTGCCTCCTGGACACGATCGTGAACAAATTTATAGGAATCTTCCAAACGCGCAACCAACTCCGAACGGAGACCCTGCCACAGATCCGTGTGGACCTCCTCCTCCGATGTGCAGCGGACGATGGAGAGCGTGCTGACGTCGGCCATGTTTCCAAGGCATGCAAGCTCCTGTACTGCCTTCTGGGTTTCCGTAGGCAGACGGTTCAACCTCTCGACCATGAGGTCCACCACGTTATCTGTGTAACTCTTAGCGTGAATACCGTTCAGGTTCCAAGACCATCTCGTTTCTCTGTGATCGAAGGCAAGTAAACCCTCCTCTGCAAGTGCAGAAATGAACTGAATGGCAAAAAATGGATTACTACCCGTCTTCTCGTGGATCAGTTGCCCAAGCGGCACGGCGCGCTCCGGCTCGCAATGAAGGGTATCCGCAATTAACCATCTCAGGTCTTCAGCGGTGAGGGGCGCAAGAATAATCTCCTGAACGGGCGCTCCAGTTTGGCGGATCGCCTCGAGGTTGCGCGTCAACGGATGTGTAGGACCAACTTCGTTGTTCCGGTAGGCGCCGATTAACATCAAGTGCTGCACATCCGACTGTGTCAGCAGATACTCGAGCAAATCGAGAGTTGCCGCATCGAGCCATTGCAAATCATCTAGAAACAGGGCAAGCGGGTGTTCCGGTCGTGCGAAGACGCCGATAAATCGACGGAATACCAGTTGAAAGCGGGCTTTTGCCTCCTGCGGCGGAAGATCGGGGATTTGCGGTTGTTCTCCTATGATGAACCTCAAATCGGGAACTAGGTCCACCATAAGCGCTCCATTCGGATCCAGCGCCTGACAAAGGTCGTCACGCCACTTGCTCAGTTCTGCTTCGCTCTTACCCAGAAGCGGACGGATGAGACTCTGAAAGGCTTGTGCCAAAGTCGCGTAGGGAATGTCGCGTTTGTACTGGTCGAACTTCCCCGCTGCAAAAAGGCCACGGGGAGGAACAAGGGCTTTGTGGAGCTCATTGACTACAGAGGACTTCCCAATACCAGAATACCCGGAGACTAGCACCAACTCCGCCCTGCTCGTGGCTACGACGCGCTCAAAGGACACGAGCAATGCATCAATTTCGCGTGCTCGCCCGTACAGTTTTTCCGGAATCATCAGCCGGTCTGGCATGTCGCGTTCGCCGAGCGGGAATTCTTCAATGCGCCCCTCAGTTTCCCAAGTGCCAAGGCAGCGCCGAAGATCGCTTTCAGCGCCCGCTGCCGTCTGGTAGCGTTCCTCTGCAGTTTTGGCAAGCAGCTTCATGATGATTGCGGAGACAGCGCCAGGCACATCCCTTCGCCGCTCGCCTAGCGGCACCGGCTGCCTTGCAATATGACAATGCACCCATTCCATCGGATCGGAAGCCGTAAAGGGCAGACTACCGGTTAGCATTTCGTACAGCGTCACACCGAGGGCGTAGAGGTCGCTCCGGGAGTCGATCGAACGATTCATGCGGCCGGTTTGTTCGGGAGCCATGTAGGGGAGTGTTCCGGCGATGAACTCGGGAGGTTCGGGCGCCTGGCGCTCGCGCGGCAGTTGGGACGCAATCCCGAAGCCGGTGAGCCATACGTTGCCTGCGTCGTCGACAAGCACATTGGCGGGTTTGATATCCTTATGTATTAGGCCGTGCCGATGGACTTGGCCGAGTGATACCGCCAGACCAATGGCGATGCGCAGGAAGCGAGTCACTTCGAGCGGTTGCCCGCGGTTTCGCTCAAGAATCCCATCCAAGGGCTCACCGCCAGGGTCACTCAGCAAAAGGATTGCTCGCCCTTCGTGACGAGTAAGCGCCAGAGGCTTGACTGCCCACGCGGGATTGAGTTTGGGCGCGAGCGAGCATTCGTGCTCGAGCCGCCGGAGAGTCTCAGGTAACGGCTGTTCTGCGGAGGGCGCTGTCGCCAGGACCGGAGATGGGTTGCCGCGCTCTCGGCCGCGGTAAAGTGTGAAGTCCGCACCTTCCCGGAGGGGCACCAACTCGTACCCCGAAGGCCCCGGGATGGAGGACGTTCCCGTCGCCACGGCTCCACGACCTCAGGAGCACATTCTGACCAGAGGCTAGGAGGACGTCAACAACAACGAACCCAAGAAGCGCAGCTAGGGATTTGCACCAGAGCGAGACTGTTGGGCAGAGGTGCTCTTTTGTACTTCACCGGCAATGCTGTTGAAAGTCTCCGCACTGATGTCCGACGAGGAATCTAACATTGCTTCCAGTACGTCCGAAGGGACCATCGCCATTGTTTGAGGAATATTTACCAGGTGGCCACCGCACTCCCACTTCATTAACCAGGAGACTTCATCGGCGGCCTCGAGGCGATAGCCAAACTTTTCGAGTACCTGCTTTAGAACAATAGGTGTGACTGATTCATACATGACAATGATTCGCGTGGGTCACATGGCCCTGGAGGGTCGATGCAGCGAGAAAGGGATCGCCATGTCGAAAGCGGTGTCGAACTCCTTCTCTTTAACCCAGACGACAAACTCCTGCTCTATTTCTCCGGGTTCAAATTCCGCAGCTTTCATCAGTTTCTCGACCGTGTTGTTCAGCGTGTTGTTCTTCAAGCTAGTCTCAATATAAAGTCTGACAGCCTTCCAA
>DASSXG010000051.1:0-3355 GCA_035704085.1 Candidatus Acidiferrum sp. | reverse complement strand
ACACGCAGAGTTTCCCAGTTGTCTGCGATTCTCCTTCACCAGGAACAAGCTGGAGAAATCGCGAAAACCCAGCTCCTCTGCGTGCGCATGTCTCAGCCACGATTGGACCAGAAACCGTGGCAACCCTTGTCAAAGTCCGGCGGATGCAGTTTTGCGCGTTTTCTGAATTCGGTCGAGAAACTCATGCATCAACGACCCAATCCAATCCACTTCTTCTTCCAACGCGAAATGGCCCGTGTCGAGAAGGTGGAGCTCTGCACTGGGAATGTCTCTTTTAAAGAGTTCAGCACCCTCCACCGTAAAGATTCCATCGTTCTTGCCCCAAGTGATCAGCGTGGGGGGCTGTTGTTTGCGGAAATACTCCTGCCAGTCGGCAAACACAGCCAGATCCCTTTTTGCGTTGTAGAGGATTGCAAGTTGGATTTCCTTGTTCCCCGGTCGGTCCTGGTAAGCCTGATCGATCACCCAATTGTCTGGGCTGATCTTCGACGGATCGCCGACACCATGCAGATAGTGCCACTTGGTTCCTTCAATCGTCAGAAGCCAGTCGAGTAGAACTTGAGCATGCTTTTCGCTCCGATCTTTCCAATAGTCCAATAATCCCTTTGCGAACTCCTTATTTAGGGCTTCAACATGGGCGCCCCCGTTTTGGACGATCATAGCGGTCACTCGTTCGGGATGCATCACAGCTAACCGGAAGCCAACCGATGCACCGATGTCCGAAAGGTATAGCGCATATGAGGAAAGATTCAGCTTTTCGGTGAACTTGTCGGTGACAGTCGCCAGCCGTTCGAAGGAATACTCGAACTCGTTGACCGACGGTGCTGAGCTCTCGCCATATCCAGGGAAGTCTGGTGCAACGACGTGATATTTATCCGCAAGCATGGGAATCAGATTGCGGAACATATGAGAAGACGACGGAAAGCCGTGCAAGAGCAGCACGGTGGGAGCATCCCGGGGACCGGCTTCGCGATAGAAGATTTCCAGCCCCTCCACCTTAAGCGTGCGATAGAAAACGGTCGGCGTAATCTTGTTCGACATATAAATTCTCCTTTTTCTTCTTTAGATAGCGCCGGACCAACTTCTCCGGCGCGTGAATTTCAGCTTGTAGGCGTTTGGCAATCCCCGCGTCCTCACGGACGAACGCGGATGATCGTCTTTCCCTTGATCCGTTCGGTCCGGTTGAAGGCGGCGACGGCATCGTCGAGAGCAGCCACGTTACCGATGTTTGCCCGCAGCCGGCCATTCCGAGCCCGCTGGACGACCTCACTCAATTGGCCGCGATCGGGTACGACGACGAAATCGATTGTCACGCCGTCAGCGGGCCGCGCCTCGGTTGGGCCTGTGATGGTCACCAGCGTTCCTCCGGCGCGAATAACGCTCGCGGACCGCTTCGCGATTTCGCCGCCGAGGACATCGAAAACCAGATCGACCTTGCCGACATCTTCCAGGGCGTTGTTATCGAGGTCGACGAACTCCTGCGCGCCGGAGTCGAGAGCCGTCTTACGGGCGCCAGCGCGCCCCGTGCCGATGACGTACGCGCCGGCCTCACGTGCGAGCTGGCTCGCCATCGAACCGACTACGCCGGCGGCACCGTGCACGAGGACGCTCTGCCCCGCCTGAAGGCGGCCGTGCTCGAACAACCCCTGCCACGCAGTCAGGCCCGGCATCACGAGGGCCGCACCGACCGTGAAGTCAACGTCGCCCGGCAGCGGTGCAAGGTTGCGCGCCTCGACAGCCACATACTCTGCCAGCGTGCCGTCGCGATACCAGTCCGTGAGGCCGAACACCCGCTGTCCAATCGACAACCCCGTCGTGCCATAGCCGAGAGCGGTGATCACTCCGGCCAGTTCGTGTCCGGGGATTGATGGCGTCCGGTCACGGCCGACGCGATCGATCCAGGTCGAGGGCCACGTCAGCTCATCGCCGGTGAATCCCGACGCATGAATCTGAACAACGACGTCGTTTATCGCCGCCTGCGGCTCGGGCCGCTGCACCAGCTTCACCCCGGCCGTTCCCTCAGCCTGATCCATCACCACAATCGCCTTCATCGGTCACCTCCCTGTGTCGAGCTCTTGCCTGCAAGGTAGCCGCTCCATCCAATGTCCCAAGACGGGTTATCGGACAGAAACGGATCGATCAAAATCTTGTGCACATGTATGCTTGACGTCCATGTGTGTAGGAAAAAACTCAGTTCGACAGGCGCCCGTAGCTAGGCTCGATAACTCTCGGGCGCCATGCCTGTATAACGCGTCTGGCCCTTTCGTGTTCGCTGCGACAATCCGACAATCAACTGCGCTTTGCCGCCTCGGCAAGAAAGAAGTCGTTCGGATCGGCCTCGCCCGTGTTCGCTGTATACAAGGCTAGAAGTGAACAGCCCTTCTTTGTCGTATGGAGACCATGAACGGTGCCGGGTTTAGAATGCAGAAAATCCCCTGAACCATACGTCTTGTTTTCGTTAATAAAGTCACCATCCAAAATGCAGAGCACCTCGGCGGCTTTTTTGTGCAAGTGCGGCGGGATGACTGCACCGGGATCCATCCGGATAAGGATCATCGACGGACCAAGTGCGTAGTCTCCATTCAAGGGTTTTATCTTGATGTCTCCGGTGTAGCCTGGAAACGGCAAGTTCACTGATCCGACGTCCGCAGATTTTAAAGCTTTATCAATCATCGTTTTTCTCCTTGTGAATCTTGATTTAATAACCACCGTTGCTTCTCAATCGGTCGGGAGGCTCACATCTTCATGACGTGTTCTCCTTCTACAGCAGATGAGATGATTGGAATGGAATGGCCGATAGGTCCATAATCGTCGGGATGACTAGTCCATGATAAGATCCCTAAAACAGTGCCGAAAATAGAGATATTTCAAGACCTGGTCTTAGAACCAAGGAAGGATGGCCAGGAGATGTGGCGCTGGCTCTATACTGAGCTGCGCTCCGCAATTATTGATGGGCGATTGAAATCTGGAGCACGATTGCCGTCCACGAGAAACCTGGCAGCACAATACGGCCTTGCCCGGGGTACAGTCGTGGCAGCATTCCAGCAACTTCAGGCTGAGGGATTCGTTTCGTCCGAAGTGAGTGCTGGAACATTCGTCGTACCTGCGCCAGAGTGGGAGATGACCTCTCCGACTAAACAAAGATCTTCCCGCCAGGTAATCTCCAGAGCGACCATAGCAAAGCGCACGCAGAGTCTTCTTAAGACCACATTTTTCTTGCCAGCTTCGCATTCCATCGGTAAGGCGTTTCGGGGCTACGAGCCGGCTATCGACCTGTTTCCAGTCGAACTGTGGGCGCGGATTGCGGCGCGCGTTTATCGCAAAGCACCGCGTTCTTTGTATGGGCAAGGTGATG
>DASSXG010000068.1:0-21970 GCA_035704085.1 Candidatus Acidiferrum sp. | reverse complement strand
GATGGAGTGGTGATGACGCTCGGAGAGAAGTCGCTTCGGTTCGACTCCGGCAAGTCGACCATTGCGCCTCAATATCGAGCCATCTTGAACCGCGTTGCAGGTGTCCTCACGCCGCTCAAGGGATATTCCATTTACGTATACGGATATACGGATGACAGCGGGACAAAGGAGCACAACCTGGAACTCTCCGCCAGTCGCGCCCGAGCTGTTCGCGCTGCGCTGGTTAAGGCGGGAGTCGATCAGAGCCTTATCAGTACAAAGGGTTTTGGCAAATCCAAGCTGCTGGTTCGCGATAGCAATGCCAAAGCGCGAGCCGCCAATCGCCGAGTGGAGATCGGCATTGTCTCCGCGACCCAGGCATCCATCAAGCAGACGACCTCAAAAGTAGCGACAAAACGATGATTACCCGGGTGCCCCAGTCATCCCGAACGAAGTGAGGGACCTGCTTTTGCCTCTCTCTTCAACGTTCCAACCTTTAAACTTGCGAACGTTCTAACGCTCCCCACACCCGTCACTCGCCACTCGCCACTGCCTTCAGTAAACAGGTGGCAGACGCCAAAATCCGCACGCTTTGAAAAACGCAAACGATCGGCACCCTCCGTTGTTGGGTTGAGGATCCTCCATGCGCTTGTCTAGAACGTGACGAGGAGTGAATTGGGGTGGTAGTCTGAGAGACACGAGATGTCCGAGGTAGGAAAGATGGGGCGGCGGATTCTTAGTTTCGGTGTGGGAGCGACGCATGCGAGGATGACGAGGCTCACCAATTTTGAGGACACGGTTTGCCTGAGCGACTACGAAGCACTGGTTTTTGATCCCTTCGCACTCCGCAACGCGCAGGTCAATGCCGCCGCGTTCTTTAGAAGGCAGGCAGAGTTAGGAGATCTCGTTCAGAGGAAAGGTGGTCTGGTGGTTTGTTTCTTGAGACCCCCATCCCAGATTCAGTTGTTAGGCAGTGGACAGTTCGACGTGCTGAGCATTTTTGAGGCGGCGGATTTGCGTGCTGCTGGAATGGTCAGGGAAACCCTGCGAATGGGCACGACAACCAGATGGGGTGCGGTCAAAGGAGCGATGGGAGTTACCAGCGGGTATCTTTCCGCCTTAATGGGACGTCTCCAATCTGAGGCCTTTTTGCAAACGGATGAGGCAAGACTCAAGAACTATGCGGGGAAACTGGCGGCAGGTAATTCAGCGGGGTGGCCGGTGGCCGTCGAGTTCGAGTCCGGGCCTGGGCGTCTCTGCTTCGTGCCCGTTCCGCAGAATGTCCCGGAGGGACAGCTTGGGTCAGTAATCGCACGTATGGTGGAGGAACACTACGGAGGCCCGGTCGAGATCGATACGCCGGGCTGGGCCGACGCTGTTTCCGTCCCCGGTGCTGATGCGCACATTGCTCGTATCTCGGAGTTGGAGCGACAGCAGGACGAGATTGGCGTCGAGCTCTCGCGTTTGGGGAAAGAGCGATCGGAGCTCTTGAATTTCAGGGTGCTACTTTATGGGTACGGGAAGTCGGTGCTTGAGCCGGCCGTGCGGCGGGCGTTCGAGAAGCTAGGTTTTAAGGTGCTGGAGCCGGAGGAATACGAGGGCGAGTGGGATGTCGACCTAACAGACGAGGCTTCTAGAGCGAGTGCGGTTGGGGAAGTTGAGGGGTCGGAAGGAGCAATAAACGTTGACAAGCTGAGGCAGCTATTGGACTACGTAGAGTCCGAAGAGAATGAAGGCCGCAGCCGCAAAGGAATTTTGGTCGGGAATGGTTATCGCTTGAGGCCTTTGGATCAGGCCGAGCGCGGCGACCAGTTCACGCAAATGGCGGTGACGCGAGCGGCGCGATACGGGTATTGCCTTATTCCGACGACTGAGCTGTTTGCAGCCGTATGTGCGGTGCTTAAGTCTCCTACGGATGACGGTTTGAAGAAACACATCAGAGATTCCGTTTTCTCGACCGTGGGACCGTGGAAACTTACTACGCCAGCTCAAACGAGCGGGACTGCAAGCGCGGGTGCCGATTAAAAAACGGATTCCGGGGAATCCAGGGACAAGAAGGTGTGGGAAACTGGGGGGGACTGGGGACAGACGGGAAGTTTCCCCATTCTGAAAATCTCCAATCATTATCAGCAAAACTAGTCTTTTCAAATAATACGAGAAACCGTTCCGTCCGTCCGCGAGCTTCCGACAAGTGCGGAGGCGCAAGGTCTTAGACTATGCGCATGCCCGCCCGGTAATTATCAGGGTTAGAGATACGCTAGGTAGGTCAGGGCAGCCGTAAGAGGTTCTTGCCATGCACCTATTCCGGCCAGGATGGTGGGGGCCGTCAAACGGGGGCGCGAATAAGGCGCTTACAAATTAGCGCACACGCCACTAGAAATTGCGGCCTCCGTGGTGGTTATCGGAGGATGCACAGCGCATTACGGCTGCCAGAACTAGGATACGGGACTAGCCGGCCAAAAGCTATCCCCTCTGTAGTTTGTTACCGAACAGCGCCCTATCCGGACGACCTCGACCGGTGGAGAGGCTTATCTATTATAGCCGCGCAAAATCGCTTCTGCTGCCCCTTTCACAAAAAGTCTAAGCACTACAAGAGCGCCAAGAGAGAAACTTAGAAAGCCGCCCACGGCCCCTAGCGAAGCGTACCAGTATGACCGTACCTTGCGCGTCTCAGCCTCCGTCGATTTGACTTTTTGCGCTGCGCCTGAAGAGTCGGCGAAGGCCGCGTCGGGCTCCACGAGATTCCCTTTCACCCAAGCGGAGACATTGATCGGATACTCACCTTGTGCGAGTCGAGAACATTTCAGGTCTATCCGAGAGTCCTTGCTCATTGTAGCTTCTACCGGACCGAAGGCGGTATTGGGACCCTTCACCTCGTAGTAGAGAACTTTGCCGTTCAGCGTGATGTTCCCTTGGATATTTTCGCTTGGGCGGTGCCCAGTATTTTGGATCTTCAGCAGGATCAGAACATTCGGAAGATTGGAGCCGAGACTCTCGGGCAGTGGTATGTTCACGAGCTGTACCTCGTAGACCAGGTCGGGCCGGTCCCAAAAAATGAAGTAGGCCGGAATCAAAGCGACTAAACCAACAACTAGGGCTGCCGCTGTGAGCCAGAACATCTTACTTTCGGCCGACATTATTCCACTCCGTCTGCCTCCGTCGTAGATGCGCCAACGAGGGCTGCCTAAGGACCACCGATCTTGTCTTTATATCATAGTGCAGAATATCGACGGCGGGTGGAGCACCCTCAACGCCGACCACCCATCCGCAAGGATTTCCAGGGTGGCCTACTTTTTCGCATTTGGTTTTTGAAAAGGCGGGTGGCGCATCTATAAAAATACTGGAAAACGTGGTGACACTGTCCCCGGATTCGTCCCCAGATTTCCCAATCGATACAGGTATTACGGTTTTTGAGTTGACTCGATCGGCGCCACTTTAGCCTGGCACTGCCGACTTGCCGGGCGCGTTAGATAGGAGATCGCGAGGATCAGCAACAATACCAGCGGCGCGTACGCTACAGGACCATCTTTCGCGAGATAGTGCGCGAAAAATGCGCAGATCCACGCGAATGCGAAACCGGCGTAGGCCCACTCTTTGAGTATGGCCATGCCGGGAACGATGAGGGCGATGCCGCCCAGGGGTTTGGCGATTCCCAAAATAACGCGGAGCTGCTGCGGATATCCCACATGCGTGAATCCCTGAACCACCTGTGGACTGCCCGACAGGTAGACGTATCCGCCAAGGAAGGACATCGCGGCCAAAAGAACGGTGGTCACCCAATAAGTTATTTTGCGCGCCACGGAGTTGAATCCCCTTTCGAAAGGAATCCTAACACGTCTGCGGAACGTCGGGAGAGGGGCAGGCTTTTGAGTTGGCGGGTGGGGCAGGCTTCTGAGTTGGGTGGCGCACCGGTCATGAGTAAGTGGCAAGGGGCGAGCGCGAAGATCGTCGGAACGTTTGCAGGTCCCGCAAATCCACCCGGGATGCAAAAGAGCGCATCTTAACGTCGGAACGTCGGGAGAGAGGCAGGACGTGGCGAGTGGCGAGCAAAGAGAAGACACGTGCCGCACCTCTGGTGCTCCGCGTTCACATCTGCCACGCACCCAGCGCTCACGCGCTGGGCTAACGTATGCCGCGCCTCCGGCGCTCGAAGAAACATCAACGTCACATTGGAGATGGAACGCTTAATAGTTCTGCGAAGCCTGCTGGCTGCCATCCCCGTCTTGGATTTATCCGCGAGAGCGGCGATAACCCTGTCAGCCTCGCGGTTCCCTCGAAGTTGACGGAAACAGAGCTGTCGTCGTAGCCGCGAACGACCATAGACGATTCGGATCGCTATCGACATTCGCGTGCCGTTTTCGCACCTGACGCCGATTAGTTCTGCCCTTTCTGTCACGGCCGTAATAGATTGAACTTAGCGAAGGCGGATGGGTAATCCGCCAGTGAGACGTTCACACTTAAGAACGACCGAGAAATCATGGCGGAAGCGAAGCATTGCATCCCGTCGGCTTATTCGAGCCACCCAGGAGCGGCGCAGGGGACTCGCGCGCAGAAGTATGCAGAGTTTCTCTGGCGGACGGATCCTCTTGCTGAAGCCGTGATGGATGAATTCGCCCGCATGCCGGAAAGTAAATGGCGGGACCTGCTTGGAGTAGCGCTGACTCAAGGTGTCGAAGCGGTTCCTGACGCACCAGAGCCATTGCGAGCACTTTTTCGCCAGCTAGAGAGCACTCCCATTTGGGTCGATCGCGACCTGTGCAATTTGGGCGGTTCCACGTTTCTGCGTTGCCGGCTTGGCTTTGTGCCGCTGGCGCTGCTAGCGCTGCCGATCATTTACAGTTGGCCCGCAGGCAATAAGCCGCTCGCGCTGTCAGGTCAGTTGGTGCATCGCTCATCGCAACGCCTGAAAGACACGGCGCGGTACGTATTCGCTGTTTCGCAGCCCGACGGTCTATCACGGTTTTCCGAGGGGTTTGCGATGACAGTCCGTGTGCGCCTGATCCACGCGCAAGTGAGGAGACTGCTCCTCGAGTCCGGTCAATGGCGCTCGGAGAGCTGGGGCGCACCTATCAATCAATGCCATATGGCCGGTACCAACCTGATGTTCTCTGTTGGCGTACTCGACGGTTTGACACGACTTGGCTACCGATTCAAACGAGTGGAACGCGAAGCGCTTGTCCACTTGTGGCGCTACGCAGGTTATTTACTGGGTGTCGAGCATGAACTGCAGATTGCCGACGAATTTGAGGGCCACCGGCTGCTAGACCTAATGTTTGCGTTCGAGCCAGAACCGGACGACGACTCGCGCGGGCTCGTAGATGCGCTCATGCAAACTTCCTTTTCCTACGTTCAAAATTTCAAGGCCGCGCGCTGGTGCAGCGTGAGTCTCTGCTACGGAATCTCACGCGCACTGATTGGAGATGAGCAGGCCGCGGCTCTTCGATTTCCTAAGACCAACTGGAAATTTATTGTGCCAATGATTCGCCCATTTACGTGGCTTATTGAAACGAGCCGAATGTTCAGTTCGCGAGTGCAGGCCCTGGCGAAAGTTGCTGGACCAAAAGCGTTTCGACACCTTCTGAGCGAGCGCGGGCTGAAAGGGAGCGCTGGGGATTTCGCCATACCTCGCCGGATAGCGGTTCGTACGCATGAGTCTGAATTCGCATCTGGTCATGTGCAAGGCGAGGCCGCCAAGCAGGAAGCGACCGACGGAGGAAAGGGATGAAGGAGCCGACGCGCGTGGTGTGTTTGGGTGGCGGATGGGTGGCAATTTATCTCGCACGAGCTTTGCGTCCGGCGGTACGAAAAGGCGAGGTCAAGCTGACCGTGGTTAGCCGGGACAACTATTCCACTGTCCATGGATTGATTGCGGAAATGCTGACGTGCAAGATCCAACCGCAGCAGATCAATGTGTCCGTACGGGAAATGATTGCGCCGGCTCATCTTCATACTGCCGAAATTGAATCGGTGGACATCAGCAGTCAGCGCGTGCTTACGCGGCGCTCGTTTGATGGTCGCGCGCATGCGCTGCCGTACGACCATTTGGTAGTCGGCGTAGGTTCGATCGAGGATTTTTCTCGATACGCAGGAATCGCTGACCATGCGTTCCCGCTAAAGACGTTTGCCGATTGCTACCGTCTCCGCAATCATCTTGTGAGTGTTTTGGAGATGGCGTCCATCGAGACGAATCCGGAGGAGCGGCGGCGGCTTCTTACTTTTGTTGTGGCCGGCGGAAACTACGCTGGAATCGAAGTGGCCTGCGACCTGGTAGATTATTTTCGGTTTCTGTCACGAACAAGATATCCAGAATTGAAATTCCAGGAGTTTTGTGTGGTGCTGGTGGAAGCTGGGCAGCGCATTCTGCCGGAACTGGGGAAACGTCTTCCGTACCTGGTGCGTTACGCCGAAAAACGCGTCAAGCAATTGGGCATAGAGGTGCACCTCAATACTGGTCTACAGGCGGCCACAGCGGAAGGTGCGGTGCTCAACTCGGGAGAGCGCATACCGACGCACACACTCATTACATGCACCGGGATGCGATCATCTCCATTGCTCGAGCAGTTTCCTCATGAACGCGACGCACGTGGGCGGCTTGTTACTGACAAATTCTGCCGTGTGCCGGGCGCGACCAATATCTGGGCCGGGGGCGACTGCGCCGCTGTCCCGCATCCGGACGGAGGCGCTTGCCCTCCCCTGGCTCACTATGCCCAGAAGGCTGGCTCTAACATTGGCGTGAATATCCTTCGTACAGCCGCGAACAAGCCGCTCAAATCATATTCCTTCAACGGACTGGGTGAAGCGTGCACGCTCGGGCATCATTGCGCGATTGCGCATATGAAGGGCATTCCCGCTTCCGGGTTTCTGGCATGGCTCGGCTGGCGTCTTATTGTTCTCACCATGTTCGTTCCCACCAGGACCCGGCGCATACGGCTTCTGTTCGATTGGTGGTTAACCCTACTTCTTGGCCGCGATGTCTTGAATCCCAGAGTGGACAAGCATGGAGCGATTTGGCATGTCCTTTACGAGCCGGGGCAGATTATCGTCGCACCCGGAGAGACCAGTCGCTATCACTACTTAGTGGAATCAGGAGATGTGGATGTTGTCTCGAACGACGGGAAGGGCGAGGCTCTTGTGGGTTGCTTTAAGGCGGGCGATTATTTCGGTTTCGGTCATGCGACCGGACTGGGCCCCCACTGTTGTATTCGCTCGCGCACGCGGGTGCGGCTACTGGTCATTGACCGCGAAGCGGCCGATGCGTTGAGTGCAGTGCGGCCCGATCTGGCGTTGCTCCTGAAAAAGGGCAAGACCAGCACTCAGGAAACACAATCTGTCTGAAATGTTCATCGATCCTCTCAAAGCGACTCTGTTCGAAGTGCTGCTCAACCGCCGTTCGCGCCGAGTTGGCTTGGGGATGAGTATTCCGGCCGGGCCGTTTCAATACACGAGCCCGCTCAAACCGATTCCTTTGACTGACGATGAAGAGGCTGCGCTGGCATTTGCTGCTTGCGGAGTCACGGGCCATGCGCTTGCCGATCTCTCTTATGGACCCAAGGAAGGCGGCAGCATGTTGGCCGGACGGCTAGGCCGCACGGTTGCGAGTCCCGATGCTGTGAACGCCGTAGCGGTCCTGGTCACTAACGACCGCGGGACGTGGCTACTGAAGCGTCCTCAGGATTTTGCACCCGCCGAATTTCCGGAACTGGTCCGGTTGGCAAGAAACGGCGCCCTCACCGACCTATACAAACGTGGACGAATACAATTGTCTGACAGGCGAGCCGCGCCTCCGTTAGACCCCGGCCATAATTTCTCGATCAATCGATGGTCGCTCTATGCTCCAGGAACGACTTACTTTCTGCCGATCATTGAGACCACAACGCTCACGATCAACGCGCTCCTCGAATTGTTTGGCGAAGACATGGCAATTTTCTTGCGTGATGAGCGGGCATGGTTCCGTCCAGCGGGTGTTGGTCGTTTTGCGCGTAGCAACGGTGGTCACCTGCACGACAAGCCGCATGATCTGCGGACAGCGACGATTCAAGTTATGGAGACAGCCCTTTTGGAATCCATGGCCACTGAGCACGGAATGGTTCTGCAGAACCTCTCGTTGATGACGGAAGCGCTTGGATTGGGCGGCTTCCCGAATTTTGCCCGACACGAGTACAGTTGGTTCAAAGCGGCCGGCTTCCGCATGCAGTCTATGCCCGCCAGCCGCTATACAGGTGCACCACGAGTTTTTTCTGCTTTGGCGAACGTGTTTGGACGAGATCCTATATTGGAATATCCCGTTGGATTGGAAAAAGACAACCGAGTACTGCTGAAACCATTTTGCCCGCCCTACTACGAATCGATGCAGGATGCGGTCCGCGCCTTCATGCAAACGAAGTTCGGGACAGATGGAACTTACCGCGGTGGAGCGCAACAGAGTTCATGGCTCGACGCGGCTTCTTGTGCCGCCAAGATACCGGCGCCGAGCGAGGCGGCTCTGCAAGCAACAATCGCGTATTGCGATTACGTTTTTCGCCGCTACGGACGGTTCCCTGCTTACACTGCGCCGTTCCGAACAATCATCGGGTTTCAAGTCTGTCGCGTAGATGTCGATTTCTATGCCCGCTTCTATGATACAGATGCCGTGTCGGATGCCGTGCGGGCCTCTACAAGGGAAGTCCTCCGCAAGCCGTAAAGCAGTTCTGTGCTACCGCTTTGCCGTAGGCATGGCGGGTGGAGCACCCTCAACGCCGACCACCCCATCCGCAAGGATTTCCAGGGTGGCCTACCTTTTCGCATTTGGTTTTTGAAAAGGTGGGGCCTGTTTTCGCTGGCTCTTCTTCTAGGCGGGTGGGGCAGGCTTCTGAGTTGCGTGGCGCACCGGTCATGAGTAAGTGGCAAGGGGCGAGCGCGAAGATCGTCGGAACGTTTGCAGGTCCCGCAAATCCACCCGGGATGCAAAGAGCGCATCTTAACGTCGGAACGTCGGGAGAGAGGCAGGACGTGGCGAGTGGCGAGCGAAGAGAAGACACGTGCCGCACTTCTGGTGCTCCGCGTTCACATCTGCCACGCACCCAGCGCTCACGCGCTGGGCTAACGTATGCCGCGCCTCCGGCGCTCGAAGAAACATCAACGTCACATTGGAGATGGAACGCTTAATAGTTCTGCGAAGCCTGCTGGCTTCCATATCCGCCGAAAGACCAGCGCACGCCGACCGTGGCGTAAAGCCCGTAGGGGCCATTCGTGTGGAGATCCGCGGAACCCAGGGCCTTAGCATAGCGACCCAGGTAATCCACTTGATGCTGTGTGACCCGAAGTTCGAAGTGTCTGGGGAATTGAAACCCGGCGCCAATCGAACGGTCGTAGGCAATCGGCTCAATGGAAGCGGCGTAGCTCAGTTGCGGGATATTTTTTCCAAAACTGAATTTCGGCTCGAAGAATAGAAAGAAATGACGCGCCGGAGTATGGCCGATGGGCTGGATTTCGAGGTATCCGCTGAAGAGATAACGCGCATAGGCCGTGCACGTGGAGGCTGTCCCTCCGGCGCTGGCTGGCTGAGGAAACATGCATCTGCCAAGGTCCGGTTCATTGTGCGAAGGAGCGACGGCAAAATCCGTATAACCGCGAATCCAGTTGTGCGGGAAAAATGTGCGGGATTCCGATCGCACTGGAGTCACGGGGCCCGATACAAGGGCATTGGTCTGCGAACGAGCCGGAAGAGCAGAAAGGGCCAAAAGCACTCCCAAATAGAGCACGATTTTCCGCAAATTGGTTCCTCACGTTTCTGACTTGTTCCTTCGAGCGATCGTGCGGGCCTGAAAACCGAGTCAGAATTTCTTTGAATGAATCGGCGGCGGACCTGAATATCCGGGGGGAAGAACCGCCGGTTCAATCAGTGCTGCGAAAAGCATGACAGGATTTCCGGGGATTCTACATGAATTGCGACTTTCGTGTGAACAAGAAATCAACGCGAATTCGCGGGCAGGATTCCCTGGTTGAACGCTTTAGTCCGGGGCCGCGATCCCCAGGGACTTCATTTTGCGATAGAGGTGGCTGCGCTCCAGGCCGAGAGCTGTAGCGGTTTGCGTCATGTTCCAGCGGTGCTCCTGAAGCTTGCGCAGAATGAATTCCCGCTCGTAGGCGCTGCGCGCTTCATGCAGAGTGGAGTAAGGATGATGAGGGCTTTCGGCAACTCCACGAAAAAGCTCGGGCGGCAGATGGTGCGGTTCAATGCGCGCCTGGGGGCAGACAATGACCAGCCTCTCGACCAAGTTGCGAAGCTCCCGAACATTTCCCGGCCACGGATAGCGCAGCAGAATTTCCATGGCGGAATCACTGAGCTCGCGCGGCTTCTTGCCATAAGCTGAGCTGAATTCCCCCAGAAAATACCGGGCCAGCGTGGGTATGTCTTCTTTGCGGTCGCGCAGGGGCGGAACGTAAAAGGGAATTACGTTCAAGCGATAAAAAAGATCCTGTCGGAAAGCCCCGCGCGAGATTTCTTGCTCGAGATTTTTATTGGTGGCGGCGATGACGCGCGCATCCACGGTCATCGTTTCGTTGGAGCCGACGCGCTCGATACGCTGCTCTTCTAGGACGCGCAATACTTTCGATTGCGTTCGCAGACTCATGTCGCCGATTTCATCGAGAAAAAGTGTGCCGCCATCCGCTTTTTGAAATTTGCCGATTTTGTCTTCCGTGGCCCCGGTAAAACTGCCCTTCACGTGTCCGAAAAGCTCGGATTCGATGAGTTCCTCAGGAATCGCGGCACAATTCACTTCCACGAAGGGGCCCTTGCTGCGCAGGCTCGCGGCATGCAGCGCGCGAGCCACGAGTTCCTTGCCCGTGCCGCTCTCACCGTAGATCAGCACGCGCCCGTTTGTGGGTGCGGTCACGGCAATCTGCTGGCGAAGAGCCTTCATGGGCACGCTGTCGCCGATTACCTGATAACGGTGGCCGAGTTCGCTGCGCAGCGCGAGATTCTCATCCTCGAGTCGCCGCTGCTGAATGGCGTTGCGAACGAGAACGATGACTTTCTCGAGCGAAAGAGGTTTTTCGATGAAATCAAAAGCGCCCAGTTTGGTGGCGCGCACAGCGGTCTCGATCGTGCCATGACCGGAAATCATGATGACCGCGGGCGCGCGGGGAATGGCTTGCAGCCGGCCTAACGCTTCAAGGCCGTCCATTCCGGGAAGCCAAACGTCCAAGAGAATGACATCCAGGCCGCCGGTCGAAGCGCGTTCCAAGGCTTCCTCGGCGGACCCCACCGCTTCCACGTGATAGCCCTCGTCTTTGAAAATCGAAGCAAGAGACTCACGGATGCCGGCTTCGTCGTCCACGACGAGAAGATGCGGTTTCAGGATCATGGAGTCGCGATCGTTCCATTTTGGTCGGCTACAGAGGCGGACGTCAATTCCGCTACCGGAAGTTGAACGAAGAAACGTGAACCTGCAGGAAGATTGTCCTCGACATGGATGGTGCCGCCATGTTCAGCCACGATACGTGCGGCGATGGCCAAGCCCAATCCGGTTCCGCGGTCCTTGGTGGAGAACTGCGGAAGGAAGAGTTTGTCTTTGTCCTGGGGCGAGATTCCATGACCCGTGTCCGACACGCAGATCTCAATAGCTTCCGCCTCAGAAATTGCCCTTGTAGAAACGACAATCTCCCGGCGCGGAGAATTCTCCAGAGCTTCTGCGGCATTGTCGATAAGATTCACGACGACGCTGCGCAATAATCCGCCGTCGGCCCGGATGACGGGAAGATGCGAGGCCAAAACGGTATTGAGACTGATGCCGTCAAGGCGCCCGGAAAACACTTCCACGGCTTCGTGGACGATGGTGTTGGCGTCGGTTGGCGCAAGCTTGGCGGTGGGAAAGCGCACGAACTGAGAAAACTCGTTGACGAGCGCGGCCAGCGTGGAGACTTCACGCTCGATCAGGTGCGAACATTCCTGAACTAACTTCCGCAGTTCGGAATCTTGTGAACTCGTGGCTTGCGAGGCGTCGCGGCGGCCGAGAAACCGGGAAAGCCTTTGGGCTGAGAGCTGAATGGGCGTGAGCGGATTCTTGATTTCGTGTGCGATACGGCGCGCCACTTCCTGCCAGGCGGCCGATTTCTGGGCGTGGAGCATTTCTGTCAGGTCGTCGAGGACGAGCACATAGCCTGCATTTGCCCGACGGGGTCCAAGGGAACTCACAGTAACCGCGAGATGCAAGACCCGTCCTGCCATGACCGTTTCGATCTCCCTGGAGACAACGCCTGTGCGCAGGGATCTGCGCATGAGGTGGTGCACGATGCGCGCGGCATCCACTCCCAGGAGTCCTTCGAGAGAACGCGACTCAGAGCCGCTGACGCCAAACATGCGCGTAACAGAAGTGTTTATTCGAAGAATGGTTCCCGTTGCGTCAAGCGAGATGACTCCCGTGGGAATATTTTCCAGCACGGTCTCCATCAACTGCCGCCGCCGTTCGAGCTCTTGCACCGCCTGCTGGAGGTTTCTCGTGAATTGATCGATTTGTGAGCGGCTATCCCGCAATTGCGTGGTCATCGTATTGAAGGAGTGCACCAGCAAGCCGAGTTCATCCTGTGCCTGCTCCGGGACCTGGTAGTCAAAGTTGCCGGAGGAGACTTCGCGCGTCCCTTCCGCCAGCGCCTGGATAGGGACGGTGACTTGCTTGGCCAGAAAAAGGGCCATCCACATTACCGCCGAAAGCAGCAACACGGTGAAGAGAAGAAGAATCAAGAGCATCTGTCGCTTCAACGCGCGCAAGTCCTGCTTTCCCCGGTAATATTCCCGCGTCTGCGATTGAATGGCCGTGAGCCGATTCAGGACGTCGGGGCTAGTACGATTGCCCGCAACCACAAAACCCGTAGTCTGACCTGCTTCCATAACGGGGACTCGCGCGGCAAAGTAATTTCTTCCCCCTTCCTGCCAAACTTCAACTCCGCTAGGCAACGCAATTACATACTGGCCAAGAACATCGGGCCGCACGCAAATCGGAGCAGAGCGATTCACCGGCTGGTTGTCACAGACGACGACGCCCGAGAGGGGTTTGCCGTCCCGATCCAGAATCCAAACGGCATCAGCGCCCATGGCAAACGATTGTTGCAGGAGATCTTTTTCAGGCTTTAATGCCGCTGCTTGGGCCTGCTCGGCCATCCCGCGCAGACGGGGCAATTGCGCTCTTCCCAAATCATCGATCAATTTCTGCGTCTCATCCGAGGCGATCTCCAGAGGTTTCGGGAACCACAACAGCAGGCTGCGATTGATCAGCGAGTAGCTGACGATGAACATGAACAGAATGGGAAGGAGCGAAATGGCCATGGCGCCGACGACCATCTTGGTCTTGAATCGCGCGCCAAGTTGTTCCCGGCTTCGCTCCACCCACAGACGAAGGGTAGTGCGCGCGAGGATGAGTCCAAACACCAGAAACGCGGCGGTAATGAAACTCGAGACGGCATAAAGCGTCATTACTTCGCGCCAACTCTTGGGTTCGAACGGCACATTCAGCGACCCGAAGGTGAATACCGCCGCCAGGAGGAGTGTTAGCAGGATTCCGCCAATGGCCAGGCCCCAACGCTGTTTATTGTTTAAGTGGCTCATGGCAAGCAGATGGCGAAAATTCGCGTGGGAGAATTCTCCCGCGACGCCCAGCTGTACTGGGCGCGAAGGTGGAAGACAATTTTCGTCAATACGCCGCAGGCGTAAGCAGTAATTGTCTTTGTCCTGGGCAAATACATCTATTAGGCAAGATAGCCACCGTTCGCGAGCAAGTCAAGATTGCAACCTGCCCTTGTAATTCCTGAACCTGCACCTGCGGACAGGTATTAGCCATTTCAGAACGACCCTCGAAATTCTGACTCCCTTCGGCCTTATCATTTGTTAAGGTGAGCGCTGGGTGCAAACCCGGCGGGAGTGCTGCGGATGTCCGTCCGTTTGGGCGAAATACTAGTTAAAGAAAGCCTAATCACGCAGGACCAGCTCCAAAAGGCGCTCGAGTTTCAGCGCGCCAACGGAGGCAAGTTGGGGAGCTGTCTGACGAAGATGGGCTTCATCACCGATGATGACATCACCGGCGTGCTTTCCCGCCAGTACGGCGTTCCCTCCATCAACCTGAAGTATTACGAAATAGATCCTAACGTCATCAAGCTGATCCCCCAGGACACCGCGGCGCGCTATCAAGTAATCCCCCTGTCGCGCGTCGGTTCCGTGTTGACCATTGCCATGACGGATCCGACCAACGTCTTCGCGATGGACGACATTAAGTTCATGACCGGGTTCAACGTTGAGCCGGTCGTGGCCTCGGAGTCCGCCATCGGTGACGCGATTTCTCGTTTCTATGGCGGATCCTCTGCGAACACGGAAGAGCTCAGCAACTTGATGAAAGACCTCGTTGACGAAGAGAACGAGCTGGAGCTGGCCGCCGAAGAATCGGAGTTGGACACGGCCACTCTCGAGAAGGCCGCGGAAGAAGCGCCGATCATCAAGCTGGTCAACTTGATCTTGACGGATTCCGTTAAGCGGGGCGCCAGCGATATCCATATTGAGCCGTACGAGCTCGAAATGCGCGTGCGATTCCGGATTGACGGACAATTGCAGACGGTGATGACTCCGCCGTTGCGATTGAAGGATGCCATCACCAGCCGCTTGAAAATTATGGCCAAGCTGGACATCGCGGAAAAGCGCTTGCCCCAAGACGGCCGCATCATGATCAAGTACAAAGCAGACGGCAAGAAAAAGGAACTCGATTTCCGCGTTTCGACCGTGCCAACTCTTTACGGCGAAAAAGTTGTCATGCGGTTGCTGGACAAAGAAAACCTGCGCTTGGACATGACCAAGCTGGGATTCGAACCCGAGTCACTCGTAAAATTCGAACGTAATATTATGAAGCCTTACGGCATGGTGCTGGTGACGGGTCCGACGGGTTCGGGCAAAACAAATACTCTCTATTCGTCCGTCGCGACGCTGAACACCGTGGATACCAATATCATGACCGCGGAAGACCCCGTCGAGTTCCAGTTGGCGGGCATCAATCAGGTCCAAATGAAGGAACAGATCGGGCTGAACTTTGCCGCTGCTCTCCGCGCCTTCCTTCGTCAGGACCCCAACATCATATTGGTCGGCGAGATTCGCGACTTTGAAACTGCAGAAATCGGCGTAAAGGCCGCTCTCACCGGACACCTGGTTCTGTCCACTCTGCATACCAACGATGCTCCTTCGACCATCAGCCGGTTGATGAACATGGGCATTGAACCTTTTCTTGTGGCGACCTCGGTGAACTTGATCTGCGCCCAGCGTCTCGTGCGCCGCATCTGTTCGAATTGCAAGGAACAGCTGGATGTGCCGGAGCAGGCGCTGATTGATGCAGGCTACACTCCGGAAGAAGCAAAAAAGACGAAGATCTATCACGGCAAGGGCTGCACCACCTGCGGCAAGCGCGGCTACAAGGGCCGCACCGGTCTCTACGAGGTCATGGAAATTAACGACGAATTGCGCGAACTTGTTCTGGTTGGTGCTTCCGCTCTGGAGCTGAAAAAGAAGGCCATCGAACAGGGAATGATTACGCTGCGGCGCAGCGGTCTGATCAAGGTTGCAGCGGGCCAGACCACGATGGAAGAAGTCCTGCGCGAAACGGTTTTGTAGAATTGAGGATGCCTGATGGCTGGAATTACGCTTAGCGAGCTATTGAAGAAGATGATCGAGATGGGAGGCAGCGACCTCCACATCACCACCAACAGTGCGCCCCGCGTGCGCGTCCATGGGCGACTGCGGCCTCTGGACATGCCTCCGCTGACGGCCGCGGACACGAAATCGCTCGCCTATAGCGTACTGACGGATGCCCAGAAGCACCGCTTCGAGGAAAACCTGGAACTGGATTTCTCCTTTGGCTTAAAGAACCTGGCGCGTTTCCGCGGGAACTGTTTCAACCAGCGGGGTGCAGTCGGCGCCGTGTTTCGTACGATTCCCTGGGAAATCAAAGGCTTTGATGCACTTGGCCTCCCGGTCGTCGTGAAAGGATTGTGCGACAAGCCGCGCGGCTTGGTCCTGGTCACCGGTCCAACAGGCTCCGGTAAGTCCACCACTCTGGCTGCCATGCTCGACAAAATTAACAGCGAGCGTGAAGAGCACATGATCACCATCGAGGATCCCATCGAGTTTCTCCACAACCACAAGAAGTGTCTCGTGAACCAAAGGGAAGTTCACGCCGACACGCATTCCTTCGCAAATTCCCTTCGAGCCGCTCTTCGCGAAGACCCGGACGTCGTGCTCATCGGCGAAATGCGCGATCTGGAAACCATCGAATCGGCTCTGCGCATTGCCGAAACCGGCCACTTGACTTTCGCCACCCTGCACACCAACTCCGCGTCATCCACCATCAATCGTATTATTGACGTCTTCCCGTCGCATCAGCAGCCGCAGATTCGCGCGCAGCTCTCCATGGTGCTCGAAGGGATTCTTTGCCAGGCGCTTCTTCCGCGTTCCGATGGACGCGGCCGCGCCATGATTATGGAAGTTCTTATTCCCACGCCTGCGATCCGCAACTTGATCCGCGAGGACAAGATTCACCAAATCTATTCCGCGATGCAGACTGGTACGGGACAAACAGGGATGCAGACCTTTAACCAAGGTCTCGCGAATGCTTATTTCTCAAAAACGATTACGCTGGACATGGCCATTTCTCGTTCATCGAATGCCGACGAATTGCAGGACATGATCAACCGCGGGGTGTCGACGCCGGGAGCCGGCACAAGGGCCCCCGTAGCCAGCAAGCGCTAGGAGATTCAAGTTTGGCTGAACGGCAATATGCCCGTGAGATTAAAAGACTGAGGAGGCAATCCAATGCCAGATTATAAATATCAGGGAACGAGCCGCTCCGGCTCCAGTGTCAGCGGGACGATGACCGCTGCAAACAAGTCCGAGCTGTCCACACTGCTGAAGCGACAGCAGATCACTGCGACGAAAATGACCGAAAAGGGCAAAGAGTTCAACATGCCCACGCTCGGCGGCAAGGTGAGCGCCAAAGAATTGGCGGTTTTCACGCGCCAGTTCTCCGTCATGATTGACGCTGGTCTGCCGCTGGTCCAATGTCTCGAGATTCTCGCCGGCCAACAGGAGAATAAGTTCTTTCAAAAAGTCCTGACCGGCACACGCGCGCAGGTCGAAGGGGGCGCCACGCTCTCTGCGGCCATGCGTAGCTCTCCTAAGGTGTTCGATGGGCTCTACGTGAACATGGTCGAGGCGGGCGAGACGGGCGGTATTCTCGACACCATTCTGCAGCGTCTTTCGACCTATATCGAAAAGAACGTCAAGTTGCAGCGTGCCGTGAAGTCCGCGATGGTTTATCCGATAGGTGTCCTGACTATCGCGGGCGGTGTTATCACCCTCCTGCTGTGGAAAGTCGTCCCGATTTTCGCCACGTTGTTTGCGGGACTCGGCGTGGATCTGCCGCTACCTACAAGAGTCGTAATTGCCATGAGTAATTTCGTCGGCAGCATTTTTGGTCTGCTGATCGTAGCCGCCATTGTCGGTGTCATCTTCGGATTGAAGTTCTGGTATGGCACGCCCCAGGGCCGCTTTGTGCTGGATACCATTATCTTGAAACTGCCAGTCCTCGGCGTTTTGATGAGGAAGATCGCCGTGGCGCGTTTTACGCGTACACTCGGCACGCTGATCTCCAGCGGCGTCCCCATCCTGGAAGGTCTCGATATTACGGCCAAGACGGCCGGAAATGCGGTCGTGGAGCGGGCGTTGCAGAAGGTGCGGAAATCACTGGAAGAGGGTAAGTCGCTCACCGAGCCTCTGAAAGATTCGGAGGTATTTCCGGGCATGGTTACCCAGATGATTGCCGTCGGCGAACAGACGGGCGCTATGGACGCGATGCTCCAGAAGATCGCGGATTTCTATGAAGAAGAAGTTGACGCCGCGGTGAAAGACCTGCTCACTGCCCTCGAACCTATCATGATCGTCTTTCTTGGCTTAGTCGTCGGCGGTGTGGTCATATCCATGTATCTGCCGTTGTTCTCGCTCATCGGCAAACTGAGCTCGCACTAAATTGGGCTTTGGCCCGCTCGGCGTTATGCTCTTAGGGGAGGACAAAGGGAAAAGCCTTTGTCCTCTGCTTTTCCTGCCTGGGTTTGGGGAATGCCTAGATGCCTCGGCAAAGCCGCGAGCGAACAATGGATCAGAACTTCGCAACGAGGGAATGGCTGGAGTGGCTGACGCGCGTTCGTCTCCTGACGATCACGCTCATCCTGACCATCGGGGTCGTCTGGCCTCAGTACGTTCCCAACCTAGGCGCCAGCCGTTTCTTCCTGCCCCTCATCATTTTCTGGATTACTCTTGGCATTCTTCATCTCATCCTTCTTCGATGGGTCCCGCAAGCACGCTGGCACGGTGGCCTCCAGGTCGCGGCGGACGTCGTGATGATCACATTGCTGGTCTATGCGACGGGGCTTCAGGAGAGTTATTTCATCTCGCTGTATTTGCTGGTGATCATCGTTGCCAGCATCTTGTTCTCACGCCGGATTGCCTTCGTGACCGCGGCGATCTGTTTCATCCTCCTCGTCACAATGAACATCCTGGCCACTACGGAAAAGATTCCTCGCACCTCCGCGAGCCTGCCAACTCCGGAGAGCCTTCGTACCTGGCTGGTCATGAATCTCCTCGGATTCCTCGCCGTGGCCTACTTGGCCAGCCTTCTTGCACAGTCTCTCCGCAGCAAAGGCAGGGAGCTGGAGGAAAAGCGCGAAGAACTTTTGAATCTCCAGGATTTCACCGAAGACATACTCCATTCGATGCGCGGCGGTCTAATCACCACGGACCTGACCGGGCGAATTCTGCTGCTGAATCGTACCGGCGAGGAGATTCTCGGTTATCGTTTCGCCGATTTGCGGGGGGAAAAACTGCAGGATTTAAACGACGATTTTTGGTTGCCGGGCCACTATGCGAATACAGAGAGACTTTCTCTCCGGAAAGAAATTGATTTTCGTACTCCGAGCGGGGATCAGCGCTTTCTCGGGATCAGTATTTCGCCCTTGCGGTCGCGCGATGCTCAGCGCAGCGGTTACGTTTTCAATTTTCAGGATCTTACCGAGTTGCGCCGGCTAGAGCAGGAAGTCGCGACCAAGGAACGCATGGCTGCTCTGGGGCGACTTTCCGCCGCCATCGCCCATGAAATTCGGCAGCCGCTAACCGCCATGGCCGGCGCCGTCAAAGAGTTGGCCCGGCTCGTACCGCTTGAAGAGGACGAGAAGCACCTGGTCCATATCGTTAGCAGGGAATCCGAACGGCTCAACAACATCATCACGGACTTCTTGAACTACTCGCGCGACAAGACCTACGAATTTCAAGAGGCCGACGTGCGCGGTCTCCTTGACGAAACGCTTACGCTTATGGAGCGCAAGCCGGAAGTCGGCGAGAAATATCGCATCGTTCGTGCCTTCAACGGACATCCGTTGCGGGCCCGAGTTGATCCCAACAGAATCAAGCAGGTTTTCTGGAATCTCTGCGACAACGCCCTTCGTGCCATGCCGGCAGGCGGCACCCTGACGGTTAAATTGGACCAGCATCCCTTCTGGCTGCGCATCGCGTTCAGCGACACGGGCGTTGGCCTCGACGCGAAGCAAAAGTCCAAGATTTTTGAGCCTCTTCAATCAAACTTCGAAGGTGGCACCGGCCTGGGCTTGTCTATCGTGTATCAGATTGTGCAGGCACACAGTGGAAGGATCAGCGTCATATCAGAGAGGGATCGCGGGGCGGAATTTATTGTCGAACTGCCCCGAGTTGCGTGAGGCGCTATGCAAGGGACGAAAGCTGCCATTAAAGAAGCGGGACGCGAAATGCCCCATATCCTCGTCGTTGACGATGAGAAATCGATCGGCGAGTTGCTGGAAATCACTTTCCGCAAGGAAGGTTACCGGGTGGAAATTACGCACAGCGTGGAGGCTGCCAAGCGCAAGCTGGAATCCCAGATCTTCGACATCATCATTTCGGACATCCGCATGCCAGGCGAGGATGGAGTAGAGCTCCTCAAGTTTGCCAAGGAAATTGCCCCGGCATCCTTCTTCCTTCTAATGACCGCGCTTCCCGCCTTGGATACCGCGATTGCGGCGCTCAATTCCGGGGCCGATCGCTATGTTGTCAAAGGCGATTCCCTGGTCGATCAGCTGCGCCTTGCTGTCCGGGAAGTGTCTGAAAACCTCAAATGGAAGAAAGAAGCAGGCTACCTGCGGCGCGAACTCCGCCGCCTGACCGGTCTCGACAATATCATCGGGCAAAGTCCCAAGATGCGCGCCATCTTCGACATGATCCAAACGGTCGCTCCGCAGTCCAGCCGTGTCCTTATCACCGGCGAGAGCGGAACCGGTAAAGAACTGGTAGCGCGCGCGATTCACGAAAACAGCGCCCGCGCCCAGGCTCCGTTTATCACCATCAATTGTGGGGCCTTTCCGGAAACCCTCCTGGAATCTGAACTGTTCGGTTACATGAAAGGCGCGTTCACCGGGGCTAACGAAAACCGCCAGGGTCTTTTTCAGGCAGCGCATGGCGGAACACTTTTCATGGATGAAATCGGCAATATGAGTCTGACCATGCAGGTGAAGCTGTACCGCGTTCTGCAAGAAGGTAAAGTGCGCCCCGTCGGGAGCACAGATGAATCCGACGTGGATGTGCGCATCATCGCCGCAACGAATAAGGAGTTTGAAAAGGAGATCGCCGAAGGACGCTTCCGTGAGGACCTCTACTACCGCCTGAGCGTAATTCCCATCCAGGTTCCGTCGCTGCGCGAACGCCGCGAAGACATCCCGCTTCTGTCCCGCCACTTCCTCGAGCGTTTCCGCAAGACCATGGAGAAGCCTATCGAAGGCATTGCGCCGGAAACGATGACCAGGCTCGAGTCCTACGATTGGCCGGGTAACGTCCGGGAGCTCGAAAATACCATGGAACGCGCCGTTGCTCTGGAGACAGGCAGGGAGATCTCCCTGCGCGTGCTGCCGGATCGGATCGCGGGCTATACGGGGACGTCCTTAGCCGGCCCGGCAGCGAACCTAGCAGCGGAGTTTCCAGAATCGGGTGTCGACTTTGAAAAGGTGATCGCAGAAGAGGAGCGGCGCTATTTGAAAGCCGCCTTGGAAAAGGCCGGTGGGATTCGTACCAAGGCTTCGGACCTCCTTAAAATTAGCTACAGGTCGTTCCGACACTACGCCAAGAAGCATGGGATCTAACCTGCATGCTCGTTCTCTTCCGCGTGTCCATGTTGCGTTCGCCAGACGAACTCGGGTGACGCTTAATGTCTTGGCATTGGTGACACAAATAGTCATTTGGCCGTGTTTAGAGCCCCGTTCAGGGGGCAAAGTTGTTCCCCCGGGTCGGCAAAGGTGAGTCTAAGTATCCTATTATCAATGCTATGCAAAATTGGAAACAACATTTACTTCCAAACTCAGGAGTGGCCTCCCCCTTGCGGAAGTGTACGTGTGCTCTTGCACCAAACGTACAATTTTCCAAGGAGATAGCATGAAGAAACAGAAGGGATTCTCTCTTATCGAGCTCTTGATCGTCGTGGCGATCATTCTGATCATCGCGGCCATCGCCATCCCGAACCTCTTGCGCGCGAAGATCGCGGCGAACGAGTCCTCGGCGGTGGGTTCGGTTCGTACCATCGGCACGGCGGAAGTGACGTACCAGTCGAGTTGGAACATCGGTTACGCAGTAGCAATAGCGAATCTCGGCGGCCCGCCGCCTTGCACGGCCGCGACTGCAGCCCTTGCGTGCTTGATCGATCCTCTTTTGAGCACCGGTGCCTTAACCAAGAGCGGCTATGTGTTTGCCGCTGTCGGGGGACTTCCTGACGCAGCCGGCAACCTCCAAGGGTTCGAAATCAATGCCACTCCATCGACCGTACAGGTGACCGGCGTGCGCGCCTTCTGCGCGGACCAGACGGGCGTGATTCGGTTTGTGAGCCCAGGTGCTGCGGCCATCGGTACTGCCGCCGGCACGTGCGCCGCAGTTCCG
>DASSXG010000057.1:0-56836 GCA_035704085.1 Candidatus Acidiferrum sp. | reverse complement strand
CCACCGAAATGGGGCCGTGCATCAATGAGCAGCAACTGAAGACCGTGATGGACTACGTCGAGATCGGCAAGAATGAAGGTGCAAAGCTGCTGACGGGCGGAAATCGCCTGGACAGCGGCCCTTACGCCAAGGGTTGGTTCCACGAGCCGACGGTGTTTGGCGATTGCTCGCCGAAAATGCGCATCGCGCAAGAAGAGATTTTTGGCCCGGTGGTCTCGGTGATTCCGATCCATGGGTTGGACGAAGCGATCGAGGTTGCAAATGGCGTACCTTACGGATTGTCAGCATCCATCTACACACGCGATGTGAACCGCGCATTCCAGGCGACGCGCGACCTGTACACGGGCATCGTTTACGTGAATGCGCCCACGATTGGCGCGGAAACGCACTTGCCGTTCGGTGGCACAAAGCAAACCGGCAACGGCCACCGGGAAGCGGCCATCGCCGCCATCGATTTCTTCACCGAATGGAAAACGGTCTACATCGACTACTCCGACAAACTCCAGCGCGCACAAATCGACAACGCCTAATCCTTTCGACGGGCAGGCATTCGCGCGGGTAATGGGTCAATTTGAATTTTGACCCCCTATTCATCCCGCAAAAGGCGCGTGATGGCGCAGAGTTTGTCACGATTAAGAAAATTCAAACTGATCCATCACCTCCGCTGGCGTTGACGGTACTTGACACACTTTCTACAATATTAGGTAGCGGTCTTTAGCACTTGGAGTAGAGTGCTGCTATGAGGAATTCCGCGCTCCAGGAACGGCGAAACCGCCAGATTCTGGCGGACATCGTTCGAACGTATATTGAAACGGGCGAGCCGGTATCTTCGCGTGCCATTTCCAAGGGCATCGAGGAGACGCTCAGCACGGCGACGATTCGAAACGTCATGGCGGATCTTGAGGACGACGGCTTCCTTTATCAGCCACACACGTCTGCCGGACGCGTGCCGACGGCGGCAGCGTATCGCTTTTTTGCGCAGGAGATAGCATCGCAGGCGACGATCACTACTGTGGACCGGGAATGGATCCAGCGCGAGATGGGCGGCGCCACCAGCGCGGCAGAGATCACAGAGCGCGCGGGGCACGTCCTGGCGGAAGTTTCGAACGGGCTGGGGATCATCGTTTCGCCCCCGCTCGGAAAGACCGTCCTGGAGCACGCGCGGATGTGGCTCCTACCGGATGGCCGGGTCGTGGTGGTGCTGATTTCCCCGGGCGGAAACACGCGGGACAAGATTCTGCGCCCCAGCCGTCTCTTTACGCAGAGCGAACTGGATGCCACCGCCGAGTTTCTCAATCGCCATTATTCGGGTTGGACTCTCGAGGCCATTCGAACGGATTTGCTGCAGAAATTGGCCACGGAGCGCGAACGCTACGAAGGCATCGTGCAAAGCGCACTGTCACTCTGCGATCCGGCGGTGCTCGGCGACGAGTCGGCGTTGCGCGTGCACGTGGAAGGAACGGCGCAGATTGTTGGCACGCCCGAATTCGCAAACCAGGCGCAATTGCGGGAGCTGCTATCGGCTATCGAAGAGAAGCACCGCCTGGTGACGGTGCTGAACGCATGCATTGAGACGCCTGAGCCCGTTCATGTGCAGATTGGCATCAAAGAGATATCGGAGGCGGGGGAGAATCTGGCGCTGATCAGCGCGCCGTACACCAGCCACGATCTGGTACAAGGTTCGCTGGGCGTGCTCGGACCGACGCGCATGCATTACGAACGCGCTATGACCGCGGTAGCTTACGTGGCGCAACTCTTCAGTGAAGCGTTGAGCAAGATTTGAGATTCAACTGGGACAGGAGAAAGAGCAACGTGGGTGACAAGGACGTGAAGATCAATATCAACAAGGACGGCGTGAATATCAATATCAACAAGCGCGGAGACGATCCAAGAGTGGAACAATCCGACGAAGCACAGGCCGTCGCCGCTGACACGGCCAAAGCAGATGCGGAAATGGCGAAAGTAACGGCGGATCTCGAAGAACTGCGCCAGACTTTGCTGCGGCGGCAAGCCGACTTTGACAATTACCGCAAGCGCGTCGAAAAAGAGCGCTTCGAGGATTCCAAGCGTGCCACCGCGCGCGTCATCGAAGGCCTCATCCCCGTAATTGACGGATTCGAGCACGCCCTTGCCGCGCACCGCGAGGCGGAATACGAGAGTTACCGCAAGGGATTCGAGCTCATCTACAAGCAGCTCATCGACAACCTTACGAAACTCGGAGTCGAGCGCATCGATCCGGTTGGAAAATCGTTCGATCCGCACCTGCACCAGGCCATGGACCGGACGGAAACGACGGAGCACGAGGACGGAAAGATTTTGCAGGTTTTTCAGCCCGGATATGTGTTCCACGGGCGCGTGCTGCGTCCGGCGATGGTGCGCGTAGCGGTGCATCCCAATCCAGCATCGAAAGAAGCTGTGAACTAAAGGAGATCGAGGGTATCCATGGCCAAAGGGAATCAACGGGACTATTACGAAGTTTTGGGCGTTTCGCGCACGGCGGCGGTCGAAGAGATCAAGGGTGCCTATCGAAAGGCCGCGCTGAAGTGGCATCCGGACCGCAATCCGGAGAACAAAAGTGAATCAGAAGTAAAGTTCCGCGAATGCACGGAAGCCTACAGCGTACTCAGCGATCCGCAGAAAAAACAAATTTACGACACGTACGGCCATGCCGGACTGTCGAGCGCGGGCGCGGGCCAGGGATTCGACCACACCGTATTCCAGGACTTCCACGACATTTTCGGCGATTTCTTCGGATTCGAGGATCTCTTCGGCGCCGGTGGCCGGCGCAGCCGCAGCCGTGCGCAGCGCGGCGGCGATCTGCGGTATGACATGACGCTCTCTTTTGAAGAGGCATCCACTGGGGTCACGACGAAGATCAAGCTCCCCCGGCAAGAATTCTGCGAAGGCTGCCATGGCACGGGCGCGAAGAAGGGAACCGGCGTCCAAACGTGCCAGACTTGCGGCGGGCGCGGCCAGTTGGCCTATCAGCAAGGATTTTTCACGATTTCGCGCACATGTCCCGCCTGCCAGGGCGCTGGCCAAATTGTGAGAGAGCGCTGCCCCGAATGCCGCGGGCAGGGACGCATCGAGCGCGAAAAGACAATTGAGCTGCGCATTCCTCCCGGTGTGGATACCGGCACGCGGCTCCGCGTGGGCGGCGAGGGTGAGGCGGGGCCCAATGGCGGGCCCGCCGGCGATCTGTACGTCGTGCTTGAAGTCAAAGAACATCCGTTCTTTGAACGCCGCGGCGCGGATTTGTACTGCACGATTCCGCTCAGCGTCGCCCAGGCGGCGCTCGGCACAGAACTACAGGTGCCGGGTTTGGGTGGAGAAGAAAAGCTGAAAATCCCCGAAGGGACGCAGAGCGGCGCCGTGTTTCGCATCAAGGGCAAGGGGCTGGCCGATCCGCGCGGCGGCGGCAAAGGCGATTTGTATTATCACGTGCTGGTGTTGACGCCGACAAAGCTGACACGCGACCAGCGGAGATTGATCGAACAGCTTGGCGCGACCATGAAGGTGGACAACAAGCCTGCCGAACGCAATTCCTCGATCTTCGATAAAGTCAAAGACATCTTCGGGTAGGCCGCGCACGACGGCTTGTGTCCAGTAACCCGAGACCCGTGAAGATAATGGCTAGCTCCCCCCTGACCAAGACGAGGCCTTCGGAAGAACCGTTGACGCCGGCGAGGCGTTGTTGTTGGACATGGGACGGCAACTCGCAGGAACCCTCTGGTGTCTAAGCTTGCAAGGTTTAGCACTTGAAGCGTTCTAATAGCTGCTGGGCAAGAATGGCTCGCGTCGGAGGACACCGTGTTGCGCAAATCGCTCTGCGTATTCTGTGTTGCCGCAATCGTGTGTGCCGGCTGCGGTCACAAAGCTGCGACGTACCAGAGGATGAATTCTGTCGATAGCGCGAAAACGAACGCAAGTCCGCAGGCTCGCCTTGCCTATTACTTTCCTCCGGCAAGGGCAAGCTTTGGAATCAGCGGAGGAGTCCCAGGCGGAGGCTCAGGCGCAGTCTTTGCCGCGTCGCGTTTCGTGGCCGTTCGGCACAAGCTGGAAATCGTCGAGCCAGGCTCCGGGCTAGCAAAATCGATCGAGGCCGTGGTCGCGTTTTGCGGCACCCTCCAGTGCGAGGTGCTCTCTTCGAGCGTCACCAATGAAACGGCTGTATTGTCCCCTTCGGGGAGCATCTCCGCGCGGGTCGCGCCGCAAGACTTGAACAAATTCCTCGACTTCGTTGGGAAACAAGGAAAAATCGCGCAGCACTCCACGGAATCGGAAGACAAGACCGCGGCGGTCATTGACGTCGAAGCCAAACTCAAAAACCAGACCGAGTTTCGCGACAGTTTGCGCAGGATGCTGACCAAGCCCGGCGTCAGCGTTGCCGACCTGCTGCAAATCCAGGAGAAACTCGCGGAAGCCCAGGCGGAGCTCGACAGCGAGGCGACGCAGCGCAAGATCCTCGCAAACGAAACCGAGAAGGTGTATGTCGAAATCGCGTTTCACGCCGAACAGCGGACGATTAGCCGCGGCGCGTTCGCGTCCGTCGGCGAGGCGCTACGGAATTTCGGGTCCGACCTTGGCGACAGCCTCGCCGCTCTCATCACTGCAGTCGCGGCCATTCTTCCGTGGCTGATAGTAATTGTTCCCGGATTGTGGTTTCTGATTAGGGCGATTCGCCGGTTCCGGGAGCGTCGGCGTGCCGCGAAGGCAGCCACGCCAGCCGCGTAGTCTTCACCCATTTGCGACAACTTTGTGCCCGCTTACAGCGGTGAAGCGCGACTGGTTTCGGGATGACACTGCACTCAAATGCGATAGAATTTGCGCGTGCGCAGGCGATTTTTCGTTGAACAATTTGCGGATGGCCGCGCCATTATGGAAGGTGAAGCGGCGCACCATCTTGGGCGCGTTCTGCGCGCGCAAACCGGCCAGCTCTACGAGCTGAGCGACGGCACGCGCGTGCGACTCGGGAGGATCGAGAGCGTAACACGCGACCGCGTAGAGTTTGCATTGCTCGAAGAGTTGCCGGCGAACCAGCCGAGTTTTGACGTGACGCTCCTGCTGGCCGTGGTGAAGTTCGACGCGTTCGAATGGGCCATCGAGAAAGCCACTGAGCTGGGCGTGACTGTCATTGTTCCGCTCGCAGCCGCTCGCAGCGAAAAGGCGTTGCTCGCTGCGGCTGCGAAACGAGCCGAGCGATGGAGGAAAATTCTGCTGGAGGCGTCGCAGCAGTCGAGGCGTGTACGCTTGCCAGTGCTGGGAGAAGTCGCGGAGCCCGAGAGCGCCTTTGCTTCCTGTAGCGAAGGGGTGCGCGTCATGCTCTCGGAACGAGCTGAGGCGTGGCCGATGCGAAAAGTATTGGATGGACAGCGCGCCACGAAAGCTACGCTGGTGATTGGGCCGGAAGGCGGGTGGACAGATGCAGAGCTCGAAGCGGCCCGGCGTGGCGGTTTTAGCGAAGCCTCTCTGGGGAAGCTGATTTTGCGCACAGAAACCGCCGTCGTTGCGGCTCTCGCTGCCCTGAATTATTCGCTCGGCGGCGAATGAACGCGGGAAGCGGCCCTGGGAAGGGAATCGAGAGAGCCCGCCCGGCATATCCGAAATAATTAGCAACTGAGGACCGCTTCGGTGAATCTTATGCAGTGGGTCTAGTTCGATGTTGCCAAAGCGCTCGGCCGCGTTTACAACAACGAAAACGAATCTGGCGCGGCGCGCGGCGGGCATGTTATAAATACCAAGATAGCGGAAAATGGCGAGCACAGACGAAAAACAGGCCGCGACCTCCTCTTTACCGGAAAAGTCTTCACCGGGACCTTCTTCCTATGTGGCTTCCGGGCGTCCACCAACACCAACCTCTGCGGCGCGGTCAACGGTGGCGCATTCCCTCCGCAACGAAATTCGCGTTTGGACGCGAGACCTGCTGATCGCCATTGGTCTCGCCCTGGTCATCATCGTCTTTCTGTATCAGCCGGTGAAAGTCGAAGGCACCAGCATGGCGCCGCTGCTCTCCGACCAAGAGCGTATCTTCATCAACAAATTTGTTTACCGCTTCGAGGCCATTCAACGCGGGGACGTCGTGGTCTTCTGGTATCCCTTGGATGGCACAAAATCGTTTATCAAGAGGGTCGTGGGATTGCCGGGCGAAACGGTCGAGATCCGGCAGGGCCGGGTCTACGTCAACGGAAAGTGGGTGCCGGAGCCGTATGTCCCGCCGCAGTATGAAGATCTCAGCGATTTCCCGCCGAAGATCGTACCTCCCGACCAATATTTCGTGATGGGCGATCATCGCATCAGCTCGAATGATTCGCGGGTATTCGGCCCAGTGGCCAGCAAATATATTTATGGGCGAGCGGTGTTCGCTTATTGGCCCGTGGAGCACTTCGGTTCGCTGGACTCCGCGGAAGCCAGCACCAAGTGATTGGCGAAATTGCATGAAGAATACGGGAGGACCCACTGACGGAAGTGCCGCACCGACCCGCGACGCTCGCGCTGGAAGACGGGCGCGTATTTAACGGCCGCGCGGCGGGCGCGATCACGCGCCGCGGCGGCGAAGTCGTTTTCAATACCAGCCTCACCGGATACCAGGAAGTTTTCACCGATCCCAGCTACGCCGGGCAGATCGTCTGCCTGACCTATCCGCACATCGGAAACGTTGGAGCGAACCTTGAAGATGAGGAGTCTCCACGGCCGTTCATCGAATCGCTCATCGTGCGTGAATTCTCGCAGATCTCCTCGAATTGGCGCTCCGCGGAATCGGCGCAACTTTATTTGAACCGCCACAAGATTCCTGCGATCTGGGACATTGATACGCGCGCGCTCGTGCGACACATTCGAAACGTCGGCGCTCTGCGCGGGATCGTTTCCACGGACGGCACGCCGGCGGATCAATTGGTCTTCGAAGCCAAGCAATTGCCGAGCATGGCCGGCCAGGAACTCGCCAGCCGCGTCACCTGCGGCAAACCGTACGGCTGGGACAAAGGCTCCGTGGAAATTGCCACCTCGCCCTGGTCCGAGCAGATGGGTGAAGCGGACGAGCACAGGGAAAAGCGCAAACACCGCGTGGTGGCCTACGATTACGGAATCAAGCAGAACATTTTGCGTTTGTTGGTGGACCACAACTGCGAAGTCTACGTCGTGCCCGCACAAACTTCCGGCGAAGATGTTTTGGAAATGAAGCCGGACGGAGTTTTCCTCTCGAACGGCCCCGGGGATCCCGAGCCGATCGACTACGCGGTGGAAAATATCAAGAAGCTCATCGGACATGTGCCGGTCTTTGGGATTTGTCTGGGACACCAGCTCTGCGGGCTCGCTCTCGGCGGAAAGACGTTCAAACTGAAGTTCGGGCATCACGGTTCGAATCATCCGGTGAAAAATCTACTTACCGAGCAGGTGGAAATCACCGCGCAGAATCACGGCTTCTGCGTTGACCCGGATTCGCTCCCGTCGAGCAAAGTCGAAATTACACACATCAATTTGAACGACCACACCAATGAGGGCATGCGCCACAAGTCGCTGCCGCTCTTCAGCGTGCAGTATCACCCCGAGGCTTCGCCCGGCCCACACGATTCACATTATCTGTTCACGCAGTTCACCGATTTGATGAAGGAGTTCGCTCACCCGGGGAGTTCGCGCCGATGAGAACCAGCGGACGTCAGGGCACGGCTTCAGCCGTGGAGTTCCGCTGGTCATCTGCAACGGGTCAAGCCGTGCCCTGACGATACTATGCCAAAACGCAAAGACATTAAGAAAATCCTGATCATCGGGTCAGGGCCGATCGTGATCGGCCAGGCGTGTGAGTTTGACTATTCCGGCGCGCAGGCGTGCAAAGCGCTGCGCGCGGAGGGCTACAAAGTCATCCTTGTCAATTCCAATCCCGCCACCATCATGACCGACCCTGAGCTGGCGCATCGCACCTACATCGAGCCGCTAACGAAGGAATATCTCGAAGAAATTATCGCGCGGGAAAAACCGGACGCGCTGCTGCCCACAGTCGGCGGCCAAACCGCGCTGAATCTTGCGGTCGAGCTTTCCGAAAGCGGTGTCCTCGAAAAATACAAAGTCGAAATGATCGGCGCTTCATTGCGCGCCATCAAGGTTGCGGAAGACCGTCTATGGTTCAAGGATGCCTGCCGCAAAATCGGCCTGGAGGTTCCCGCCTCCGCGCTGGTGAATAACGCAAAAGACGCATTGCGCCTGTGCGATCAGTTGGGCTTCCCGCTGGTGATTCGCCCCTCGTTTACGCTCGGCGGGACCGGCGGCTCCATCGCCTACAACAAAGAGGAATTTGGCGAAGCCATTTCCCACGCACTGGACCTGA
Source organism: Candidatus Acidiferrum sp. (assembly GCA_035704085.1). Lineage (GTDB taxonomy): Bacteria > Acidobacteriota > Terriglobia > Acidiferrales > UBA7541 > Acidiferrum. The sequence continues at coordinate 48,516 of DASSXG010000057.1, read as the reverse complement.
GCCCGGTGCACGAAGCGCTTGTCGAAGAATCCGTTCTCGGCTGGAAAGAGTACGAACTTGAAGTGATGCGCGATTTTCGCGACAACTTCGTGGTCATCTGCACGATCGAAAATGTCGATCCAATGGGAGTGCATACCGGCGATTCCATCACCGTGGCTCCGGCGCAGACGCTGACGGACAAGGAATACCAGCGCATGCGCGACGCTTCGGCGGCGATCATCCGCGAAGTCGGCGTGGAGACCGGCGGTTCGAACGTGCAGTTCGCCATCAATCCGGAAAACGGCCGGATGGTGGTGATCGAGATGAATCCGCGCGTGTCGCGGAGTTCCGCACTGGCTAGCAAGGCTACCGGCTTCCCGATTGCAAAAATCGCGGCCCGCCTCGCCGTGGGAATGACCCTGGACGAAATTCCCAACGACATCACCAAGAAAACGCCCGCGTGCTTCGAACCCACGATTGATTACGTGGTCGTAAAAATCCCGAAATGGCAGTTCGAAAAATTTCCCGGCGCGGACAGCGCACTCGGCACGCAGATGAAATCCGTTGGCGAAGTGATGGCCATCGGGCGGACGTTCAAAGAAGCGTTGCAGAAGGGGATTCGCTCGTTGGAGCCGAGCACCCCCTGGCGCGCGCCCACAGAAACACCGGATTCCTTGCTGCGGGAAAAGCTGGCTACGCCACGCCCGGACCGGATTCACTGGCTGCTCACAGCCGTGGAGCGTGGGCTGCATGCTGAAGAAATCTGCGAGCTGACGAAGATCGACCCTTGGTTTGTCCATCAGCTCGAAGAAATCGCAGCGATGAACCGCCGAGCCGCGGGGGTGACGGTAGAGACGGCTTCGAAAGAACTGCTGCGCGAAGTGAAGCGGCATGGGGCCAGCGACGAGCAATTGGCGCAAATCTGGCGGACCACTGCGGCGTCCGTGCGGCTGCAACGCGCGCGTTACGGTGTCGCGCCGGTCTTTAAGCGGGTGGATACCTGCGCCGCGGAATTCGAATCGTTCACACCGTATCTCTACTCGACCTACGAAGACGAGGATGAAGCGGATGCCCAGGCGCGTCCGAAGATCATGATTCTCGGCAGCGGTCCGAACCGCATTGGGCAGGGAATCGAGTTCGATTACTGCTGCTGCCATGCGGCGTATGCGCTTCGCGAAGATGGTTTCGAAACCATCATGTTGAATTGCAATCCCGAGACGGTCTCGACGGACTACGACACCTCCGACCGGCTGTATTTCGAACCGCTCACGCTGGAAGATGTTCTTGCCGTCGTCGACCGCGAAAAACCGCAAGGGGTTATCGTTCAATTTGGCGGGCAAACGCCGCTGAACCTCGCTCTGGAATTAAAACGCAACGGCGTGCCGATTGTGGGCACGGCCCCTGAATCCATAGATCTCGCGGAAGACCGCCGCAGGTTCGGCCGATTGCTGGAAGAGTTGAAAATTCCGCAACCGCGCAACGCGACAGCACTGGTGCCGGAAGAAGCGGCTCGCGTTGCCGGCGAAATCGGATTGCCCGTGCTGGTGCGGCCGAGCTACGTTCTGGGCGGGCGCGCCATGGTGATCGCCTACGATGTAAACACCGTTCAGGACTATGTAGCGCAAGCCGCGCTCATGGGCCCGGCCAGGCCGGTGCTGATCGATCAGTTTTTGGAAGAAGCGACCGAGGTAGACGTGGACGCGCTAGCCGACGGCACTGATGTGGTCATCGGCGGCATCATGGAGCACATCGAAGAAGCCGGCGTGCACTCCGGTGATTCTTCGTGCGTGCTGCCGCCCGTTAGTTTGTCGCCGGCCATTCTCGACACCATCCGCGAATACACGAGCCGACTGGCAGCGGCTTTGAAAGTGGTTGGGCTGATGAATGTGCAGTATGCGATCCAGCGGGACACCGTGTACGTGCTGGAAGTGAATCCGCGGGCCTCGCGGACCGTGCCATATGTGAGCAAGGCGACGGGAGTTCCGATCGCGAAAATTGCGGCGCGGTTGATGGCGGGAAAGAAGCTGGCGTCCATGGACCTGCCGGTGGTGCGGCATAACGGCGTGTCGGAAATTGCCGTGCATGAATTTTATTCGGTCAAGTCGCCGGTATTTCCGTTCAACAAGTTTCGCGGTGTGGACACCATCCTCGGTCCGGAGATGCGCTCGACCGGTGAAGTGATGGGAATTTCGACTTCCTACGGACAGGCGTTTGCGAAGGCGCAGCTCGCGGCGGGCCAGCGTTTGCCCCGCAAGGGCACGGTTTTCCTCAGCGTAAACGACCGCGATAAAAAGCACGTGGGCTCGCTCGGGAAAGAACTGGCGACAATGGGTTTCCGGCTGCTCGCGACGCGCGGCACGGCCGCAGCGCTCGAAGCTGCTGGAATTGAAGCGGAACCGGTCTTCAAAGTGAACGAAGGCCGCCCGAACATCGTGGATCTCGTGAAAACGGGCAAGATCGATCTAGTGATCAACACGCCGCTGGGACGCGAATCTTTTTACGACGAAAAATCTATCCGGCGCGCTGCAATTCGCTATAACCTTCCTTGCATTACCACGCTCGCGGCGGCACATGCAGCGGCGCGCGGGATTCGCGCGCTTCTCGATCAGGGCATCGAAGTCGCCGCTTTACAGGATTTGCACCGCGGAAGGGCGGCCGCTTCCGGTGTCCCCGCCGGGGGGGATTAGCCATGGATTTGTCAGGAGTCTTTGCGGCTTTAACGACGCCATTCTCGCCGGACGGCTCCGTTTCGCTTGCGCATTTGAAGCACAACATTCACCACTATAACGGGACGGACCTCGCAGGTTACATAGTGCTAGGCTCGACGGGCGAATCCGTAATGCTCTCCGGGGCAGAAATGGACAAGATCCTCGCCGCGGCTTTGGAAGCAGTTGCGAAAGGCAAAAAGCTGATCGCTGGCACGGGCGTGGAATCCACGGCGGAAACCATTAGCCGGACCAAGCGCGCCGCGGAACTGGGCTATCGTATCGCCCTTGTAAAAACGCCGTACTACTACAAGTCCATGTACAGGCCGGAGGTGCTGATCGCGCACTACCGCCGCGTGGCGGACGAATCTCCGATTCCCTTGATGCTGTACTCCGTTCCGCAATTCACCGGCATCGCCCTGGAGGCGACCGAAGTTGCCGCTTTGGCGCAACACCCCAACATTATCGGGATCAAGGACAGCTCTGGAAACGTGCAGCGCCTGGCGGAGATGATCGCGGCCGTGCCGCCAGCGTTTCAAATTCTAACCGGCTCAGCCTCGACGATTTATCCGTCACTCGCATTGGGGGCGCGGGGATGCATTCTCGCTCTTGCCTGCGCGCTGCCGGAAAAATGTGTGGCGCTTTTTGAAATGGTCCGGCAAGGGCAGTACGAAAGGGCGCGCGAGTTTCAGAGCGTCCTCGCGAGAGCGTCAAAGGCCATTGTTTCCGAGCTGGGCATCGCCGGAGTGAAGTACGTCATGGACCAGAGAGTCTACCGCGGAGGAGAACCTCGCTCGCCGCTGCGTCCGTTGCATCATGAAGAAAAGAAACGCCTTAGCGAGTTACTTGCGACCCTGGAGCCGGCGGCGGTTAGAGCCTAATCCCGGTCATTTCGGGAGCATGGGTGAGACGTTTTCACGAAGGGAACATCTAAAGGCTCATGGATTGTCGTGCCCTCGCGTTCCGCCAGCTTCCCCATCAGCCCAGGCTGTCTCTCGAATTCCTGGATCACTTTGAAAAAGTGAAATCGTTTTACGCGCACCCCCCTACGATGCAAGCGGTGACGCAGGTGAGCCGCAAACTAGACTACCCCGAAGAGCGCCGGGTTGAAGTGGCCGCGATTCTGGGCAGGCAGAACGCAGCGCTCGGCTCCGGGACGGAGACGGAGGCCAATCTGGGGCGGTTCGCGAAGGGTGCTGTGGCGGTTGTGTCAGGGCAGCAGGTGGGGTTATTCGGCGGGCCGGCCTATTCCATTTACAAAGCGCTGACAGCGATCCAGATCGCGGAGGAGTTAACGCGCGATGGAATAGAAGCGGTGCCGGTGTTTTGGATGGCTACCGAGGATCACGATCTAGAAGAAGTGCGGCACTCGACTTGGTTTGACGCGGGGAAACTAATCCGTTTCGAGCTGCCGGACGGGAATGAAGAGGGAAAGCCGGTGGGGCGAATTCCACTGGGCGCAGAAGGCCAGAGGCTGGCACAGGAGGCTGCAGATTTATTGAAGAAAGACGGGGATGACCTTCTCGCTCAACTTTTTGTCGAAAGCTACGGAGTGGGGGGAAGCTACGGGAGGGCGTTCGGAAGACTGTTTGCATACTTGTTTGCGCAACAGGGATTGATCCTGATGGACCCGCTGGATGAAGGGCTGCACAGAGTTGCAGCACCGCTCTATCAGCACGCGCTCGCGGAACGCGATTTACTGAACGAGAAACTGCTGCAACGTGGAAAAGAATTGGAACGCGCGGGATTCGAGGCCACGGTCAAAGTAACTGCGAAGAGCACGCTGCTTTTCTACATGGGCGACGAGGCGCGGCAAGCGATCGGAGCGGGCAGCGGAAACTTTCAGGCGGGAGCCCGAACCTGGCCGCGTGAGGAATTGGTGCACCTGACGCACCAGGAGCCGGAAAATTTCAGCCCGAACGCGCTGTTGCGGCCGGTGGTACAGGATTATTTGCTGCCGACGGTAGCCTCGATCGCCGGGCCCACCGAAATTGCCTATTTGGCGCAAGCCGAAGTTGTGTACAGCCAACTGCTGGGACGCATGCCGGTGGTCTTGCCGCGCGCGGGTTTCACGTTAGTGGATGCGAAGGCCAGCAAGCTTCTTCGGAAGTATGGGCTGGAGGTTGAGGAAGTGTGGGCGGGCTCGCAGGATTTGCGGCACAAAATGGAGATGCAGTCTGTGCCTGGTTCCCTGGCCAAGGACTTTGAGCGCGACCACCAACAGATTGCCGAGATGCTGAGGAAATTGGGAGAAAAAATTGAGGCCCTCGATCCTACGCTGAAGGGCACGGTGGAGAAAACGAAAGAGGGCATCGAATTTCATCTCGATAAACTCCAGCGCAAAGCGGGCACGGCTTTGGATCAGAAAACGGGACTGATTGCGGCGCACGAGCAATACCTAGAATCACTGCTGAATCCTCACAAAGTTCTTCAAGAACGAGAATTGTGCTTGCTGCCGTTCCTAGCGCGCTTGGGCACCGCCGGTTTGAGCGAGTTGCAGGACCTTTGCGGCGGAGAGAAACTCGGGCATCACTTCATCGTGCAATTTCCATAGTTTTCTGCGTTCTCCGGCGCAAGAGCACCGATCATCATCGTCCAAGTGAGGTCAGCTTAATCTAGTCGCGTGACCTCCTTAACTGGACTGTGGTCAACGGGCTCAACAATCCCGTCCTGATGGCCTCTCCATACACCATTACGGTGGACGCCAACGGGTTGCCCGCAACGTCAGGCACGGCAATCACGGTTCCTTTAACTCCCTCCATCGGCGGGGTCACCACAGGCTTCTACGCCGGCCGCGTGTATGCTCCCAGCGCCACCCCAACCGGCCAGTATGACCTGACGGTCTTCTTCGCCGGCTACCACACGCCAAAGCCGAAGAATGGCTTGGGTGACTACCGGACCATCAGCCGCATCACCTTGCACAGCAGCCAGGCCATCCTCGCCACCAGCACCAATTTGAGCGGCGATACCAATGGCGATAAGCAGGGCAATTCCAACCAGCAGTAGCTCGTCCATCCAAGACATCGATGTAGGGCCGGGTTTGCTCCCGGCCCTGTTTTTTTGAAGGGAGTACGGGTAAAGCTCCGACCTCCTACTGACACCTGTGCTAGAGTTTTTGTGCGATGGAGAAGCTGGGGATCTACGTGCAGGTGCCATTCTGCCAGACGAAGTGTACCTACTGCAATTTTCATACAGGAGTCGTGGCGGCGTTGCGGTTTGCGCCTTACGCCGAGGCGGTTTGCACGGAGATTCGCGGGCACAGGGTGGTTTATGAAGCGGCGGGAGTGAGGCTGCCGGAATCGCTGCGGCATGCGAAGGTGGATACGGTTTATTTTGGAGGCGGGACGCCGAGTTTGCTGGATCCGGGGCATTTGCAGAACATTTTGGAGGCGATTCGGGATAGCTTTAGGGTTGATCTGATGGAGGTGACGCTGGAGGCGGATCCGGAGACGATTGAAGCTGAAAAGGCGGCGGCGTGGTTTCGCGCGGGAATCAACCGCGTGAGTTTTGGATTGCAATCATTTGCTGATAAGGAATTGATTGCCGCAGGGCGCATGCACCGGCGGGCGGACATTTATCGTGCGGTGCCGATTTTGCGCGAGGCGGGCATTCGAAATATCAGTTTCGATTTGATTGCCGGGCTGCCGTACCAGACGAAAGCGAGTTGGCGGCAATCCCTGGAGGAACTAGCCAGTCTGGTGCCGGATCACGTTTCCGTTTACTTGCTGGAGATTGATGAAGGCAGCCGGCTCGGGAAAGAATTGCTGCAAGGCGGCACGCGGTACAACGCAGGGGCGGTGCCGAGCGAAGACGAGATGGCCGAATTTTACGAGATGGGTCAAGAGTTGTTGAGGGAAAGTGGGTATCGCCACTACGAGATTTCGAATTGGGCAAAGCCGGGGTTCGAATCGAAGCACAATCTGAAATACTGGCGGCGCGAGCCGTACCTGGGATTTGGGGCGGGGGCGCACTCGTTTTCGGGGACGGAGCGTTGGGCGAACGCGCATGACGCGGCGGCGTATGTGAATGCGGTGGAGAGAGGGCGCTTACCGGTGGAGCAACTGGAAACGGTGACGGCGGAGCGGGCGTTGGAGGAAGAGTTGTTTCTGGGATTGCGGCAGTTGGATGGGATCGATGTGGGGAGGATTCAGAGGCAGTACGGGGTGTCGCTGGAGGAAAAGATTGGGCGGCTCTTGGCAACGGGATTGTTGGAAAGACGAAGCGATATCGTGAAGCTGGCGGCGGGGCGGCTGGCGGTGTCGAATGAAGTGTTTGTGGCATTGATGGGGTGAGGGGAAAAGAAAAAACGAAAGAAAAGGAATTTACACAGAGTTCGCGGAGAGCACAGAGGATACATAGAAGAGGGGAGAAGAGCCGAGATGGGTTACACGGTGGCGAAGGGAAATCAGAGAGTGGATCCGGATGAAGTTACGAAGAAGATGAGCGGCAGGGAGCTGGAGGGCGTAGTCGATCTGCGAAGCGACACGGTGACGCGGCCGACGGCGGAGATGCGGCGCGCAATGGCCGAGGCGGAAGTGGGCGACGATGTTTATGGGGAGGATCCGACAGTCAACCGGCTGGAAAAACGCGCGGCGGAAATGTTTGGCAAGGAAGCAGCGCTATTTGTGCCGACGGGCTGCATGGGGAACCTGATTGCCATCAAAATTTGGACGCACCACGGCAATGAAGTGATTTGCGAAGAGCGCAGCCACGTGAATTTGTACGAACTGGCGTCCATGTCGGCGATCGCAGGTTGCATGCCACGCATCGCGCGGGGCGAAGACGGCATTCTGACCTGGAAAGAGATCGAGGCGGTCATCCGGCCGAAGATTTATTACGATTCGCAAACGGCGCTGATCTGCTTGGAAAACACCGCCAATATGGCGGGCGGAACGGTGTATCCGACATCGCAACTGGAGGAGATTTGCGATTGCGCGCATGCGCTGGAATTGAAGGTTCACCTGGACGGGGCGCGGATCTTTAACGCGGCGGCGGCGCTGGGAGAAAACGTAGCGCAAATGACGAGAAAAGTGGATTCGGTGATGTTCTGTTTGTCGAAAGGGCTGGGCGCGCCGGTAGGCTCGATGGTAGTGGGCACGAAGGCATTCATCGAGAAAGCGCGGATTTATCGAAAAATGTTTGGCGGAGGCATGCGCCAGGCGGGAGTGATTGCCGCCGCAGGATTGATTGCGCTGGAGGAGTCGCCCGCGCGGCTGCATATCGATCATGAAAATGCGAAGCGGCTGGCAGAAGGGATCGCAGAAATACCGGGCTTGAAAATCGATCCGAAGAAGGTGCGCTCAAACATCGTGATTTTTGATTGCTCGAAGGCGGGAATGACGGCGGTAGAGCTTTGCGATGCCCTTCATTCGCGCGGGATTTGGGCGCAAGATACGGCGCTCTATTCCGTGCGCATGGTCACGCATTGCGACGTGGACCGTGCCGGGTGCGAGAGGGCAATGGCGGTGCTCAAGGAAGTCGTCGCTAGAACGCAAAGGGTGGGGGCATGAAGGAGAGAAGGATGAGATGGCTCGTCGTTTCTGCTTGTGTAGTTGCCTGTGTGCTTTCGCTTCGGGGAGCGGCGGGTCAACAGCCCCTGGCCGCACGAGTGGCGGGAAAGAAAGCTGCGCCTACGGCCGCCGAAGCGCAGAAATTCGTCGAGGACGCGGAGCAGCGCTTGTTTGATCTGCGCGTAAAGGCATCGCGGGCAGGTTGGGTGCAAGAGAATTTTATTACAGACGATACGGAGCAGATCTCGGCCGAAGCGGGTGAAGCGCTGAATACAGCGAGCACGAAGTACGCGAAAGAAGCGCGCCGGTTCGATGGACTGAATCTGTCGCCAGAATTGACTCGGAAGCGGCTGCTGTTGGAGCTGGCCACTGGATTTCCGGCGCCGGATGATCCGAAAGCCCAAAAAGAGCTGGCGCAGATACTGGCTTCCTTGGACGGCGAATATGGAAAGGGGAAGTGGTGCCCGGAAGGCGAAAAGGGGAAATGTTTGGATGTGACTGCCGAGGAGAAGTTGATGGCGGAGAGCCGGGACCCGGAGGAATTGAAGCGCGCATGGATCGGGTGGCACACGATTGGCGCGCCGATGCGGCAGCGATATGCGCGAATGGTGGAGCTGGCAAACGCTGGCGCGCAGGAGCTCGGATACTCGGACGTGGGAGCGCTGTGGCGCTCGAATTACGACATGCCGCCGGACCAGTTTGCAAAGGAAATGGACCGGCTGTGGGAGCAGTTGAAGCCATTGTATTTGTCGCTGCACGCGTATGTGCGGGGACAGTTGCGGAAAAAATATGGGAATGAGCTGGTTCCGGCGAACGGGCCGATTCCGGCGCATCTGCTGGGGAACATCTGGAGCCAGGAATGGAACAATGTTTATCCGCTGATGGATTCGCCCAAGCCCACACAGACCTACGATTTGACGAAGATCCTGCAGGAGCGGAAGACCGACGCGCGGGTGATGGTGAAGTACGGCGAATCGTTTTTTACGTCCCTGGGATTCGCGCCGCTGCCGAAGAGTTTTTGGGAGAGATCGCTGTTTACTAAGCCCGCGGATCGCGACGTGGTATGCCATGCGAGCGCGTGGGACGTAGACGCGAAAGATGATGTGCGGATCAAGATGTGCATCCAGATTCGGGAAGAAGACTTTCGCGTGATTCACCACGAACTCGGGCACAATTTTTATCAGCGGGCATACGACACGCAGCCGGCGCTGTTTCAAAGCAGCGCGAACGACGGGTTTCACGAAGCGGTTGGAGATACGATCGCGCTGTCGGTCACGCCGGAATATTTGAAGCAGATTGGCTTGATTGACGCTGTTCCGCCGGCATCGGGGGATATTGATTACCTGCTGCAGCAGGCACTGGAAAAAGTGGCATTCCTGCCTTTTGGGCTGGTCGTCGACAAGTGGCGGTGGGAAGTTTTTGCCGGCCAGGTGAAGCCGGAGAACTACAACAAAACGTGGTGGGAGCTGCGGCAAAAGTATCAAGGCGTGGCTCCGCCGGTGAAGCGCAGCGAGGCGGATTTTGATCCGGGGGCGAAGTATCACGTGGCGGGAAATGTGCCGTACGCGCGGTATTTTCTGGCGCGCATTCTGCAGTTTCAGTTTCATCGCGCTCTTTGCCGGGAAGCCGGGATTCACGGGCCACTGCACCGCTGCTCGATTTATGGAAACAAGACGGCGGGCGAGAAGTTGAACAAGATGCTGGCGCTTGGGGAGAGCAAACCCTGGCCCGAGGCCCTGGAGACTTTGACGGGCGAAAGGCAAATGGATGCTTCCGCGCTGGGGGATTACTTCGCGCCTCTAAAGGTCTGGCTGGACGAACAGAACAACGCCAATCACTATCCGGTGGGCTGGTAGCCGCAATCATGTAAAATGGTTGCATAAGCCAAACTTTGGCTGAGTATAGCCAAAACCCATAAGCTGCCGGAGACACCGTGGAATTCAACCTTACTGATGAACAGCAGCAGCTTCGCCGCACGGTGCGTGAATTCGCCGAAGGCGAAATCGCGCCGCACGTGATGGAATGGGATGAGGCATCCCATTTTCCGATGGAGATCATGCCGAAGCTGGCGGAGATGGGGCTGCTCGGCGTCATTTTCCCGGAGGAATACGGTGGCGCGGGGCTAGGCTACATCGAATACGCGCTGGCCATCGAGGAGTTGGCGCGTGTGGACGGTTCTGTCGGGCTCATCGTTGCAGCGCACAATTCGCTGTGTTCGAACCACATTTTTAAATTTGGCACCGAGGAACAGAAGAGAAAATATCTTGTGCCGCTGGCTTCCGGAAAAGCAATCGGAGCCTGGTCGTTGACGGAGCCGGAAGCAGGCTCGGACGCGGGAGGCACGCGGACGACGGCCATTCGCAAAGGAAACCATTGGATGCTGAACGGCGCGAAAACGTTTACGACCAACGGCCAATATGCGAATTTCTGCGTGGCCATGGCCGTGACGGACAAATCGAAAAACTCGCACGGCATCAGCGCGTTTATCCTCGAAAAAGGGATGCCGGGGTTCAAGCCCGGGAAAAAGGAAAACAAGCTGGGGATGCGCGCGAGTGACACTTCGGAAGTCATCTTCAGTGATTGCCGCGTGCCGCAGGAAAACCTGCTCGGACCGGAGGGCGAGGGATTTACCGGAAGCCTGAAAATTCTCGACGGCGGCCGCATCTCCATTGCCGCGTTGGCGCTGGGCATGGCGCAGGGCGCTCTGGAGGCCGCGACGAAATACGCGAAGCAGCGCAAACAGTTTGGCCAAGCCATCAGCGAGTTTCAAGCGGTGCAGTTCAAGCTAGCCGACATGGCCACCGAAGTGGAAGCCGCGCGGCTCCTCGTTTATCAAGCGGCCTGGCTCGCGGACAAGAAGAATGTACGCTTCACGCGCGAATCGAGTATGGCGAAGTTGTTCGCCAGCGAAGTCGCGGTTCGAGTGGCGAACGAGTGCGTGCAGATTCACGGCGGCTACGGATTCATCAAGGATTATCCCGCGGAGAAGTATTACCGCGATGTGAAGCTCTGCACCATTGGCGAAGGCACCAGCGAAATTCAAAAATTGGTCATTGCCCGGCAGCTCCTTGGAAAGAAATAATAGGGAGATGCTCTCGGCATCTCCAGAGATTCCACAGGAAATACCATGAGCCCGCCCGTTGAGAAATGGGCGGAACAAGTGCGCGCGGGCGATGTGCGCGCGGTATCGCGCGCGATCACGGCCATCGAGAATCATCAGCCGGAGGCCGAGGCGCTCTTGCGGCTGCTTTTTCCTCACACCGGACAAGCCTATCTGACGGGCGTGACCGGCGCGCCAGGAACGGGAAAGAGCACGCTGGTTGATCGCCTCGCGGCGCATCACCGTAAGCATCACGAAGAAGTGGGCGTAATTGCAGTTGATCCTACAAGTCCGTATTCAGGCGGCGCGATTTTGGGTGACCGGATTCGAATGCAGGGGCACGCAGGTGACAAGGGCACGTTCATCCGTTCGATGGCGACACGCGGATTCCTCGGCGGACTGGCGCGCGCGACGGCCGAGGTCGCGTTACTCCTGGATGCGGCCGGCAAGAAGCACGTGCTGATCGAAACCGTGGGCGTCGGCCAAGATGAAATCGACATCGTGCGGCTGGCAGACTGTGTGATCGTGATGCTAGTGCCCGGTCTCGGCGACGACATCCAGAATATGAAGGCCGGACTCATGGAGATCGGCGATATCTTCGTGCTCAACAAAGCGGACCGGGAGGGCGCCGACCGCCTCGAGCAACAGCTCCTCGCAATGCTTTCGCTGGTGATACCGCGCGACGGATGGCAGCCGCCGGTGTTGCGCACGGTGGCCACCGAAAATAAAGGCATCCCAGAATTAGCGGAAACGGTTGCGAAATTCCGGAAACGTTTCGAATCGAGCGGCGAACGAAAACGAAAGCACGTTGAGCACTGGAAGAACCGGCTGGTCGAGTTGCTCGAATCGCGGCTCCTGGAGGACGCGCTCGGCGGAGCCGGCGGCGAGGCGCGGCTGACGGAGCTTGCAACAGAAGTGGCGGACCGGAAGAAAGATCCTTTCACGGCCGTCAGCGAGATTTTGAAAAAGAGCGGCTTTCGAGTTTAAAGGAGACGGGGAAAATGGCGGCAAAGAAGCGGAACGGATCGAAGAGGGGCAAAGCCGGAGCGCACGCAACCATCGGCATTATTGGAGGAAGCGGGCTCTATTCCATGAGCGGATTGACTGGCGCGCGGGAGATTCGCCTGAAGACACCGTTTGGGGACCCGTCCGACGCTATTGTGCTCGGTACATTGGAAGGAAAGCGCGTGGCGTTCCTGGCACGGCACGGCCGCGGACACCGATTTCTTCCAGGCGAAATCAACTACCGGGCAAACATCTGGGCCATGAAGCTTTTGGGCGTCGATCGTATCATCTCCGTCAGCGCGGTGGGCTCGCTCAAGGAGGACCTGCAGCCCGGGGACTTTCTTGTTCCGGATCAGTTTTTTGACCGGACCAAGAATCGCATCAACACTTTTTTTGGTGAGGGAATCGTTGCACATGTGGCCTTGGCGCACCCAACTTGTGCGCATTTGTCCGGCGTGTTGGCGGATGCTTGCGTCCGTGAAGCCGTGAAGGTGCACCGGCGCGGAACCTACATTTGCATTGAGGGCCCGCAGTTTTCGACGCTGGCAGAGGCGCGCGTCAACCGGGAACACCATTTCGAAGTGATTGGCATGACCAACGTGACGGAAGCCAGGCTCGCGCGCGAAGCGGAGATCTGCTATGCGACGATTGCCATGATCACGGACTTCGACTGCTGGCATCCGGCGCACGAATCGGTCACGGCGTCGCAGATCATCGCTACACTGGTCCAGAATGCGGAAAATGCGCAAAGAGTTCTCAGGGCCGCGGTTCGCGAGATTCCGGCCGGCCGGCCGTGCAAATGCGGGTCGGCCCTCCAGCACGCGTTGGTTACGGATTTGAAGCTCGTCCCCAAGGCCACGAAAAAGCGGCTTGCTCCCATCATTGGTAAATATATCTCTTAGGAGAAAATAGTGTCATTACTCGTGGTCGGATCCGTGGCATTTGACACGCTGGAGAGTCCGTATGGAAAGGTCGAAAGGGCCATCGGCGGCGCAGCCACGTATTTCGCGGTCGCTGCCAGTTTTTTTACCCGGGTGAATCTCGTCGCCATCGTGGGCGACGATTTCACCGACGAAGATGAGAAAATATTTCACGGCCGTCCCATTGACACGGAGGGGTTGGAGCGCGCCGTCGGCAAAACGTTTTTCTGGGCGGGCCGCTATTCGGAGAACCTGAACGAGCGCGTGACGCTGGCCACGGAATTGAATGTCTTCGCCGAATTCAGGCCGAGGCTGCCCGAAAAGTACCGCCATTCGAAGCACGTTTTTCTGGCGAACATTGCACCGGATTTGCAGCGCGACGTTCTCCATCAGGTAAAGATCCGGCCGAAACTCGCCGCGCTTGACACCATGAACTATTGGATCGAGCGCAGCAATGCGGAACTCCGCGAAACGCTCAAGCACGTGGATATCCTGATGATCAATGACTCAGAAACACGTGAACTTTCGAATGAGCACAACCTACTGCGCGCGGCAAAGCATATTTTCAAGATGGGCCCCTCGATACTCGTCGTCAAGCGTGGCGAGTACGGCGCCATGATGGTGGACAAACGTGGCGTCTTTTGTGTCCCGGCGTTTCCGCTGGAAGAGCCGCACGATCCCACCGGTGCCGGGGACAGTTTCGCCGGCGGATTCATGGGTCACCTGGCGGGATGCGGTAATAAGAGCGACATCTCCTTGCGCCGCGCTATGGTCTACGGCTCGGTGCTCGGCAGCTTTGCAGTCGAGAAATTTGGCCTGGATCGCCTCCGCCACTTGAAGCGCAGCGAGATACACGCCAGGGCACGCCACTTCGCGAAATTGACACAATTCAAACTGTAGATAGGTAAAATCGCGCTGAGGCGGCGGCAAGCGGCCGGGGCCATGATCTCTCTGCATGAAATATTATTACGGCTGAGTGTAGCAGCGGCGCTGGGCGCGGCCATCGGTGTCGAACGCGATGTGCGCCGTCGTCCAGCCGGCATTCGAACAAGTCTCTTCGTTTGTCTTGCCACGGCATTGTTCACGATTCTTTCCGTCGAAATCGCGCAGCGTTACGGCGATACCAGCAGCACGAGAATTGCATCGAACATCGTTCAGGGCATCGGCTTTCTGGGTGCCGGTGCGATTCTGCGCGAGGCGGGCGGCCTGGTGGGAATGACCACGGCCGCAACCATTTTTGTGGAGGCAGCCATCGGCATGGCAGCAGGCGGCGGATTTTACGCCGTGGCAGTCTATTCTACCGGCCTGGTTCTTTTCGGTTTGATTGTGATCGGCTGGGGCGCAGACCAGCTCAACTTGAAACGCCGCGTGATGGTGTTTCGAATTACGACGAGCGAGAAGGAAACTGTGGCTACGGAGGTGCAACAATTGTTGGCAGGAATGAAGATTCCCATTCGTCATTTTCGCACCTCCATGTCGGGCGTCACCTCGGTGGTAGAATTTGAAGCGGAAGTGAGTCATAGCCAGCAGGAAAAAATCGTTACGCAGCTCAATCGTCAGGGCGTTGTCACGGAGGTGATTCCGTCCGAGGGCCGTCACGAATGACCGTGGGCACCGTGGTACTCCGAAAACCGAAAGCACTTGGGGCTGGTTCACGGCTGGGAATATTTGCCCCGGCGTCTCCCGCGAATTCCGTCGAGATGATTGCAGGGCTTGCAGAACTGAAACGGCTAGGCTTCCAAGTGGTTTCGAATCAAGACAGCAGAGCGGAGGGGTATTTCGCTGGCCCGTCGCTGGAGCGGATGAACAGTTTTATCGCAGGCGTCAATTCCACCGAAATCGACGGACTAGTGGCGTTGCGCGGAGGATACGGTTCGAACTATCTTCTGGATTTCGACCTTGAAAAAAATCTTAGCCAGCATAAAAGCTTAATCGGATTCAGCGACCTCACCACGCTGCAGATTTATCTTTGGCAGCGCTGCAATTGGGTGACGTTCTATGGGCCAATGGTTGTGGGGGGACTAAATTCCGGATCGGGAGCGATGAAGGGCTATGATGAAAACTCGTTTCTACACGCGATCAGGAAAACGGAAGCAGGTTGGAAGTTGCGGTTGAACGGGGAACCCGTACTGACGGGTCAGGCCATAGGAAGAGTTTTGGGCGGAGCCATGACCTTGGTCGAGGCGACAATTGGCACGCCATGGGAATTGGATACCAAGGATTCGATCCTGGTCCTCGAGGATCGCGGCATGAAGCCATACCAGGTGGATCGTGTCTTGATGCATCTGAAGCAAGCGGGCAAATTTGAAGGTGTGAGAGGGATTTTGCTGGGTGATTTTCCGGACGGCGATCCTGTTGTGCAGGGCGCCCCGAGCATCCGGGAAGTGTGCGCGCGAATTCTTCGGCCGCTCGGCGTGCCCATCGTGTTTGGCGCGCCCGTGGGGCACACGACACGAGCAATGCTGACGATTCCGATAGGGATCCAGGCGCGGCTAGATGTTGAGGGAGAAGGCACTTTGGAATTTCTGGAATCGGCGGTAACACCTTGAGGGGAACGAAACACGTGCATGTCATCGGCATCGGCGGATCGGCGATGGCGCCGCTAGCAGGAATGCTGCGCGAGCACGGCTTTCGCGTGACCGGATCGGACTCCGGAGTTTATCCGCCAGCCTCCACGCTGCTCGAAAGCCTGGGGATCTCGTTCTCCAACACTTTCGATGCTGCCCACATGGAACCGGCCCCCGACCTGGTTGTGGTAGGGAATATCATCGCGCGCGGGAATCCGGAGCTGGAAGAAGTGCTGGACCGCAGAATCCCGTACCGCTCCATGCCGGAAATCCTGGAAGAAGTTTTTCTGCCGGGGAAACACTCCATCGTCGTTAGCGGAACCCACGGCAAGACCACCGCAACGGCAATGCTGGCGTGGATTTTTCACACCGCAGGGAAGCGCCCGAATTTCCTAGTAGGTGGAGTGGCGGAGAATTTTGGTAAGAGTTACGGACTTGCGGGCGGGGAAGACTTCATACTCGAAGGGGATGAATACGAGACCGCGATCTGGGACCGCGGCCCCAAGTTTTTCCACTACCATCCCGACGATTTAATCGTCACGTCGCTGGAGTACGACCACGCGGACATCTATCCGGATTTTGAAGCCTATCAGTTGGCATTTCGCCGCCTCGTCAACCTCGTGCCGCGCCGCGGACGCGTGGTGATTTGGGGCGACACAGAAGAGTCCGGACCGGCGTTGCGCCGCGCGGTGGAAAAGGCTTTCTGTCCTGTGGAGACGTATGGATTTCGTCCGGGAAATAGTTGGATGGCCAGCGACCCGGCGATTATAGGTGAAACCATGCGCTTTCGCGTGGCGCACCAAGGAAAGCCATTTGGGGAATTTGAGATGACGGCAACGGGGCGGCATAACGCATTGAATGCAATGGCCGCGATGATTGTCGCCCAGGGCCGCGGGATCACGGCGGAACAGATCGCCATGGCGTTAAAAACGTTTCGCAGTGTGAAACGCCGGATGGATGTGAAGGGGGAGATTGGAGGAGTGCTGGTTGTGGACGACTTCGCTCATCATCCGACCGCCATCAAGGCCACTATCGAGGCCGCTCGCGGGCGCTGGCCCGGACGCCGTCTGTGGGCGATCCTCGAGCCGCGTTCGAATTCCATGCGCCGCAAGGTATTTCAAGATGAATTGCCGAAGGCGCTGGCGTTGGCAGACCGCGTCATTCTGGGCGGTGTTTTTCGCGCGCAGCAGATCGGTGATGAAAACCGCATGGATCCGGAAACGGTTGCGGCAAGCGTCCAGGCGTTTGGCAAGGATGCGCATGTATTTCCCGGCGCGGATGCCATTGCGGAGCATCTCGTCGCGGAAGCCATGCCTGGGGATCTCCTTCTCATCATGTCCAACGGCAGCTTTGACGGATTGTGCGACAAGCTTTTGAAAAAACTCAGCGCCGCTGTTCATCTCCCAAGTGAGGCCAAAACTCGGTGAGGCCTTCTTCTGCCCGGAACTCTTTTTTGTTCCCCGCAATTCCCTGCATTTTGTTCGTTCTGATTTTCGGCGTTCCGTGCCGGGCGACAATTCAGTACGCCATTTCGTTGGATCATCCCGAGGAGCATCTCTTTCACGTCACGATGACCATTCCGGATGTCGCCGGCGAAGTGACTGTACAAATGGCGGCTTGGGATGCTCTCTACCAGATTCGCGACTTCAGCCAGCGCGTTCAGCGCATCGAGGCGTCCGTGGGTTCTGATCCCGCCCCTGTCGAAAAAGTAGACAAACAAACGTGGCACATCAAAGGCACCGGCGTAGTCAAGGTTTCCTACGCAACCTATTGGGATGAGGTGGGCCCCTTTGCCTCTCAGTTGAATGCTGAGCATGCCTTCATCAATCCAGCGATGATTCTGATGTACGTGCCGGCTCGCCGTAATGAGGCGGTGCATCTTTCTATGCCAGACGTTCCCGGACAGTGGCAGGTGGCTAGTCCGTCCGTTCAATTCCTTGGATCAATGGGGGGAGGGCGCAATTTTGGAGGCGATGCCTCAAACTATGATGTGCTGGCCGACGCGCCTATCGAAGCCGGGAAATTCGAGAAGTTTCAGTTAACCGGTATCAAGCCGGAGATTTGGGTGCTGATTCACGGTGATAACTGGCGGAAGAAACAAGTCGCGGACGATCTCAAGCGCATCTGCCAGTACGAGCTGAAACTGATGGCCGGTGCGCCATTCGATCACTATCTCTTTATTCTTCACATTGGCAAGGGAGCCGGCGGCGGTGGAATGGAACACGCCAATTCAACTGCCATTGGCGTCGGCTCGGATGAATACCTGCCGGGAGTCGCAGCGCACGAATTCTTTCACCTGTGGAATGTAAAACGCATCCGGCCCACCTCGCTCGAGTCTGTAGACCGTTCGAAAGAACAATATACGCGGGCGCTCTGGTTCGCTGAGGGCGTCACCAATACTTACGGCTCCTATACACTGGTGCGCAGCGGAATCTGGGGTAAAGAGCAGTTCTACGCCGACCTGGCGGAGCAAATTACCGAGATGGAGAACCGTCCCGCGAATCGCTGGCAAAGCGCCGAGCAATCCAGCCTGGACGCCTGGCTGGAGAAGTATCCGCTCTACAATCAGCCGGAATACAGCGTCTCCTATTACACCAAGGGCCAGGTGCTTGGAGATCTGCTCGATATCCTGATCCGCGACCGCACAGACAACGAAAAGAGCCTTGACGACGTTCTGCGCGCCATGAATGGCGATTTCGCTAAACAGGGCAAGGCCTATCGCGACAGCTTAGACGTGCGCCTGACTGTTGAAAAAATTGCTGGTTCCTCGTTCGAAGAATTTTTCCAGAAGTACGTGGCCGGGACGGAGCCGCTTCCTTACCAGAAGGTATTGGCTCTCGCGGGTCTGCATCTGAAAAGCATAGAGCACCGGCGGCCCACACTGGGCTTTTTCTCGGAGCGCGATGCGAGCGGAGCGCTGGTCGTCAAGAGTGTTGACCCCGGCGGCCCTGCTGCCCAGGCAGGGCTACGCGAGGATGATGCAATCATCGGCTGGAACGGCGGCGAGGCGCCGCGGCGTGTGGACTGGTGGTTACACGAACAGAAAGCCGGCGACTTGTTGAAGCTTCGCATCCGGCGTGAAGCTAAGGAATCAACCATCGAATTCCGGCTGGGCGAAATCAAAGAAACGATTTACGAGGTAATCGAAGCGCTGCATCCCAGCGAAAAAGCCGGCCATATCCGGGACGGCATTCTTCACGGTGTGACAAGCGCCGCGCCTGTCCGCTGAGGTGGTGAAGTACTGCGTTCTGCTTGACCCGTGACCCGGGATTGGAGAGAGTTTGCCTGCTCATGCTGCGGACTCTTTTTATCGGCGTCTTCCTATCGCTGTACATCCTGATTGTCGGGCCGCCGCTCCTGGTCTACACGGCCATTACGCGCGACCCGGACCCAATTTACTGGGCTGGCGTTAAAGGAGTGATGTTCTTCGTCCGAGCCGTCGGCGTCAAAGTCCGCGTGCGTGGTTTGGAACGAATTCCGTCAGGTGTATCCCTGTTCGCCGCCAACCACACCAGCTCAGTGGACGCTCCTGCGGTTGTCGGAGCAATCCCGAGAAGAATCGCCGTTCTTTTGAAGCAATCGCTTTTCAAATGGCCGATCGTCGGCCAAGCCTTTTCGGCCGCGCATTTTATTCCCGTAAATCGCGGAGCTCATGACTCCGCCGTCGCAAGCGTGGAGAAAGCCACCGAGGCGCTCCGCTCGGGTCAATCGTTCTTGATTTATCCGGAAGGCACACGCAGCCCCGACGGCCGCCTTCAGCGTTTCAAGAAGGGCGCGGTGGTGATGGCCATCAAGGCCGGCGTGCCGATTGTTCCGATGATTTGCACCGGCGCACAGAAGATTATGAAGAAGCGTTCGCTGGTGATTTATCCGGGCGAAATCCAGGTCGAATTCCTCGACCCGATTGATTCGTCAAAGTATTCTTTAGAAGAGCGCGACGAGCTCAACGAGCAGGTTTACAGTGCCATGGTGGGAGCGCTGCCGCCGGATCAGCGCCCGATCGAATCTTCCGCTTCGACCTGATTCACACCGCGCGGCCCACACTCCTCATCGGTCCTTCCGTCTTTCCACTTCCGATTCCAACTTGCGAACTCGCTTCTGCAATTCAGGCAGCCGATTGAGCGCCGCCATGGTTTTTAGCCACTCGCGATTTTCAACTGCGGGATAGCCGGAGTACAAAGAGTGCGGCGGAACATCATTCGGCACGCCGCTCTGCGCAGTGATCACGGTGCCGTCTCCCACTGTCAGGTGTCCCGCGGTTCCTACCTGTCCAGCCAGGATGCAATTGCTGCCAACTTTCGTCGAACCGGCAAGTCCCACTTGGCCGCAGAGCATAACGTTTGGCCCAACTCGCGAAGCGTGACCGACCAGCACAAGGTCATCAAGCTTGCTACCGCGGCCGATGCGGGTCTCCCCGACCGTAGCGCGGTCCACGCAAGCGTTCGCTTGCACCTCGACGTCGTCTTCAAGCACGG
This sequence comes from Candidatus Acidiferrum sp., assembly GCA_035704085.1. GTDB lineage: Bacteria > Acidobacteriota > Terriglobia > Acidiferrales > UBA7541 > Acidiferrum. The sequence continues at coordinate 28,255 of DASSXG010000057.1, read as the reverse complement.
CGGGGCCAGACTGCACCATCTTGTACCAGGCGCCGTCTTTTTGTTTTGCGAAACCCAACCCATCTCCACCGATCACCACACCATTTTGCAAAATCACGCGATTGCCAATTTGACAAAACTCCCGTACCACCGCGTGCGCGTGCGCAAAGAAGTCATCCCCAATTCTTGCTCCGCGGTAAATGGTCACCGAGCTATGCAGCACCGCGTTCCGCCCAATTTCAACCTCTTCATCCACGTAACAATACGGCCCAATGTGCGCTCCTTCCCCAATCTGGGCGCTTTTCGCAAGGATCGCCGTCGGATGAATCCCTTGCGCATAGCGTGGCGGCTGATAGAAAAGCTCAAGAGCATGCGCAAACGCCATGTAAGGATTTGCAGACCGGAGCGCCGCAAGCGGAGGCAGGGAAGGGTCGCGAGCCAGTGTGATGCCTTCTTCCACCAGAACGGCGGAAGCCCGCGTCGTTTTCAAGAGAGGGAAGTACCGGCGGTTTGCGAGGAACGTGACCTGCCCCGCCTCGGCATGTTCGATTCCCGCCACGCCGCGAATTTCAACAGCCGCGGACCCTTCCAGGCGACATTCCAGCTTCTGCGCGACTTCAGATAATTTCATGGAGAGCGCTCCTCAATCATTCGTCGGTTGACTGCGAGTCTCGCACAGGCTCGCTGGGCAAGTACAGCCGCCGGCTTATTCGTTGAACAGCCGTGGCTGGGCAACCGCGGCGGCCGCGGCAGTGGTCTTTCGGCGGGCGATTCCAACTACTCCGAGAACGGTGAGTTCTGAGAGAGCCGTGCGCGGTACAAAGATTCGATCTGTGGAGGAGTTCAGGTCAGGTGGGGTAATCTGGACTCCGTTATCAAGCAACGAAAGCAGGTCGTTGGGAACCACCCCTTCCAGCGTCTCTCCGTCCGTGTAACGCAGTCGCACCCACAGCCCGTCCAGCTTCGGCCGGCTCAGGAACGCTCTCCGCTCCGGCTCGAATTCATCGGAAAACTCCCGCACAAAATATATCGACCGGACCTTCCCGAGTGGAACTTCCACATGCTCTCCATCGGGGGTCAGCAGGTCGATCGGGTCGGTCTGGCCCAGGCGTACGGGGTTCAAGTAGCCTCGCAGCGGCTTCTTGTCGGCGAGCACAATAATGACCTTCTTGTGCGTCGAAGCTGGGGTTCGAATTTTCAATTTTCGATGATTCCAGGTGCCAAAATGCCAAGATTTGCCAATCGGCGAAATGTATGTTATGTTAAGCCCGTTTTCCTGTCAACCTATTGTTTTCATTAGGGTTAGGGCCCCGGAGCACTGCCCGTTGACCGATAAAAAGCACATCCTTAAGTCGGCCTCGATCATCTCCCTAGTCACTGTCGCCAGCCGCGTTCTGGGCTACGTTCGGGATCAACGCATTACCCTGCTCCTGGGTACCTCCTTCTCCGCCGATGCCTACGTCCTCGCGTATCGCATTCCAAACCTCTTCCGCCGTCTGGTAGCAGAAGGCTCCATGACAGCCTCCTTCATCCCCGTTTTCACTGCTTATATGCGGGAAAAATCGAAAGAGGAGGTTTGGGATTTTGCGAACCGCCTCTTCTGGACCCTTTCTCTGGTTGTCGCGGTCATCACCATTTTGGGAATGGTCTTCTCGCCCGTCGTCGTCCAACTCTTTTCGGGTGAGAATGTGGCTCGCGCCCAAGCTGTAGACCTGAACCGCATCATCTTCCCTTATCTGTTTTTTATCTCCCTGGCGGCGCTGGCCATGGGTATCCTGAACTGCTTCCATATTTTTGGGCTGCCGGCGGCGACGCCCGTTCTCTTGAATGTGGCCACCATTCTCTTCTCTGTGGGAATTGTCTGGCGCCATTTCAAGGATCCTGCCACCTCCTTAGCGGTCGGAGTTCTCGTTGGCGGCGTGCTGCAGTTCCTCATCCAGGTTCCGTCATTGGTGCGCAAGGGAATGAATTTCGAGTTCGGCATTTCCTTTTCTCATCCGGCCATCCGGGACGTAGCGCGCTTGATGCTTCCTCGGCTCTTCGGGATTGGCATTGGCCAGATTAATCTCCTGGTGGACACGCGATTTGCTACAGCCAGCCGCATGCCCCCCGGAAGCCTCGCGGCCCTGTACGTCGCGGACCGGGTTATGGAACTGGTGCTCGGCGGATACGCCATCGCTGTCGCCACGGCCATTCTGCCCATGATGTCGCATCAGGCGGCTGCCAGGGATTATGAATCGTTAAAGAAAACGCTCTCTTTCTCCGTCCGCATCGTGGCGTTCATCACCATCCCGGCTGCCCTGGGTTTAATGATCCTCCGTGAGCCCATCATCCGCGTGCTTTTCCAGCACGGCCAATTCGTCGCTGAATCCACGCGTTTGACTGCGCGCGCTTTGCTCTACTATGCCGTCGGTCTCCCGGCCCTGGCCACCGTCAAACTGGTCGTCCCCGCGTTTTACTCCACCCGCGATACCAAGACGCCCGTGGTCGTCGCTTCCATCTCGCTCGTGCTCAACGTCGTCCTGAACATAATTTTCCTGCAGACTTATCTCTTCAAGCGGGTGCAAAATGGCGGACCGGCCCTGGCCACTGCCCTGGCCACTTTCTTCGATTTCTTCGCGCTTTTAGTCATTTTCCGGCTTCGCTATGGCCCGATGGGCACGCTGGATATCTTTCGTTCCTTCGCAAAAATCTCCCTGTGTGCGGCTATCATGGGCGTCGCCTGCTGGTTCGGAAATTACTACACCGTCTTCACCGTTCACTCACGATTCCTCGTACAGCTCCTCGTTTTTTCGGGGCTCATCGTAGGTGCGACGGTTCTTTACCTGCTTCTCGCCTGGCTTTTCCGTTGCCACGAAATAGAAGAAGTCTACGGCATTGCCACGCGCCGTCGTGCCGGCGCTGGCGAAGGATTCCCGGAGCTCTGATGGAACTGTCAGCTGCCATTTCGTCATTCTTGACCCACGTAAGGGTGGAGAAGGGGTTGTCCGCCAACACTGTCACCGCCTACCGCCGCGATCTTATGAAGTTTGACGTGTTCCTTCAGAAGCGAAAGCTCAGTTTGGAAGCCATTGGCCGCGATGATCTTGTGGATTTCCTGGCCTCGCTCTACCGACAAAAGCTGGATAGCAAGAGCGTGGCTCGCCACATTGTGACCCTGCGCAATTTTTTTCGTTTCGTTCAAATCCAGGGGCTTATCACTGAGGATCCTTCGATCAATCTGGAATCGCCGAAAATCCGGCGCTCATTGCCGGGATATCTTCGGCTCGAGGAAGTCGAACGGTTGCTCACGCAGGCTGATATGAAAACTCCTACCGGACTCCGGGATCGCGCCATGCTCGAAGTGTTGTACTCCACCGGCTTGCGCGTCTCTGAACTCATCGGGCTGAGCCTCACGGACATTGACACCAGGGTAGGCTGCCTTCGATGCATCGGCAAAGGAGATAAAGAGCGCATCGTTCCCGTCGGGCGCAAGGCACTCGGTATCGTAGAGAAGTATCTTCGTGATGCCCGGGCAAAGCTGCTTGGCAAGGCGCCGCCAACGAATATTTTGTTCGTCAACATTCGCGGCCGCCCTCTCAGTCGCGTCGGTGTGTGGAAGATTCTATCCACGTACGGCCGCCGCGCCGGTTTGCGTGTGCCGCTGACCCCGCACATGTTGCGGCATAGTTTCGCGACGCACTTGCTCGAGCGCGGCGCGGACCTCCGCTCCGTCCAGCTCATGCTCGGTCACGCGGATATTTCCACTACGCAGATTTACACCCATGTCGTCGAGGAACGTTTGAAGCAGGTTTACAAAGCGCATCACCCGCGTGCATAACGCGGCAGGCCAGGCAATCCCATTGCGGGTGCCTCCGCGGCGGTCAGCGCGGACACCCTGAAACAGAAGGAGCGCAATGCCAGACTACATGTTCTTATTGGAAAGCCGGCTCTCGCCCGAACAGCGCGCTGCCATGATGCGCGTTCAAGAACTCTCCGCCGCGCTCGGTTTCAACGTCTATTTGACCGGCGGTACTGTTCGCGATCTCATCACTGGCGCTTCGCTCCGCGATCTCGATTTTAGCGTGGAAGGCAATCCCTCAAAGATCGCGCGCGAACTGGAGAAGGGCGGCGCAAAAATTATTTCTGAAGATGAAAAACTGCGCGAGATCGAAGTGCTCTTTGCTGGCGACTGCGAAGGGAGCCTCGCCGGCGCACGCGACGATCATTACGTTCGCCCCGGCACTCGGCCCGAGATTCGCTGGTCCACCATCATGGAGGATCTCCGCAGGCGCGATTTCTCCCTGAATGCCATTGCCATCTCTCTCAACCCCGCTTCCCGCGGGTTGCTGCTGGATCCCACGAACGGCTTGTCCGATATCGAGCGCGCAGAAGTGCGGGCGCTCAGCATTCACAGCTTCACCAACCAACCGGTGCGTTTGCTTCGCGTACTGCGCTTCGCGGCGCGTATGGGGTTCCATATCGAACAGCGCACCCAGGAATGGTTTGATCTAGCGCTCGAACGCGAGCTCCAGCACACCATTGCTCCCGAGGATGCGGGCGCTGAACTCCGCGCCGTCGCCCGTGAGGAGCGCCCCGCCGTCGTCCTCAAAGCCTGGGAAGAGCATGATCTTCTGGAGGCCATCAATCTGGTATTGGCCAAGAAACATCCCGGCTATGACGACATCAACCGGCTAATGAAGGTTCGCGAGGATCTCTTCACCGCCGGTTTTCGGCCCCGGCTGGCCATCCCCATGCTCCTCGCTATCCTGGGGCGAATGAAGGATCGCGAGCAAGCCAGCGTTCTTTCCAAGGCCGGGTTCCGCTCTGCGGAAGCGGATAGTGTACTGACTTTCGAAGAAGAAGCATTCGAAGCCCAGAAGGAACTCGTTGGGCGCAAGATGAATGCTCCGATTGACGCTTACCGCTTCCTCGAGAAGCTACCGCTCGATCAATTGGCTTTTCTGCTTGCAGAGTCGAGCAATTCCGGCGCACTGTCCAAGATTCGTGCCTACCTCAACAAATGGCGTCCGATTCGAAGCAGCCTGTCCGGCGTGGCCAGCGAGCTCGAAGCCCTTGGCATGCCCCGCGGCGACAAGTTCGATCAAATCGTGGAGCAGGTTTTCGCCATGCAGCTCACCGGCCGCGGAAAGACCCCCGAAGAGCGTGTGAAAATTCTCAGAAAACTTTCCGGCATCAAGGAGCAGCCGAAGAAGAAAGAGAAAGAAAAGAAACACTCCAAGAGCGCCGACAAGGCCCACGCGGCCGCCGCTATGGGCCATGCTGCCAAGCAAAAACATGCCGCCGCAAAGGCCGAAGCCAAACATGCCGCCAAGTCCAAGCCAGCCCCGGCCAAACCGCCAACGAGACATGCGGCTTCTGCTCATCGCGCGAAGCACCTGTCTTCCGGCAAGAAGGCGCATCGTCGCAAATAGCGGACACGGTGTGCGAATTTCTTTGCCTGTGGGAAACGTTTAGAATGCGTGATGCAATTCTCGTCGCAGAGACTTAGAATTGAACTCCATGGGCCAACCCCAGTTTGTCCATCTTCACGTTCATACGGATTTCAGTTTGCTCGACGGAGCCTGCGAGACCTCCGAGCTTCTCGATGAAGCCTCCCGGCAGAAAATGCCAGCCGTGGCCATCACCGACCACGGCAATCTCTTTGCCGCCGCCAATTTCTTTTATGAAGCCAGCAAGCGCGATGTTAAGCCCATCATCGGCTGCGAAGTCTATGTCGCCAAGGGAAGCCGCCTTGACCGTGGCGAAAAAACGAATGGCGCCAATGGCAACGACCGCAACGAAGCTGAGCCGGGCGGCCGCGGCAGCAATCACTTGGTCCTTCTCTGCGAATCCCTGGAGGGCTACCACAATCTGATTAAGCTGGCCTCCGCGGGTTTTCTCGAAGGCTTTTACTACAAACCGCGCATTGACTATGACTTGCTCTCGAAACACAGCAAAGGCTTGATCGCCCTATCCGCATGTCTCCGCGGCCCCGTCACCGAAGCAGTTGTGGAAGAAGAGTACGAGCAGGCCCGCAAAAACGCCTACCGATTGCGCGATGTATTCGGTAAAGGAAATTTCTTCCTCGAAATTCAGGATCAGGGACTGGACATCGAGAAAAAGATAAACCCGGAACTGGTGCGGCTTTCCAAGGAAACGGGGATTCCGCTCGTCGCCACCAACGATTGCCATTATCTTCATCACGACGATGCGCACGCTCAGGAAGTGCTGCTCTGCATCCAGACCGGCAAGACTATGAACGATCCGCATCGCATGAAGTTTGCGACGGACCAGTTTTACTTTAAGACCGCGGCGGAAATGGCCCAGGTGTTTGGCGAAATCCCCGAAGCGTTGAGCCGCACCGTGGACATTGCTTCGCGCTGCAACGTCAAGATCGAGCGGATTCCCAATCCGTTTCCCGAATTCAAGGTCCCGGAAGGCCACACTTCCGCCAGCTATTTCGAGAAGGTCGTCCGCGAAGGCTTCGCCACCCGCGTGCCGCACCTCGAGCGTTTGGCAAAACAGGGATTTCTGCGGAATTCCTTGTCCGAATACGAGCGTCGCCTGACCTTTGAAATCCAAATGATCCAGAAGATGCGCTACGAAGGCTACTTCTTGATCGTGTGGGATTTCATTCATTACGCGCGCGCACAAAACGTTCCTGTCGGACCCGGCCGCGGCTCGGCGGCGGGGAGCCTTGCCAGTTACGCCCTGCGCATCACCGACGTTGATCCTTTGCAGTACAACCTGCTCTTCGAGCGTTTCCTGAATCCCGAGCGCATCTCCATGCCGGATATCGATATTGACTTCTGCATGCGGCGGCGCGGTGAGCTTATCGAATACGTCACCCAGAAATACGGCCGGGAAAACGTCGCGCAGATTATTACCTTTGGAACTATGGCTGCCAAAGCCGCCGTGAAAGATGTCGGCCGCGCCATGGAAATTCCCTATGGCGAAGTGGATCGGCTGGCCAAGCTCATTCCCACAACTCTAGGCATCGAACTGAAGGATGCACTGGTAGAAGCCCCGCAGTTGAAATCGGCCATCAATAGCGACGAGCGGCTCAAGGATTTGATGGCCGTGGCGCTGCGGCTCGAGGGGTTATCCCGTCACGCCTCCACTCACGCGGCAGGAGTGGTCATTTCGCCCCGGCCCCTCACCGACGTCGTTCCCATTTACAAGACAAGCCGCGACGAAATCACCACGCAATACGACATGAACGCTCTCGAGCGCATCGGCCTTCTGAAGATGGACTTTCTTGGCCTCACCACGCTTACTGTACTTCAGGATGCTGTACGGATGGTCGAAATCAATCGGGGAGTGCATCTGGACATTGACAATCTGGACCTCGACGATGCCGAAACTTATAAGCTTTTTGCCCGCGGCGATACCACCGCGATCTTCCAATTCGAATCACACGGCATGCGCGATATTCTTCGCCGCTACCAGCCCACCCGCATTGAGGATCTCACCGCGTTGAACGCTCTCTACCGGCCCGGCCCCATCCAGGGTGGCATGATCGACGATTTCATTAATCGCAAGCAGGGCAAAACTAAAGTCAGTTTCGAATTGCCGCAGCTAAAAGATATTCTCGAAGAAACCTACGGCGTTATCTTGTACCAGGAACAGGTGATGCAGATCGCCAATCTTCTCGCCAGCTTTTCACTTGGCGAGGCCGATATTCTCCGCCGCGCGATGGGCAAGAAGAAAAAGGAAGAGATGGCGGCCCAGCGCGCGAAATTCATGGCCGGATGCGTGGCCAACAAAATTCCCGAGAAAAAAGCCGAACACATCTTTAACCTCATGGAAGAGTTCGCGGGCTATGGGTTCAATAAATCGCACTCCTGTGCGTACGCCCTTCTCGCCTATCAGACGGCCTATTTGAAAACACACTATCCCGTCGAATTTATGGCTGCGCTGCTGACCTCCGAAGCGGGCAACTCGGAAAAAGTCGTGAAGTACATCAACGAAGCGCGCGGTATGAGCATCTCGATTCTTCCGCCCGACGTGAACGAGAGCGACCTCTATTTTACTCCCGTCGCGGAATCCATCCGTTTCGGACTCGCGGCGATTAAAAACGTCGGCGAAAATACCGCCAAAGCCATCCGCGAATCACGCTTGAGCGCGGGCGAATTCAATTCGCTCTACGATTTCTGCGAACGAATCGAGTCGCGCTTTTTGAACAAGCGCGTATTCGAAAGCCTGATCCGGTCCGGTGCGCTGGATTCGCTGGGGCCCCGCGAATCCATGCTGGTGTCGGTGGATGACGCTCTTGCGGCATTGCAGCGCGCTTCGCGTACGCGCGAATCGGGTCAGCATGGATTGTTCGGCACGGCCACCGCGCCTGCGCCCGCGCCCTTCGAATTGCAGGAAGCCGCTCCGTGGAGCGAGGAAGACCGTCTCGCCAGCGAATACGCCATGCTCGGTTTTTACGTTTCCGGCCATCCGCTGGCAAGATATGCATCCCGTCTTGCGGAACTGAAAATTGTTTCTCTCGACCAGATTGAAGATCAGCGCAATGGAAAAGAAATCACTGTCGCCGCGCTTATCGTTGGCACCCGGCCCATGCGTTCGAAAAAGGGCGCGCGCTGGGCCATCTTTACGATACAAGACATGACCGGCGTGCAGGAACTGCTGGCGTTTCCGGAATGTTTTGCGCGCTTGGAATCATTGTTGAAGCCTGGTAATCCGCTTCTCTTGAAGGCACGCGTGCAAGTGGAAGAGGCAGGTACACGCCTTTCTCTACAAGAGGCGCGACGCTTGGAAGAGCTGCCGGAGCGCGCGGCCACAAATGAATTCCGCGTTCGCATCGAGATTCAACTGCTAGCGGAAGAAATGCTCGATCGCCTTGAAAATATCTTGGATGCTTCCCCTGGCCGGACTCCCGTCGCGTTCGAATTGCACTCTCCCGATGGCTCCGTGGCAATCATGAAGGTGCAGAAATGCGTGGGATTGACGGCTGAGCTGGTGGAGGCCGTGAGACACATTTGCGGAGAAGGCGCGGTTGAAATGGTGGCGGAATGAAAACGAAAGAAAAAAACAAACCGGGAGCTCCGACCCCGGACCGCACAAAAGAAATCGAGCGCCTGGAAAAAGACGTTGAAGAGTTGCGCCACTTCGCCGGCGATGAAGATGCAGACGCCGAACTGGAGCGCATACGCCGGCAGGTGGCGGAACTGCGGCGCGAATTTTATACCCATCTGGGGCCGTGGCAGCGCGCGCAAATCGCGCGCCACCAGCAGCGCCCTTATACTCTCGATTTTGTTGCCCTGCTTTTCACGGATTTTATCGAGCTGCACGGCGACCGCGGATTCGCGGACGACAAAGCGATCGTGGCGGGGCTCGGAAAATTTCACGGGCGTCCGGTGGCCATTATCGGTCACCAGAAAGGACGCGATACGAAACAGCGGCTGCTGCGAAATTTTGGTCAGCCGAAACCAGAGGGCTACCGAAAGGCGCTTCGCGTCATGCAACTTGCCGCGAAATTTGGGCGGCCGATTCTTACGTTTATTGATACGCAGGGAGCGTACCCCGGCATGGACGCGGAAGAACGTGGCCAAGGGGAAGCGATTGCGCGAAATCTTCGCGAGATGGTGCGGTTGCCGGTGCCGGTGATCGTGACGGTCACGGGCGAGGGCGGATCCGGCGGGGCGCTGGCGATTGCCGTTGGAGATCGCGTGAACATTTTGGAGAACAGTTTCTACTCTGTGATTTCGCCGGAGGGTTGCGCCTCGATCATCTGGCGCGACTCGACGAAGGCCGAGACGGCCGCGGCAGCGATGAAAATCACGCCGAAGGATTTGAAGGAGTTAGGTATCGTCGACGAAATCGTGCCCGAGCCGGAAGGCGGAGCGCACACCGACCACGAAGCGGCGGCGCGCATGCTCGATGAAGTGCTGGACCGTCAACTGGTGGCGCTGACGAATCAGCCGGTCCGCGAACTTCTGGACGCGCGGTACGAAAAATTCCGCAAGATGGGCCAGTTCTTCGACTTGGGAAACTGACAGACCTTCCGTCGCTGTGCGGGAAAGAGAAGAGTGGAGAAGAGCAGGGCCCAACCTTTGCCAAAACCGCAAGGGGCAGGCCACCCGGAGTCTTCTCAGCGCTCTACGTCTGCGCCATGCGCCCCTTGAAAATCGCAAAGAGTAAGAGTACGGCGCCCCTGTAAGTCGACAAGCGGTTGCCCACGCTTCAGGAAAAAAAAGGCTGGGAGGCGTTCAAGACTGCGTAGGAGTGAGAGAATGGCGTGGGAGCGCGGGAGGCGAGGGTGGAGCAATTTGTGTTTGTGCGGCTGCGGGCGCGAGCGGGGGAAGAGGGCGCGGTCGAGGAGGCGTTACTAGAGGTGACGGGGCCCTCGCGGGAAGAGACGGGGTGCGTGAGCTTTCATGTGTTCCGGTCGATGCGGGACCAGCGGCTGTTCTACATTCATTCTCGGTGGGTGGATGATGCGGCGTTCCAGGCGCATGCGGGGCTGCCGCATACGAAGCGCTTCCTGGAACGGGTGGATGCTTTGCTGGAGGTGCCGCGGGAGGTGACGAGGACGGAAATGATTGGGTGACGGAGACACAAGAAGAGCAGTGGAAGATTTGAAGGTTGGAAGGTTGCAAGACTAAAAGATGGGAAGGTTAGAAGCTGCGCAGGCTGAGTGGGCTCAGGCGTCGAGGGGAGGCTTGATGTAGGCGGCGCCGTGGCGATAGAGGCCGGCGGTGGGGATGGATTGGGAGAAGACAATGCGAATGGGGACGAAGATGGCGCCGGTGCCGGGAGTGAAGGGAACGGCGACCTCGACGCGGGAGCCTTCCGGGTATTGATTGCGGCTGCGGAAGCTGAGGCCGCCCTTGGATAAATCTTCGCAGACTGCAATTTCTTCCTGAAAGCCACGGCGGCGGATGCAGGCGAGGACGCGCGCCTTGATGCGGGTGCGATTACGACGGGGGACGACGCGTTCCTCAACGGCGGCGCGAGGCTCCCCATTATCTGCGGAGCGAACTTCGGATATGGATTCGATCCAGATGGACGGAGAATCGCAGAGACGGCAGTGGCGCGCCACACATTTGCGGATTTCGAACGTTTTCAGTTGTAGTTCGTTGAGGTAGACGACCTCGCGGCGCTGGCAAAAGCTGCATTCCATCAAGAGGCGGGCCAGGGCATCGTCGGCCTTGTGGGGAGAAGGGAAGTCGATGTCCCAAAAATCGGAGCGCAGGTCGAGAAGGTGAATGGCGTAGAGGAAACCGTCCTGCTCCTGGTCAATTTCGGCAACGACTCGGGCGCGGGCGCTCTTCCAGTGGTCGCCATCCAACTGGCGGCGGAGGTGGAGTTCTTGGCCGGTGGGGATTCTTTCCGTGAGACGAAGGACACCGCCGTTGCGGCTGACGAGCAGTGTCTCAGCCGTGTGGGTAACGGGAGTGCCGGCTTCGGAGATCCACGATGCCTCGACGGGCATGCGGAAGCTCACGCGGTCACTCTGTCTCAGGCCATCGGATTCCATGTGCATATTGGGCGTAAGAAAAACGTCTAGCTCAGGCTAACACGCAAAAGCGCAGCGCGGAGTGTGCGAAACGAGGTTTTGTCGTTCCTAGTAATAACGCGCCCGAGGAATGGAGAGCTGGGGATGCAGACTCTATGATATTGCCTCTTTCGCATTGGCGACGGATTTCGAATCGTTCGGAGACCGTTTTTGGGAGAAACTATGAGGGTACCGGGAACGTATTCCGGGTAGACGTGTGCAATTTACTGCCTGGCGAAAACGACCGTGACTAACGTTATCTCCATGGACGAAAGAACCTCAAAAGGTGACGGGCGGAATACTTCGATCCGTGACCGGCGCTACTGCATCCGCTACCCATTTGCGGCTGACGCGGAGATGTTGGATCTGGAATCCGGCAGCCGCATCGAGGGCGTCACGTCCGATATTTCGATGGGGGGAGCATTCGTCTGCACCAGCAAGCAGCTGGCATCGAATACCCGGTTGCGAATCACGCTCACACGGAAGGGCGAAAAGGTGGAAGCGCTGGGAGTGGTGCGGATCCTGAAGCCGCGAATCGGCATGGGCGTGGAATTCATTGACGTGGAGAGCCCTTATCACGAGATATTGCTTCGCTGGGTGGAACAGCTGCGCAAAGCCCGCTGAGATTTCCTGAATAGAATCCAAAAATAATAAATTCTAGTCCGTGAGGACTTGGTCGAGCAGTTGATCGACGGCGCGTTTGGTCTCGAGGACGTCATTGGACATTGCGGAGATGCTCAGGGCCGAATATCGAGGGGATGGCGGCTCTTTTCGTAGAACTCGTTTTGGATTTTGAGGCTGGCATCGTCTGCTTTTACGGCGCGGATGGCTTCGACAATAGTGGAGATCCAGCCCTGAACGTTCCACTCGCCCAGTTCCTTTGTAGCGACCGAACCGTCACCCGAATAGTGATTGGGGAAACGCGCGTACCACCAGATACCGGTATAGAGAAACTCCGGAAGGTTCTGGCGCTTTTGGTCGGCCCCGGACTCGCTCGCAGCGCGGTCAATATGGACGAGCTCCGGATGTGTGTAAAGAGTGTTTGAAGATTCGTTTTCGCCGGCGTGGTAGTCAATGCCTGTGGATTTCTTCGCGGGACCGCCGGGGCGGCTTCGTTCGCCGTCGAGGACGTAGACGACATAGTCCTTGGGCTTGTCCATCTGCGCCTGCGCGAAGAAGGGAAGCAGATGTTCATTTCCGCCGTGACCATTGACGATGATGGTTTTCTTGCAGCCATTGCGAGCCATTTCGTCGGTGGTTTCCTGGAGGAGTTTTAGCTGCAGGTCCAGGCTATAAGCGACGGTGCCGGGCTCGTGTTTGGCTTCGAAAATCTGGCCGAAGTAGTACTCGGGGAAGACAACGGCGAATTCCTGATCGGCGGCGTGCAGCGAGGCGTACCGCACGTTGAGGAGGTCTGTGCCGAGCGGGAGATGCGGCCCATGCTTCTCGAGAATGCCGAAGGGAAGCAGACAGACGCCCTTGGATTGCTGGATGGCCTGGCGGAAGTCGGAGGCCGTCAGCTCTTCCCATTTCACGGAGAGTTTGGATTGAGCGCTCAGGGAAGAAGCGGAAGAGAAGAAGAACGAGAACAAGAGAACGGAAAAAGCCGTGCGTTTCATGAGCAGCCTCCGGGAACGCCCCGCATTCTAATCCGAAGTCGAGGAATCCGCTGCGTTAAAACGATTTGATAAGGTTGTGGCTTATTCAGAATGTGTTAGCTGACTTAGCCAGCCAACTTGATTTCTGCCGCAAAATGAGAATATCGGGGGTTGCGGTCAAACCCAGCCATTGCGCCGCTTGACTTTCCTGGTTTTGGATTCGGCGTACTTTTCCCAGCCCCCGAGCGAGAGGGCCATGGCAGTACAAGCACTGCGCAACTCGTCCGAAACAGCGCGATCCACCATGGTCCGCGCAACCACCATTCCGCCGATGCACAACGCGGCGATGGCCTGTGCCTTCGTGCGACGTGGGGCTCTTTTATCCGCCAGGCTGCGCTCCAGGACACTCACCATCGCCTTGAACACGGTCTCGAAGGCGCGCTTGGCCGCAACTCCGCTGCGTGCAACGTCTGTCGGCAATGCAACCATCGGGCATGAGTTTTCGACGTCTTCGAAATGCTGGCGCGACAGATAGGCGCGCACGACTTGGGGGCCTACATCGGTGGATGACAGATCCACATGCACGCCTTCCCAGCAACTCTTCCAGTTGGGGTCGGTGAAGAAACATCCCAGAACCTCGGCGTAGAGATCGCTCTTGCTTTCGAAATAGCTGTAGAATCCACCGTGCGTGAGACCCGCGGCAGCCATAATCTGTTTGAGTGAGACTGTCTCGAAGCCATACCGATTGAACAGTTTGCGCGCACTCTCAATAATGTTTCTCTTCACTTCGGCGTGGTGGCCAGCGGGGTAGGGCATAAGTCCTCCTCCGGGTTTGAGGCACAAGTGTGCTCCCAACAATAGCTTCCTGCCTAGCAAAATATTACTTTGAACATATTTTGATTTCGTGTTGCTATGCAGGCGCTGTGGGCGGCATGCCGCAGAGACTAGATCAAACTCTGGGAGGGGATGATGAACGATAAAACAAATCCGGCCATGCTTGGCAATGCGACTACTCGGCGGCAAATGATCCTTGGCGCCGGCGTCGCATTTGGTGGCATTGCCGTAGGCGCGCTTGACGCTTGGGCCGCTGCGGACGAGGGGATTTTTCATGCGGCGGAATCCATCCATCAAGAACCCGTATTGAAAGCGAGCCGCAAACGCGTCTACGAAGCGCTCATAGACGTCAAACAGTTCGACAAAGTCGTGAAGCTCAGCGCGGCCATGCAGTCCGGGATGTCCCCAGGAAAAAATCCTACGGAGCTAAGCCGTGAAATGGGCGGCGCTTTCTCCCTTTTTGGCGGCTACGTTGTGGGACGGCAGATTGAGCTGGTGCCCAACGAGCGGATTGTCCAGGCCTGGCGTGCGGGTAGCTGGAATCCGGGCATCTATTCGATTGCGAAGTTCGAGCTGACCGAGCAAGGCACTGGAACCAAAATCATATTTGACCATACCGGTTTCCCTCAGGGAACAGCGGAGCACCTCGCCGAGGGATGGAAAGTGAACTATTGGGAGCCGCTGGAGAAATACCTGGCGTAGGCACATCTAGACGAAGATCCGACGTGTTACACAGAGGGTTCCAGCGAGCGAATCCATTCCTTGAGCCGTGCCGCCTCCTTTGTGATCATACTAGGGTCGTGGAAGGTGTGAGCCAGCACCGATATGCCTTGCGTTGAGGACAGAAGATGCACCGCTAGCCCGCGCGAATCGGCTCCTTTGTCAAGCGCCTTGAACTGCGCCTCCATCCATGCGAGAGCTTCCGCGAACAATACCGTCGATCTCTTCGCGACCGCGCCGCCATGCTTTTGCAGTTCGGAGCATAAGGTCCCGACGGGACAGCCGCTGCGCGCCAGCTCTTCGCGGTTGTTAATCTTTATCTGTACGAACCCGCACAGCCGCTCTTTGGGAGAAGCCGCTTTGTCCAGCTCCTGGAGCAACCTCCTGAATCGCGAAATGCGCAGATCGATAACGGCCTCTCCAATTTCGTCCTTCGTCTTGAAGTAATAGTAGACGTTGCCAAGAGGAATCCTAGCCTCCTTGGCGATGTCAGCGAGGGCCGCCGGGCCGAACCCGTACCGATAGGTGACTTTCACGGCGGCCTGAAGGAGGCGCGTCCGGTTGTCTGCTTTCCTTTTTGGCATCACGCCGTCCTATAGTCAGTTGACTGACTTATATGGTATATAGGGGCACGCGTGGCGTCAACGGCCCTGCTGCAGTGCTAACTCGCAAAAGACTCACTGAGGAGAATGAATCCATGAAGACGAACCCTACAACAGCCGCGGCAGCGCGCAACCGCTGGACATTCAAGGGGTGGATTGTTTGCGGCAGCGTATTGCTCGCCTTTGCCGCCGGCGCACTCCTTACGGCCCGTCTGATGCACCTGAAGCAGGTCAGCGCCGATGGCAATCGCGTCTTCGAGCTCATGATTTATCACACCCTTCCGGGCAAAGTTCCCGCCCTCGAGTCGATCTTTCGGGACGTTTCTAAGCTGCAAGACAAGTACGATCTCAAGGTTGTCGGCTACTGGGTGCCCAACGATGATCCCGCCTGGAGGGACACCTTCATCTATGTGGTGGCGCATCCCAGCCTGGAGGAAGCGAAAAAGAATTGGCACGCGCTGCATGCCGACCCGGATTTTCCACCCTATAGGAAGGCCGCGGAGCCGCTCATCGAGAAAGTAAACGACCAATATCACGTGGACGAAGTGTACATGCGTCCGGCGGATTTTTCGGCGCTGAAATAGAGGATGAGGTAGAGGAATGGAGAAGTCCACTTTCAAGAACGCAATGCGGAATTGTGTGGTCGTTTGCGTTCTAGTGTTTGTCGCCCAACTGCTGTTCCTTCCCCGCGTGATGGGAACTCCGCAAAATACCTGGGTCGCCACTTGGGCGGCCAGCCCACAGCCAGTGGACGCCGGTCCAAATGAACCACTGCTCAAGATCGAAGACCAGACCGTGCGAGAGCGTGTGCGGGTTTCTATCGGAGGGGCTCAGGTCCGCATTCGCTTTTCTAACGAACACGGCTCCTCGTCCCTCCTCATTGGCTCGGCCACCGTGGCGGTGCCGAACGACGCCTCGAGTGTCAAACCAGGGTCGATTCAGACGGTCACTTTCGGGGGTCGCAATTCGGTCACAATTGCAGCGGGTGCACCGGTCCTCAGTGATCCGGTGGACTTTTCCGTACGTTCCGGAGCCGAGATCAGCATAAGTCTCTACTTACCCAAGCGCGTTGCTACCCCGACACTGCATTGGCTCGCGCTCAAGCATGCAGTGGTCTCACAACACGGGGACCATGCCCGTGCGGAAAAAATAGAAGGTAGCGCTGTTTCTAGGTCAGCCATCTTGGTCAGTGCAGTGCTCGTTCCTGCTCAACCATCCCAGCGGCTGGTGGTGGCGTTTGGCGACTCGCTCACGGATGGGGATGGGTCGACCGTGGACGCGGACCACAATTGGCCGAGCGATCTGGCCCGTCGTCTCGGAAAGACTCCCGAAGCTTCTCAAGTAGCCGTGGTCAATGCGGGCATAGCGGGGAACCGGCTGCTGAGCGACTGCTTTATGGTCCGCGTCGGCTGTTTCGGCGTCAGCGCCTTGGCTCGCTTCGACCGGGACGCCCTGGCGATGCCAGGGGTCACTCACATTGTGCTGCTCGAAGGGATTAACGACATCGGTTTCCCCGGCGCAAGAGTTGGCGGGCAATACCTTGCCGACCCGGCTGACGTAAGGACTGCGGAGGACTTGATCGACGCGTACCGCCAATTGATTTCGCGCGCCCATGCTATCGGGGTCAAGTTGATTGGCGCCACCATTACCCCTTTTGAGGGCGTAGACGTTCCCGGCTACTATTCGGAAGCTAAAGAGGTGACGCGGCAGGCGGTAAACAAATGGATCAGAACCAGCGGCTCGTTTGACGGCGTCATCGACTTCGACGTCGTTCTGCGCAATCCGGATCATCCCGGCAGACTCTTGCCGAAGTTCGCTTCCGAAGACCATCTTCATCCTAACGATGATGGTTATCGGGCCATGGCCGATGCGATCGATCTTGCTCTCTTCAAATAAGGCCACTCCGGTTTCGCTTGGTAATGATTGGTCCGTTTCGCGGCCAGTTCTCGGATCTGACGTGGGTTTCCTGGGTTTAGTGGCGGGGACGACGAGATTCGACTCGCGACCTCTACCATGACAGCGCGCCATCTCTTGGGAACTGATTGAAACTACGCGGCACGGATGGCTACTAAAGCCACGTTTGGGAACCCAAGAAACAGACACGGAGATGAAGAGCGATGAAGTTAATCGGCTCGGACCGGTGGTCGCAAGAACGCCGGAATATTTGCCCCTGGGAAAGAACGCATGGAACGTGCCGAGCGTGTTGGAGGCCGGGCGGTCCCCGCTCGCAGCTCAGACGCTAAGGGCTGCGGGAATTTGCAGGGGGACGAGGAAATTGCTGGCGAGAAGATACGCGTAGAGGTGGCCGAGAGGAGGCGCGACACGTAGTTGTTTGGCAGAGACCCAACCGTTCGTTTCGCTCCATTCCAACCCGGTGGCCGAAAAACCCTTGATCGCTTCCTGCAAATCCACCACAGTCATAGGATAGGCGTAGATGCGCACGTTCTGGGCGAAGAGACGAGACAGAGCTTCCAAATGCCTGCCTTTTAGATCAAAGTAGGGATCATTAAAGACTCGGATCAAGAGGGAAAGACCTGCGACGACGCGCACAGGCGCATTTGTGTGGCGATTCACGAGGGCTGTCATGGCGTAGAGCTCGCCTTGGCGAAATAGAAGCACGTTGCCGCCTTGCGCCAGAAGCGCTTGAATACGCTGCAGCAGGTCCGGGATTTCTGGGGCTGGCGCCTCGGGTCTAAGTGGGGCCGCCGAGAGGGCAAAGATGCCAATCGGTGCGGAGCTGGTTTCCCCCAATTCCCTGCGAAGCTCCTGAAGGGCTGCCGCCAGCATTTCAGCGTGAATCTGCCTATGAGTCGGGTCCACGTGGCCGAAATAGCCTGGCGCGAGTACAACGGCTTTCTTGTACAAGACCTCAGTCGGGGGAACCGTAGTATCTGTAGGTGAGAAGAACACCGCCTCGGCGAGTCCTGCGTGCACGAGGTAGGCCAGCAGCGTGGGGCGATCCCAGCTGGCGAACCCAAGGCCCCGAAAGTCAACGAAGTCGATTTCGATTCGCTCTCTAACAACATCTTGTGCCAGGCCGGCGAAAAACGATTCTTTCGTCGCTAATTGATAGAAGGCGGCGTAGATGAGATTGACACCCAGAATCCCGATGGCTTCCTGCTGAAGCACGTTAGAGGGATCCCGCATGCTAACGTGCAACAGAATATCGCTGGGTGGACCGCCAGGCTGCAACTGAAACCGCAGGCCAACCCAGCCATGGGGGTCGTTGGTTCCGGCGTAGTTACTCGCCGAAATGGTATCAACAAAGGAAAAGAAGCGAGTGTGCGACCCGCGAGTCTTTTCCAATTGCGTAAGCAGTTGGGCCCACTCGTTCTCCAACATGGCTTCCAGCCGTTGCCTGGAAACGTAGCGCGAACCGGAGCCGTAGAGATCGTTGCTGACTTCCTTGTCGTATGCCGAGATAGTTTTGGCCACGGTGCCAGAGGCGCCGCCCACCATAAGAAACCAACGCGCGACTTCCTGTCCCGCGCCGATTTCGGCGAAAGAACCAAAAGTGGATGGATCGAGGTTCAGGGTGAGCGCTTTGTGGTGGGTGTCGATTTTTTCAGCGGAAGGCATAGTCACGCTCCGGTCGCACGAACTGTGGGAAACAGTACATTTCCGATCTGCTGCCTGTCTAGGGGACGGTCGCCACAGCAACTCCCACCTGCTACAAGATGCGTTGGTGCACACCTCTAACAAGTCCATCACCAATGCCGAGCGGATCTAGTCTCTCCGCTCTTGCCGATATGATTCATCTCCGGCCATCGTGGAATCCTGTGCTTTGGTATCGATTGTCGACTTTCTGCTCTGGCTAGGACGGAGTAGACGGTGAGTCGGCTTAATTCTGAACCAAGCTGGGCCAATGACCCCGAATTGTCGGCCTTAGTTTGGGTGCGGCCTCTGGCGATTTGGACAAAAGTGGACCATACAAAACCTGCCGATTCCTTGTAAGTTCTTGAAAGGAATGGCGGGGACGACGAGACTCGAACTTGCGACCTCTGCCGTGACAGGGTATCGCGATGCGGGAATCCAAGCACTTATGAGGAGCGGCAGGGAACGCAGAGTACTGAAAACACGTAGAGGGGAATTCTTATTGTTCCCGTAATGTTCCTGCGACGCGTCGGATTCCGAAACCAAATGCGCGGACGGATTGGCACCGACGCACGGAAACCGGATGGTACGAGGTCGAAAATGAATTTAGACTGACGAACTTCGAGTTATGAGCTTGCACGCTGCAGAGCTTACTCGAGAGCAGTGTCATTGATTCAGGACGGCGCTGCGTCTGATCTCGAGGAGTTTCGTCACTTTCTTCGCCTTATCGGCCTCGACCCCCACTTCCTTCAACGCTTCGCGAAAGTGCGTAAGAAACCTCTCGAAATGCCCGTCGTCTAATCCTTGCTCCCGCGTATGTTAAGAACAGACTTTTTTCTTTTCAAACTATGACGGCCAGCGAAGCGCAGCGCAGAATCTCGTTGTGCTCAACCTCCAGGCCGGCTTTTCCCTCTCCCCAGACTCTACCGTCGCGGCGTTTCAGCAGCGGGGCTCTCGACTACTTGACTCAGGGTGCCTCTTCCTGGGCGCGTACATCGATAAGAACGCTTACCGTCGAATGAATCTTTGAGCACGGCAATCGAACACGGTCGCCTACCCTGACCGTAGGCTAAGACCTATTTAAGCTGACGCACTGCCTCCGCCATTAGGAGTCTGGTGAAATGATCCTGCTTCTGTTGTTCCAACGCCGTGTCCTCTTCCGTGGTTGGCTTCACTGCGGATTTAGCCCTTGGTTTGCGAAGATCCCTTTCGAAACGCGCCGCGATATCAGATTTTAGCTGTTCAAGATAGCCCGATTTCATGGTCTCCTCCTATGCTGTTCGGAAGCTGGACTCCACCATGCCCTGCTCAGCGAAGCCACGCGGGCGTCACATAGTCCCGATGAGATTGACGAATACGCCTTTGTGGTTGTACTTCAGATCGGTCAGTTCGTCGGAGAAGTCAGTGAAGTTGTAGCCGACGCCGGCCTTCAGGTTCTTGCTAATATGACGATAGACCGCGGCCAGCGCGCCGCGGCGGCGTTGATTTACATCCGGGAGGTTAAGCGTTCGCACCTCCGCCAGGCTATCCCATTGCTTGAGGAACCGCCAGTCCACGCGCAACACCGTGAGCTGCGCGGCGTTGTCGAAGAAATTCGGATTTACGCGATCCAGGCTTTCCTGTCCTATGCGGTAGGCGTACTTGCTTCCGACGGACCAATTCGCCGTGAGATCGTAGTTCACATCGAGCGCCGCGATGTGGCTCTTCTGAAGGAACTCGGCCGCGGTGTTCTGCAATCCCACCTGGCCTGTGGTCGGCACGTTATAGAAGTACGTGTACTTGACCAGGGCGTTCAGCCGGTCGTTCCTCACCGGCCGGTAAGCGTAGCCCACCACGGCTTCGGTGTAGCCGCCGGCATAGAACCCGCCGAGCGAGCTATCACTAACCGAGTGGTCGAGCTTGCCGATTACGCGCCAGTCGGGTGTCAGTTGTAACTTGAAGTTGTTACGAAACAGCCAAGTTGTCGTTTCCGTGTGCGTCAGGTTGAGTTGTTCCGCGTTATCCCGGCGATACTCGATCGCGCTCGAGAACTGCAACTTATTCAGGCCGTAGCCCGTGCGGATCCCGACCGCCTTGCGATCGGTTTCGGCGCCGGTCTGTGAGTCGCGCAGTTTGCCGACCTCCGCGCTTCCGCCGAGATTCCAATGTTCTTTCGGCGTGAGGTTGATTCCAGTGGTGTGAGTGAGTCCGCTCAGGGACGCCCCATTCTGGTAACGCTCCTCGACGTAGACACTGGAAGTGTCGGAGAGCCGCGTCTTTGCGCCCGAGACCAGGTTGCCCTGGTTGCCGCGAAGCAGCAGCCCGTTGTCTGTCCGCTCGTTTTCAAGCGAATAGTTCAGGTAATAACTGGTCCCTTTGGAATCGAGAAAGCTAGTGCCGACCTTTCCACCGGGTCCGAGGTGTCCGTCGGACGCCTCCGCATCGATCAGGAAGCGTTTCGTCAGCCGATAGGAACCGCCCACGCCTATTCGATCATTGTCTTCACGGCCGCCGCTTGCCGCGACCGTACGCTGGCCGAAGCCATAGGCGCTCCAGGAGGCGCTGGAATCGAACTTCACCTGCGCGACCGCGTCAGTGCGCTCGCCCTGTATCTGCGTCAGGGGAACAACCGGCGAATGGTCCTCACGCAGGTCGTTGCGCACGCCGGTGCTGACGGTCCATTTTTCGGTTAGCTTGTAGGCCACGTCCACTTCGAGCGCCCGGGTCTCGAGCCCCTGGCTCTCGATTCTCTGATCGCCCTTGGCTGCGAGACTCAAGCTGTTCGTCACGGGCATCCTGAACGTGCCGCCGTATTGCTCGGTGTCCTTGATCGTCGCCTGTCCTGGCGCCGAATAACCAGCGTCGAGGTGCTGCTTATAGAACGTGAAGCGGCCGTCGCGGCCCTCGAAGAAATCGCGCAGCCCGACGCTCAGGTCGGCGCGATAGGCGCCCGCCTTCGCGCCGGCGAACGACTGGTCGTTAGGACCCTGAAACCCGAATCCGCCATCATTGGATTGCAGCGAGGGAGAGAGGAGACCCGTGCTGCGACCTGTCTGCAACTTGACCCACGAATTGGCGCTCTTCCGCAGGGTCATGTCTGCGGCGCCGAGGTTGCTAGCGGAGTCCCCCTCGTTGGAATCGGCCGTGAATCCGAGCCGCACATAGTCGTTGAACCAGTAATGGGCTTGACCGCCGACGGCGACTTGATCCAGCTTTTCGAAACCTGGCGTATATTCGTAACGCACCACCAGGTAAGCCTCGTCACCGCTCAAGCCGCTCGTGCGCACTAGCAAGTTGTCGTTGGCGGTCGACGAGAGCGGCTGCGAAAGCAGAACCCGGCCCTGCAGGTAGTCGATGTCGTAGTCCACGTTGGGTTGCAGGTTGACTACTCCCGTGACGATGCTAGAGGCCTTGTCGCGGATTTCGATGCGCACGCGCTCAGAGCCCGTAAGGATGTCTTGGTGGTGCAGGAAGTAGAGCGATCCCCCCGTCCCTCGGAATTGCTCATAGCTCGCCATTGTTCCAGGTTGGGCCGCGAATCCATCCACCGTAAGCCGTCGCTCGCCGAAGCTGGTGGTGGGTTCCGGCGCGTAGTGCGCGTTAGCTCCGTACAAGCCTCGGTCCACGTGGGCCAGCTCGTTATCCAAATACCCGACCTTGAAATTGCCCCACATCCCGTAATTCTCGCCATTGCTCGCTTTAACGTAGAACTTGCCCAAGGTTGGCGCCATTTCTTGCACTACACCGTCGTCGCCGAACGACGGGTAATAATAGTCGGGATCGATGCGCCGGAATAACGAATCGGGCGACTTGCTCAGGAAGTTGCTGAACAGGTCCTTGACCGGCCCTTCGCGCGTATCCGCGCTCGCCGTCAACCGCCAGTTCTGATGCACATTTCCGTTCAAGTAAAACGCCAGCCGGCCATCCAGCGACGAATCGTAGGGCTGTTGAACATTCTCGCCCTCCTGCAGTTTTGCTGGCCCGCTCGCACTGTTCTTGGATACCGTCAAATCGGCAATGCCCACGTAGAACAGGTCCGTGCGTTTGAACTCCAGGTCGCGAAGATACAGTGAGCCGTTGCCCGCATCGTCGAGGACCGAGACTTCGACGCTATGCGCGCCGGCCGGAAGGATCTCCTCCGCGGCGAAGTTGCCCTGCGGGTCGACCGGAATTTGGCGGCCCGCTACCCAGACCGTGTGGCCGGCCGGTATGCCGCTGCCCTGCACCTTCACCGTGCCGCTGCCGAGTGGAATCTGCTGCCGCGCCAGGTCATTCTCACCATAGGCGGCAAGCAGCTCGCGTGCTGACGGCCCGTCAGAAGCAGCGACGTTTCCAAGCGATGCCTCGCGGTACAGCCGCAGCGGCCGCGCGTCCGTCTCGTCGAAATTGCCCTTCGAGTCATAGGCGCGCAGCAGGTATTTGAGTTCGCGTGCCGAGCCGGCAAGAACCTCTGCTGTCGGATGCCATTCCGCAAGACCCGCGTCGTCGACGGCGATGATCTTGAGCGGCGTGGCTTGCAGGGACTGCTGCTGCTCGAATATTCGGATTTCAGCACGCTTGATAAAGCTCGCATAGCTGCTGTACATCCGGAAATGCACGACCGATTCGGCAGGACCGCCTGCGTTGCCAACGGCCACGGCGACCGGATTCGCTGCGACGCCGAGGCGCCGTCGCGCCTCCAGATTGTCGAAGCGGAACTGGATCTTGGCGTTGTCGAGCGCGACGTCGGTGCAGCGCTGAATGTCGGAAGAGCTGCGGCCTGGGTCATCAATCGGTTTGCCATCGACGGTGATGCGCATCACATTCAGCTCATACGGGCTCTTCGGACGAACCTCCTGGTTCAGACGCGTAATATCCACACCCTCGTAGTTGTCCAACGGTAACCGCTCGTCGTACACGACCTGTACGCGTACGAACGACTCTTGGCCCTGGATAAAGCCCGCGTTTACGACGTCGTCGGACTGGACGTATCCGCGTCCCTCGTGCTCGGACCGAGCGCCGGACAACACCGGGTCCTGCATGAGGGTATCCATGGCGCGGCGGGCCCGCGCCGCGGAAAGCCCGATGTCATCGCCATACACGGACGCGGTGCGGCGGTCGAGTCGCTCGTTCTTCGTGTAACCTATAAACCGTAGTCGCGCGTTGGTCCGATCCGAAATGTCCGTCAGCGCGCGACGCAGGCTTGCCGCGTAGCCGGGCGGAATGATCGGTTGGCCGTTCTCAAGTTCGAGAGATGTAATGCTGCCCCAGGGGGGATCGTAAACCCTCGTCACCGTTTCGTCGACATCGTCCGGGCACAGTTGCGGCTCGTCCGGTAACGCTTGGAGAGGATCGTCGTACCAGAATTCCACCTCGATGCGACGATTCAGCTTCCGCCCCTGCGCCGTTTCGTTTGAGGCAAGCGGGTGAGAGGCCCCGCGGCCGTCGCTTTCGATCGCCGAGGCCGGCAATCCCAGGATTTCCTGCATGGCCAATGCAACGCGGTGCGCCCTTGCCTTCGACAACGACAATTGGTTTCCGTAAGTGCTCTCGTCGAGGCCAGTCAGAGGCGCGTCGTCCGTGTAGCCGATGAAGCGGACCGTCACGCCCCGCTTGTCCCGCAGGTTGTCGAGCGCCTGCCGGACTTGTTTCGTGAAGGCGTCGGAAATGGGAGTGGTCTCGTCCTCGTACCGCATTGGCACGACGAGGTTCCTGACGCGCATCCGCGGCGTGTCGCCTTCCCGGTAGCGCATTTTGCAAACGGTCTCCACCCGGCAGACCTTGATGAGCTTGGTTTCATCGGTCGGCTTCGAGTCGTGCGACCATTCACGAAAGGTCTGATCGCTGGACAAATGCCGCTCGACCGGCTCGCCGGGCTTGGCCGTGTTGACTTGGCCGATGCACGCTGGGGCGGTCATCATCATCAGGAATCCGACAATCAGCAGGAGATGGCGCTGCTTGCTCATAGCGTTCACCTGCTCCCCGGCATACGCCCGTCGAGCCGTTTGGGCGGGCCGCCAAGGCGCCAGAAGATCTCAGGCTCAATGGTCAGCACATAGTCTTTCTTCGCGTCCCATGCTTCGGTTAATTGCCGCTTAACCGCTTGCACGCGCTGTTCGACTAGTGCCGCATCCTCCGTGTCGGCGACGTAGGACAGGCGCAGCACCGACGGCGCTTTGCGCAGTTCCTCGAGGAGTAAGTTGAGGCGTGGCTGCCACTGGACGCGGATTTCGGTCTTACCCGGCTCGAACACCGCATCGGACAAATCGATGGCAACCACGCGGTGAATTGACGCGCCGAAATCGAATTTCAGGGCTTTGCCGCGCGTCGCGTGCTTGACCTGCACCTGGTCAGTCGACATCCGGAAGCCGCCTGGCAGGGTCCTGTCGTCAAGCTTCAGCACGAAATTGCTGCCGCGACTCTCGTTGGGCGTGATCGCGCAGGTGATGTGGAACCGCCCGTACTGATCCGTCGTCGCTTCCAGACCGTTTGCTGTCACCACCCGCACGCCGGGCAGGCCATTTTCGCCTTCGTCCTGAACTCCGTTGCGATTGATGTCGTTGAAGACCTTGCCAAGCACGTCTGTGCAGTCGAAGGTCTGATCCGGTACCACACGAACCCTTGCGGTCGCCTCACTCGACAGCGGCTTGCCCGTCACCCCGTCGACGACCTGCGCGCGGTTGACAAACTCGCCTTCGCCAACACCGGCGCCAACGGCCAGCAGCAGGACGATCGTGCGAGTGGAGCTGCCGAAGTTGAGGCCAGTCCACGCGAGTTGGAGACCGGTCACGGTGGGCTCTGCGGGCTGACCATCCAGCCGCGCGGATCCGCGGACGTAGCGGAAGCCCGCCGGATAGCGATCTACAACCTCCTCGCCTTGCAGGGATGCGCCTAGCACGTTGTTGATCGTGATGGTGTACGGGACGAGCTGCCCGCGAGTGACGTTGATCCGCGGCGTTGTTTTGGTGATTGAGAATGCTCCTACGAGCTGCGGGTCGAGCGGAATGTGATTGTTATAGATCTGGTTCGAGCCGGGCACCGCTGTGCCGTCCAGGGTGAGACTTAGGTAGTACTGAGTCCCGGCGCTACGCGCAGGCACGGCGGGTGGCGGCGCGAACTCCGACGCCTGTGCCTCGCAGTACGGAACGGCCGGAAGTGCATCCGCTGGACAAGTAGGCACCGAATACGGAGCGGTCGATGCGCCCGTTGTCGGCGGGATAACCAGCGACACACCGGCCACGTAGTTCGACGTTGGCGGGGTCACCACAATGAGGTAGCTGCTACCACTGGGACAGCCTGGATCCGAGAAGTTGAGGTCGAACCGGTAATAACCGCCCGCCTGCGTGATCTGGCCCTGCTGAGCCGGATCGTCGAAGCAGGTTCCCGGCAATGGCGTGCTGCTGCGCAACACCTTCAGGGTCGCGCCCGCAATGGGAGCGCGCGTCAGCGAGTTGTAGACCACGCCATTCGGCCCGATCGGCAGGTTCAGATTCTGGAGGTTGCTGCCAGAGGGCACGGCGATGTTGGTGATCCGCTGCAGCCCGTTGGTAAAGGCCGAGTCGGCTTTGCCTAGCTTGGCGGTGTTCGGGCCCGCACCGGGCGCGGTGAACCGCAGCTCGTACCGGTTTGCCGTTCCGTCGGTCGGCGTCACGCCACTGATGCGATAGACGCCGTTGACATCCGTGAGAACGGACTGCACCAACGCTCCATTGAGATACAGCCCAACCGTCCAGCCCTGCAGCAGCGGCTCACCGGCGTCGACAATCTTGTTGAAGTTTGCGTCGAGCCACGCGGTGCCGTTCAAACTACCGGCACCAGGAACTCCTCCGATATCGATCGAGACGCTGGCGCTCGCCGTCTGCGGGGGATTGTTCCAAGTTACGACCGCGGTGTTGGTGAGCGTCGTGCCGGCGGGAAGTCCCGAAGCAATCTGCACGCGGAATCGCACGTCGATGGATTGTCCGGGCTGCAACGGGCCGTATACAGCGGAGTAGTTCGCGGTCAGCAGTGAACCCGCGATGCTGATACCCGTCGTGGAGCCGTTCATCGTTGGTGCCGGTGGGTTCACGAACGTGAGGCGGCCTGCGCCCGCGCTGCTGATGTCGTCCGTGATCACGACCGACGTGGCCGGGTTCGTCGAAAGATTGGTCACGTGCACCAGGTAGTCGAGCTGCCCGCCAGGCATCGCAGCTCCGCCGCCTACGACGCTGACTTGCTTCGTGATGGCGATCGTGGTGCTAACTACTGTGACGGTGTGCGCGTCCTGGAAATCGAGGATCCCCGGCGTGCCGTCGGTCAAGGTGCGTGTGAATGCTTGGCGAGTCGTGACGCTGCTGTTGGCATCGAACCACTGGACTGCGCCCGCTATGTTGGTGAGCTGGGCGCCATTCTGGCTGTTGGCGTCGAGCTGGGTCCGGTAGGTAACGATCAGACGCTGATTCGGAGCGATCGTTCCGGCAGCAGTGAGCACGGTCAGGGTGAGCTTGCAGGTGGGTGCGCCAACGTAGCTGATCGAGAAGTCTGTGCCTGGAGCCAGCGGTCCCTTCCCCGGGACCGGCGTGACGCCGTCTGCCTGGAAGACCTGAGCACTTAGCACCTGAGGCGTCGTGTTGCACATGCCGCCCGTTGAGCCGCTGGGGAGTTCGTCGAGCAGCGTGACGTTCCACGCATCGCTCGTCCCGGTATTCTGGACGTTGAAGCCGAACTGCCCCCCCTGCCCCAGGCTCATCGTCGGCGGCCCGGACTTAGTGAACACGAGATTGGGCGCACCGACGACTCCTCCGACAGTGATCGAGACGCTGGCGCTAGCTGTCTGGGGGGGGAAGCCCCACGTTACGACGCCGGTGTTGGTGACGATCGTGCCGGCAGCGAGCGTGCTACCGAGCGTGGCGCGGAAGCGCAGGTCGATCGTCCCTCCGGGCGCCAGCGGTCCATAGGTCGCCGAGTAGTTCGCGGTGATGACGTTGCCGGCAACGCTGACACCGTTGGGCGAGCCGTTCATGGTCGCGGTGCCAGCCACGTAGGTGAGCGCCCCCGCCCCCGCTGCGTTCAGGTTGTCTGTGATCACCACCGGGTTTACCGGGTTCGCGGATGTGTTCGTCACGTGCACCAGATAGTCGAGCGTCGCGTTCGGCAGCGCCAGGCCGCCCCCCACCACCGTCACCTGCTTGGTGATGATCAACGCAGGAATAACGGCCGTCACCGTGTGCGCGTCCTGACAGTCCAGCACGCCCGGCGTACCGTTGGTCAGCGTGCAGGTGTAGCTCTGGCGGCCTGTACTACTGCTCGGGCCGTTGAACCACAGCGTCGTACCGGCCACGTTGGTGAGCTTGGCGCCGTTCTGTGTGTTCGCATCGAGCTGCGTCTGGTAGGTGACGATGAGGCGCTGCGTCGGACCGATTACCGCCGCGGCGCTCAGCATGTTGAGTGTCAGCGTGCACGCGGGCGCTCCCGCATAGCTGAGCGTGTAGTCCGTGCCGGCC
>DASSXG010000042.1:0-12704 GCA_035704085.1 Candidatus Acidiferrum sp. | reverse complement strand
TCCGGCGTGCCTGTAGCGTTCCGTTTCTTATGTACCTGCATGGAACGTGTCACAGGTATTCTCCACGCTACTTTCGGGCGGTCATCCCATTAGGTGGCGCGGGGGCGAAATGCGCGCGCCCATCCTCGATCAGCCATTGATCGCCGTGGCGGACGGCCACGTAGAAAAAGTTGATCGGTATCACGGGGATGATCGTCCCATCTGGACCCTTGACATTGCGCACGGTGAGCAGCGCGTCAACGACCGCGACATCGGGTTTGATGAAGCGGACCCGGTAGTTGGAGAACGCCGCTTGCGTGGTGCCGTTGACGGCTTGCTGCGCCTCCGGACCGAAGTCCTTCACCATTGCGACCCGCCCTTGCAGAAAGTCACCCTGCGGGGTCACGAAGGTTCCGTCTTCGGCGAACAGGGATGCTCGTAGTTCGGCATTCTTCTGAACGAAAGCCTTAGCAAAGGTATCTCCGAGCGCGCGAACGGCTGCTTCGTCTCGAGCCTCACCCGCAGTCGCAGAGCCAGTCGCGCCGATGACGAGCGTACACGCGAGAAGCGCTAAGCTGAGACGCTGCCTCAGACCTGGGAGCGCCGAATTGTGCTTCTGGGGGACTGAATCGATGGTATGAGTTGCGATCGAATTGTCTCGGTACATTTGTGAGATTTCCATCTCTTTCTCCTTAATTTTTATTTCTTGTCCTTAGTCGTCTGAAGATCGAATCTAGAGGTGGTCACGCTCTCGCCACTATCACCAGCCAGCGAGCGCCGTGTAGCCAGCACCGAATCCAGTTCCATTGCAGTTTAGATGACCAATGACATCTATACGTTACCATCAATGATGGGGGTGTGGATTGATTCTCCGGGCTCGAAAACTGTGAGGCTTAAATATCGTGCACCGTTTAGATGATAGGAGCCATCTATGTAGAGGGCGACAGACGGCTAAACGTGGTGATGGTTTAGAAATGGAGAGAAAATGGAAAGACTGAAAAATAAGAACATCCTAATTACCGGTGGGACGAGTGGAATTGGTCTGGCTTCTGCTCAGGAATTCGAACGTGAGGGTGCTCGTGTCGCAATTTGCGGGGCGGATGAGAAGAGGTTGAAAGAGGCCAGGAGTACGCTCGGGCCTAAGGCTCTGGCATTCTCCGCTGACGTCAGCAAGCTATCGGATCTCGATGGCCTTTACTCAAAGATCAAAGCTGAATTTGGCTATCTCGATGCGGTCTTTGCGAACGCAGGCTACAGTCAATTTGGGCCTTTCGAAGTCGTCGAGGAAGATACGTTTGACAAGCTGGTCGCAGTAAACCTGAAGGGAGTATTTTTCACGATTCAAAAAGCAATTCCCCTTTTGAAAAGCGGCTCTTCGGTGATCATCAATTCCTCAGTGACAGTTAAAACGGCCTGGCCTACTACGAGCATGATGTCGGCGATCAAGTCGGGACTTTCCAGTCTTGCGAGAACCATGAGTGCAGAGCTCGCGGATAGAAAGATTCGAGTGAATGCTGTGAGCCCTGGCCCCACCGACACTGAAATGTTCGGCCGTGTTCCCGGCGAGAAAGAGGGCGAAGCCATTAAAGATGTCCTTCGTACCTACAATCCCAGCAAAAGGCTCGCGGAGCCGCTGGAGGTCGCGAAGCTGGCCGTATACTTAGCATCAGATGACTCGGCCTACGTCGTTGGGGCAGACTTCGCCATCGACGGCGGAGCTGGGGCCTTTTCTCAACTCGGCGGCTGATAGCCCGCAGGTCTAACGCCTCCGCTCGAAAAATCGGGTGAAATTCAGGCGCGCATGATGAGCGGCGCGTCGTTCTGAAGATTTGGACTTCGCAAACAAAAACAATCCGCTCATTAACTTCTGGATACTCGAATCGCGCGCTTAGAGGGAGCTTAGAAATGGCAAATACAGAGAAAACAGCAATCGTTACCGGCGCCTCACAGGGGATCGGCGCGGGACTTGTGGAAGCGTTCTTGAAACGTGGTTATAACGTAGTTGCGAATTCGCGAAACATCACGAAAGCAAATCCGTTCCCGGCGTCTGACAATCTTGCACTGGTCGATGGAGACATTGGTGACCCGAAAACGGCCGCAAAGATCGTGGATACTGCCGTATCCCGATTCGGCCGGGTCGATGTGCTGATCAACAATGCGGGGATTTTTATCCCGAAGGCCTTCACCGAGTACACTACAGAAGATTTCAACGCGTTGGTCTCCACGACGCTTGCCGGCTTCCTCTACGTTTCACAGTTATCGGTGAAGCAGATGTTGCGGCAGAAGAGCGGCAGCATCATCAATATATCGACAACTTTTGTTGGCCAGCCGGTCGCGGGTGCATCGGCAGCAGTTCAAATTATGACTAAGGGCGGATTGGATGCGGTGACCCGCGCATTGGCCATTGAGTATGCCAAGGATGGCATTCGTGTAAACACCGTCGCCTTGGGCACCATCAAAACTCCGATGCATAAACCCGAGACCTATGAGTTCCTCACAGGGCTGCACCCGCTCGGCAGGATGGGTGAAGTCAAGGAAGTCGTAGATGCAGTTTTATTCCTAACGGACGCCACGTTCAGTACCGGTGAAATATTGCACGTAGATGGCGGCGCGCACGCGGGCAAATGGTGACGCGCAAACGCTCTCGGCCTGCTAGCGCCGAGCAGCGGTTGAAAGAACTTGGCATCAAGCTCCCGGCGCCGCCTGAGCCGTTCGGAACCTATGTGGAAGCGGTGCAGACGTGCAATCTACTTTTTCTGACCGGGATGCTTCCCACGGAAGGCCACGGGGCGAAATTCATTGGGCGCGTCGGAGCGGAACTCGATGTTGAAGCGGGACGAAAAGCGGCGCGCCTCGCAGCGCTCAACGCCCTCGCCGTCGCGCGGAAGCATTTGGGATCGCTCGACAAAGTGACGCGGATCGTGCCGCTCGGCGTGTCCGTGGCCACTTCGGGAGATGTCCGCCGTCAACAATAGATAGTATTCTGTAGACATTTCTGGCCTGCCGATGCCGATCGAAGGATACGCCGATGGATCTCGTCAAAAATCAGGTGATCGAGTCAGTATTCGCTGGAGGCGGTGAGATGGGCGCAAGAATGCGCGCCCTCGACTGGTCGAAGACTGTTCTGGGCCCGGTGGAACAGTGGCCACAATCGCTCCGAGTTTGTGTTCGCGTCATGCTGGGGTCAGGATACCCCATGCTCGTTTGCTGGGGCCCGGACTACACGATGCTCTACAACGACGCGTACGGAACACTGATCGGAACAAAGCATCCAGCGGCGTTGGCCTGCAATAAAAGCAAGGTACTTCCGGAGGCATGGGACTTTATAGGACCGCGGTTCGAGAGAGTGATGTCACATGGACAGGACGCCAGCACTCTCACGGACCAGATGTTCACCTTCTTTAGAAACAACTACCTTGAAGAGTGTTATTTCTCGTTTTCGTATAGCCCGATCCAAGACGACAACGGCAAAGTTGCCGGAGTGCTAACTGCCTGCCTCGAAAGTACGGAACGCGTAATAGAGGATAGACGTCGGCAAGTGTTGAGAGACCTGGCCTCACGAACCGCCGAAATACGGCATGAAGAAGAAGTTTGGCGAGTCAGCGCGGAGACGCTGAGCCAATACCGTCAGGCTGTCCCGTTCGCACTTTTGTATGACTATAAAACCGCCGAATACACAGCACGCCTTGTGGGTGTGAGCGTTGGAACAACTGACGCACTACATCCAGCACTTGTTGAGTGCAACAGTAAAGAAAGCGCCTGGCCTTTCCAACGTGCATTGGCGGAAGACTGCCCGATCGTCGAACTGGGGGACCGCGCAGCAAACCTTTCCATCCCAGGCTGGATGTCGCCACCCCGGAGAGCAACCATTTTGCCGATTCGCCTACGGGAACACAGAGAGGCAGCTGGCTTCCTGGTAGTTGGAATTCATCCGGGCCGCGCATTTGACGATACGTACCGCGAATTCGTCCGACGAATTGCCGAACAAATCGCCGTAGGGTTGGCTAGTGCCCGCGCTTACGACCAGGAACGCCGGCGCGCAGAAGCGCTTGCCGAAATCGATCGCACCAAGACTGCGTTCTTCAGTAACGTCAGCCATGAGTTCCGCACGCCTCTTGCACTGATGCTCGGACCTCTCGAGGATGTCTTGTCGGATGCTCGCGAGCGGCTGAGTCCGGGGCACCACGAGCAGTTGGTGACGGTTCGCCGTAACGCACTTCGACTGCTTAAGCTAGTCAACACCCTGCTGGATTTCTCACGCATCGAGGCTGGAAGAGTTCAAGCCGTATTCGAGCCGATTGACCTAAGCGGGGTCACATCGGAAATCGCAAGTGTATTCCGTTCAGCGATAGAGAATGCGGGCCTCAATTTCTTAGTAGAGTGCCCTCCAATTCCCGAACCGGTCTACGTCGACCGCGATATGTGGGAGAAAATTGTCTCTAATCTCCTGTCCAATGCATTCAAGTTTACGTTCGAAGGCTCTGTAACGGTCGCGTTGAACTCAATTGATTGTGCTGTTGAATTGCAAGTCCGGGACACGGGAGTCGGAATTCCCGAAGAGCACCGCGAGCGGATTTTTGAGCGTTTTCATCGGATCGAGGGCACTCATGCCCGGACCTATGAGGGCACTGGGATTGGTCTGGCATTCGTTCAGGAACTGGTCAGACTTCATGGTGGCGGTCTTCGAGTCGAGAGCACGGTTGGCCAGGGCACTACTTTCGTCGTGACGGTCCCGCTTGGCACTGCCCATCTGCCTCCAGACCGAATTCAAGCAGTAAGGACGATGGCGTGCACCGGGGTCAGCGCCGACGTGTATGCGGAGGAAGCAAAGCGCTGGTTGCCAGACGATTGGAGTGCGGCGGATGCCGCGATGCTTCCACGATCAGCATCCGTTGCGCCATCACCCAGGCCCGAGTTGAGGCTGAATCGCGAATTGATCGTCGTCGCCGACGACAACGCTGACATGCGTCAATACCTGAGGCACTTGCTAGGTGACCGGTACGAGGTGCACGCCGTTTCAGATGGTCGTCAGGCGCTGGAGACAGTCGGACTCCTGCATCCCGCACTACTACTGGCCGACGTCATGATGCCGCAGCTTGATGGTTTCGGTTTGCTGCGAGCTATTCGCGAGGATGCGGCTCTTTCCACCATACCGGTTATCTTGCTGTCCGCCCGTGCCGGCGAAGAGTCACGCGTGGAAGGACTGCAGGCAGGCGCCGATGATTACCTCGTGAAGCCGTTCACCGCTCGGGAATTGTTGGCGAGAGTTGAAGCGAACCTGAAGATGGCCGTACTTCGTCGCAACACGGCAGAGCGCGAAGAGAGAATGCGCATGGAGACACAACTCGAGCGCCAGAAACTACAGGCAAGCGAGGAACGGTTGGCGGAGACCAGCCGTTTGTATGGCGAACTCCAAAAGGCTGAATCGGAGATTCGAACACTCAAGGATCGCCTCCATCGAGAAAATCTGGAACTGCGCGAAGAGGTAGACCGAGCTTCGATGTTCGAAGAAATTGTCGGCTCATCCCAAACTCTGAAAAGCGTCCTTTCTCGGATTGATAAAGTTGCTCCCGCAGACTCCACCGTATTGATCTCAGGCGAGACGGGCACAGGCAAAGAATTGATCGCCCGCGCCATCCATAAACACTCCAACCGGTCTGGACGCGCATTTGTGAGTGTGAACTGCGCAGCACTGGCCCCCACGTTGCTTTCCTCTGAATTGTTCGGCCACGAAAAGGGAGCCTTCACTGGAGCTACGCAACGCCGCCTTGGGCGCTTTGAACTCGCTGATGGCGGAACACTCTTCCTGGACGAGGTAGGTGAATTGCTACCCGATACACAGGTCGCACTCTTGCGGGTCTTGCAGGAGCGGGAGTTCGAACGCGTTGGGGGAGCCCAGCCGATTCGCGTTGACGTTCGTGTAATCGCTGCGACAAATCGCGACCTGAAAGCAGCTATCGCCAAAGGGACTTTCCGTCAGGACCTCTTTTATCGGCTCAATGTCTTTCCGATTGAGGTGCCCCCCCTCCGTGAACGCAAAGATGACATCTTGATGTTGGTCGAATATTTCACGCACCGCTACGCGAAACGAGCAGGCAAGAACATTCGGTCGATCGACAAGAGGACACTGCGTCTGTTGCAGGACTACGACTGGCCGGGCAATATCCGCGAATTGCAGAATGTCATCGAGAGGTCCGTGATTTTGAGTTCCACGGGCGTCTTCGTTGTCGACGAATTGTGGCTCTCGAAGGAACCGCCTGATGCAAATTCTCACGTCGTAACGGAAAGACCATCGCATCGCGGAATGCGGACCGAGCGGCAAATCATCGAAGCGGCGTTAGTGGCGAGCCGTGGCCGCGTTGCCGGCCCGTCAGGCGCCGCGGCCCGCCTCCAAATTCCTCCATCAACTCTCGAACACAGGATCAGAGCCCTAAAGATCAGCAAAACCCAATTCAAATTCGGCTAAGAACTCTCGCCGGAATCGCAAGATTCGCCAGATTCACCACATTAACCAAAGCTGTCGCCCTCCGCGTGTCTGCTCTTGCTGTGTTTTCAAGGCTTTACGATTGGCGTCAGTTTTGCTTTCTCGTTGTTATCCACCAGGAGGACACCGTGACAGAAGCCGGCGCAAGCAGCAAACAGACCACCGACAAAAATACCATTCGTCCGTTTCATGTGAACGTTTCAGAAACGGAACTCACCGAATTGCGCAGACGCATCAACGCGACAAGGTGGCCCGATCGCGAGACGGTTCCGGATCAAACGCAGGGAGTGCAACTCGCCACGGTTCAGGCCCTCGCTCGGTACTGGGCGACTGATTACGACTGGCGCAAGTGCGAGGCCAAGCTGAACGCTCTGCCGCAGTTCATCACCGAGATCGATGGGCTCGACATTCATTTCATTCACGGTCGTTCGAAGCATCCGAATGCGCTGCCGCTAATCGTTACGCACGGATGGCCAGGATCGGTCGTCGAGCAGTTGAAGATCATCGATCCGCTGACCAACCCGACAGCGCATGGCGGGAGCGCATCGGACGCCTTCGATGTCGTGATCCCGTCGATGCCCGGCTACGGATACTCAGGCAAGCCAACCGCCCCCGGCTGGGATCCCGTCCGCATCGCGCGTGCCTGGGTTGTCCTGATGAAGCGCATGGGTTACACGAGATTCGTAGCCCAAGGTGGCGATTGGGGCGCGGTTGTTACAGACATGATGGGTCTGCAGGCACCTCCGGAGTTGATTGGCATTCACACTAACATGCCTGGCATCTTTCCGGCAGACATTGATGGGGCAGCCTTTTCCGGCGCGCCGGCACCATCAGGTCTCTCGGCAGATGAGAAGGTCGCATACGACCGTTTGCAGTTCGTATATCAAAAGGGAATTGCCTACGGCTACCAGATGGGTTTGCGACCGCAGACATTATTCGGAATCGCGGACTCGCCGGTCGGCCTGGCGGCTTATTTCCTTGATCACGACGCGCGCAGCTATGAGCTGATCTCACGCGTCTTTCAAGGACAAGCTGAGGGTCTCACGCGCGACGACATCCTGGACAACATCACGATCACCTGGTTGACGAACACAGCCCTTTCTGGTGCCCGTCTCTATTGGGAATATTGGGGCAAAGGGTATTTCAACGCCAAAGGCGTCTCTATTCCAGTTGCCGTGAGCGTCTTCCCTGACGAACTCTATCCTGCTCCACGGAGTTGGGCAGAGCGGGCGTATCCCAAACTCATCCATTACAACAAGGTCGCCAAAGGCGGTCACTTCGCGGCATTTGAGCAACCCCAACTTCTTTCAGAAGAGATTCGTGTGGGCTTCCGGTCATTGCGCTAATTAGAGTGGGTGTCGGTGCGCCCGACGTGCGCGCAACCTCCCCAGGGAGGACCCGACAGCGATCAGGCCGTTCGGAGCCTATCGCTGTGTGCCATCGGGCTGAAAAGTCAGCTATTCGTAGAAGTGACCTCGCCAGAATCGAACTACGGTCGAAAACGGACCATTTTCATGCTGGATTATGCCAACTTAGCCACGCGAGGTCACTCGTATGATGGTTCGCCTGGGCTCCGGAGAAGGACCTACATTATTTTTGGAAATCGAGTGTTGCTCGTTTTGCCCGCTAACGAGCGCGCCGGGAAATCCGAGCGAGTGCAGCAGCGACTTCATCAGGCCCACGGCGACAGCTCAATTGTCGTAGTAACGACCGTTGACTTCGTCTCCCAGGATGGCGAAGTCGGACTTTGAGGTGTTCAGCGGATCGGACTTCCAGGAAAACCCGACCGACGGCACCTCGACTTGTGCCTCGAGTTGACACGAAGCCCGAGTGCCAATGAAGCGGAAGTGTTTAGATGGGTCCTCATATCTCACTGGCTCGCCCGTTGATTTCCAGACCATTTTGAACGTCATTTGTGCGGGAGTGGCTATTGAATCCAACGCCGGCCAGCGCGGCTGATCGACAACAGGGACGTTCTGCATTTCCAGTGTGAAGGTGTTGCCATCCGGACTAATCGTCAGACCACGGTCGGGAACGGGAACGACCCAATAGAGTCCAGACGGCGCAATGGGAGGGTGAAAATCGTGTATCTGATTGGCGGGGACCGCCGGTCCCCGGAACAACGTTAGTCATATATGTGTGAAGACGCCTTGTTGGGCAGCTCGCGCGCCCCAAAACTCTCCTTGCATTATGCCGTAGTCGGTCGTAGGACTGCCAAAAGCGATACGGTTTCCTTGGTTGTCGGTGCCCAGCCCGGTGAAGGTGCTGCACCGGGCCACTCGACCTTTGAAATGATAGATATGTGAAGGTTCGAGGTTTGCGCCTGCCGGCTGATTGTGGCTGCCATTCTTGTCCAGCCACGGAATTGGATAGGGATCGGTGCCGCCGTTCGCAGTCATCGGTTGTTGATCGAGCAAGGAAGAATTCCCGGACCGCACTGCGAGTGGGAATATGGCCAACGCGCTCGATTTCAGAATATCTCTACGGCTGTGGCGTCTGCGCCAATTGGTCATCAGCTCCATCGATGTACCTTCGATGGGCGAAATAACTTCACGAGCATAATAACCCTCCATAAATCG
Organism: Candidatus Acidiferrum sp.; assembly: GCA_035704085.1. Lineage (GTDB taxonomy): Bacteria > Acidobacteriota > Terriglobia > Acidiferrales > UBA7541 > Acidiferrum. The sequence continues at coordinate 3,662 of DASSXG010000042.1, read as the reverse complement.
TGGCATTCTTACGCGCCTTTTTTTCACGTTCGACCGAATTTTCAGATCGGCTCTGATCTAGCGCGTACTAACCAAATGTGAAGTCAAGAGCGTGAACTCCAGGATCAAGGAACTCGATTTCGAAGGTTCGGTCAACGATTGGACCTTTTTGCCGGATGAGCTGATAGAGCCGGGGCTCGCGAATTTCGCCGGAGCCATCCGGAGCAACATCAATGCCGCAGTTTTCACCGGGGGCGGCACCATCCAATCGTACGACAAAGCGTCCTGGCTTAGCGTCCTTCGCGGGAGCCAGCACCAGATGCAGGTCGCGGCTGTGGAACCGAAACACGATTTTTCCCGGCACTGCCTGGAGCACGGCGCTCTCGGGATTGACGTTCCACGATCCGCTCAATCCCCAATGATTTAAAGAAAGTTTCCCGGGCGCGCTGAATGCCTGGATTGAATCTTTATGCACTCTTTCGGGCGAGGCGAAATTCTGGGCCTGGCGATATCCGAGATATGTCTCGGGAGATCGCCCATCCCTCCAGTCGGGAGCGGCCTCGATTCCAACAGCGGTTACGCTAGTCGTGTCAGAGGCGAGGCCAGTTGCCCCGTTTTCTTTCAGGAGTTCCTGGATGACGCGCTCGATGTCGCCATAGTCGCCTTCCCCAAAGTGGTGGTACCGAATTCGCCCTTTCGCGTCGACGAGATACTGGGCGGGCCAAGCTTCGTTATTAAAGGATCGCCAGATCCTATAATCGCTGTCGATAGCGACCGGAAAAGTAACGTTCAAATTGCGCACGGCATTTTCTACATTTGTCCGGTCGTGCTCGAATGAAAACTCCGGCGTATGGGCGCCGATCACGACCAAGCCCGCATCTTTATACTTAGTGGCCCAGCTCCTGAGGTACGGCATGGGTCGCAGAGAGTTGATACAGGTGTAGGTCCAAAAATTAACTAGCACTACTTTTCCGCGAAGCGGCTTGCGGCTCAAGGGAGCGGAGTTGAGCCAGCCGATGGCGCCGTCCAACTCAGGCATCGCGCCTTCGTTGCCGAGTGAGGAGTGAAATCCGTCCGGTAACGTCGAGTGAGCACCTAACTTTAGGGAATGGAATTCGCCGTTCAAACCGTCTTCCGCTTTGGCAGTATTCATGACGTGAAACCTCGTGAGTACACTCGCGTCTGAACACAAAACAAGTGCGACAAATCCCAAGATGCCCGCCACGCTAATTGCGCGGCGCGCGGAATCTGACGTCAATGCATGTCGCCTCAAGGTCGGAGCCTCATTTCTGTTCCTTCTAGGGCCGATCGAAGGCGTCGACATCAACGACGGCCTTGGCAAAGGCTTCCGGAGCTTCTTGGGGCAGATTGTGCCCGACGCCTCCCGTGATATTCCGGTGCGCATACTTGCCCGTGAATTTCTTGGCGTAAGCGCTGGGATCCGGATGCGGTGCGCCGTTGGCGTCGCCTTCCATGGTGATGGTGGGTACGGTGATTACTGGAGCTTCGGCAAGACGCTTTTCCAGATCGTCATACTTCGGCTCGCCTTCCGCAAGGCCAAGCCGCCAGCGGTAATTGTGTATGGCGATCGCGACATGATCCGGATTATCGAAAGATGCTGCACTGCGATCGAAGGTGGCATCGTCGAAGTTCCATTTCGGCGAAGCGAGCTGCCAGATGAGCTTGGAAAAATCATGGCGGTATTTCTCGTAGCCGGCGCGGCCGCGTTCCGTCGCGAAATAATATTGGTACCACCATTGCAACTCGGCCTTTGGCGGCAACGGCAGCTTGCCGGATTCTTGACTGCCGATCAGATAGCCGCTGACCGAAACGATCCCCTTGCAGCGTTCCGGCCAAAGCACCGCCATGATGTCAGCGGTCCGCGCGCCCCAATCGAAGCCAGCGATGATCGCCTTCTGGATCTTGAGCGCGTCCATTAAGGCGACAGTGTCAACGGCGACCGCCGACGGCTGGCCAGTGCGAACTGCTTCACTGGAAAGAAAGCGCGTCGTGCCATACCCGCGCAGATACGGAACGATCACGTGGTAGCCCGCCGACGCCAGCACATGCGCCACATCTACGAAACTATGAATATCGTACGGCCAACCGTGCAGAAGAATTGCCGCTGGACCACTCACGGGACCGGCTTCGGCGTATCCAACATTCAACACGCCTGCATCAATCTGCTTGAGCGGGCCGAATGACGTGTTCTTGCTCGGCGTACTCGTGCTCGTAGCGCTGGTGTTTCCTCCGCCCACGCGGGCATCCAAGGAGCCAGATACGCCAAGCTGAGCGGCAGCCGCGGTCATGGCCACCATGCCAAGAAAACTCCGGCGATTGATCTCCTCGGATTTTTCTTGAGACAGTTTGGTCTTGCCCATTGGTGAATCTCCTTTGTTCGATTTCAGACACTACGCTCAGTCCCCCGACGGGAACACAGAGCTCCGTAGAGCATGCTCAATGCCAAAAAGAAAGTCATATGAGCAACGGCAAAGACAATCAACCCAACTGTGTTCACATTCCGAGATCCCGCGATCCCTTCACCGATCAGTGGTAACACCAGGAAAGCGTTGAAGCACCAAACGACGGCGCCATAAACGAGCCCCTTAGAGATGGGTCGACCTGGCAGCCTGGGCTCAATCATCAAGGCATAGACAACCGCCATCGCCAAACCCGTAACTATATGGAATATGGCCTGGGAGGGCAGGTGAAGATTGCTCAGGCCGTCTATCAGACGAAGAGACCCCGCGAGACGCTGGATCATCATCGCGTACAAGCGCAATAAGCCACCCTGGCCAGTGATGATACCGGCGGCGCCCGCGATCGACAACAGCGCCATATTTGCAGCGAGTGCGATCGAGCTTGCGAGAAAAGCGGCGAGCAAGCGGAATGGCAGAGTTCTCATGCTCCCGCTTTGGAGATGTTGACGATTCGTCCAGATCGTCATATCAGCAATTTCCTGGTCGCTTCGGAAGGCTGGAACTGAATCTCCTTCATTCGATTGCTACATGCCGCGCTGTGCGGCATCCGCGGCCGTGGCAAGTTCGCTCAGAAACGAGAAAAAGGCAGTCGACTGTCCGATGAACAGCCCCATGGCGGTTAGGAACTTGAGCGCTCCCGTCGCAACCCCCGTCGTGTTCGTCGGACGGATCACCGAACATGGCGGCAGACTAGTGCTGATAAACGGGCAAGGTTCCGGCATGATCAGGTTAGTCTGGAACATCTGCCTGACTGCTGCGCCCGTTGCCCCGTTGTTGGGATCTACGCCAGAGTTGAGGTTAGGGAATGTCAGACCATTGGTCGGGTCGGTGAGCGGCGGCGCATCGCCAGCCGTTTCTGATAAGGTTTGAAAATGCATGATCTCGATTGGTCCCATGCTGATTAGGAGTCGTAGCACTTCCACGCTTGTAGCCCTTTGCGCCAGCGCCGTGCGCAAACTACCGCCGCCTTGTTCTACAGTCGGGATATGGAATGCCGCGGTGTTGGCAATGGCCTGAATGTGGTCCTCGGGGAACAAATCGTTATCCGTCCTCGGGATAGCCGTGAATTGCCCCTTGTGGAGGTCCGGAACGGCCTGCTCGAACATGGTGGGATTGACGTCGGGATTGTTCGTGCCGCTGCGATAGCGGGTCCACCAACTGGAGTCTATTGTCAGCTGCATTAGGTTCGTAAGCCGCAACTTT
>DASSXG010000021.1:0-4276 GCA_035704085.1 Candidatus Acidiferrum sp. | reverse complement strand
TAGGGCTTCACATACTGCGCCGGAATCAATCGCACCTCGTGTCCCTGCTCGCGCAGTGCTCGGCCAAGAAAATGCGCGCCTCCGCAGGCTTCCATGCCAATCAACCCGACGCGTACGTTGGCGGTGAAGCGCAGCAGTTGGCTGCGCGAGAACCTCTTGCGCACTACGCCCTCGCCGCACAGGTTAAGCCCGACCAGATGAAAAACTGTCTTACCAAGATCAATGCCGATGGTGTGTAGTTCCATGGGACGCCTCCTCCGCAAGCCTCTCATACACAGGCTGCTTGCTAGCTGAAGCGGCGGACCATTCCATTAGTTAATGCATCTTGGCTCGAATCGAATGGCCAAGCGCGGGCGCTTCTAAGGGTAGCGCGTTTGTTTTCTGGCGAGTAAACCTTAGATAAGGGCCTAATCCTGGTCGTGGACTTCAAACGCGCCCTGCACGAGAATCTCATTGAACGGAGACGCGGACAAAGTGTTCACCGTCAGCACCGAAGTGGCACCTGGCCCGCCTCTTTGCACCACGAACGTAAACGGAACGTTGGAGCCGGCTCCGAGCCCGGTGATATTCGAGGTGCCAGTCAAAGTTGCAGTATCGCCGTGCACCGTCGCTCCGGTGATCTGTCCAGTGACATACATGGCATTCACGGTGAACTGAGCGCTCTTCGAGCCCGTTCCTGCCTCCGGCGCCAAGGCGAGACACTCGAATGAACCCGTCACGGCGCCGCCAATTCTTTCGGCGTGGAAGGCGATAGTCGTCAGAACAGGGACGAATCCCCCGGCCGGTCCTGTTCCACCATGGATGATCGTCGTACCGCCGCCACGGATAATCGTTTTGTCATCCGATGCCTTTACCGAGGCCCGTTGCCGCCGACCCAACTCCGGCAGTCAAGAGCAGCACAACGACAAGCCATCGCTTGCTTCGGTTTACCTGTCCTCGCATAGCTTCCTCCTGTGTGCAACCACCTGAAGGTGAGCCTTAGCCACGCCCTGGCCACGACTCATCAGCGTTCAGCACGGATTGTAGCTGCGTTTACGGTTTGCGCTTCCGCTGGGCCGGAACCAAGTTTCCTTAGTGACAGGCTCCGCTTGAACCGCTGCTGCCCGTCACAGACTGGAGCGAGCCAACTTAATCGCTAACGTACGTGGAACAGCGTATGGTCGGTGTTCACACCAGGCAAAGGCTTATGGGCATTCCAGTAAGTCACAAAGTCTTTCGTGGCAATCACTCCCTCCACAATACCGGGATGTGGTGAAGAGCCGCGGCAGCCGACACTGAGGACGCCTTCGCTGCCGTCATCGTACACGATTCGCAAAACCGCGTTCCCATTGGCCCTTGTGCCGTCACCGAAGGCATCAGTATCGCTGGCGGGAGTTGTTACAAGATTGGCCAACTGCCAACTGATCAGCTCCCTTACCTCGTAGTTGCCGCTTCCGGTTGAGGTGGTACCGCTAAACGTCTCCCAGGTCCCTCCACCGGTGACACTGCTGGATGTCCCGCCACTGGCAGGCGCGTCGAAGGTCCCGGAACCCGTGAGCTTGATGGTCAGGGTGTCAGGGGCCGCTGCGAATGCGACGCCGCCCGGGCTAATCGGGGGCGGATTCAAGCTGACGATGTCCCAACGGACATGGTCAGCCGAGCCTCCTTGCACCGCTGGGAGACCACCAATCATCGAAAACAACACCGCCAACAACACAACCGCGCTTACTAGAATGCACTTCGATACCATTTTCATGTCTATGCTCCTTGCGAAACGAAGATGGGCCCTAACCTTAAGGACAGAGTTATCTCTCCTTGTCCCTCCGTGCGAAGAGGCCTGAGCGCATCAGAAGAAAACCCGATATGTTCCGTCCCGAGTTGCGCGAAGTTGGTAATAGTTGTCGCCGGGTTGGATTCGAAGCTAGTCAAGCCCAGTAGTATCGTAAAACCTGCCGTCGACATTGCGCTCCTGCACTTCGTAATAGTCTTCCTCCAAATTTAAGTTCTTGGGTCTGAGCGAGTTCTAAGTTCGGCTACTCGCTCTCGTGAAACAGCGTCGCACCGCGAGTGACATCCGTGAAGAGCCCTACTGTTACCCCCTCATGCGCCGTAAAACCAGCCGGAGCATTAATACGGCACACGACGGTTACCATACGAGTCGAAGGTGTCCCGCCATTGGGCGAGAAGGTGGCCTGGAATTTAAGCTCACCGCCTTGAAGGCCAGGATTTGGTCCACCAAAGGCAGTGAAGCTGACAAACGAATTGGCTTGCCAGGCGCCCTTGTCGAACACGGTCCCGTCTGCTTTGATGTGCGTGAAAGAGCCGCTTGCCACGATCGTACCGGTTGAAGTATCGAAAGATCCGGAGCCGGTCGTTTGCAAGGTATCGCCAGCGATAGGCCCAGAAACAGCCATCGTGCTTTGCGGGCCGACCAGATTGAATCCAAAGATTGTGCCACTCGCAACAGCAGGCAAAACAAGTGGGAACGTCGAGAGAGTCACTACTAGCATCGTGAGGAACGCAAACAATACGAGCTTTTTCATTTTTATCCTCCTTACGGACTTGAGGGGAAAAGTCCCGCGAAAGCCGACCTTTTTTGTCGCGGCTCCCTTTGATGCACCGCGGCTGGCAGGCCCCAATTCCGGCCCGCCGTAACACATATTTGTCCTGGCTTGCGCGTGAAGAAGCCAGGATGCATCACGAGAAGAAGACGCCGTTCCGCTCGCGGCCGATCTGGGCGTAGTTGACGGTGGTAGTGGCCGGGTCGGAAACGAACCGGAAGCCGTGCCCTGTACTCTTCGGTGTAACGGCGGTCACGGCGATTGTGACGTTTCCGATTTGGAAAAAGTCCCCTTCGAATTTGTTTGCCGTGTCATGGATGCCCATGAAGCTCTTGATCACATTGCTCCATTTGATGTCAACCGACTCAATCCTCCCGCTCGCGTATCCGAGTGGCCGGTTCGGGCTGAAGCTGTTTCCGACCGTGAAAGCGTCGAACACCGCGCAGATGTTTTCAGCATGCAGCTCGGCTGTGCCTCCGTCCAGGTCTACCTCGCCGCTGCCTTCCGGTACCGGAGTTGTCCAAGTCACTAGGCTTTCAGAGATACCGGCATCCCAGGAGTGATCGCGTCCCGAGCCCGACGGGCTCGTGGAGTCAAGTCATATGAACGTCAGCGTGCCCTCATGCTCGAGCCCGTCAACCGCCACAAACATGCCCTTAAAGAACCGCCAGTCGGTGTGAAATGTGTAGGGAACGCTTGCACCGGTGTTCAAGTCGGTTCCTGTGCCGGCAAAGTTGATGTCGGCCTGGGCAATCACACCTTTAAAGTCGGTTACGCTAGAGGGATCAAAACCCGCGTTGGGGAAGTGCGGGAAGGTTGGCGGCGCGCTGCCGTCCGGCGGTCCGGGAAAGAAGATGTGAGATCCCGGGGGCGTACTGATATGGGGGATCGGCCGCGGCAGGTCGCGGCAGGATTCCTGCGCCGCCTCTTGTGCAAACGCTAGTGTCCGGAGTCCTGAGCCGAGCAACAATCCAGCACCCGCCGCCGAACCCGCCGCTCCACGAATGAGATTGCGCCGGCTTACAGACTTCTGCTGAAGTTTTTTCCATGAAATCGAATCTTTTTTGTCCATTGTCGTTCTCCTTCGAGTCGCTGGCAATGCACACGCGGGGAGTGTGATCACGTGCGAGTGATGGCCCGGGGGCCCGAAAATAGGCGTCGAGAAACCATGAAAAGAATGCGAACAAAGGGAGAGTGCGAGTAACTCTGCGCTCGTCGCTTCTGACTTGTCAAGCTTGAAATTAGGTAATAAGAGTACTCATGCTAATGAGTCGCCGAATGAGTTCTGGTGAACCCTGAACTCTATTAACGAACGCAAATTGTAGACCGAGAATGAGCTCACAACCTGCCGCGAAGCTGCATGACGAAGCGTAAGTGAACGACTTACATGTCGCCAGGCAAGAGTATAGCTCCTGCTAGACGCGCATTGGCCAAAGTAGGGGGAAGGGACAGATATGGCCCGCAGCCACTTGGCTGCATCAAGGGTACGCGTGGGATTGAGTTCCTTCGCGGCCGGATTAGCGCGCCTCACGGGATTCAGCCCGGATCACGGGCAATCCAGAAATAATCACGGGTGCGGCCTTAGAGTTGTGCCTGGTAAGTTTGAATGTATAGGTCGCGGGAGGAGCGCTTGGTGTAAAAAAGCTGAACTCAGCTGCGCGCTGATTCAGAACACCAAGGAGGCTCCCCCATGGAACCTATGTATTACATCGGGCTGGACGTTCACAAGCGGAAGA
>DASSXG010000015.1:0-6890 GCA_035704085.1 Candidatus Acidiferrum sp. | reverse complement strand
TCTTGCCAGCTTCGCATTCCATCGGTAAGGCGTTTCGGGGCTACGAGCCGGCTATCGACCTGTTTCCAGTCGAACTGTGGGCGCGGATTGCGGCGCGCGTTTATCGCAAAGCACCGCGTTCTTTGTATGGGCAAGGTGATGCAGGTGGGTATCCACCGTTGCGAAGAGCCATCGCGGAATATGTGGGCCACTCCCGCGGAGTGCGTTGTTCTTCTGAACAGATCATCGTGACATCGGGCGCCCAACAGGCGTTGGACCTCTTGGCGCGAGTCCTTCTCGATCCCAGCGACGAGGTGTGGATGGAAGATCCCGGGTACCCCGGAGCTTCTCAAGCCTTTCAGAGCGCTGGCGCGAGTGTGATTCCCATTCCAGTTGATGGGGACGGTATAGATGTTGCAAAAGCGATAAAGTCATCTCCCGCCGCCCGTGTGGTGTATGTAACACCAGCTAATCAGTTTCCCCTTGGAACTGTCATGTCAGCAGAGAGACGAGTCGAACTTCTCTCCTGGGCCGCGCGGGCGGGGGCATGGATTATCGAAGATGAATACGACGCGGAATATCGCTATTCCGGGAAGCCGATTGCGTCACTACACAGCCTCGATAGATCTGGATCGGTCATTTATGTTGGAACATTTACGAAGATGCTCTTCAACGCTCTTCGCATTGGGTTCATCGTTGTTCCGGAACGGTTAGTCGAAGCATTTAGAATCGCGCGAAGCTTCATCGATCGCCATGCTCCGACGTTAGATCAGGCCGTGCTGACGGAATTCATCAACGAAGGTCACTTCGGCCACCACGTTAGGAAGATGAGGCAGGTCTACTCGGATCGTTCGCAGCTACTTGCAGAAGAGGCGAATAGGCGTCTTTCCGGTTTGCTCGATGTGAAGCACGCGCAATCTGGGATGCGTACCGTGGCCTGGATCAAAACACGTGTCACCGAAATGGTGTTGACACTACGGGCAGAACAGTTGGGATTGGAAGTAGTTCCAATCTCCTCATATGTCAGCAAGTACGAGCAGAAGCCCGCGTTGATGCTGGGCTTCGCAGGGTGTAATGCAAATGAGATAAAGAGGGGCGTGTCGGTTTTGGAAGCTGTACTCTCTCGATGAGTCCGTACCAACGGACGTTCTTCGAGCTCCCGGAAGTAATCATCTGGTCAACGAGAATGCAAGCGCCAGCGAACCCGCAAGCCTGTTGGCAATCTTCATCGCCGAAGACGGAGCGGTCTTGACGAAGCCCGGCAATGCCAAGTAGTCGTTGGCGGCAAGTCGTCGTCGACGTTATCCCAGCCTCTCCCGTAGCCGTGCATGTTCGGCGTCTGTTATTGGACGCGCGAGAAGCTGTTCGATGAGGGCGGTCCACTCGTCAAGAGATTGAAGTCAATGCCTACCGGGGGCGACTACGCTACTGACCCGGATTCTCGGTTTTCAAGTTGCCGGGCAGAGTACGCACATAATTCACGAGGTCCCAAATGTGGTCCGGCGTCTCGACTTTGCTGAAGGCTGGCATTCCGGTGAAGCGGATTCCGTTCTGGATGATCCAAAAGAGTTCCTCATCGGAGTAGCTCTGCACCCATTTGCTGGTGAGATCCGCTGCTCGTGGGTACTCCCATTCGCCCGGCTGTCGTTGCCCGCGGCCATCGTCAGCGTGACACACGCTGCAATCCAGACCATAGTGCGAGCCTCCATTTTTAATACTGGTTTTTATATCCAACGGGCGAGGAGGAATTCCCTGACGGCTTGCGCGGTGAACCAAGAAACGCTTGGCCCGATTCAATACGTTCGTTTCAACAGGGCCAGGTTCCGGCAGCGCCGCCACATTGAATCGCATGAGGCTAACCACAATCAGCGCAACGGCAACCGCGAGGACAATCCACGCAATTCGTGACCGCATTCTGTCCTCACTTTTCGCCAAGGTCTACTGCTCTGACTTTAAGACTGGATACCCCTGTATGTAGGTCCAGTCCGTGGACTTCGCTGGGATGTGGCAGCCGAGGCAGTCCTTCTTATAGTCGGTTGCTACTTGCTTGTCAGGGGCGTCGGATTTGAAAAGCGCCCAACCCCATCCGTCGCCCCACAACGGGTTATTTGGATACCGGTTTTTTGCGTCCTTGATCTGGACGAACCACACGTTTATCCCTGAGGCCCAATGCGCATCGCCTGTGGTTAGTTGCGAGTGGTCCGTTCCGTAGATTTCCTTCACCAACACCGCGCCGTCGGGAAACTTGCCCGTCTTGCGATAATAGGCAGCGGTGCCGGGCGTGGCGTAGGTCACGTGCATTTGGTTTCCCTTAGGATCGAGCACGGTGTAGGTTCCAAGAAATTCGTAACGGTCTCGATAGTCCGCCGGTTTGCGGATGTTTCCCTGTTTGTCGACGAGCTCAAAGCCATTGAAATTAGTCGTGCGCTGGGATGAGAGTGGTTGAGATAGGGCCAAAACGGCGACCACAAGAAAAAAGAATGAAATGCGACGGGTCATTTTAGATACCTCCTGTGCGGAATCGCTGCTGCTGAGCGCGGGAGAAGAATTCCTGGCTCAGAAGGAAAACAGCACCTACGAAGTTGGGCCTGGTAATTGCAGCAGGAAAACGAATTGTAAATGGAGATTCACTGTCGTGGCAAGCGTATTTTGACGGTCTTCATCAAGAGATTCGCCTAGATGGGTAACCCGCCCCGTCCCTTAAGATAGGCGGCGCTTGCCGCCTGTCTTTAACCGGCCGTCAACCAGGCTTCGGCCTTTTGAACATCATCGAACGTCTCTGTCAGAAACTTCTCCTCAGGCGATGACCGCATCGGCGGGAGCTGCGCCCCCTTCGGAAAAAGAAACGCCTGACGCTTAACGCCTGCAGCGGCGTAACGGTTCGAGATGTTCTTTACACGCCATGGCAGTACCTCTGGCCCGGGCTTATGGCGAAAACGACTGACATCCACAAGAATTCCCCGCGCTTTCTTCTGCTCGACGTGCCCGGCGAATAACGTCAGCTGTGCTTTGAACTGCTCATCCGTCATTGCAGAGGTAGCTTCTTTCCAATCAATTCCGATAACGCGAGCGTTTTCGTCCCACAGAACCTTGAAAAACTCGTCGTCGTGCAATTGCGTGGTTTGCATTGTGGTCTCCTTTTACTAAAACTTTTGTACCAGTCACTTTCCGAAATGTATTTTCTGACTCTGGTGTAATCTTTCCGGCTCGGCCTTCTGCCGAACGCTTCGTCTCCTCCCTTCTTAGCGCCTCCATTTTTCAGGCGCTCAGTTTTAGCGTTGCGCTACCTCAACACAAAACGTGTGCAAGTCGTCCACTCAGACACTCGTCGCTATTGCTCAAACACCGGCGCAAGTCCACGGATTCGCTTCCACTTCAGGTTGACATTAACTTCAACGCGGTTCGCTATCTTGATGAACGGGATGCCGCTATTCATGCCGTAGTCTTTCCTGTCAAAGGCCATAGTCCCGAAAATGAAGCCCGTGGGCGTTCCCTTGCCCGCATCCGTGAGCCTCAATTTCTCCTTCTTAGTCACGCCACGGATCGTGAAATCTCCGTCCAGCTCAAACGTCAGCGGACCCGTTTGTGTGATTTTCGTGGACCTGAACGTAATGTAGGGATTTTCTTTGACATTGAAGAAGTCCTTGCCTCGTAACTTTCCGTTCTTGAGGCCGCTTCCGCTGTCGACACTATCTGCTTCGATTTTAATGTCCAAGACACCTGTAGAAAGCTCTCTCGTCTGAAACGTGAGGGTCGCGTCCCACTTGCTGAAAGTTCCCTTAATGGCTGCCGACGATTCGACGTCGAATTTAATCGAGCTCTCCACAGGTGTGATCTCATAAACGGGCGCTTGACCTGCACTCCGCTGCGGGAACGCGGCCTGGGCTAGCGCGCAGAGCAGCAACAGCGTAATCCTGCGAAACGCTCGGCTCGACCTGCGCAACACCGTGCAGTTGGCTGGTGTCAGCAGCTCGATTGTGACCGCATATTTCTTCATGAACTCTTCCTAAGGACAACGATGCGTTACATGGCTCGCATCTTGCCGAAGGATGCGCGAAGCTCTTTCACAAACAAATCGGGCTGTTCAAACGCGGCGAAGTGGCCGCCGCGATCCAACCGCGTCATACACAGGTGGGGTGTGCGGCACTTGATCTAAGAAGGCGCGCTTGCCACCTTCGTGAAGCGCGGGCCGATACGTCCCACACGCGAGAGGGAGAATCAGGTTGGCTTCATATGGACCTTCGCCCAATCGGCAAAACCGGTGAACCCGCGCGGGACCAAAGCATTGGCCGCAGCGGTGCGCTTCTCGTGCTCGGGACCGAAGTAGGTGTACTGCTCGAAGTATTGATACATCTTGTGAATCTCGCGCGCGCGCGGAAAAAAGTTGTCGTACACCTCGGGTGGCTCGACTCGAACCGCCTGCAGTTTGTGCCCCTGTGCATTCAGCGTGGAAACGAAGTCGTTCCAGCAGTAGACGCCACCACAAACAGCAAGGTGCGTGCCGTTTGGCAGCTTATCGCCCGCAGCGAATGCAGCGGCCACCGCGCGGCCGACCTCAGTGGGATCTCCCGTGTGCATGACACGCGCCGCCGGGTCCATCGGGACCGCCCAGCCTCGGCCGCCGTTCGGCAACGGCTGCGGGGTGTTCATCGTGAGGAAGTTCTGAAAGTACATTGGCGCATGTACAAAGGTGTAGCGCGGAAACCCGTTCGCTTCGACTACTGCATCGACGCGCGCCTTGTCCGTGTAATGCGAAACCTTGAAACGCCCGCCGGTGATCCTCTCGCAGTTGGGAAGTGTCGACCAGATGAGATGCTTTACCCCCGCCGCGCGCGCCGCCCGCACCGCTGCGGCGCCGACCTCTGTCTCGTGGTTCATCTGCGCGGGATCCCAGAAGTTCGTCACAAGGAAAGCGCCGTACGCGCCCTCAAGGAGCGGGCGCAGACTGGCGGCGTCGAGCAAGTCGGCCTTAACAACATCGACTCCCCGCCGAGCGAGTACCTTGGCTGCATCGCTCCCGGGGTTGCGACTGGCGACACTAACCGAGAATTGGCCCGATACGAGCAACGCATCGATCACGCCACTGCCCTGTTTTCCGGTACCACCGAAGACTGCGATCGTCGGCTTTGCCATTGTGAGCTCCTGATTCCGCATGAGATGCGCTTATCTGACGATGACCAGTTCCCGGCGAATTGTGCCCTACCGCTTTGTTGAACTTCTCGGTACAATCTCGTCGGCGCTTACGAGCAAAAACCGAGTCAGGCGCTCGAACAGCCGGATGCGATATCGCCATAAAGCACTGTCTTTACTAATGGAGCCTTCAACAGAAATCAAGTACAAGTGCTTTAGGTGGGGTTTCAGCAGTCTAACAAGTCGCCTTTAGCATGTTTGTACTAAAAGGTACAGAAGAAAGGAGCTTATGAAAACTCGATTCGTAAAGGGCGCTGAAACCCGGCTTCGGATCATTCGCGTGGCCGCCGACCTTTTTCACAAGCAGGGAGCTCGTTCCACGAGCCCAGATCAAGTTATTGAGGCCTCCCGAACTGGCAAGGGCCAGTTCTATCACTACTTCAAAAGCAAGGAAGGCCTGGTCCACGAAGTGCTTCACACGTATCTCGACGAAATCAAGAACGGCGCATCGCCCGTCAATTATGAAATCAATTCCTGGAAGGACTTAGAGAAGTGGTTTCTTGCGCATGTGGAGTTGCAAAAGCACTACGAAATGACTCGCGGCTGTCCGTTCGGGACCATGGGAAATGAAGTGACCGAGAGCGATGAACTGATCCGACAGGACGTTAGCCTCATCTTCGAAGTGATCAAAAACAAGCTCGCAGCGTTCTTCATGAAAGAGAAGGCCAAGGGACGCCTTGTCAAGAAACCCGATGAGGAAGAATTGGCTGATTTCTGCATCGCGACGATTCAAGGCGCGATGCTGCTAGGCAAGATAAAAAGGGACAGCCGGCCGGTCGAAACAGCAGTGCGACAGGGCATGATCCATTTAAGACGGTTTGCAGTCTTGCCCGGACGTTGAACTCCTGCTTCTAAGAATCCGTTACCACCCAAACGACCCGGGCCTGAGAAGAGATCACAGATTGCGCGAAATAGGAATCTTGAGAGGGGACCTCATGAAATCGGCTCAGCGCTGTGGCTCGAACAGGTGGGGAGTGTCCTCGAAACCTTGAACCAAGGTGTCATCATCAATAGCGCGATGGGCTGAGCCCAACTTCGTGGACCACGTGAGCAACTGTGAGTTCCGCACCGGTCGCATCACCCATGATTTGTAACGCGAACTTGACCCGGGGATCCATCGAACTCGCTCCTGAGACGAACTTTTGCCTTCATGGGTGCGAGGAAACGAGGCTGCTGCGCCAGCGAATCGAACGCTTAAATAGTTTGCGCATAGGTAGTGCTCGAAATCTTCAACTCGTTTCAATACGCTGTGAGAAAGGCACACGAGTCATCCGGCCTTCTGTCGAGCCCCTTCTTCTTCTATCATGTGCTGAGCATGCGCCTCATTTATTTTGCAAGCTCGGGAAGAATTTGGGACAGAATGCCATGGGAAGCACGGTTGCAATTCCTGCAAGCCGTCTTTTTCACGTTTTCCGGCGTCGGATTCTTACTCGACTTGGCCAATCCGAAGCCCGGCCGGATCGCACACATCGTTTTCTTGGTTTTCATGGGAGGCGCGATCGGTGTTGCCTACGGCTTTTGCTTCATGCGGGTGCTTAAGCTTCTGCCGGTCCTGATAGCTGTGCATGTGGTCCTGGCTTTCGTACTTACCCCTCATCTGGGATCGCTCGCCGTGGACTGGGCCCAGGTCGCTAGCACTGCAGCTGGCGTTGATTTAATCGGGTGCCTCTTTGCCATCTTACTCGGGTATGTTTTCTTCGTTCGATTTGTCAGAAAGCAAG
>DASSXG010000019.1:0-31135 GCA_035704085.1 Candidatus Acidiferrum sp. | reverse complement strand
TCCGCTTGTGAACGTCCAGCCCGATGTAATACATAGGTTCCATGGGGGAGCCTCCTTGGTGTTCTGAATCAGCGCGCAGCTGAGTTCAGCTTTTTTACACCAAGCGCTCCTCCCGCGACCTATACATTCAAACTAATCAGGAGTTGACCGAAGATAGAGTTCAGTTTTCTGATTTTCGCTTTTTCGATATTGGCTTCATGCGGTAGCTTAAAATGAACTTATGCAGTCTCAACTTACCCGAGTCCTACGGACTGAGTTCCACAAGAAGATGGCCGCTACACTGCCTGCTTTCTCGAAGACGAAGACTGCCTTCGGGGGGCTCATCTATCGGAAGCGCGACGATACGTCAGGACGATACATTTTTCTGTTCTTATATCCCTCCCCGAAGTACGACCGCTTCACTGTGGAGTTCGCGGCCAGTGCGTCACCTGATTTCCCATTCGGCATGCTTCCAGGTGATAGGCCTTCGGACGGCGGCGCGCGGACTCGAATCCGTAGTTTTCTTGAACAAAAATCGGATGGATGGTGGAGGGCCAATAAATCTGACGAGTTGTTAGAAATCGCCGCCCTCATGAATCTTCGTTCGGGAGAGCAAGTGGCCGCGGCCGCAGCGCGTATCCCACAACTAGTCAACGATGTATTCGTGCAACTCCAGCCGGCATTATCGAGATTTCTGATTGCAGTCGGGGCCAGCCCAAACGTCTAATAGCATTCGTGGGACTGCTTTAAGCGGCACCGAGCGGGTCTCCTACAGCAACTGGTTCTCAAGTCCCGATAAACGCCGAAACCGTCCATGTCAAGTACAGGGAGGAACTCGTCCGGTTTCGCGACTTATAAGGCAGAAAGGGTGCGCTTCCCCCTCTACATAGGCAAAGGATCGCCCACCCGCCCATTCCCCCACCGGCACGGCTCGCAGCGCCTGTGGGCTTGCTGACAGTACACGCCGATTGTTACATTGCCGGCTGAAGGTGCAGGCCCAGTCCGCGGATGACGATCTTGTCCGCAGTATTGCCGAAGTTGACCGTCAAGTCCAAGAGCACGGAGCCCTGACTCGCGTCGACGGACGTCGAAGCGCTGTCTACGCAGACCGGACCCTGGGTCGTTAGATGGGTTGGGTCATCAAGGATAACCACCGCAGTGCTCGGCGGGTTCTGAACCTGCGAGAGACGGATTTGGGAGATGAAGCTCCCCGTGCTCGACAACTCGTAACAGACCCGGACCCCCGTGATCAGGAAGCGCGGTGGTGCATCGAGCGCGCGCCACACCACTTTGTTGCCATTAAAGCTGTCGGTGGCGCCCGTGGTCGACGATTGGATGACGAGGCCGGCGAGCCCACCCCCGACTCCGGAGCTTGTGGAGTTGAACGACGTGCTGACGACGGTCTTGTCTCCGGGCAAAAGCGCCGTGTGGTTGATCCACACTAGCGCCGGTGCGCTGGCCGCTGCCTTGAGGGCGGCGACCTCCGTTTGGAGTGTGTTGACCTCAGTCTTGATCCCATTAACCTCAGTCTGGATCCCATTAACCTGAGTTTGGATCCCATTAACCTGAGTCTGGAGCGCGTTAATCTCATTCTGCAAAATCTGGAACGGTCGTCCCGGCGGCAGGCCGGGCGAGGAGGCCAAGTTCCGCTTGGCTTGAGGAACTGTGGCCGCCGACAGAATGGCAAGGCCGAGCAGAGCCCCGCCGACGAACAGAGGTGTGAGGAAAGATAACCGACTCGGATGGTGACGCATGGTGCGCCCTTTCTGGGCGTGTCAGGAGCTTTGGGGACGAAGCTTACTTGAGAGGGGAGGTCCTTACCGCCCTAATAAATACGGCAGACTATATACTCCCTGAGTCAGACGTCAACCATAAATTTCAATTTTGCGAGCGCGCAAGGGTGGACGAGGAAACATTCAACCAGAAAAGTCCAGCAGACTTCGCTTATGAGCGCAAAGTCGACTTGTCCGGTTAGGCGACTTATCAGGCACTTGGACAGCGCTGGCCATCACGACTCGCAGCCAATAGCTACGGTGAAGCGCCTACAAATTAGGACTTTGCTGTGCTTTTCGATGGCGTAGCAATAACACTGTGATTCCACCTGAAAGCAGCGCGAGCCAGACACTCAGCATCGTTCCCACGTTTGTTGGGTCGGGCCAGTCGAAGAGCGCGTGCATAACCCTAAGGCTGCTGCCTGCTGCAATAACAGAAACCAAGGCTAGTCCGCCGATAGTCGTTACCAACTTCAGTCTGGCGTCAGAGCTTCCCGCAGTGTAGAACACGGGACCTTGCCCAATAACTAGCCGACGGAAAACCGCAAGCGCGCTTAGGGTAAAGAAGCCGAAAATAGCGATGGGGACCAGTCTCGCGCTCCAGTGTTCAGAAGCCGCCTTTTCCGATTCCGCGTTTTGCTTTTTCTGCCGCTCCGCTCTCTCTCGAGGCAGATACACTCCACTGGCAGCCAGCGCACTAGGGAGTCGCGGGCAAAAGGCTACTCCGTTAGACCAACTCGAACCTTTTCCGGCCCGGCCGAAATTCGACATGGAAATCAGAACTGCTCCTTCCTGCCGCTGGTAAAACGCTACGTGGTAGGTCCGTTGCTCCCCCGACCGGAAATGAAGAACGAACGGTACTTCGTCCGCCCATCCTCCATGATTGGACTCAAACCATTGCGCTTCGTTCAAAGAACGGACAACTTCAGAGATGTCTTCGGGCGCATGGATAGACCGAGTCCCCACTTCAATGCTCTCTAGGGTATCGACGCGGAGGCCGGACAAATCATGGTGGAATAGCGCCTCGCGCACAAACAGCTGAGTGATCATGAATCCCCACAGAAGGAAGAACGCTGAAAAGAACAGAAGTTTGCCGGTCGCAGCTGCCTTTTTTCTCGCCACCTCTGACCACGATTTTATGAAGGCTGTTAGGAATACGCTGAAAACGAGAAGGAAAAACAATTTTGGCCAAATGGAAGAAAGGCCTATCATGCCGCAACCTCGCAAGCTTACGAGGAATCAAAAATTACGCCTACTTAACGACCCAAGATTTAATTTTACAGAGACAATCGGGCCGCAGGATTCAAAAGCCCATCACTTGTTACCCAACGGATAGCAGATGTCTGGCAAGTGTTTCGAGCGCTCGCCCTTGGGCCAAAAGGTCAGGCACGGAATCGGCCAAGCGGGCGCTTGAGGTAAATAGTGGGCCTTTCTCGCACACTGTCAACTAGAGAGCGGTGGGCTCTTTTGCTCAGGCACTGTTTTTCGAGTGCGTCTCCTGTAAACCAACCCTGACGAGAAAAACATCAGCATTCCAACAAGCATGAGCGCGGTTAGCCAACGGGGTTGGTGCAAACCCCAGAGCATGACGGCGAGTAGAAGAGCCATCGCGCCCGCCATAATCGAATAGCCTCCGTATTGTAGAAATGCGACCAATGCATCGCGTTTACGTCGCCGCAATTTTGATCGAACAGAACGAAACGCCTGAATCCCGGCTAAGGCAGCTAGCACAACGAGGAACCAAACAGCACCGCTCTTAAAAAGAAAGGCGCGGCCAGTCAGAAATAGAAGTCCAATTCCGAGCAACACAGGAATAATCGCGATCGCTTTATGGTGACGCCGAATAATAGATGTCCACGGGACCTGCATACTCAAATGCTGTCTTCGAAAAAGTTGAGAGTCAACAAGGATGCATTCTCCATTTTCCTTTCGGACAGTAGGTCCTGATTAACGCGGTTACCGGAAGAGTCGGTTCCAGTACCAAGATGGACGGTTATCTGAACAAATGTTCAAGTGGCGATGGGCTTATCTAAGTAAGAGCGACTCTTAGGACGGGAATTTAGGAATCGAAGGTGTCTCATAACCCCCCAAAGGCATTGAGAGCAGATTTCTCAAGGCTAAAGCCCAGTTTTTTGCTCTGCCTTAATGTCGGAGCCCTTCGAAGCTCAGGGTAAACGTAAAGCTCCGACCCCTAAAGAGCGAGCATTCATGAGATGGCCTCCAGTCTGATGTGGAGGGAGCGAAGGGAGCCTCCATTGACACGATTTGCGATCGGAAGAATACTTTGAGATCGACCGCTTTGCTGCGGCTGCTCGAAACAAGAACCCGAGTAGTCTTGGCCGCAGACGCTGCAATGAGTATGTCCACTTCTACGGGTGCGAGTGGCGCCTGTTTTGTAAGAGAGTTGGAAAAATGTCAGACGACACGGGCCCAAGCGCGCGCAAGACCGCACCTTCGAGCAAGGTAGCGTCCAGGAAGAAGGCATTCGGGCGAAGACTTGCTGGCGGTGCGCGATCCGTCGGCTCGTGGCTCTGCAGGGCCGTGGATGCGCCGGGATGGCCTAAGCTGCTGTCGCGTTTATTCTTAACTGTCATGGCAGCGACAACGATTTCCATCGGATTTGCGCATACGACGACAGACCGGATTTTATTACCGATCGAAGTCTTGGGCGCAGATGGCACCGTGGTGACCAGGACCATCGATCTTCAGGATGGACAGGCTGAGTCGGTGCGAACTCTCTGGCTGCTGATCCACGGGCTGAGGTATGCGGATCAAGGCAGTGTCCAGGTCAACGCGAGCGCTTGGATATCTCTCAACAACAGCACTGTCACTATCCCCCAGCCCGCCAGGAGTTTCGGTGGAATAGGCGGAGGCTTCTCCGCCCTGGTGATGACTTTGCCCCTCCCGAGCGGCACAGTGAACAGTGGCACCAACACGATTCGCTTCCGGTTCAACCACAGCGACGGGTTTGTCAGCGCGTATCGCGTTCTTGCATGGAATCTTCTGACGAGCGAGGGAGCGAAGATCCTGCCGCCAGACGATTTTGCGGAGGAAGCACCCGAAACCTGGAGACCGCCGCTGCCTGATGCGACTTCCATCGCGGCTGGGAAGGAACTCTGGAACACGGTTTCACTGAAGGCAAGCAGTCTCCCCAATAGTCCGAAGATTCAGGCGCACTGTGCGGACTGTCATGCTCAGGATGGACGCGACCTGAAATACTTCAACTTCTCCAACGCCAGCATTGCCGCGCGCTCACGCTTCCATGGCCTATCTACCCTCCAAGGCGAGCAGATCGCCAGCTATATCCGCAACTTACCTCTCCCCAATCCGGGCCGCCCGTGGAACCCTCCCTACCAACCCGGACCGGGGCTGGACGCGCAACCGATCTCGAGCTGGGCGGCAGGCGCCGGACTCGGCTGGGTCCTCGACCGTGATACGGACGCGCTGCCATATCTGCTGAGCCAGCGCGGCGCGCCAGTGAATAGTGCAGCCTCCAGTCCACCGGGAAGTGCTCCGAACCTTCATGGACTCGCGGCACAGACTACGCCCGACATCTTTCGTCCCGACGGCAACCTCAATCCGCGAGAGATTCCTATCGCCTTGCAACTTCCCGATTGGAGCGGTTGGCTGCCCCGCGTGCATCCCAAGGATGCATGGGGGCCCGACTTCACACAGAGCGAGTTTGCGGCATTGTACGGTGGGGACACGTCTACCGAGAGCAAAAGCAAGCTTGGCGCGAAGCAACCGCTGCGCGCCCTTCTGGCGGGGCAGAATAGTGATCGCAACATTCGCCCAGTCGCTGCTGCTTTTGCCGACTGGTCGCAAGCCCGGCGCGCCTTCCTCAAAAACTTGGTCAAGGCAAAAATGGAGTGGTCGCCGGCGTTGACCAACAAAGTGTACTCGACCCAGCTGTGGCAGCTTGTAAAGACGTGGGAGATGATGCAGGAGTTTGGGCTTGAAGGGCGCGGGCGCGACATCGCTGGGTTGACCGCGGATTCCCGCATGTGGTGCAACGCGATTCCTGCAGAGACTGCCCCGTCGGCAGCGCTCATACCGGATGGACCGGCCGGAGTTGGCGGTAGCGCATTGACTAACGAATACTTTAACGCGTCCTGGTATGAGTTGCAGATCGTCCTGAACAGCGGCAATCATCAGCACCGGGATCGCAGTCCGGTGGATTGGGTCTATGTGATCGGCCGGTTCCATGACCTTTATGCTCAGACACACCAACCGGAACCGGCGCGACTCCTCGTAGCCGTAACCAAAGCGCTGCAATCCACAGATCCTCACTTGGGCCCCGACGACTACAAGCAAGGTTGGCGGCCGGAGCAGAACATCGATCCGCGCATCATGATCAGTCCCGTTTGGGAACCAATCTTCAAACCATTGCCGATCGAGCTACATCGGGCTCTGACCGCTTCGCTACTCACCGCATGGATGGACAAAAATCTGCAATACCCGATAACGAAGTATTTGCCGATGGGCGGGCTGCCGGAGCGTCCGTACGCTCCTCCGCAGGCCTACGGGGACATCAGTGGCGGAAACGTATGGGAAGCGGCGCAACAATTCCGTGATGCCGGCGTGGCGCCCGAACTCGTTGGCCGCTTGCGGCAGTGGGGAATTGCATACGCTGACCGCGCAGCACGTCTTCAATACGGCGGTAAATCATCATCCCGAAAGATGTAAGGTCAGAGGGTTAGGTAGACGACCTGGACGAAGAGATCGGCGTTGAGGAAGCCTTTGCCCCACACGGGGTCGAGATCGGCAAAGGGTTTTTCGGCGACGGCTTCCTGGGCGGACTTGCCGGAGGACTTCAGCTTTTGCGCGCGGTCGCGGGCGGTGACGAGCATGTCGCGGAATTTCGTAAGGTCGGCTTTACTGCCGAGCGGGCCGTGGCCGGGCACAATCTTCGTGTAATTGTTGGCGAGCGGCAGAACCTTGTCCGCGGCCGCAATCATGCCGCTAATTTTGCCGCCGGTGCCGCCGTCAATGAAGGGATAGAAACCGTTGAAAAAGGTGTCGCCCATGTGGATGACGTTGGCCTTTTGAAAATGGATGAAGATGTCCGTGTCGGTATGCGCGGGGGAAAGATGTTCGAGCGCGAGGGTTTCGCTGTTGGATTCGAGCTTGTGGGTTGTGGAGAAAGTTTGCTGGGGCAGTGCTTCCAGAGGGGAAGGTGGGAAATGCAGTCCGAGGAGAGAGGCGTCATGCTCTTCGGACATGCGCTTCTTCGTGTTTTCATGCGCCAGCACGGTGGCACCGGCAGCGTGCAAAGGTGCGTTGTTGTCGGTGTGATCGAAATGCCAGTGGGTATCAATAACGAATTTCAGGGGAGCGTTGCCGATGCCGTCGAGCGCTTCCTTGAGCTTGGGCCAAGCTCCTAAAATAAAAGTATCGACCAAAATCTTCCCGTCGGGACCGTTCAGCACAACTACGTTGCCGCCAGGGCCGGAGAGCAGCGTGAGGTTGTCGGCGAGTTTTTGAGCTTGGATAGGAATAGCGGCCAACTGCGCGCGTCTGGCGGCGAGGGCATCGACGGAAGGGGCAGCCGCTTGCGGTGGGAAGATGGGAACCGAGGCGCGGAGCAGTGAGGGCAGAAAGAGTTGGCTCAGCAGCGCGCTGCCTGCCAGCGCGGCCGAATCCCGAAGCACTGCGCGGCGCGTGGTGAGTTTCGGAAGGGAATTAGAGTCCATGATGATTTCGCCTTTCGATGGGGTCATTGCGACCGGCTGGTTTAAGCAATATAAAAGACAAACTAGAAACTGGAAAGCAGAAACTCAAAATTGGGATGACGAATGGTGAGGTGCCGCCGACTGGTCTGAGCCATGGGTCTCACTATCATGGGACCTTTGAAGAAGGGACACGCTGCGACCAATGCGCATTTCGGAATTGCCACTGGCCGTTGCGGTGTTCCGCGGGGCCGGTAAAGAAAACGCTTTGCGTGCCCCGAGGCCCCTCGGTGCCGGGTTGAAGCTCGATAACCTCGGTATAGGAAGCTGCCACCACACACATGTTTACAGCAAATCATCTCCCCAACGTAATTCGATGTGCTTGAATTGGCGCGCAATCTCCGGAATGGCTTGCGCCGCGGCCTGACCGTTTGGAAAGGCGAGCTGTCCATTCACTGCCATAAAAAAGGATGGGTTGTCGGAGAAGTGTGTGCGCCAAGCCAGAGGACCTTCCTGTGTGACGTCGTGAGCGACAGCGAGAACAAAACGCCGCACATCGCTTTCGATTGCGGCCCTGCGTGCAGGCGTTAAGGATTGAAAATTGGCAGCGGAATCGCCGCGCATCTGACAGACTGTCGATGTAACTACTGGAATCAGCAGAACCCAATGACGAAGACGCATGAATTCACCTCTAGCATCGCTCGGGGCTTCCGGTCCGAGGCCCTGACCAGAGAAGCCTAGAAATATCGTAAACGAGGGGTAGCGAGCACGGCGCTGAAAGCCGCTCTGGAAGCCATAAGAAAGAGGGGAGGGGGCCTCGTGGAGGCCTATCCCATCACTCGCTGGGAATCCTACGCTTTCGGAAATGAGTCCACGCACGGCACTACGTCGATGTTCAAGAAGGCGGGGTTCAAGACCGTAGCCCCTTATGGGAGCACCAAGTTTAGTAGCCACGTATTGATGCGCAGAACTGTGTGAAGCGGAGCCCGCGTTATTGCCACTTGCCAGACATTGCGCCAGCCACAGAATTGTTTCTACTCATAGCGCAGGGCGACGAGGGGATCCACGCGGGCGGCGCGGCGCGCGGGGAGCCAGCACGCCAGCAGGCTGGTGAGCAGCAGCACGACGGGAACAGAGATCAGCGTCACGGGATCGTAGGCGGAGACGCCCCATAGTTGAGTGGCGATGACTTTGCCGATCGCGAGGCTAGCGATCAAGCCGACGCCGACGCCCAGGCCAACGAGGCGGAGACCCATCCCAATCACCATCCCCAGGACGTCGGAGCCTTCTGCGCCCAGCGCCAGACGGATGCCGATTTCCTGTGTTCTTCGGGTGGTGGTGTAGGCCAAAACGCTGTAGACGCCGATGGTCACGAGCACGAGGCCGATCGAGCCGAAGATGGTCATGAGGAAAAATCCAAAGCGGGGCCCGGCGTAAGAGAATTGGCTGATATAGCCTTCAGCCGTTCCGGCAAGGGTTACTGCCACGTTCGCGTCGGTGGCCCAGATTTCGTGTTCCACCGCGTTCAACATGGAGAGCGGTTCTTTCGCGGTGCGCACCAGGATTCCGCGGAAGGCCGAACCTGTCACTGTGTAAGGGACCCAGATTTCCGGGTCAGGCGGATCTTGTAAGCCCTTGTTCTTGGCATCCGCGACCAAACCGATGATCTCAAACGTGGGATCCTTGACGGCGTCTTCAAACTCCGCCAGTTGCGCGATGCGAACTTGCCGGCCGATGGGATTATCGCTGCCAAGATATTTTTTTACGAAGGTTTGGTTGACAAGGGCAAGTTTGCGCGCGCCGTTCACTTCCGCTTCGGTGAAGCTCCGGCCGTCGAGGAACTGCATCTTCAGAACGCTGAAATAGGATTCGCTGCACAACTGAAAAAGCGCATTCCATTTTTCAGAGTGGGTCTTGCCGGGAATTTCGATGTCGCTTGGGATTCCGCCGTACGGCGGCAGAGTGCTGGTCTCGGTCGCGTCCACAATGCCGGGTAACGCTTTAATCCGTTGCAGAAGCGGGCGATAAAAGCCCGTGACCTGCTCGGCGGTCCTGTAGCGGTCCACGGGAAGGGGAAGCCTGGCGACCAGAATATGATCGGGCTGAAAGCCGAGGTGCACGTCGCGAAGTGCGACAAAGCTCCTCATCAACAAGCCGGCAGCCACCAAGAGAGTGAGCGAAAGCCCGACTTCCAGTACGACCAGAGCATCGCGCAGCTTGCCGTGGCGGAAGCCGCCACTGACGCCCTTGCCGCTGTCGCGCAAGGGTTCGTTCAAATCCTTTCGCGCAGCCTTCAGCGCGGGCACCAAGCCAAAAACGAACGCAGTCAGCACAGCTACACCCAGAGTGAAGAGCAAGACGGGCGTGTTCAGGCGGATCACTGCTTCGGCAGGGATGATGTTTTGCGGCATGAGGGCTACCAGAAATTTCAGGCCTCCCCAAGCTAAGAGGGTCCCGACGGCGGCTCCGCCGATGGCGAGAATCATGCTCTCGACGAGTAGCTGACGGATCAATCGCCGACGGTTGGCGCCGAGCGCGGAGCGAATCGCGAACTCCTTTTCGCGGGTGGTGGCTCTGGCGAGGAGCAGATTGGCGACATTGCCGCAGCCGATCAGCAGCAATAACCCCACTGCGGACAGAACGATATAGAGGGTAGCTCTAAATTTGCCCACGACGAGATCGGTCAGCGATTGGACTTGCACCGAGAAGTGCTTTGGGTACTCCTTGGGATAGACCGTTGCAAGGCGGTTTGCCACTACCGTTAAATCCGACTCTGCCTCTTTGATGGAAACGCCGGACTTCAAATGCCCCAAGAAGAACCAGAACCTCGGAAAAGCCCCCGCGAATGCTTTGCCGGAGGCTGCACGGCTGGGCTTATCAGGAATCCACATGTCGGCGTCGCCCCAGCCGAATCGCGGGGGCATAATGCCGATTAAGGTACGAGCCGTGCCATTCAAAACAAAGGTCTTATTCACAATGCTAGGGTCGGCGCCAAAACTCTTCACCCAGGTCTTATAGCGCAGGACAAAAACGGGCGGAGCACCCGGCTCGTAATCGGCTGGCTGCATCACTCGCCCATAAAGTGCGGGCATTCCTAGGAACTCGAATGTTCCCGGAGTCACGAAATTGCCGTCGAAGCGTTGAGTGCCTTCGCCGTTCCGGTACAGCACGTCGGCGCGGTCGTTGGCGATCACGCGGTCAAAGACATGATTCTGCTCGACATAATCGAGGTACTCAGGCCCGCTGAAAACGGGCCGTCCACCAGGGTCATTCTTTTCTGTATCGTGGATCATCACGCCCATGTAGCGCTGAGCGTCGGGGTAGGGAAACGGCTCCATCAGGATGTTCTCCATCACGCTGAAAATGGCGGTGGAAGAACCAATCCCGAGCGCCAGCGTCAGGATGGCCACAATCGCAAAACCCGGGCTCTTCCTGAGATTTCTTAGGGCATAGCGGATATCTTGCGACAGAGTTTCCATGGCTCCCCCAGCCGCAGCGCTTTCAGCGCGCTGGTATCACCTTGATACGCAGTCCCACGTAATAAGTTCGACGTCACCACGCCCAAAATGTTTCCAAGTTCAATGGAATTTTCGGCTTCAGGGACAGTGCGCGCACTTGTCATAAGCCCGGAACCGGAAGAGAATGCTCGGGAGAAGGAAGAATCATGGCGAATGCGCTAGAAATTGAAGTGAACGGCAAGAGATATCCGGTCAAGTATCCTCCGGACACACCTCTTTTATATGTGCTGCGCGATGAACTCGGCTTAACGGGCAGCAAATACGGATGCGGCGAAGGGCAATGCGGCGCGTGCACGGTGTTGATCGGTGGGGCGCCGCGGCGGTCGTGCCAGATTCCGGTCAGCGCGGCGGCGGGAAAAGCGGTGACCACTATCGAGGGGCTGGAGAAGGATGGAAAACTGCATCCGGTGCAGCAGGCGTTTCTGGAGGCGGGCGCATTTCAGTGCGCTTACTGCACTTCCGGAATGATCATGAGCAGCGTGGGACTTCTGCAAAATAATCCCAACCCGAGCCAGATGGACATCGTTCAATTCCTGCAGGGCAATATCTGCCGGTGCGGCACGCATCCACGCATCATCGAGGCTGTTCACCGGGCGGCGAAAATGATGCAGGAGCACATGTGATCAGCGACCTTACAAGTAAATTCGTCCTCGAGCCGGAGCGCTACGAATTTCAGGCCGGGGCGATTCATCAATTCGAATTGGCACGGCGCGACTTTTTTAAACTCCTTGGGGCGGGGATTGCGATCTTCGCGATGACGAAAGACGCGCTGGCGGCGCAAGAGACGGCCCCGGGGCACCGCTCTTTCCACAACGAGGAACTTCCAAAAGAAATCAGCGCATGGCTGCACATCGGGGAAGATGGGATTGTAACGGGATTCACCGGCAAAGCAGAAATCGGCCAGAACATTCGCACCGCGCTGGCGCAAACCATTGCGGATGAGCTGCATGTGCCGTTTGAAAGTGTGCGCGTGGTGACGGCGGATACGGCCCTGACACCTTTTGACGCGGGCACATTTGGCAGCCGGACGACACCGACGATGACACCGCAATTCCGGCGCGTGGCGGCGGCGGCGCGCGAAGTTCTCCAGGGGGTTGCGGCAAAGGAATGGAACGTTCCGGTCGAGGGGCTAGTGGCAGCCGACGCGAAAATTACAGATCCTGCCTCGGGACGGTCGCTCCGTTATGCGGAGCTGGCGCAGGGCAAAACTCTTGCGCTGAACATTCCCGCTGAAGATCCCGTTACTCCCGCAGCGCAATGGAAAATCGCGGGCAAGCCCATTCCGAAAGTGGACGGCCGCGCTTTCGTGACGGGACGCCACAAATACACACCGGACTTGCGTCCAGAAGGAATGCTGTTTGGAAAAGTGCTGCGGCCGCCTTCCTTCGGAGCAACGCTCACTACGTGCGATGACAGCGCTGCGAAGGCGATGAGTGGCGTAGTCATCGTGCGCGACGGAGATTTCGTGGGGGCCGCGACACCAAGCCCGCATGAAGCGCAGAAGGCGCTGGATGCGATTCGCGTGCAATGGAAGGAAGTGCCGCAAATTTCGAACAAGGAGATCTTTGCCTATCTCAGACAGAATGGCGTGAGCAAATCTGATGACCGCTACCGGAAGGAGAAAGGTTCTGTAGAAGAAGGCCTTGCAGGTGCCACGCACCGCGCGGATGCAACATACACGGTCGCATACATTGCACATGCTCCGCTCGAACCTCGCGCCGCAGTGGCGCAATGGGCCGATGGGAAGTTGACGGTTTGGACGGGGACGCAACGGCCGTTCGCCAATCGCGACGAGTTAGCCGACATCTTCCACATTCCGGAGAGCAACGTGCGCGTTATCGTACCCGATACGGGCTCCGCGTATGGCGGAAAACACACCAGCGACGCGGCCATCGAAGCTGCTCGCCTGGCGCGCGCGGCGGGGCGTCCCGTTAAAGTGGTATGGACACGCGAGGAAGAATTCACTTGGGCGTATTTCCGGCCGGCTGGCGTGATCGAAGTCAAGAGTGGCATTGCTGCCGACGGCAAGCTGACAGCCTGGGATTTTCACAACTACCATTCGGGAATGTCGGGGATCGAAACACCGTATGATGTGCCGAACCAGCGGACCCAATACCATGCTGTGCCGCTGATTTTGCGAAGCGGCTCGTATCGTGGTCTGGCGGCCACCGCGAACCACTTTGCGCGCGAAACGCATATGGATGCGCTGGCGCGCGTGGCGCAGATGGATCCTCTCGAATTCCGGCTGAAGAATGCCAGCGATCCTCGCTTTCGCAACGTCCTCGATGCAGCCGCAAGACCTTTTGGCTGGCCGCGCAAGAAAACTCAGAAAGGGCAAGGATTTGGGATTGCCGCCGGCAACGAGAAGGGCAGCTACGTTGCGACATGTGCGGAAGTGGCGGTGGACCGTGCTTCGGGAGCGGTCCGAGTCGTGCGCGTGGTCGAAGCGTTCGAGTGCGGGGCGATCATCAACCCGGATGGCCTGCGCAACCAAGTCGTGGGCGCAATCATTCAGGGCCTGGGCGGCGCGTTATTCGAAGCCATGGCATTTGAAAATGGCCGGATCAAGAATCCGCACTTCGCAACGTATCGCGTGCCACGCTTCCGCGACGTTCCGGAAATCGAAGCGATCCTGCTCGATCGCAAAGACATTCCTTCCGCTGGTGCTGGGGAAACGCCGATCATGGCGGTCGCGCCGGCCATCGGGAACGCCATCTTTGACGCCACTGGCGTTCGGCTGAACCATCTTCCGATGGCGCCGGACGGCGTTCGGACCAGTTGATCGTCAAACCGTCTTGTCCTTCGCATAGCAGAGCGATTCCAAGTTGCATTCAACGCATTTCGGCTTGCGGGCATGGCAGACGCGGCGGCCGTGCCAGATCAATTGATGTGAAAACTGAATCCACTTGTCCCGCGGAATGATTTGCATCAGGTCTTGCTCAATTTTTTTCGGGTCTTCATTACGCGATAAGTCCAGCCGGTTCGAAAGCCTTTGCACGTGTGTGTCGACGACAATCCCACTGGAAATTCCGTAGGCCGTGCCGAGCACGACGTTCGCCGTTTTTCGCGCCACTCCCGGCAACGTGAGTATCTCCTCCATCGTCCGTGGCACTTCACCGCCAAACTTTTCGATGATCGCTTTGCTTGCGCCCATGATGGACTTGGTCTTGTTGCGGAAGAATCCCGTGGGCCGGATGTCCTGTTCCAATTCGCCGGGTGCGGCATACGCAAACGCTTTTGCGTCGGGATACTTCTTATAAAGCGTTTCGGCGACCTGATTCACGCGAACGTCCGTGCATTGCGCCGACAGAATCGTGGAGATGAGCAACTGAAACGCGTTCTCATGTTTCAGTTCGCATGCCGCGTCCGGATACGCCTCATCTAGTTTGGCGAGAATGGCCGCCACGCGCTTGGGGTCTGTTCCCGCCGCAGCCGCAGGCTTAACGCGCTTGGACTTTTTTGTGGTTTTGGTCTTTGCGCGAAAGACTTTCTTTTTAGTAGCCGGTTTTTTCTTCGACTTGGCAGCCATAGGAGCCAAAACTATAACATGGAGGAAAGCGCCGCGAGCAACCTGCGGAAAGCCTTGCCTCTATGACTGAGCTGATTTTTTTCTTCCTTGGAAATCTCCGCGAACGTTTTTTTCAAAGCAGGAAAGTAAAAAACCGGATCATAGCCAAATCCGCCCGAACCCCGCGGCGCCTCAAGGATTTCGCCATGAACACTATCCGTTACGATGGCAATGGCTCGCCCTCGTCTCGCCAGCCCGATGGCGCACACGAAATGGGCCGAGCGCTCGATTCCGGTTTTGCGGCGCATCTCACTCAAGAGCTTTTCGATTCGTTGCGAATTTGCGGCGTGCTCCCCCGCGTACCTCGCGGAGTGCACTCCAGGGGCGCCGCCGAGCGAAGGCACCACCAGCCCGGAATCATCTGCAAAGACCAGTTCTTCGCAGAGCCGCGAATAGTGCAGCGCCTTGCCCGCGGCATTCTCGGCAAACGTGGGAGCATTTTCTTCGAATCGAGGAAGCAAATCGAAATTCGGCAATAATTCCAAGGCAACTGGAGCCGAGCGCGCTGACGCGGCGGCAAGCGCGCGGTACTCCGCGAGTTTTCCCGGATTCGACGATGCGAGGAAAAGCTTAATGGGCACGGGCACTGAATTTCATGGGCAACACGGCGCGTTGCTCTTCCGTCAGCCGGCGAATCCCGGCGGCTGCGAGCGCCAGCAAATCCTGCATCTCGCTTCCCGAGAACGCGCGCCCTTCCGCTGTCGCCTGGATTTCCACGAAATGTCCGTTGCCCGTCATCACCACGTTCATATCCACTTCCGCGCGCGAATCCTCTTCATACGCGAGGTCCAGCAGCGCGCGATCATCGACAATTCCAACGCTTGTAGCCGCCACGGTATCCATCAGCGGCGATCTCTTCAGGATTCCGGCGGCGGTGAGCCGCTCGAACGCCAATGCCAGTGCTACGAATGCTCCAGTGATCGAAGCCGTTCGCGTTCCCCCGTCCGCCTGAATGACGTCGCAGTCGAGCCATACCGTGCGCTCGCCCAGCGCTTCCTGGTCGGTTACAGCGCGCAGCGATCGCCCGATCAATCGCTGGATTTCCAGCGTGCGCCCGGACTGTTTCCCTCGCGCCGCCTCGCGGGGCGTGCGTTCTTCGGTCGCACGCGGCAGCATTCCGTATTCGCTGGTCACCCAGCCTTTGCCGCTGCCTTTCAAAAAACTCGGCACGCCATCATCCACCGTCGCCGTGCAAATCACTCGCGTGTTTCCCAGCTCGATCAACACGCTGCCTTCGGCCGTGGAAATAAAATCCGGCGTCATTTTCAGGGGACGCATCTGGTCCGCCGTCCGGCCATCCGCTCTCACTTTTCCTCCTGCGGCCATCTTACCCGTCCCCAATGCTTCGATTATTTACTCTCGGGCTGCGCCAGTTTGCCGGTGCTCTTGTCCGGTGTCAACGCCCCGGACGCCGGCGCCTTGTTGTTTGCCGGGGCGGGGGCAGCCGGTTGATTCATTTCCACAGCCGCCGGCAGGGGCTTCGAGAGGGGCTGAACTGGCTTCGTGTTAACCACAAACGTGCCACTTAAATCCAAATGCCCAGCGAGCGTTTCCACTTCCTGTCCATGAATCAGGATTTTTAGCCGTTGCACTTGAGGTACATTGGCCTCGAGCGTCCGGGCAATGGAATCCACAGCCAACTGCTCGCTCGCAATTCCCGAGGGGATCGATGTCGCCAGCGCTTCGGAGAAATCCGCGATCGCCGTTCCGTCCGGCAACAAATAAAATGCCAGGAGCACGGCGTCCGGCGGCAGTGTCCGCTGCTCCGCTTCCACTGGTCCCGCAAGCAGTGTGTTCAACACCTGTTTTGAACGCAGCACCGGATCGAGCGAAAGCGGCAGCTCGGCTGTCACCGGTACCAGCAAGGAATTATCCGTGTCCGACGCCCAGAAGAGCTTCGCTTTTATCCGAGGATCGCTTGGATTTACCGCAATCGACTGGGCCAATTCGCGACGCGCTTGCTCTTCGCTCTGCTGCTGTAATTTCGCTGCGCGTTTCACCCGTTTCCGTAGCATGGGAAAATAGATCGCAGCCGCAATAACGGCGAGAACCAGCCCGGCAATCAAGAAAACTTTCCATCGCGCCGTCACGGCAGCCCTCCCGGCGTGCCTGGAACCACATACGATGGCCTGAACGCCGCCGCACCCCGCGCGATTGCATCCGCCACTCCAGGCGCCATGCGATCCAATTCCGAGCGGTCTTCCACCGTTATACTCGATATCTCCACGGCAATCGCAGGGGCCGCGGTCGTTCGCAACTGCCGTTCGCTCGCGGTTTGTGCCACGTCCGGCGAACCCTTGAACCGCTTTGTGAGAAATCCCTGTACGAGATCGCCGAATTTCCTGCTCAACCCGAGAAATGGCGCTTGCGCGCGATCCCACGGAATCAACCCATTCGAATCCGTTCCTTGGGGCAAGTCCGAATTCACATAAGCACGGACCGTCCCCGGCAATCCCGTGGAGGAAACGTGAAGGGTCACGAACACCGCACCGCGCTGCGCATTGGCCATCGCCGAACGGTCATCGAACGATGGGTTTTCGTTCCCCTGCCGCGTCCGCACCACTTGAAAGCCTTGTTGCTCCAGCGCTCTGCGCACCTGGAGCGCGAGATCCAGCACAATGTCACTCTCGCGGATCCCTCCCGTGCCTCGCGCGCCCGGGTCCGTCCCTCCGTGCGCCGGATCCAGCACAACGATGTTTAGTCCGCCGCTTGGCGCGCGCGTGCCAAATGGAGCCTGTCCCGGCGCTCCGGCTTGGGAAGAAACCGGCGGCGTTGCTGCAGGCGGTTGTGCGGTTGGTAGCGATTGCTGAGGCTGCGAAGGCGCGAGCGGTGAGAGCAAAGCCCCGCCGAGCAACGCCAGCGAAAACGGTCCAAACAAGGAATGAGTTCTGGCTCGCATGAAATTACACACTTCGAGCAGCATACCAAATCTGCAAGCGATTCCGTGCCCCACGAATTATCCCGCGGGTGCTAAAAAGGGACGCCCCTGCGCATACGCATCCATTGCGGCGGCATTTTTTTTCCGCTTCAGTGTTCTTTTGCGGTTTCTCCCAGGACTAGCGCTTTCAGTTTTGCTTTATGCAGCAAAGCATTGACACTTGCCAACTCTTCTTTTTGAGCCGTGCTCCAGCGGGTAAGCGTCTCGGTTGCAGCCGCGTTCCACGCCATGCTGGCCGTCGTGGCATCGGCGGTCGGCGCCGCGTCTGCGCTCTCCACGATGGTCATCAAACCATTCAGAGCCGATACAAGTTTGGGGAGCGGCTCCGGTTCTTTGCCCGGAAGCGCCAGCCCGTACACTCCGAATCCCGTCTCGCTCTCCGTTTCCAGCATCGCTTCCAATTTCTGATTCAGTTCTTCGAGAACTTTGACCACGTCGGCTTTGTCGCCCGCCTCCTTTTTGTGTGTCTCAATCTGTTTTCGCAGGTCGCTCACTTGCTGCAGTGCAGTCGAGACCTCGCCCAACCTTGAAGCGATTCTTGACGCCAGCTCAAACTGCCGCAGCAGCTCCTCCTGCGATTTTTTTACTCTCGGGTCGAGCTTCACCGTCAGCGGCTGCGTGGTGCTCTTGCCATTCGCCGTGAGTTTTACAGTGTAGTTGCCCGGCATGGCCCACACTCCCGACGGGCCATAGAAAGAGCTGCGAACGCTTTTCGCCAGCGGATATTTCAAATCCCAAACGAAACGGTGCATCCCTGCGGCCGCGGAAAGTGCTTGCGGCTCGGGCATCCAGTAACTTGGAAATGCGAGCTCGTTCGGGTTGATCTTGTGCAATTCGTCGTCGCTCGCGAATCGCCACACCAACTTTCCCTCGCCATCGAAAATTTCCAGTTGGATTGGTGCCACCGCCTTTTCCTTCAGGTAATAATCCAGCACCGCGCCATCCGGAGGATTTGCGGCCAGCGCTTCATCCGGGGGGACAAACGTGCTTTGATCCGAGCCCGGGCGCACGCGATATGCCGTTGCCGGCCGATAAAGCCAAACATCAGCCGCTGCCATTCGCGAATCGATTTGCCGCAATGGCGTCACGTCATCCAGCACCCAGAAAGATCGCCCGAACGTCGCGACTACCAGATCGTCGTCGTGCACCACCAAATCGCGCACAGAAGTCACCGGCAAATTAAGCTGCAGCGGCTGCCAGTCATCTCCATCGTCGAAGGAAACGTACACGCCCTTTTCCGTGCACGCATAAAGCAATCCTTTTCGAACGGGATCTTCCCTCACGCAATTCAAAAAGCTGCCATCGGCGATTCCGTTCGTCACTTTTTGCCAGCTCTTGCCAAGATCGCGCGTGCGATATAAGTAGGGTCGATAGTCCTCCAGTCGGTGCCGGTCCACAGCAGTGTAAGCCGTCCCCGCATCAGAATGCGACGCTTCGATGTGTGTTACTTTGCTCCACGGCGTGAATTCTGGGGGCGTTACGTTCTCCCAAGTTTTTCCCTCGTCCTGCGTAACCTGAATCTGCCCATCATCCGTGCCCGTCCAAATTTCTCCCAAGCGCACGTACGACGGCGCAATCGTGTAAATCACGCCCCGGCGTTTCCCCGACGGAGCGTCTGCGGCCGTTGTCGCGTCCAGATTCGGCGGCACGCCAGGATCTTCACGCGTAAGATCGGGGCTAATCACTTGCCAGGTATTCCCGCCGTCCACCGTTCGAAACAAAACTTGCGCCCCAAAATAGAGCACGTGCGGATCTATCGTGGAATAGACTAGCGGAAGCGTCCACGTCCGCCGGTACTGACCGGGATGCGCCAGCGTAGGCGGCATGGGCTGGATTTGTTCGTCGCTCAAATCCTGCTTCGTCACGAAGCCGCCAAACACTACGCCTGGGTTCAGCGGGTCCGGTGCGATGTAGCCGTTCTCGTCGCCAGCTTCCATCGGCCGCCAATCATGAAAATTCAGCGAACGAAATTTTCCCCGGCTCGGCGTCGCGGCCGCGCCGCTATCCTGCTGTGCCCCATACACCCAATACGGGAAACGATTGTCGGTGATCACGTGATAGAACTGCGCCGTCGCCTGGTTGTAGCAGGAACTCCAAGTGTGGCCGCCATTGCGCGTCACGATCGTGCCCTGATCGCTGGTCAGCGCCATGCGCTGCGGCTCATCCGGATCAATCCACATTTCGTGATAATCGGCCCCGGTCGGATCACCCTTGAACGCGGCGAAGGTCTTGCCTCCGTCGCGCGACTGATACGTTGAAGTATTGGGCAGATAAACAATGTCAGGATTCTTGGGATCCACGCTAACTTCGCCAAAGTACCACCCGCGTTGCCACACGCGCCGGTCATTCGAAACGCGCTGCCAGTTCTGTCCGCCGTCGTCGGAGCGATACAGCCCGCCATCCTTCGCATCCACGATGAGATAAATCCTTCGCGGATTGCTCGGCGCAAACGCGATCCCGATCCGGCCAAGTCCTTCCGAGGGCAAGCCGTGGCCCATCACTTGCTCCCAATGGTCGCCGCCATCATTCGAACGATACAGCCCGCTCCCTGGCCCATTCGAAGGAGGATAGACGCTCCACGGGGGACGCCGCGTCTGCCACAACGCAGCGAAAATCGTCTTTGGGTTTCCCGGCTCAAATGCCAGGTCAATCGCGCCCGTGTTTTCGTCGTGGTACAAAATTTTCTGCCAGCTCTTTCCGCCATCCTTCGAACGAAAAACACCGCGCTCCGGGTTTGGCCCGTACGAGTGTCCCAGCGCCACCACAAAAACCCTGTTTGCGTCGCGCGGATCCACCAGGATTCTCCCAATCTGCCGCGAATCTCCCAATCCGATGCGTGCCCAAGTCTTTCCCGCATCCACAGACTTATACATTCCATCCCCATAAGAAATAGACGAGCGCATATCCGCTTCGCCCGATCCAACGTAAATCACGTTCGAATCCGAAGGCGCCACCGCAATCGCCCCAATCGAGGCAATCGCCTGCGAATCAAAGATGGGCTTCCACGTCCGCCCGGCATCATCCGTCTTCCATACTCCGCCGCCCACACTCCCGAAATAGAAAACGTCCGGCTGCCCGCGCACTCCCGTAACCGCGAGGGTTCGCCCGCCCCTAAACGGCCCGATCAGCCGCCAGCGCAAATCTTGAAACAGCTTCGGGTCCGCTTGTTTTGCGGCATCCGGCTTTGCCATCAGGTGCAAAGCTGTGAGCAGAAAAAGCAGCGTGAACAGCAAAACGGCAACAAGTCGGCGAAAGCTCACGTCTTGAGTCTCCTCTTGAATTCCCCATTCCCGAAGGCTGGCAGAGTATATCTCACCGCCAAAAACAAAACCGCCCGGCTCGTCTGAACCGGGCGGCAAGGAATTTATCAGACCGCGGAGATGTCTTACACCGTTTCAAGCTGCTTGACGTCCTGGATCACCACTGGTTTTGTGTGTCGAATCTTCAGCTTGCCGGTCACAAAGTAAATCGCGAAACCGGCAAAGATAATCAGCATTCCGAAGAGCAGCCCGTTCATCCCAAGTACGGTTTCGTGATTGCTCTCCACCAGCGCCAGGCAAAGGAGCAATAGCGGAAAGATTCCGCAGCTGATCGCTCCCATCAGCCCGCCAGGCACCCGGAATTCGCGTTTCAATTCCGGTTCACGGATGCGCAGCGCCACCAGGGTCACGAACTCCAGCATCAGGCTGGCCCCGTAGAGCATGATGTCCAGCGTTACCAACCGCTTGAAGCCCAGCCCCAGGCACAGCGCCCAGCACGTCGCGCAGGCAATGATCGCCAGCCAAGGGGCGTCCGTTCGCTTGCTCGTCTTTCCGAATATTTTCGGCAGCATTCCATCCCACGCCATCACCAGCGGCAGCCGCGAATAGCTCATTACAAGGGCGTTGAACATTCCAAACGCGCTCATCATTCCACCGAGCACGATCAGGAACCGGAGCCATTCGAATCCCAGGAACTTTCCGCCAATCGCTCCCGCAACCGCAGCCCAGGATCCGTCTTCCCCGAAAATGGAAGAAGGAATCCCGGTGATATACACGGCCACGAATGGCAGGATGTATGACAACGCCACCAGCACCACCGCAGCGATCATCGCCCGGGGGTAAGTTCTCTGTGGCCGCTCCACTTCTTGCGCGATGGTCGAGGCATTGTCCCAGCCCATGTAATTCCACATGGCGACCAGCACTCCACCGACTAGGCCCAAGCCAGTTGCAGCCGGCGCCGCGTGCGCATCGGCAAACGCACCTACTTTAAAAGGCGCCAGCACCACCACCAGCGCAAACGGCGCGGACAGCAGGAAGAACAGCCACAGCGAGGTCATTCCTACGACGCGAATCCCCGCAAGATTCAGCGCCGCGCAGGTCATCACTACGAACAGACCCGCATAAATTCCGTGGTTCCCGGTGCCAAACCACGGCGACATCTGCTTCAGATAAAACACAAACAGCGTGGGATAGATCGCCATGTCAAAAATACTGGCCGCTAGCGAAAGCCATGCTTCCTGGAATCCCCAGAAGTTTCCTAACCCGCGCCGGACCCACGCGTAGTAGCCGCCCTCTTGCGGCAGCGCGCTCGAAAGCTCGCCGATCATGAACGCCGTCGGCAGGCACCACAGCACCGGCAGGAACAGCAAAATCAAAATTCCATGACCGTAGCCCGCGCCGTGGATAATCTCCTCCGTCCCGTAAGTGCCGCCAGACACCATGAAGAATGTCGCGGCCACGAGCGGCCAGAGCGTCAGCTTGGCGAACCTTTTCTTAGCTGTGGGGATTGCGCGGGGAGGATACTGGACGGGAAGCGATAAAGAACTCAATTTTTACTCTCGTCCTCCTAAAAGAACGCCGCTCTCGCAATGCGGTGAAGCGACGCCGCATTCGCAGGATACAAGAGTCATCCTTGCATGCAAGAGAAAAATGCATTCCAACGAAAATTCTTTTACTCCCGCCAACCGTACTTTTGTACTACGCCACGCCCCACCTCCGTTGCTTCGCCGGTGCTCCCGTTCTGTTCCGTGTTTCCGTCTAACCTGCGAGCCTGTGCTAAACTTCGCCGTTTCTTTTTTTCGCACTCATATTCGTCGAAAGGGACCTTCCGAATGCGACGCGCCGTCCACTTCTCGATTCTCAGCCTGGTTCTGGTACTGATTCCGTGCAGCTACGCTCAGCAGCCCGCTTCCAGCCCCCGCGCCATCACCATTGACGACCTCTTTCAGCTCCGCGAAGTTAGTGATCCCCAGCTAAGCCCTGATGCGCAGTGGGTCACTTACTCTGTGAAATCCACTCTCGTCAAAGAGGACAAGCACGAAGACCGCATCTGGATGGCTCCGACAGCCGGCGGCAATCCCATCCCCCTGACCGCCGAAGGCGTTTCCTCCTCCCACGCGCGCTGGAGTCCCGATGGCAAACTCATCGCCTTCCTCTCCGCACGCAGCGAAGGCAAAACCCAGGTCTGGCTCCTCAGCCGTCTCGGAGGAGACGCGCAGCGCCTGACCGACACTCCCCAGGACGTCGATGACTTTGTTTGGTCGCCCGACGGCCGCCGCCTCGTTCTCCAGCTTCGGGACCCAAGCCCTGAAGAGCTCGAAGCCGCCAAAGCCGCTAAGGATAAGGATAAAGGCGCAGAATCAGACAAAGGGGAGAAGAAAAAAGCACAGAAGCCCTGGGTCATCGACCGCCTGCAATTCAAACAGGATGAAATTGGCTACCTGGATCAGCGCCGTACCCACCTCTATGTATTCGACTTAGCGGCCAAGAGCCTCACGCAGATCACCTCTGGCAATTTCGACGACTCCGAGCCCGCGTGGTCTCCGGATGGAAAGCTTCTCGCGTTCACCAGCAATCGCTCTCAGCCCGATCCCGACGCCACTTACAACTCCGACATCTGGATGGTTGCCGCGGACAACACCGACAAGGGCGCCCACCTCACCCCGATCACCACCAATCCCGGCGCAGACGATACGCCCGCCTGGTCGCCTGACGGTAAATGGATCACCTATGTCACCCAGCTCGAGCCCAAACTCTTCGACTACGCCACAAAACATCTTGCCGTCTCCCCCGCCACGGGAGGCGAAGCCAAAGTGCTCACCCTCAGCTTCGACCGCATGATCAGCACTCCGCGCTTCTCGCCGGACGGCAAATTCATCTATTTCATCGCTGACGACGACGGCGCGCAAAACCTCTGCCGCATCCCAGCGGGTGGCGGCGAAATCGCCCGGCCCGTCGGCGGCCGACTCATGGTCAACGACTATGCGTTGGCTAAAACCGGCGAAATCGTCGCCCAGGTCGCCACCATTGACCGCCCCGACGAAATCTACGCTCTTCCTGGCTCCGATGGAAAACCCAGACAGATCACCCGCACCAACGATGTCCTGATGGGTCAGGTCAAGCTCTCTCACGGCGAATACGTTCACTTCAAGAGTAAAGACGGCACAACAATCTCCGGCTACCTCTATAAGCCGCTCGATTACGTCCCCGGCAAGAAATATCCCACGATCCTCCGCCCGCACGGTGGCCCAGTTTGGGCCTACTACGCCGAGTTCGACCACCTCCCGCAGCTTTACGCCGCCAACGGCTATGTTGTCCTCTTCCCCAACCCGCGCGGCTCCTCCGGCTACGGCCAAAAGTTCTGCCAGGCCATCTTTGCCGACTGGGGCAACAAGGATTTCCAGGACGACATGGCCATGGTGGACTATGCCATAGAGCAGGGAATTGCCGACCCGGGGAAGCTCGGCGTCGCCGGCCACTCTTACGGCGCCTTGTCCGTGGACTTCATCATCGCCCAGACCACGCGCTTCAAAGCCGCCATCTCCGATGCCGGAAGCGCTCTAGCGATCAGCCTCTACGGCCACGACGAGTACCAACGCGACTACGAAACCGAGCTCGGCCACGCCTGGGAAAACAAGGCTGCTTGGGAAAAAGTCTCGCCCTTCTACAGGGTCGCCAACATCACCACCCCAACCCTCTTTATGGGCGGCGACAGCGACTGGAACGTCCCCATCCTCGGCGGCGAACAAATGTACCAGGCCCTCAAGAGCCTCGGCCGAGCCACGGAACTCGTCGTCTACCCCGGCGAATCCCACGAATTCAAAACGCCCTCGCACCTCAAAGATCGCCTCGAGCGCCACCTCGCCTGGTACAACCACTACGTCAAAGGCGATCCCGCCCCTCCTCGCCCAGTTCCCACTCCAAAATCAGGTGAATAAGACCATGGCGAAGGTGAGTCTGTAATTCCACTTTCTCCATTTGGCCAGTTCATAGGCAAATCCTCTGCTACACTACCCGCCCGTTTACGTCTCAAGCCATCTCTTAAGGAGTCGTTCGCATGAAAAAGTGTTTCTGCAGCGTTCTCGCGTATCTGCTTCTCGCCTTCGCTTTCCCAGCACTCGCCCAAGAATCGGCCACGAAACCGACGACGGGCGCTCCTCGCAATATCACGATTGACGATTTCTTCCAGATTCGCGACGTGTCGCAACCCGAGATCAGCCCTGACGGTCAATGGATCGCTTACATCGTCCGCACTCGCGAGCTGAAGGAGGACAAAAACGAGCAGCGACTGTGGATGGTCTCGACCCACGGCGGCGATGCCATTCCCCTGACCGCTGAGGGAGTGTCCTCTTCGCATCCGCGCTGGAGTCCCGACGGCAAATATCTCTCGTTCCTCTCCGCCCGCGACGGGGGCAAAGCGCAAGTGTGGCTGCTCGACCGCCGCGGTGGTGAAGCCCAGCGCCTCACCGAAACGGCTCAAGGCGTTGACGACTTTGAATGGTCTCCCGACAGCAGCCGTCTCGTGCTTATCCTGCGCGACCCCAAGCCTGAAGATCTCGAAGCAGCCAAAGAGAAAGAGAAGGATAAACCCGCTGCCGCTCCACCAAAGCCCAAGACCCCGCCACCCTTCGTCATCGACCGCCTCCAGTTCAAGCGCGACACCGTCGGCTACCTCGACCGCCGCCGCACCCATCTCTACATCTTCAGTGTGTCCGCAAAAGCCACGACGCAAATCACTTCCGGCGATTTCGATGACAGTGAACCGGCTTGGTCGCCGGACGGGAAGTCTCTCGCTTTCGCTAGCAATCGCACAGCTGACCCTGACGCCAACTATCAGGCACACATTTGGGTGGTCGCCGCGGACAATACGGACAAAGGCGCGCGCCTCACCCAAGTCACCCCGAATCCCGGCCCGGACTCAGCTCCCACCTGGTCCCCTGACGGCAAATGGATCGCCTACGTCACCGAGCTGGACCCGCATCTTTTCTATTACAACACGCAGCACCTGGCCGTCGTTTCTTCAACGGGCGGGCAAGCCAACGTTCTCACTCGTGCCTTTGACCGCAGCGTTCACCGCCCGCGCTTTTCCGCCGATAGCCGCTTCGTCTACTTCACTGCCGAAGACGATGGCACTCAAGATCTCTGCCGCATTTCCGTCACGGGTGGAGAAATCACGCGCCCGATCGGCGGCCGCCTCGTGATCGGCAGCTATTCCCTCAGCAAAGACGGTTCTGTCGCCGCGCAAATCGCCACCATCGACCGCCCCGACGAGATCTTCTTTCTCCCGAACGACGCTAAGGAGCCAACACGCCTCACCAAGGCCAACGACGCGCTTTTCTCCCAGCTTCGCCTCGCTCAAGCCGACTACGTGCGCTTCAAGAGCAAGGACGGCACCGTGGTCGCTGGCTACCTCTATAAGCCGCTCGACTACACTCCCGGCAAAAAGGTTCCCGCCATTCTCAATCCTCACGGTGGCCCGGTCGGACAATACTCCGCCTCCTTCTATCACCTCGCCCAGCTCCTTACCGCCAACGGTTATGCCGTTCTACTCCCCAACCCCCGCGGGTCTTCCGGCTACGGCCAGAAGTTCTGCGCAGCTATTTATGCCGACTGGGGCAACAAGGATTATCAGGACGACGTGGCCATGGTCGACTACGGTATCGCCGAGGGCATCGCCGACCCAGCGAAGCTTGGAGTCGGCGGCTGGTCCTACGGGGGCATCTCTACCGACTTCATCATTGCCCAAACCAACCGCTTCAAAGGTGCCATCTCCGGCGCGGGCGTCGCGCTCGTCGCCAGCTTCTACGGGCACGATCACTACCAGCGCGATTACGAAATCGAGCTGGGCCACCCTTGGGAAAACAAAGCCGTGTGGGACAAAATCTCGCCCTTCTACAAAGTCGCGAACATCACCACGCCAACGCTATTTATGGGCGGCGACATCGACTGGAACGTGCCGATTCTTGGGAG
Source organism: Candidatus Acidiferrum sp. (assembly GCA_035704085.1). Classification (GTDB taxonomy): domain Bacteria; phylum Acidobacteriota; class Terriglobia; order Acidiferrales; family UBA7541; genus Acidiferrum. The sequence goes on along the minus strand of DASSXG010000019.1, from coordinate 4,461 downwards.
CGAGCAAATGTACCAAGCCATGAAAACGCTTGGCCGCACCACCGAACTCGTGGTCTACCCCGGCGAGTATCACGGCTTAACGGTCCCGTCCCATTTGAAGGACCGTCTCGAACGCTACCTCGCTTGGTACGCCCACTATGTCAAAGGCGATTCCGCTCCCGCGCGTCCGCCCGAGCAGCCGCCCGCTCCCGCCGCAAAACCGGCCGGAGGTGAGTGATGCGTCTCCGTCGCGAACCGCTCTACGCACTGCTGTTCGCAATTTTGTCTTGCACTTCTGCCTACGCTCAAACTCCTTTCAAGGTCGGCACGGCGTCTGCCGTCCCCGGCCAAAAAGCCACGGGCTATCTTGAAGTCCCCGCAGGCGTCGACGCGGCCACCAGCATTCCCGTCGTAGTGGTGAACGGCGCGAAACCAGGAAAAATTCTCGCGCTCGTCTCCGGAGCTCACGGCACTGAATACGTTTCCATCATCGCCATCGAAAAACTCATCACCGCTCTCGATCCCGCGCAAATCACGGGCACCGTGATTCTCGTTCCCCTCATCAACATTCAGTCTTTCGAGCAAAAGGTCCCGCACGTCAATCCCATCGACAACAAGAGCATGAACCGTTTTTATCCCGGCAAACCCGACGGCACGCAAACCGAGCGCGCCTCTTACCTCATCACCAAGGAAATCGTCGACCACTGTGACTATCTCATCGACTACCACGGCGGCGACCTTGACGAGAGCCTCCGTCCCTATGCCTATTGGGGACCCACCGGCCGCGAAGCGCAGGATCGCGTTTCCAAAGAAATGGTTCTCGCGTTCGGCCTTGACCACATCATTATTTGGAGCGAGCGCCCCACCGATCCCACTGCTACCCGCTATCTCGATAACACCGCATCCGTTCGCGGCAAGCCCTCCATCGTCGTCGAAGCCGGCCACGCCGGCACCGTCGAAACCGATGACGTCAATCTTCTGGTCAACGGCACGCTCAGCGCCATGCGCGCGCTCAAAATGCTTCCCGGCGAACCGCATCCCATCGAGAATCCAGTGTGGATTGAAAGGCTTGCCGACGTTCTCGCCGACGGCCCCGGCATCTGGTATCCCCTGGTCAAACGCGGTACTTACGCTTCCGCCGGCGTGAAGCTTGGCACCATCACCGACTTCTTCGGCAAGGTCATCTCCGAGCCGCGCGCTCCCGTCTCCGGCGTCGTCCTCCACGTTAATGCAGTCCCCTCCCTCAAAAAGGGAGACAACATCGTCGACCTCGGCGTCGTCGCTGCCCACGGTCCCTGATTTCTCTGCTCCGCTCCGCACTCGCCCAACTCGGGGGCAAAGCTTGTGCAGCCGTTGTACGATTGTCCCGCAGTCAATTGGACATCGCATGCCGGAACTGCCGGACATCGTTGTTTACATCGAGGCGCTCGAGAAGCGCATCCTCGGCCTGATGCTGGAAGGCGTACGCGTAGTTAGCCCTTTTCTGTTGCGCACGGCGTCGCCGCCGCTTAGCGACACAGCAGGGAAGAAGGTTCTCCGCCTGCGCCGGCTTGGAAAACGCATCTGCATCGGCCTTGAAGAAGACCTCTGGCTGGTCTTGCATCTAATGATCGCCGGACGGTTGCACTGGCGCGCACGAGGGTCCAAAATTTCGCCGCCGCGCGGCCTCGCCGCATTCGATTTTCCCACTGGATCGCTTCTCTGGACAGAAGCCGGTTCGCAGAAGCGCGCCTCTCTCCACGTGGTCGCAGGAGAAGCCGGGTTTCGCTCCCTCGATCCAGGTGGCCTCGAAGTTCTCGACTCCGATTTGGAATCGTTTGCTGCGGTTCTTCTTTCCGCAAACCATACTCTTAAGCGCGCGCTCACCGATCCGCGCTTGTTCAGCGGCATTGGCAACGCGTACTCCGATGAAATCCTGTTTGAAGCGAAACTTTCTCCGCTGATCCTCACGCAAAAGTTGACCGCGTCCGAAATCAAGCGGCTCTTCGAAGCTATCCGCACCACACTCACGGTTTGGGTCAAGCGCCTGCACGCTGAAGCCGGCGGCAAATTTCCCGAAAAAGTGACTGCCTTCCGCGAAGGCATGGCCGTCCACGGCCGCTACAAGCAACCCTGCCCGCGCTGCGGCACCAAAATCCAGCGCATCCGTTACGCCTCAAACGAAACAAACTATTGCCCCGTCTGTCAGACTGGAGGAAAAGTGCTTGCCGATCGCGCCCTCTCACGCCTCCTTCGCGAAGATTGGCCCCGCACCATGGAAGAACTCGAACTCCTCACCGCCAAACGCCCGTAGCCGCGCCCGAAATTTCCGCTACCCGCCTTATAATGCTGACCATGGCCAGTTCGCCTCGCGAATGGACACAAGAGTCCACTGTCCGGCTGGACCGTCAGGCCCCCTACCTGCGCCTCCAGTCGATCACGATCTTCGTTCGAGATTTGGAACAAAGCCTCGGCTTCTACCTCGATCAACTCGGCTTCCATTTGGTCTTTGACGCCCGCCTTCAACCTGACCGGCGGTTCGTAACCGTCGCCCCTCCTGATGGCACGGCGAACCTCACGCTCGTCGCGCCAGAGCCGGACTCGGAACAGTACAAACTGATCGGCCAGCCCACGCAAGTCACTTTCGTGACCGAAGACGTGATTGCCAAGTTCCGCGAATGGAGCAAGCGCGGAGTCAAGTTCAATTTTACGCCACGATTGAAGCGCCTCAAGTACGAGGTGAAGGTGCGCGCCCCGCATTCGGCCGATTCATCGGCGCGGGGCACAGAACCCGCGCCCATCTGGGGCGGCGTCTTTACCCGCTTCAAGGATCCCGACGGCAATTCTTTTTCTCTCGTCAGCTTTGACGAGGTCACGCATGCGGTCGAAGCGCAACGCCGCGCCATCGCCGAAAAGCTGGAATCCGAACGCCACGCCGCCCAGGAACTCGAAATTGCAAAACAAGTGCAGGCGCGCCTTTTCCCGCAGACGCTGGCGCCGCTCAAGACTCTGGAATACGCGGGAATTTGCCATCAGGCGCGCCAGGTGGGCGGCGATTACTACGATTTTCTCGATTTAGGCAGCGAACGCCTTGGCCTTGTCATCGGCGACATATCCGGAAAAGGAATCGCCGCCGCCCTCTTGATGGCCAATCTCCAGGCCAATCTGCGCAGCCAGTGCGCTATCGCTTTGGATCAGCCCCAGCGGCTGCTGTGCTCGGTGAACCAGCTTTTTTGCGAGAACACAACCAACGGGGCCTTCGCCACACTCTTCTTCGCCGAATATGACGACGCCGAGCGCCGCTTGCGCTACGTGAACTGCGGCCACCTCCCCGCTCTTCTCCTCCGGCACGACGACACTCTCGACCGGCTCGAATCCACGGCCACGATTCTCGGCGCCTTCAAAAAATGGGAATGCGAACTCGGAGAGAGCCAGCTCTTTCCGGGCGATACCTTGGTGCTCTACACGGACGGCATCACCGAATCGTTCAACAATGGCGGCGAGGAATTCGGAGAAGAGCGCCTGGTCGAAGCGCTGCGCCGCGACCGCGCACTCTCTTCCCAGGACCTTCTGACCGGCGTCGTCGACAAAGTCCGCCACTTCAGCCCCCACGAACAGCACGACGACATCACCCTCATCATTGCTAAGTGTTGTTAGGGGGCAACTGTTGCTAGGAGGGCAAGTGCGAAGCCCCCCCTCAAAAACCGGGGGCGGGCACCCCGCGCCGCTGGGGAAGTAACGGCGAGTGGATGCGCGGCGAATGGGAGCCAGGGGGAACTCGGAATGAGTAGTTTTTGGTGCGGAAGGAGGGATTTGAACCCCCACGGCCTTTCGGCCACAAGATCCTAAGTCTTGCGCGTCTGCCAGTTCCGCCACTCCCGCAGTGGTATTCCCATTCTACAAGCTTGAGAACTGCCGCTCCACTGAGAATTGCACCCTTTTCAGCCTCGTCGCCGGACAGCGAAAGCCGCCATTCGCGCTGGATTAGAGAGGGGGGTAAGTGCATAATATCGTGGTCAGAAGAGAACTGCTTGGCCCAGCCCCCCGCCAGGCCGACGCGCCCCACCCAAGAGGGCGCGCTTCAGGCGTCGCTGCGAACGAGGGCAGCGTCATGATTATTCAAGAGCAAGGCGATCATCTCATCTTGATTCGCCAGACGGACCACGCTGTCTTGTCGGGCTTTTTCGCACGCGAAGCGGGCAACGAAGACTTTGCCCGCCCTGAACCTCTCGAATCGTTCCAGCTTGCGGCAACGGAGCATGACAATGGCTGGAACGAGTGGGAACTCCAACCGCGCATCGATCCCGTCACGTTCTTGCCCTATAGCTTCATGTCGTTGCCTACGCAAGAGCACATCGATCTCTACCAGCGGGGCATCGAGCGCATTGTAAAAGTGGACCACTACGCCGGGCTGCTAGTCAGCATGCATTGCGCCGGTCTTTACGATCGTACGCGCGCCACCATGCCGGGATTTTCGGCCAAGTACGTCAAGTCCCAGGAAGC
>DASSXG010000104.1:0-9909 GCA_035704085.1 Candidatus Acidiferrum sp. | reverse complement strand
CTACCTGGACAAGCTCAACAAACATCATCTGACTCGAAACTTGGTGCATCGCCTGGAGCGTCTCGGTTACACCGTGACGCTAGAGCAGAAAGCTGCATGATGCCCAACTCATCCGCCCGCTGAACTCTATTTTCATAGCAGCGTTAATCAGGCGCTGTGTCCACTTCCCAGCTACCGGCCTGAGTTCCGTTCGTTGACTTGCCTCTGACCACGACCTAACATGTGGGCCGAATGGCTGATTCCCACTCACTTATCGGGCAGACCGTCTCCCACTACCGCATGCTAGAAAAGCTGGGTGGCGGCGGGATGGGTGTGGTCTACAAGGCTGAAGACATCCGCCTTGGCCGCCTAGTAGCCGTGAAGGTTCTGCCTGAAGAGCTGGCAAAGGACCGCCAAGCTTTGGAGCGGTTCCAACGCGAGGCCCGCGCTGCTTCCGCACTCGACCACCCCAATATCTGCACCCTCCATGACATTGGTGAGCACGAGGGGCAGCCCTTCATCGTCATGCAGTTCCTAGAAGGGCAAACGCTCAAGCACCGGATAGCAGGCAAGCCGCTGGATACCGAGCAACTCTTGGATTTTGGCATCCAGATTGCAAATGCGCTCGACGCGGTTCATTCGGGAGGAATCATCCATCGAGACATCAAGTCTGCCAACATCTTCGTAACGAAACGAGGGCAGGCGAAGGTGTTGGACTTTGGGCTGGCTAAGCTGGCTCCTGAACCCCGCCAGGTGGCCGAAGCGATCGGGGTTTCGAGTCTACCGACTGTAACTGTCGAAGAGCATCTGACCAGCCCTGGCGTAGCGCTGGGCACGGTCGCCTATATGTCGCCGGAGCAGACCCTCGGCAAGGAACTCGATCCCCGCACCGATCTTTTTTCTTTCGGCACGGTCCTCTACGAAATGGCTACCGGCAGGCTCCCCTTTCGCGGGGAAATCTCCGCAGCATTGTTCGATTCGATTCTTCACAAAGCGCCTGTAGCCCCTGTGCGGCTCAACCCAGACTTGCCTCAGCGGCTGGAAGAAATCATCAACAAAGCGTTGGAGAAAGATCGCAATCTCCGCTACCAGCACGCGGCCGATCTGCGGACCGACCTGACGCGCTTAATGCGCGACACGGATTCGAGCCGCTCGGCGAGCGTAAGCGTTAACGCCCCACCGGACCTGCAAAAATCGACGCACCAAACTGAACCACAGTACAGTTCCGACTCAGTTCTTGCGGTTGGCTTGGCGAAGCGTCACAAAAAAGAATTGATCCTGGCGCTGGCGGTGCTCGTCGTCATTGTCGCCGCGCTTGGCTACTGGCTCCATCGTTCTGGCGCTTCTGCTACCGGTGGATCAATTGACTCGGTGGCGGTGCTGCCATTTGCGAATACGGGCGGAGACCAGGACACTGAATTCCTCAGTGATGGGATCACCGAAACCCTGATTAACAGTCTTTCTCGTGTCGCCAAGCTCCGCGTCGTCCCTCGCAGCACGGTCTTCCGCTACAAGGGCCAGGCCAATGCTCCAGAGAAAATCGGCCGCGATCTCAATGTCCGAGCGGTCGTTACCGGGAGGGTGACGCGCCGGGGCGATTCCTTCGTCGTCGGCGCCGAACTCATCGACCTCACCAGGGATTCGCAGCTATGGGGAGATCAGTACTCCCAGAAGCTCTCGGACATCCTCGGCATCCAGGAACAAATTTCAAAGGCCATCGCCGACCACCTTAAAATCGAGTTGACCGGCGCAGAACAGCAGCAGCTGGCAAAACGCGGCACGGAAAACCCCGAGGCTTAAAAGCAAGGCGTAGCTGACCTCGTTGTTGTGAAAGTGCCGGAAACTCGGATTTATCGAGTGCGTCGGGGTTGAAGAAAGCTTGCGACCGGATAGTCGAGCGGCGCGGCACCAGGGGAAGGGAGCAACAACATGGCCTTGCCAAAGCCTGAAAAGCGGGTTGCTGTGTCTGCGGCCAAGCTTTTGGTCAAGTCGATGATTTCTGTAATTGTTTATGTCGGCTCAGCGGTCTGCGCACAGGCGCAAGAGGCTCAGCCGAACACCACCAACGAATCCTGGACGGCGACCACGGAAACTTCCGGAGCCAACACTAAGGCATCGCGGACGATGGAGAGCCACACCAAGTCTGGCGACCGGAGTGTGGATAAACAGAGAGTGGAGGTGCCTGGGCCCAATGGCGGGTACCAGCCCTATTCCGAAACCGAAAAGGAAACGATCCAGGTAAATGCTACGACGACCCGTACAGTTGAGCGCTCCTACAGGTGGGATGTGAATGGACAAAGGTATCTGGTGCAGGTAACGGGAGAAGTAGCACAAAGCTCAGCTAGCGGCGATGCTCAGTTGGTACGCACGACCTCGAGTTCTGATGCGAACGGAAATCTACAGGTTACGCAACGTGAGGTCGCGAACACTCGAAAGACAAGTCCAAATGCGCAGGAGACGAAAACCACGCTTTACATTCTGGACGGCAACGGCCGCTTGACTCCGTTCCTGCAGACGCAGGAACTGCGAAAGCGCAGCGATGACCACACGGTCGAGGTGAAGACGGTGACGCTCGGGCAGGATTCTAGCGGCATCTGGAAAGTGAGCGAAGTAAAAGAAAGCACAATAAAGGAAGACGGCAAGAATCGAACCAGCGAAGAGAGCGTTTCGCGCTCCGATTTAAACGGCAGACTTTCAGAGGTTTCACGCACAGTTGACAAGGAGACTGAAACCGCCGCCGGAGAAAAAAACAAAACCATTGAGACATATTCTGAGAATATTCCTGGATTAGCTCCCGACGGCAGCCTGCATCTGACCTGGCGTGTAACGACCGTCCAGAGAAAGGATTCAGGGGGAAAAACAACCGAGCAGCAGGTCGAGCAGCCCAAATCAGGTGACCCGAACGCCGGTCTGCAAGTAGGCATAAAAACCAAATACGTCGTGCAGTACGGTGCGTCCGGTACGCAACAGACAAAAACCACTCAGGAGCGGGACATAAATGGCACCTCTAACGTGGTCTTCGTCGAAACGCGGAAATCAGACCAAGGTCCTGCCGCGCAGGCACAAGCAACACCCTCAGAGAAACCCAAATAGCGATGCGTTCGGTCTCATTTACAAGGTTCGTATTGGTCGTCAACGATCTTCACGGCTTTGCGAAGTAACCCAGGGGCCGAAAGCTGGCCAGGGCTTGGGTCTCATCCTCGAAGTTAGGGATAATTTCTAGTAGGTGAAGTGCCCTGAGCACTTCCAGCACGCGGCCGCCCGCTATTTAGGCACCGACTCCTCTACATTCGCGAAATCTCGCCCACTGCCGATCCCATCGACCGTCCGCTCGATCCTATCCAAGTGGTCCTGCCCAGGTACTTGCGGCAGAGCCAAAATACTCGGCTGAGAGCTAGGTGTCGGGAGAAACTCGTATCTCAGGTAGTACACAACGAAATTGCCGTCGGGCGGCGGCGAAATGGAAATCGATCTTCCGAAGCCGAACGGCATCATACCGCTGATAATGACGAGAACTCGCAGAGCGCGATCCTCCTCCGGCCCCGTGCTCTCCTTCTCCGTCGCAAGTCTTCGCGTCATTTCCTGTCGAAAGAACACTCCGTACTGCTCCGATTCTCGAATGTCGCGCACGTCGATCGCTGTCGTGGCGTTAGCCGCCAGAGTCTCTCTCAATTCCGCCCAGTCTACGAAAAGCAGTGATGCCAGTGCGGGGATGCCAGAAACGCGCTATGGTGCGAAAAGTCACCGGCCGGTTGATTAGGCTACCCGCCTCCCTTGAGAAGAGGGAGTTCGAATAAGTTCGAATAACTCATCATGGTCGATCGCGATCGAAGAGATGTTTGGTGGGCAACACTGAGTTAATGTCTTTGTCACCCTAACTTGCCCAGCCCGTTTACGTTCGATGAACCGGAGCGACAGAAAGAGACGCAGTTCGTGCGCCGACGGAAAAGTGCGCTCGAATTCAGTGTTAAGCAAGAGAAAAACTCTTGCAAGGGCCGGCCTTCTCATGGAAGGAGTTGGCTTTCAAAGTGGCCCGTTAATCTGCAACTATGAGCAGAGCCACAGCGAACGTTCCGTGGGCGCAGTTAGTATGATTGCGAGTGCGGCGCTAAGGTCTGTCGGCCATCCGCTTGAGACTGTCACCGATGCCCGTCAAGAGGATAACGATCTCGATGAGCGCCCATTCGATCGTTCTGGTATGAATAGGAAGCCTCGCTGAGGTCTGGATGTTCTTCTGCTCGAGTTGTTCCGACTGAAAGTGCTTCAGCTGTTCAATGTCAATGGCCATCGGAATTAGCTCCTTCTACGCTCAATTGTGGCTGAACTGAAGTCGAACGCAAAGAATAAGAGCATTGTAAGCCACTAAGGACACCCGAAGCCTGGACACCACGCACGGCGCAAGTGCTTTTGACGTGATGTGTGGAGTCGAGATGTGGCGCGGTGGTTTAGGTGGAGCCTATCGGTTGCCGGCCCTTTCGTCTGCCGGTGCCTCAATAGCCGCACCATGCTTCGGTTTCCACATCCCGCTCATCGAACCGGATGTGCGGATTTCCCGCTTCCGGCTCTCGGAGAAAGGGTCACGATGTCGCCCACGGGAGATTGCGCGTCCGCTTGGTAATGCAGACGAGACCCAGCACTTCGTGCAGAGAGGCCTTCGGAAACCGTTTGGTCGCCGGCCACCTCTCTTGGTGCTTGGCACACAACCATTGACGCAGCCTTTTGCAAGCGTGCTTTTCCACCGCCCGATAGGCCTTGCTGACTGGCCCTAGCCAGAAGTAGTTGGCCCATCCAATCATCGTGCGGTTGAGCTTCGCTACCACTATCTCCTGTTCCAGTAGAGTTTGATCCCGTCCGGTCATTTCGCTGATCGCCTCGCAGATGCGGATCACCCGCTTCTTCGAGGGCACCGTACCCAGGTATGCGCGCCCTGTCTTCGGCGAATAGCACCGACCAAACGTGTACCCCAGAAAGTCGAACTTTTCTTCCGGCAGTTTACAGACCCGCGTCTTTGTCTCATTCACCGTCAGCTTCAGCTTCGTCATGATGTCTCGCATCATAGTCAGCGCCTCTTCCGCTCGACCACGACAGCAGATCACCAAGTCATCCGCGTAGTTAACGATGTATGCAGCGAGACGCTTCTCGTGCCCGAGCTTCTTCCACCCCAGCACGAATCGACGCATGTACAAGTTGCTTAGCAACGGGCTGATCGGAGCTCCTTGAGGAGTTCCCTTTCCCTCATCCCGATTGCGCGTACTCCGATACTTATTCCCTTTCTCGTCGGTCTCTTCAACCGGAGCTTCCAGCCACATCTTGATCAAATGCAGCATCGCTCCGTCGACGATCCGTCGAGCTACCGACTTTAGAAGGTCGGAATGTGGAATTGAATCGAAGTAGCCGCTTAAATCCGCGTCTACAATTTGTCCATGGCCGGTGTTGAGCAGCTTGTGGACATGCTTCACGGCGTCCAATGCGCTGCGGTCTGCCCGATAGGCATACTGTTCTGGCTGCAGGTCGGCCTCGAATATCGGTTCGAGCACCAAAACTGCCGCCGTCTGTGCTACGCGATCTTTGATCGCAGGCACTCCTAACGGTCTTTGTTTCCCGTCCGGCTTAGGTATCCACACCCGCCGTACAGGCTGCGGTCGATACGTTCTACTTTTCAGCTCTTGCGTCAGTTCGTCCAACCACTTCTGCACCCCGTACTCTTCAATGCCCTCGAAGGTCTGGCCATCTACTCCTGCTGCTCCGCGGTTCGCTTTGCAACATTCGTAGGCGAATGCCATCACGTCTTCTCGGTACACCTTGTCGTACAGAGCATAGAAGCGAAATTTGGGCGATCCCTTCGCTTTGTCGTGCAACGCCGTCTGCAACTTCTGAACACTTAGTGGAGTTGTTAGGCTCATCGCCAATCCCTCGGTCCTTTGTCGCTTCTTGCGTTTCCTTTCAACTGAGGCTCCTTCCCTCCACCGGAGTTACCCGGCTTCATCAGTACAACGAGCCTCTCCGCCATCCCAGACGGCCCGGCCTGTCTCTCGCGAGTTGCCAGTTGATCCATACTGCGATCACCGCTGGGACTTCCCGTGTTGCGCGTGGTCCCCTTTGCCTGCATGCCGTCGCCAATACCCCGGCAGGTCTGATGGAATTTATTCGCTCGTACGATTCCATTAGCTTCGGCCTTCCCACGAACCGGGGCGGGTCGGCTCCTGCATTGTCGGTTTCGGGGCCTGCTCAGCGTTTACTCAAGTTACGGCCTGCATGCTCGCCAAGTCGCCTAGCGACTCTCTGCACCAGAGGCTTCAGCAGTCTCGTTGCCTCCACTGCTGCTCTGATTGCTACCGGGTGGAGCGAACCAGTTCCCGGGCGGGTTTAACTCCCGCTGTGGACCACCGCCTTTTCACGGCGCACCCGGTTAGGCGACAATATAAACCAGGCAAGTGGAATTGCTTCCGGGTTGCTCGTCACCTGCCCACATCGACGCCAAGCGCCGGTGAGGTTCTAACCCACACGCCCTAAGGGCTGACTTCGCGGTAGAAGGGGGTTACTTCCCTGTAGCAGATAATCGCATCGTAGGAATCGGCCCAGTAAACCAAGCTTTTCTGAACAGCAGAGCGATCCTTATCGGGAATTTGATGAAGAATGGGTCGAAGAGGCCTCAGATCGAACACCGTTGTGGGATATCGCGCCACTGATGCTAACAGCTCGAACGCGGGGTCGTCTGGCCGCTCGTCCGCGTCAAACGTTTTACCTAGGAAATATTTTCCCCCAGCTGCGAAGGCAGCCACATGGAAGGATGTCATGTGCTGAGCCAATGCGAACTCGGCCACGAAGTTTCCGAGGGTGGAGACGCCGCGGCGATCATATCCCCGGTGGAGGTGGTTGCGACCGAAGCGAAGCAGGGTTTTCGGTTTCACGCCGGTCGCAGGACTCTTTTGGTAGTGAACCAGAAACAGGTTCTTCATGAGGGATTCACGACGAAGCGAAGCGCTGAGCCGATCTCGGTTGAGGCGATCACGTTCGATCTCCAGCGTGCTGACTACGCTGGCGTACAGCGACGAATCGTTTATCGTTTGATCTTTGATCCCCGTGGCGCTCTGCACCAGTTTCAAGAGGTCCGGCGCCATAGTTCGCCTATATCCCGTCTTCGTCATTTCGAGCATCTGCTGTAAAGCTGAATTGGACGCATTTGCGGCGGCTAAATCGCGGATAAGCAAGTGAGGCTGCACTTCGTCCATGTCACATCCCCAAAACACTGCCTGCGTTGCGCTGGCGAAGGAATGAGCAAATTGGGCTTCCTCCTTCGACCACAAAGCTAGGACTCGTGAGCCGCCATCGGCAGGCGCGAACTCCAATTGATGTGCTGCCCAAGGACTCACTTCAGCAGCGATGTTTCGATAGCCATCACGCCACATCTGAGGCCAGAGTTCCCGGAACAACGCCGGGATCTCATTCTCTCCATGTAGCTCACCCAGCAGGAAAAAGGAAGCTTGCCGCGCTTCGCCTAGCAGAAATGTTTTGCCGTCCGTGGAAAGATCGTATTGTTGCTTCTCCAACTGTGTTGCGATGGGATCGGCGTTTTTCCCCTCTTGCGCGCGGATAACCGTGAGACAGGTCAAAGCAGTACAAATGTAGATCACCAGCCGGCGCATAGATATACGTACGTAACTCAAAATGTTTTGGTTCCCGCACGTTTTTGGGGTAGCCGTTCTTGGTGTTCACGCGCATCCTGGGCGAGTCGTCGGCAACTTGGAACTAATCGCCTAAGTAAACGCCGTATCCCCCAGTTTCAGCCAAACGCCAGGCCAGCACACCGAACGGAAAAGTGAGCCATCCTCGCACTCTAGCCAAGCGCTAAAATGGAACCGCGTGGAGTCGTCCACTGAGCCATCAATGGGACTAGGAGAGCAAACGTTACTGATAAACTGGACGCGCTTGCGATTATCGTGCCGATGAGTAAGTTTCATTCTCGCCGCCGCTCTCGATTCAGGCGAGCCCAAAGGAAAATCCCCAGGTCGCGCCATGTTTTCAAGATTCACGCCGACCTCCATGCGTGTGCCTCTGCCGCAATGCGCTGATACAGCTTTGACGCCCTCGACAGCACGCCAACGCCGGCACACCCAGTGCTAAAACTGAGGAAGTATTGGCCTTTATCTTTCCACCGCACCTTCCATTGCGTCCCTAGTGAATTTGATTTGGCCTGCCATCCCTCGCCCAACTCCTCATACGTGGGCGGGTCTTCACGCTCCCCGAGCAACTCCTCATCGTGGAGTACGACGTGGCTGAAGCTTCCGACACAGTTTAGTAGTTCCACGTCGGCAGCAAGGTCTTCGTAAGTCGGGAGCGAATCGTCGGGGAGATGCGGCCGACAAAACCAACCAAACTCAGGAACCGTCTCTTGACGCTTCAGCAGTAATGCCCTGGCGGCCGCCCTCGATGGCGGTGAACCAATCGGAAAATCGCCGGGCTTCATTAGCGCACCCCGCCAGCATTCAGATAAGGCACCTCAAACTCCCAGTTTTTCTCGGGAGCGCCAATACACTCAACGACAACGCGAATTTTCTCCGAGGCTTGGTCCATCCGCTCCAGCAAAGCCCGGGATGCCGCCCGTGATTGAGGACTGCCTAGTGGAAAGTCGCCCGGTTTGGGGACCGAATCCGCAGCGGGCAGATTGAGCAGTTTCCGTGGTTTAGTCGTCACTTTTTGTCTCCTGACTGTTGAGAGGCGTTGCGGACACCGCCTGGCTGAACCAACTCGGCAAAGTGCCTTCCCGTGCGTAGGTTTCCAGTTCCGCGCTGCTCATACGCTCGAACAGATCGTTAAGGTTGACATGCTCGCTCCGGTCAATCCACTGACCCTGAGCGTTGATCTTCGCATAGGCCTGAATCGCCGCAACGATAGCTGACGCGGTCACGTCCACGTCGCCCGACTTCTCGATCATTCGCTCGAGAGCAGCCCGCACGTTGCGGCGCCGCTTCTCCATTAACCCCAAGGCGTGTGCGTGCCGATAGACACTCGTGCGATCTGCAAGCCCGTACTCTGTCGCGATTAGAATCGGACTCTTCCAGTTGACGAACTCTACCTCAATCTCCGCACACTTTTCATGCGCACAGACCGTGCAGTTCGTTTGGTGCCGACCCAGAGAGACGGACTTCGCCTCAACTTGAGGCTTTGCCTTTCGAATCATTGATGCGCCTCTGGTGAGGCGATTCGTGGAGAATTGTGTTGATACCCCAAACCTGCAGGAAGTAATCCCGGCCGTCGCGGATCAGGGTCGCCCATCACGTAACGCGCTCCTGGTGGCAGTTCCATTCCTCGGCGAACCGCCTGCTGAATCGCCTCTCGATTGCCTTGCCGCGCGAGACGCATCACATCTTCGTTTGTCCATGTCGCAGCGCGGCCCTCGGAGCCAGCAAAACGCGGTTCCGGGAGAATGTTGACGCCATTTCTTTCGCCAAGCGGTGAGCCAATGGGCTGTCTGTCGATCGCTTCCTGTTCCGCGCCGCGGTTGATCCGCCTCTGCCCTAGCTCGTTGTACATCTCGTCCCTAGCAGTCCGTGGCGAAAGCAGGTTTGTTCGAATGGCGGAGCCTATAACGACGATAGCGGCGATTCCGCTGGGACCTCGGTCCTAACGACGAAAAATCACTGTTGGCGCGATCCGTAGGCGTCCACAATCGACCAAGCAGGCAAAACAGTTGCTGAAAAAGCGTGGCAAGCCGATTTCTCAGCTCCCGCGGGGTTCCCGCTCCCAGCAGCGAGCGGAAGATCAGACTCAAATTGAAGGCGCCGACATGAATCAACAAGCGCTTCAGAATATTCTTATGCCCTCGCAGATGCGTTCGTCTCATTGCCCCGGAGTCGTAGCAGTGCGCAAAGCTCCGTTCGATCAGCTCGCCTCTCTTCCGTAGCAGGCGCTTTCCATATGCTCCGTTCA